>CAXBCS010000020.1:0-48581 GCA_963974305.1 uncultured bacterium
TTTTAAAGACTACACTTTTTACTTGAGAACCAATAAACTAGCTTCGACTTCATCTTCGTTTTCGTTTTCGATATCACTTCCGTTTTCTCAATTCAAGAAAAATATTACAAACGGCAATCCGATAATTAACCAAAGCAGTAGTTCCTTAAATAACATCCCTTTGGCCTTTTCTAAGTAAGTTGTTGTAATCACACTCAAGGATGGAATGAAAAAGTACCACGCAGCTCCGGTTTTCTGTGAGGTCACAGTGATAATAAGTAAAGACACGGCAGACAATGCCAAAACCAAGGCGTAAACAGGCCTTAGTTTCAAGGATGCATTCTTCATTTCTAGTATGTAATTAAATACTGACCAAATAAAAATAGCTAAGAAAAAGGCGGTTACGACTAATACTTTAGGCGAACTATAGGCTGAAAAATCAAAAGACATACCATCCAAGTAATCTAAGAAAAAGGAGGTGTCGCTCCCCAAATAGAGGACATAACAGTAAGTTAGAATGGCCACACAAATAGCACCAAGGAAAGGAATGAGCCAATACCGGACATTATGTGAGACAAAAACCATCACACCAAAAAATAAAACGATGTAAAAAGCGATCGCCCAAAAATAAAATAAAGAGGCAACGGCAATCCAAAAAGAGGCATCAAATAATTTCCGTTCTATAGCAATTCCAGATCGTAAACTAATGATACGTCGCAAGGCAAGCAAGATTATGAGTCCGCTAATAAGTATTCTCGGCTGTACTAATGCAGAAGGTAAAGCGGCGGTAAACGCAGCAAAAATCACTATTCTATAGGCGTTTCGCTTGGTCAGGTCATTCTTCTGGGCAATAAAATTTAGAACAAACATGGTTGTTATATACACTAACCACAACCCAATCGTTTGAGCAAAATATTGCCAGCTGAGATCGCTTGAAAAATCGCCAAGGTGCGCCATAAAAAAGGCTATTGTCATAAAAGAAATGACAATAATTACGTTTACGGGTTTTGAGCTGCCAAAAAAGCTTGTGAGCATAGCTGGATTTTTCTATTTTTGCACTGCAACTGGAAAAGGGTCTAGCACAAAGCTAAGATTCTTTTATTGTAAATACCTACTATTATGAAATGGAGTGAGATTTTTGGAAGTATTCAGGATTTTGGAGAAGCAGTTCTTATCAATCCTTTTGATGAAATAAGAGCTTATGAGCTTACAGATTGGTGGGGAGCCAATACAGTGAACTGGATTTTTATGCTTATTTGTTCAGTAGCTATCGTTTACTGGTTAATGCAAATACAGAAGCACAACAATAATAACGAAGAAGATCGTAACCCTAAGGCTCATGGCTTTTTAGGAACAAACAGCGATCTCGAACACCGTCTATAGGTCAAAACCAATATCGGTACGATAATTCATCCTATCAAAATCTAGCTTAGCTATATTTTGGTAGGATTTTTTTATGGCCTTTTTGAAATCTTCATCTAAAGAAGTAACCGCGATAACACGCCCTCCATTAGTCACGACTTTACCATCTTTATGGGTCGTCCCTGCGTGAAAGATAAGTGAATCTTCTATAGCGTCAATTCCTGAGATCTCTTTTCCTTTTTCATAAGCCTCAGGGTAACCTCCAGACACCACCATCACCGTAGCAGCCGATCGCGGGTCTAATACTAATGATTCTTTATCCAAGGTTTGTGCATCAACAGCCTGAAATAACTGTACTAAATCTGATTGTATTCTAGGCAGTACAGCTTCTGTTTCCGGATCTCCCATACGCACATTATACTCAATCACCTTTGCCTCATCCCCTACTTTTATCAAGCCGATAAAGATGAAACCTTTGTATTCAATTTTTTCTTTTGAAAGGCCGTTCACTGTAGGCTTCACTATACGCTCTTCAATTTGTTCCATCAAAGCGGCATCTGCAAAAGGCACAGGGCTTATCGCTCCCATTCCTCCAGTATTCAGTCCGCGATCTCCTTCTCCTATTCGTTTGTAATCTTTGGCGGTAGGCAAAACTTTGTAGTTTTTACCATCAGTCAATACAAACACACTTAATTCAATACCGTCTAAAAACTCTTCAATCACCACTTTAGAGCTAGCCGTTCCAAATTTTCCGTCTAGCATACTTGCTAATTCGTTCTGAGCTTCTTCTAAATTATCCAAAATAAGTACTCCCTTTCCTGCAGCAAGTCCGTCGGCTTTTAAGACATAAGGAGCTTTCAAAGTTTCTAAAAACGCCTGCCCTTGAGACAAAGTTTCTAATGTAAAGCTCTCATAAGCCGCTGTTGGAATGTTATGGGCAATCATAAATTCCTTAGCTCTTTCCTTACTTCCTTCAAGGGTCGCTCCGGCTTTGGAAGGTCCAATAACTGCGACATTTTTCAATTGGGCATCTGCTTTAAAAAAATCATAGATTCCTTCAACCAATGGATCTTCTGGTCCTACAACTACCATTTTGATATCTTCTTTCAGTACCAAGGCTTTAATGGCCTCAAAATCGGTTACTCCAAGGGCAACATTGGTTGCTATTGCAGCCGTTCCTGCATTTCCTGGTGCCACAAATAAGCTACCACAAAGCGCGCTTTGCTTCAATTTGTATGCAAATGTATGTTCTCTTCCGCCTGAGCCTAGTACTAAAATATTCATTTGAATGTGCTGTTTTAATAAGGAGCAAAAATAATTGTTTGTACATTGGCTAACTAATTTTACGCCCGTGAATTTATTTGATTGGTCTTTAAAATTGAAAGGGTTTGATATTGCTTCCGCGAAAGCTGAACTCGCCCGTATTCAAGCAATTCCTGAAGCTGATTATATTAATTATGTCTCTCATAAAAAGGCAGAAATTGTCGATTTTCACAAAGCCAATAATTCTTTTTACCAACAACTTACAGCTGCCAATAAGTCAACTATTTGGGAAGATCTTCCTGTGCTCACCAAGGCAGACCTTCAACAGTCTCTAGAAAAGCGATTGTCAAAAGGCTATTCCCGCAAGGATGTGTATGTCAATAAAACCTCAGGCTCCTCGGGTCACCCCTTTATTTTTGCAAAAGATAAAATGTCACATGCCTTAAGTTGGGCTAGTTTTCAAGATCGATATCAATGGTTTGATTTAGATCTGAACAGATCTAGACAGGCACGGTTTTATGGTATTCCACTTGACTTTCTAGGCTATCGAAAAGAACGTTTAAAGGATCGGTTAGGAAATCGCTATCGCTTTCCCATTTTTGACCTCAGCCATAAGAAAATGGGTGGCATTTTAAGCAAATTTAAAAGCACACCTTTTGATTATATCAATGGATATACTAGCAGTGTGGTGCTTTTTGCTAAATATCTC
Organism: uncultured bacterium; assembly: GCA_963974305.1. GTDB lineage: Bacteria > Bacteroidota > Bacteroidia > Flavobacteriales > Flavobacteriaceae > Dokdonia. Next base: position 3,314 of record CAXBCS010000020.1, read on the forward strand.
AAACAACAAAACCTCCTCTTAAGAAAGCTTTGTCCAAGCCTAAAAGCCTGCATCGTCACAAGTGAAATGCTTTTTGAAAGCGATAAAAAGTTGATGGAAGCGCAATTTGGCGTGCCTGTAATTAATGAATATGGCGCCTCCGAACTTGGACTGATCGCTTTTCAGAATAAAAAGAATCAGTTTCAAGTAGATAGTGAATTGCTCTTTGTTGAAATTCTAGATGACAACAATCAACCGCTACCTCTTGGAGAAACGGGTCGCATAGTCATAACCTCCTTATACAATAAGGCACACCCTTTTATTAGATATGATATTGGGGATATGGGCACGCTTTCGCGAAAAAGTACTGTCAAAACTCCAATCCTTGAAGGATTGCAAGGAAGAACCAATGATGTTGCTCGTCTTCCTAGCGGAAAAGTAGTGCCTGGTCTCACCTTTTATTATGTGACAAAAAGTGTTATTGAGGAAGATGGAAATGTGAGTGAGTTTGTAATCCAACAAACGGCCTTGGATGTGTTTAAAGTGATTTATACCGCTCAAAGAGCACTCAGTGCCGCCGAAGAAACAATCATACGCAAAGCAACCTATAAATACCTTGAAGAAGGACTGACTGTAATATTTGAAAAAGTCGAGGTAATGGACCGTTCAAACCGAGGAAAATTAAAGCAATTTGTAAGTAAGATATAGTAACAAGATTATTAATGTCACTTTAAAAATCAGAAATCACTTATAACATACCATTTGGAATTTTGTAATCGGCCTAAGCGAGTATTGCGTAAAAAATGATGTGAGTGGAGGGTCGAGCAAATTAGCTCCAGCCTTACTAAAGGTCTTGAATTTTTACGAATGTTGATATCTCGTGCCTTGGACTTGACAGTGCTACACCTTTAATTTGCGCCGCAACAAGGGAAATTTTTAGTAATGCTCGATTAAGCCTAGCCTTTTTTGGTTCGTTTTTTTGGCGATGAAAAAAATGAATTAATAACTTGTCACCATTACTTTTATTGTTGAATCAATTTCGTTTGAACTAATGAACCTTAAAAAAATTTGTAATTAAATTGCCTTAATAGGTTTCAATATATTTAGGTCTTATAAAGAAATACTCCCAGAAAAAACGCAGCAAACAGATCGCCGACTTAAACCAAGAATAACCTAAGTAGGTTCTGTAGAATTGAAAATTATATTTTACCAAATTCAATTTATTGGCGCTAATCGAACCTGAACGGATTCTGTAATAAGCCAAATCTTCTTGCAACCCTAGGGCAGGTTTTCCGCTCTTTTTAATTGCTTCTAACCAAACTGCCCAGTCCTGACGTTTTCGAATGCTAGGAGCGATGATTTTGCCAATCTGAGCTGCTTTGTAGACTCCCGTCAAGTTTCCAATATAATTATTGAGATGTTGTTTTGAGTAGCTAAGTGTAGGAAGTCCTTTAACACGTTTCCCCATAGGATTACTAGATTCATCAACCTGGACATAGGAGGTAAAAGAAACATCACAATTATTGGCGTGCATAAAGGCAATTTGCTTTTCCAATTTTTCGGGATGCCAACAATCATCGGCGTCTAAAAAAGCAATATAATCTCCAGACGATAGTTCAGTTGCTTTGTTCCGAGCTTCGGCGGCACCGCAATTTCGCGTAAGCGTGATTAATCGTATTCTCGCATCCTTTGCAGCCATCTCTTTCACTATCGCCACAGAATTGTCTGTAGAAAGATCATCAACAATAATCTGTTCCCAGTTTTGATAGGTCTGGGCTTGAATACTTTCTATGGTTTGGGTAATAAATTCTTGGGCATTATACAGCGGTGTGATAATGGAAACCAAGGGTTGCTCTGCAATTTTAGTAGGCTTTGTCATCTCCAGATAAGGCCTTGATGATGGTTTGGATTACAATCTTCACATCTAGCAATAGGGACCAGTTTTCTACGTAAAAGATATCAAATTTAACGCGATTGATAATATCTGTGTCACTTTCGACCTCTCCGCGATATCCACTCGTTTGTGCCAATCCTGTAATTCCGGGCTTGATAAAGTGGCGAACCATAAACTTATCAATACGCTCTGCATACATATGGGTGTGGCTTACCATATGCGGTCTTGGCCCTACAACAGACATATCGCCTTTGAGGACATTGATAAATTGCGGCAGTTCGTCGATACTTGTCTTACGTATCACCTTCCCTACCTTAGTAATGCGCTCATCTCCTCTTTTTACTTGGTGTAAGTGGGCAGTAGGATTAGGTCGCATAGAGCGAAATTTATAACAATAGAATTCCTTATAATCGAGCCCATTACGTTTCTGTTTAAAGAAAACAGGGCCTTTAGATTCTAAAGCAATAAGTATTGCGAGTAAAGGGGTAAGCCATGACAATAAGCCTATTAGTACAAGCAAGGATAAAACGATGTCAAAGGTGCGCTTGATAAACTGATTGAGCGGAGTATCAATAGGTATTTCGCGCAAGGCGAGAACGGGTGTTAAACCTAAATATTGATAATTTAATTTCTTTGTGAAAATCTCTTTATTGTCCGGGATAAATTTCAGAATTTTCAAGTTATTATCGGCAAAGTCTGTGATTTCACGTATTTGTTCGTTGTCAAATTCGGCGATTGAGCAATAGATTTCATCGATATTATTATCGACGATATAGTCAAACGCACTTTCAATAGAAAACCCTTCTTGTTCTACCCCAAATACGTTTCGCAGTTGATATCCATACTCCGGATTCTTAAAAAAGAAGGCCTCTAGTTGTTTGGTTTTGGCATTGTCTCCTAAGATTACTACAGACCGATAATTTCCTCCTAGTACTGTTCTGTATTTCTTTAAAAAGAAGTAGACACAAAGCTTGGCGATAGTAATCACCATGAATGTATACAATATATACTTCGCGATCATTTCTGGAGTACTTTCGGTCTCCATAAACAGTCCGAAGAAGGCAAATACCGTGAGTAAAAAAAGTAAGAGTTGGACGCTAATAAGTGAGAAAATACGAGTCAGTTGAGTAAATCTATAGACTTCATAAAAGCCAACTTTTATAGCCGCGATAACCCATCCGAAGGGGATCAAAAGGGCAAAGGCAATAAAATAACCTTCCAGATTTAGAAAAAGGGAAGCCATGGTCAATACAATCGTGAGGTCAATCACGTAAAGTATAGGACGTATATATCCTGAATATCTACCTGTCTTTTGGCCCATTATTTATTTGACGATATGTTTTGAAAAGTCCTTGTGCTCACTTTTATAAAGCTGCTCTTTGCTGAGGCTTTTAAAGTATTCATAGGTTGTTTTCATTCCTTCTTCACGAGAAACAGTAGCTTCCCATCCTAGAATTTCTTGAGCCTTTGTGATATCTGGCTTGCGCTGCATTGGATCATCAACGGGGAGATCCTTATAAATTACTTTTTGATCTGTTCCTGTGAGTTTAATAATTTCTTCGGCAAATTCTCTGATCGTAATTTCATCTGGATTTCCAATATTCACCGGATATGAATAATCACTCATCAATAATCTGTAAATACCTTCTACTTGGTCGTCTACGTAGCAAAAAGAGCGCGTTTGGGACCCATCTCCAAAAACTGTTAAGTCCTCCCCTCTCAAGGCCTGTCCGATAAAAGCTGGAATCACTCGGCCATCATTCAGTCTCATTCGAGGTCCGTATGTATTAAATATACGCACAATACGAGTCTCTAGGCCGTGAAAACGGTGATAGGCCATTGTAATAGACTCTTGAAAACGCTTGGCTTCGTCATAAACTCCTCTTGGACCAATGGTATTTACATTGCCATAATAATCTTCTGTTTGGGGATGCACCAGTGGGTCACCATATACCTCAGACGTAGATGCGATCAAAATTCGGGCATTTTTTTCTTTGGCAAGACCCAATAAGTTATGTGTTCCTATAGACCCTACTTTAAGCGTCTGAATGGGTATTTTTAAGTAGTCAATGGGACTTGCAGGGGAGGCAAAGTGAAGGATATAATCCAATTTACCAGGTACGTGTACAAACTTGGTTACATCGTGATTGTAAAAATCAAATTGCTCGAGTTTGAACAAGTGCTCAATATTAGCCAGATCTCCAGTGATTAGATTATCCATGCCTGTAACATGGAAACCTTCCTTAATAAAACGGTCACAGAGATGAGACCCTAAGAATCCTGCTGCTCCAGTGATTAAAACACGTTTGGCCATATTATGCTTCTCTTCTCCCAATGGAGATATAGTTAAATCCTTCTTTCTCCATATCACTCACATCGTATAGGTTACGACCGTCAAAAACGACAGGCTTACTAAGATTTTTTCTCAGAACGTCAAAATTAGGTGTTCTAAAAATACTCCATTCTGTACTAATCACCAAGGCATCTGCACCTTCGGTGGCGGCGTACATAGTTTCTGCAAAAGTGATCTTGTCTTTATACCTCGCTTTTACATTGTCCATAGCTTCAGGATCGAAGGCTTGGACTCTTGCTCCTTTTTCAAGTAAAGCATTGATCATGTAGAGTGAAGGAGCTTCTCGTATGTCATCGGTTTCTGGCTTAAATGCGAGTCCCCACATGGCGATTGTCTTTCCTTCTAAGTTTCCATCAAAGTAAGCTTCAATTTTTGGAATCAATTTTACTTTTTGGTTATCATTGATATCAATAACGGCATCTAACATTTTAAAATCGTATCCAGCATCACGACCTGCTTTTTGCAGGGCTTTTACATCCTTTGGAAAACAAGAGCCTCCATATCCAATTCCTGGAAATAAGAAACGTTTCCCGATACGGGAATCTGTTCCCATTCCTCTGCGCACCATATCAACATCTGCGCCTACGAGTTCGCAATAATTTGCGACCTCATTCATAAAGGTAATTTTAGCTGCTAAGAAAGAATTTGATGCGTACTTGGTAAGCTCAGCCGATTTCTCATCCATGATGATGATCGGGTTACCAGATCGCACGAAAGGCTTATATAATTTTTGCATTAGTTCTGTTGCGCGTTCTGAAGAAGAACCCACAACGATACGTTCTGGTTTTAAAAAGTCATCTACAGCAAAACCTTCGCGTAAAAATTCTGGATTTGATACTACATCAAAAGGAACTGAAGTGTGTTGCGCAATAGTAGCTCTTACCTTTTCGGCAGTACCTACGGGTACAGTGCTTTTGTCTACAATTACTTTATACGTTGAAATGTATTTTCCAATATTTTCAGAAACTCCAAGTACATAGGAAAGATCTGCTGATCCATCTTCATCTTCGGGAGTAGGTAGCGCTAGGAAAACGATCTCTCCGTGATCTAATCCATCCTCTAGGGAAGTAGTGAAAGATAATCGTCCAGCTTTGATATTTCTTTCGAACAAAACGTCGAGATGAGGTTCGTAAATAGGCACCTCTCCTGCCTTCATACGAGCGACTTTATTTTCATCAATATCGACACAAACTACTTCGTTTCCGGTTTCGGCGAGACAGGTTCCTGTCACCAAACCTACGTAGCCTGTTCCTACAACTGTTATCTTCATAATTTAATAGTTAGAGTGCCGCAAAAATAGGGAAGTATTTACAGCTTCTAAAGGGGATACACCTATATTTCGGAAAGGGCAGTAACAAATCGTGAGAGAATCTCTTCCTTAGAAAAATGAGTGACCACATAGTCGCGTGCTCCGATTCCCATTTCTTTTGCTTTTTCTGGGTTAGATGCCAATGTATCTAATTGATTCAATACAGTTGCTACGTCATCCTGCGAACTGTAAAATCCTCCCTTTGAGCTTTGCATTGTTGTGGCAACTTCAGAATCTGGATGCCCTGTAATAATAGACGGTTTGGCACTTGCCATCATCCCTAAGATTTTTGATGGCATCACAGTATCTAAGACCTCAGCTTTTTGGAAGAGGATATGTACGTCGGCGCTGCACAATAGATCCGAAAGGGCTTCATAAGGCACTGGTGGGTGCCAGTGAATGCCTTCAACATCTTTTATATCCTCAACGAGTTGTGAGCGCATAGCTCCATCGCCTACAATGACAATTTCAAAGCGTTCAAAATCGAGCTGAGCGATTAATTTTTTAAAGAATGCCCAGTCCTGTTTGTCACCAATATTTCCCGAATATAAAATTTTAAATTTAGGCGCTAAAAGGTATGGGTGCGCTTTCGCGAAAGCGGGATCAATTGCTTTTTCATCAATCCAATTAGGTAAAAAATAAGTCGGACTAGTCGTTTTTGACTCCAATTTTTTTAACATGGTGTGGCTAATGGTACTCACACGATCGGCTTTTGAAAACAACTGCTTCTCTAGACCCATAAGCAGCTTGTAGATAAACCCGCCTTTGTGTTCTCCAGTGCTTGTCAAACCCGATTGAAAGGCAGCGTCAAACTCGAAATCTTGAATATGGATCCAAGACTTAGCATTAAAGCGCTTTTTTTGCACATAGCCTAGGAAAGTGGAACTGGTAAAGGGTACTATAGAGATGACGATATCACATTTTTTAATCTTCCAAAGGTTCCAAAAAGAGCCCCAAGTAAAGGAAATTATGTGGAGGATACGTTTAGCAAAAGTAGGTTGAGCCGGAACGTATTGTTTGTAACGATATAGGTTTATATTGCCTAATTCTTCTTTGAGGTAGCTTCTTTTATCTTGATACTCTTCAGCGATTTTCCATTGTGGATAGTAGGGAAATGCCGTAATCACATCTATTGTATAGCCTTTGGCCTCGAGATATTGAGCCAATTGTGTTGAGTACAGACCTATTGCCGTGCTTTCCGGATAAAAATTAAGACCAATAAGGGTGATGTTTGTTGCCGTCTTCAAAAGTATAAATAAGCTAGTTTTACAGCTGCAAATAACGGGCTTTTTGAGTTCTTATTCGCGATCACGAATAGCTTTTGCAGGATTACCAATACAAATTTTTCCAGCAGGAAGGTCTTTAAAAACACTACTCCTTGCTCCAACCACAGTGCCGTTACCAATAGTCAATCCAGGAGCCACATAAACATCTGTTGCGAGCCAACACTTGTCTCCAATTTTAATTTTCTCTGCGTAAATTCTAAAATCTGTGGCGGTATAATCATGGGTTCCTGTACAAATGTAAGATCGTTGAGAGACGACAGCATGGGCACCAATTTCTATTTCGCCTAAGGTATAAAGCACAACCTCATCTCCGATCCAAGAATAATCACCAATAGATAATTTCCAGGGATAGGTGATTTGAGCAGAAGGTCTCAGGATGACTCCTTTGCCTATTTTGGCGCCAAACGAGCGCAAGAGAAAACGGCGCCAGCCATAAAGCATTTGTGGAGAAAGCCGAAACAAGGTCGCCTGAACAATCCACCAGAGTTGTACGGTAATTTTAGACTTTCCTCTAAAGTCTTTGGGTGTTTGGTATTGATCTAAATTTTGATACTTCATGCGCTGTTCGAAGATACTAGATATATTTTTTAATTAAATTTAATCGAGCCATCCTTTTTCTTGAATGACTTTGGCCATGTACTTTCCAAGAGCGATATTTCCTAATTCGTTGAGGTGCACATTATCTGCAAAGAAAATACTGGGGATACAATCTTTCTCAATATCGGCGAGATCAGTAGGTGTCGGGCTAATATTCATATCATAAATGGCTTGTTTCACCATATAGGTTCGCACGTCAATAAAATGTCCATTAAATTTATCTTTTAGCATCTCATTTAAGTTGAGAATACGTTCATGTGCTATGGTATCCTTGCCCTCTTTGTCGCTTTTGCCATTACAAATAGAGAGTACCAAGTACTTATTTTTGGCAGATCCTTGCAGAGCGTTTACCATTTTAGCAATATTTTCAATCGTATTTTCCCTTTTTCCATTTGATTTATCATCATTTCTTCCCGCCCAAATTAAGGTCATACTTTCCTTGTACTTTTGAGCATTATCAAATTTAAAAACTACAGTGTCTTCTACTTGTTTCTCCACCCACGAATAGCCTCTTTTAAAAAGAAAGTGTTTGAGTAGACTACCATCACCAGGAACATGAATGCGAGCCAAACTTCCAGACATATCTTGAATCATTCCGTCGTACTCTTGAGTCCCAAAATCATTAAAAGGTTCGATATCAACAGGCATAAGTGGAAGTTCGCTATTTGCTGAAATCACAGTATCATTTGGAGTTAAATAGAAAGGCAGTCCTCCTTGAAGTACGGCAACTTGATCAGATTTAAGTGCTCCTTGTCCAAAATTGTATGTAGACACCCCTAACTCCTCTTCAATCACATCTAGGATGGACGTTTTGCTCAAGGAAGCTTTCATCATACTATCTCCCCAACCTACAATGACATCTTTGGGGTCTTCGCAGCTTAGCATTCCAATTGATAGAATGGAAAGGAGGTAATAAAAGTAGTTTGTGTTTTTCTTCACTAGGCTTTCAAGATAGCAATCAAATTGCTTTGAAATTGTTTCCGACTAAAATTTTCAAGAAAATATGTGTGGTTAGACGTCGCAATTGACTCGACCTTATTTAAGTTTTTGTGCAAGTATACTAAACATTCATAAATAGATCTTTCCTTTTCCTTTTCGACAAAAAAACCATGTACTAAGTTCTCTACTACGTCAGGAATCCCTGCGTGGGCAGTAGTAACAATGACGTTTTGAGTAGCCATCGCCTCAAGGATTGAAATAGGTTGTCCTTCCATTGTATAAAAAGTAGGAAGAACAAAGGTGTTCCCCCAGCCTAAAAAGTCTTTTTTACTCTCTCCATTGACAACTCCCACATAGCTTGTGTTTTTAAGTTGGGCTAATTTAGCCTTGATGACATCTTCATTTGTTATGTCAATATTTCCAGCAATTTTTGCTTCGTAGGGAATGTGATTAGCTTCAAGTTTGGCTAAGGCGTCTAATAGGACTAGGATTCCTTTTTCTTCCATCAAATTACTCAGATAGATCAGTTGCAGTTTTTCTACTTTCTGTGATTGAAGATCTGCGAAGAGGTAATCTTCGGCAAAATTATTAAGTTCAAAAATTGCATTTTCTGGAATAAACGGACTGAGATTAGGGCGTAAAGATTTTGAAAGAACAATGCCCTTTGTGGTTTTTGAAAGTAACCATTTAAAATACCTTCGCTTCCATCCTTTCAGGTTTTTATACTCAGTCCCCAGATGATTCCCGTGCACGTGAATAATGATCTCTTTATTAAAAAGTGATGCCAATACGATAAATACTGAATACTTCGCCAAGCCGAAAAAAGTTTGTCCAGGCGTGAGGTATACAATATCATTAAATAGCACTTTTGTTGCTTTGAAATTAAACTTGAGGTTAAAGAATAGTTTGTGAAAAGAGAAAGAGCCTACCTTTTCATCAAAATGATCTAAAGAAGTATTTATAAATTCTACTTTAAAATCTTGTGATTCTTCAAGAATATCTTTGACCACAGCATTTGCCAGCGACACACCCGTCGTTGGTTTGGGAAATGGGCCAATCATTAATATTCGTTTATTCTTCACGGGAATACAAGCTCTTTAGTGCGAAAAAATTTAGGAAGAATGCAAAGAAGATTACTCCCGCTTCACGTTCTAAAATATTCTCCGTAAACATCACCATTCCGTAAAACAAAAGCAAGAGAATAAGCAACTGATTATTAAAACGGATGGCGTACACCATGTTCATTCCCATGGTAATAATAAAAGCTAATAATGCTACTATCCCTCCTATGAGAAGCAGACTGAAATATTGATTGTGAGCATTATACTTTCCATTAATTAACACCTCGTTTCCTCCTTCGGCATAGGATTCACGGAGCTTGTCATTATAATCTCCAATACCATAACCAATCATAGGGGATTGGGTGATGAGCAATTTCGCGGAAGCGTAAATAGTGTATCTAATATTGGTAGAAGTCACATTGCCTTTGTCTAGAGTTTCGATCTTGATGAGTTCTACAAACTTATTGCGTGTTTTTGGAATGGCGATGGTCAATAGAATAAGGCCGATAACCGCAAATAAATAAGGCTTTAGAAGGCGTTGTTTGCGTTGAAAAACTACGAATAGTGAAAACACTATCACGAGTGCTAATAGGGGCCCTTTTTTTGCATAGAGCAAGAGAAATAATACAAGAATAATATCAATAGATAGGATTGCCGCAACCCATCGTTTTGATCGTGTTTCTCTCAGCACATAGAATGAAAATAGAATTGCAATACTACAATGCATAGATAAATAAATCGGGTGAATTCCCCATTTGCCCATCTTAACGCGAAGTACGGTGTGAAAATGCTCCATCATTTCCATAAAACTATACTGCGTGGCATAAAACCAAATAAATGCAATCACATTGAACAAAAAGATGCCTAGGATATAGATCCAGAGATAGGATTTTAATTGTTTAAATATAGCTTTCCCCTCCTCCTTTGTAAGCAAAGAAAAAATAAAGGGAAATACAATTAATGAAGCCATGGTCGATAGCTTTTTAATAGCATAATCTGTATTGTCACTGTATGCAACCGTTGCTCCAATAATCAAAAAGAGGATACAGTTGGTCAAGAAAAATTTCCAATTAAAATGCCATTTTCGCCCAAGTGCATGAAAAAGAACAGACACTCCAAAAATCAAAATCGCTATTGCCTTAAGGTTAGAGGGCAATAGAACAAGGGCAAAAATTAATCCTAAAGTGATTTGTACTCCCTTTAGGCTTTTAGGGTTTTTGAGTGCTTCCATTGCTGTTGTTTTCTTAGAAAATGCTTCAGTAGTGCTTCTATTGTTTTTGGAATAACGATAACCCCAATAAGTGCTCCCACATAATACGAAAATCCATTTGTAAAATCTCCTCTTAACAAGAAGATAAGGTGAATTGCCAGATAAAAAGCCATAAGGCGCTTTAACAGGTCCTGACTATTGAGCCACCCTAAAAAGCGAACTAGAACTAGGGCAAGAACAATGGCCCCGATTATGACTCCTACAATTCCAAAATTAATATAGCCTTCAGAAACAATGGGATTTGACAAATTGCTATAGGTGAAATCATAGCGGTCAATGAGGTGATTACCTACAAGCTCACCTGTAGATATGGGTTTATCTTCCCACAATCCTCTAGGCACAAAAAACAAAAAGGCGCTTAAAAGTTGGTTCCCCCATTCGTTCCCATGATATTGCACACGATCCATGGTGGCCATGATGTTTGAAAAAGCATCGTAGTTTAATGTATTAAAGGCAGACGCGATACCTCCTCCTTTCATCTCTTCAAAAAACACTAATGGGTTTTCTAGAATTTCTTCAAAATTAGCCTCCGTATGTGTGAACATTGCCGATAAGGGAAAGGCAACAATCATAGTGAAAAATAGAAAAAATAGACTTTTAATATTTGTGTTAAACAAGCGTGGTAAGGCCAAAAAGATAAGGCTTATGTACAAAGGTCCCAGGGCATTTCTCTTTTCAACCAATGGGTTTTTAAACCATAGTAATAATACTGCCATAAAGACCAAAAGGGCAATGATGGTCAAGTAGTTGACAGCGTTTTTCTTTTCTCTTCTAAAATATTGAAAGCAAAGAATGATGCCAGCAAAGGGTACTAGGAAAAACACTTTTTTCCATACTAAAAAAGTCACTGTTGAAAATACAGAACGCCTCCAGGCTGGTCTTGTTAACTCATCAGATACAAAGTTAAAACTCGCAAAAAATACGAGAACAGTCAAGATTGCGAGGCTTACAATTAGCAACGGACTCACGGCTTGTGAGCTTTTGCTTAGTTCTGGGGTAGACCTCAACCACTTCCATCGTTTAAAAAAGACGTAGGTGGCAAAAAATATGAGGTTAAAAAGCGCAATTAAAAAGTTTGTAAACACCGTAGCAGCTTCACTGTATGGCAGGTGATTTTCAAAGGCGGGGTTGACGCCTTCGAAGGAATTGATTTGCACCATAGGTGCCACTAAGAAAAAGAGAAAGGTGAAAACTATATAGGCCGACAGAAAAGGCGAAAAGGTTCTTTCTATAAATACATGGTAGCCAGTAATCCCTGCGAGTATAACGGCATTTACAAAAAATGAAATCCAAACTTGGGGAGCGCCATCAAAAGTGATAAATAGCGCCACCGATATAAATGCATAGACAAAAAGTAAGATATACTTAAGCCCCATTGTGCTGTGGTTTACATTGTGTTAAAAATGAAATTATCACACCTCATTTTTGTTGTTAATTTTGCTTTCCTACATGAACTCTAGTGTGTCGCAAAGCAGCCTATTTTAACTTCCCAATAAACAAGTGACGGTTTACATCTACTTCTTCGTCAAGAATATGTTCAAACGCTTCTGAAAATGCGTTTCTAAACCATTCTAAGGTATAGTAATCTGGAATTGCAGGAATATTATCCATATCTCCAAAATACAGGCCTAAAGGCATGAATTCAACAATTACATATTTTGATGTCAGTGATTTAAGCACCTTAAAAATATGTGCCAAACTCACGTCTTGGGTGAGCAATAAGTGGTGTGTGACAGCAAGAGCCATCACAATATCCCCATTGATTCTCTCTGCTATCTTAAGCGTATTGCTACGGTTATTAGGTCGCACAAAATCATATACCAATGGCAAGACGTCCTTTCTATTTTCATTATTAATAAAAATGCGATCTAAGGCATTCTTATCATAATCTGTTGCAATCACCTTCGATATTTGAGTACTTTCTAAAACGAAATTGGCAAACTTTCCTTGATTAGAAGCCAATTCAACTAATGAGTTGGCATCACTAAGTTTCGTTTTAATCAACTCTGTAATACGCAGAAAACGCGGATCACTTTCTGGGGTCTTATCGTTGTGATAGTCCTTCCAATAAGAATCAATAGTACTCTTTCCAACGCTTTTAATGAGTCTACGTGCTTTTTCTGTGCTAAATCGATTTTGATACACCGACTTGAATTTCAAAATTTTACCAATGTGCTTATGACTGCCATACTTATCAATGATACGTTCATGACGAGCGACTGCTATACGACGAGAATTATTTTGTGCTTTGAAAATCAAGTTTCCGAGCCCACTTCCAAAGAAATTGGCATATGGGTGCTTTAATTTGAATAAATCCTTATCGCTAAAAAAGCCATTATATAAGAAAATGCTGTTTGAAATATCCGAGTACCCCTTGTTGTACAAATACAAAGGCATATAGAATGAATTGTAAAAATTCATATAACCAGACCAACTCTTTCCGTTTTTGGGATCTCTCTTGAAGAAGCTTCCAAAATCTACATACTTAGGACGTGCCATGTCAAAAACAACATTGAAAGCGTGTACGTCAAATATTTCGTAGTTGTACTTGTTGGCAATCGTATTAGTGTCTAAAACCACATTTGCGGCTCTGTGAAGCATGGTAAAGGACCATTCATAAGGATAGTTCCAATACGGAATGTTCTCGTGTTCAATAACGAGCTCAAACCCTTCGATCTTTGTTTCTGATATCCATGTCTTGACAAAGAGTTCTTTCTCCAAAAGCTCTTTCATCATTCCGCCATCAAACATGTCTTGCACCTGCGCCACATACTCTTTATTAATGCCTCGCAATACTCTATCTCCATAAAAAAATAGTGTGCATACCTTGTCTATAGAAAATTCTATGGTCGCCAAGTCTGCCACTTTTAATTCTTCATTCATAACGGATGTGTCCAAGTTCGTAATTTAAAAATATTCAAAAAAGCTCTGCTTTGGAGCTTGAAATTTGTTCTTGTCTTTGCAAAAATAGCATTTACCAAATAGCCTGAAATACCATAGGATATTAGGGTAGCATAAGCCGCTCCAATCATTCCGTATTCCTTAATAAATACTAGGTTCAAGCTGATATTAATAATAGCCCCTATCACCAGTCTAATACTAGAGAATTTCTCTAAACCTTCGTTCAAATAATAGCCCCACGACCCATTACTTAGAAAAACAAAAATAATAGACCAGATATAAACAATCAAAATGCCGCTACTCTCTGCATACTCCTCGCCAAATAATAATGGCACAAAGTAATCTGCAAAAATGGCATAAAGAATAGAAACTACCACTGCTATTTTGATTAATACATCATATAACTGTTGAAGTCGGCTTAAAAACAACGCTCTATTTGCTTTTCTGGTACTCACCAATGACGGAAATACGGACTGCGTAATCGCTACGGTTACAAATATCCAAATACTTGTAAGCTTTACAGCAACACTGTAAATACCCACCGATCGTTCGTCTAAAATCTCATTGATCATCACCTGATCAATTTTCATATACAAGGCTGCAGCCACCGATCCAATGATCAAAAACCAACTCTGCTTTAAGAGCTTTACAGCAACCTCTTTTTTAAATTTCCACTGACGTATCGATAGGTCATTGTATCGATAGGCAATGATGTATCCAATAGCAATAACAACCCATTCAAACGCAAGCGCAAATGCAAAATATATCAATGGCGCCTTGCTAAGTATCAACACTACTTTTACTACGCTTAAAATCCCTACAGCTACCAAATTACTAATGGCTGTATACTTGCTTAACACCTTAGATTGAAAGTAAAAATCAATCCCTTTAAAGCTTTGCAAGGCAATAGTAATCGTCAGGACTAAAACCACATTGTTGGTAAGGGCATCATTGTTTAAAATCCCTAACGTCCAGACTATGGCAGCTAGCATGACTACAAAACCAGCGATTCTAAGTGCAAAGGTGGTTCCTAGCAATTCATCTCTTCGGGTTCCGTCCTTGACTAACTCCCGTACTACTATTTGATCTAGTCCGAGCGCGGCAAAGGCAGCAAAAAGATATACAAAGGATTCTGCATAGCTCAAAACACCAAAGGACTCAGGTCCTAAGTATCTCGCCAGCCAAATACCAATAAAAAACGCATCTATAATGCGTAAACCTTTTTCCCCTAGCAGCCAGACCGTATTTGAAAAATACCGTCCAATTCCTTGGTTTGAAAAAAGTGTTTTAGGATTCAGCATTCGCTATTGCTTCAGGTACCATTCATAGAGACGACTAATACCATCTTCTAATTGTACCTTGTGTTTCCATCCTAAACTGTGAAGTTTGGAAACTTCGGTAAGCTTGCGCATGGTTCCATCGGGCTTCTCTGTATTAAAGCTCAGTGCTCCTTTAAATCCTATTTCTTTCTGGATCAGTTCGGCGAGGGCCTTGATGGAAATATCTTCTCCAGTTCCTATGTTGATATGTGTGTTTCTAATTTCAGTTTTTCCTTGGGCTACATCGGTAAAGTCTCTGTTTTCCATTAGAAAAACACAGGCTTCTGCCATATCTCTACTCCACAAAAACTCTCGTTTTGGCGCGCCACTTCCCCAGATTTCAACAGAGGAGCTTGTGACTCCGTAGGCCAGTAGGATTTCTTGCGCTTTCGCGAAAGCGTCCACACCCAAATCCTTCATTACTTCCTCATTTTTTCCTTCAGAAAGCAATTTTGCCAAGTGAATTTTTCGAATCAATGCCGGTAAGACATGTGATTTTTCCAAATCAAAATTATCGTTATAACCGTATAAATTAGTTGGCATCACCGAAAGGAAATTTGTGCCGTATTGAATGTTGTAGCTCTCACACATTTTAATACCTGCAATCTTAGCAATGGCATAGGGCTCATTTGTGTACTCTAAGGTACCTGTGAGCAAAGAGTCTTCAGGCATTGGTTGCGGAGCATTCTTGGGGTAGATACAAGTGCTTCCCAGAAAGAGAAGCTTTTCAACCTTGTGCACATAACTCTGATGAATCACATTGTTTTGAATCATCAAGTTTTCATAGATGAAATCTGCGCGATAAGTATTGTTTGCAACGATTCCTCCTACTTTGGCTGCCGCCAAATAGACATATTTGGGTTTCTCTTTTTCAAAGAAAGAGGCTACCGCATTGGTGTCCTTTAGGTCCAATTCGGCATGCGTACGATGCACGATATTGGTATATCCTTTATCTTGAAGCGTCTGTACAATCGCACTTCCCACCAAACCACGATGTCCTGCTACATAAATTTTTGCCTGTAGATCCATAAAACTATTCAAAGTAGTTAAGGGTTGTATACCCTCCTTCACGTAGATAACTATCTTTTTTCATCAACTTAATATCACTTTGCATCATATCGTCGACAAGCATTTCTAAGGTAAACTCAGGCTTCCACCCTAGTTTATTAAAAGCCTTTGAGGCATCTCCTATAAGCAAGTCTACTTCGGTAGGTCTAAAGTATTTTTTATCTACTGCGACTACTTCTTGACCAATAGCAACCTTGTATTCTGGATTTTCTGAAGCGACTACTACGCCTACCTCATCAACACCTTCGCCTCTAAATTCTAAAGTAACTCCGATGTGAGCAAATGCCATTTTAACAAAATCCCGCACTGGGGTCGTAGTTCCAGTGGCAATTACCCAATCTTCAGCTTCTTCAGCTTGAAGGATCATCCACATCATTTTCACATAGTCTTTGGCGTGTCCCCAATCTCTTTTGGCGTCCAAATTCCCTAGGTATATTTTTTCTTGTAAGCCTAATCCAATCCTAGCCGTTGCTCTCGTGATTTTTCTCGTTACAAAAGTTTCTCCCCTAATAGGCGATTCATGATTGAATAAGATCCCATTACAGGCAAAAATATCATATGCTTCACGGTAGTTTACAGTTGCCCAATAGGCATACATTTTGGCTACAGCATAAGGACTTCTTGGGTAGAAGGGTGTTGTTTCAGTTTGGGGTACTTCTTGCACTTTTCCATACAATTCTGAAGTAGAAGCTTGATACAAGCGCGTCTTTTTTTCAAGACCCAAAGCTCTTATTGCCTCTAGTAAACGTAGTGCTCCAAGACCATCAACGTTGGCTACATATTCTGGCATCTCAAAAGACACTTGAACATGACTCATCGCTCCTAAATTGTAGATCTCGTCCGGCTGAACCTCTTGAATAATTCGCAATAGGTTGGTGCTATCAGACAAGTCTCCATAATGAAGGAAAAAACACTGATTATCGACATGTGGATCTTGATATAGGTGATCAATACGATCTGTATTGAATAGTGAAGAGCGGCGTTTGATTCCGTGAACGATATATCCTTTCTTGAGTAAAAATTCACTCAAATAGGCTCCATCCTGTCCTGTTACGCCTGTAATAAGGGCTACTTTCTTTCCCATGTTTCTTTATAGTTTGGGCCTAGTTACTAGGCTACTTAGTTTAGTCTAATAAATCTTGTGCTTCCACCTCTTTTCGAAGGCTTAAGTATGTATAACGAATCCCTGCAAAAAGCAAGAATAGGAACACTAAAATAATTGGATAAATAATCTCTTTTTTATCCTTTAGTTTTCGTTCTGTGGCGGTTTGAATATCACTTACTACTACAGCAGCATCGGTGTAGGTAATTAAATCATTCTTGAGTTCTTCAGTTTCAACGATCAATTCATTTTTGAAAGTCAGGGTACCGTTTACATTCAAGTTGTTCTGATTATTAAAATATGTCAAGCTACTTGAGGTTCTATTGGCCAAATCTGCATTTTTGGAATAATTTGCAATTAGGTCGTCAATTTGAAGTAGGGTTTGTTCATTCTTGGCAATTCGATCTTCAAGGTTTTTTACTACCTCTTGCTTGAGTCTTTGCATAAAGGGTTGGTTGTTAATATAACCCATCAAGGCATCTATACTTTTCAAACTTTCCTCTCCACTTAAGCCAACTTCCAGTTTATGGAATTTGTAATTGGTGTAAAATCGATCACTCGCAAAAAGTTCTGTCTCATCATCAATATATAGTTCATCAATAATCGTCCCTAGGGTTCGTTCAGACACTTTCATGCTTTCCATTAAGCCTACCACGTCAATAACGGGTTGAATAGTCACTTCACCTATGCCTGGGTTTGCAGGATCAAGCCCTACAGCTTTCATGAATGCTACATCATTTTCGCCCAAATTCTTATTGAATTGATCAATAGCGTTATAAACATACGGCTGAGAATCAAAGTTGGTTTGAATTACAAGAGAAGAGGTGTAATAAGGCTTTCCTTTGGTAAAGTACCCTAGCGTAGCTCCTGCGATAATCAAGATTAAAATTACCCACCAAAACTTAAATATAAAGTCAACGGCCTTAAAGCAAAGTGCGAGAAATTTATAAAAGCTACGTTTAAAGAGAGCAAAAATATCTGTCAGATCCATTTCGTCTACCTGTGAAGACGTCTGTTGTGTACTCATAAGGGATGGTCGTTTGTGCAGTTTATGAATTAAATATTTGCATTAATATCTTTTCTGTAATCAAATAGGTGGGTTTAACACCTGTTGTTCCTAAACCTCCAGAGGCCAGGGTGCTTCCTGTTTCTAAAGGATTATCTGAGGCATAGTAGGCATAGCGAACTTTCACGTCATCTTGAATGCTTCCGCGTAGTTTTGCTGCCGCCTGAATGGCTTTTTGATAATGAGCCCCTTCCATTTCCAGACCGATAACATTCCATGTACTGTCGTGGAAAAATTTCAAAATATCTCTATTCTGAAGGGAGGTTCCCAATACGGATACCATGGCTCCTTCAAATACTTTGAGTCCATGTCCTTCAAAATCGGCTTTATCTAATTCATTATCAAAAGGATAATTATCTGCTGTTCCTTCAAATAAATGTGCCGATGGAATCATAATATCTCCTTTCCCACCTTCTAGAATTCCCGCTTTACCCATTATAGAGACAGAATCTACATCGAGATAGGTGCGCTCATTTTCTTCTTCAAAAGGTTTGAGCAACTCTTCCATGGTCTCATATGCCTGTTCTCCAAAAGCATAATCCATAACTAAGATGACGGGAACCGCTTCTGGTTGCGTCTTATCGCTACAAAAATCATTATCTGTAATAGGGAGCTTACACATATCAAAGATTTGAACATTGATATTGGTGCCGCTTTCATCTGGCAAATAGGTCATTCCATTTTGCAGCGCTACCTTTTCTACTTTTGCACGTAGTTTGCTAGATCCTGACTCGCTTAGGCGTTCGTAAATTTCAAGTTTCGACTTATTCTTAAGTTCTGTTTTTAGAGCTAATGGCGCATATAGACTGTTCATCACAGAATGCATATTGGCACTAATTATATGAATAGGTCTGTGAATTAAGTTAAGGTTTTTTAATGCTTTCTTAATATCCTCTGCCCATACTTCCCCGTGAATATGATGTCCTAAACGCTCTCGTAATATTGGACTAAAAGTCACGATACGTTTTTCGTCTTTTACGGTTTCTGCAATCGCCAATTTTCCAAGCCAGTATATGATTTCAAGAAATCGCTTGTTGTTATTTTTTGTGTTGAATAGCGGTGCAATAGCACTTACTTCTTCAAAAGTTCTGCCTAAAATATTGGCAGTATGTGTAATGGCAATCTCTCTTTCGTTTTGATTGAGTTCCTCTGGAGAAAGTACCGCTTTTTCTAATTTTTCCCAATCGCGCACAACATTCCCCTCTTCATTAATCAACACACGATTCATGATCTTATGTGACTCAACAAATAAAAAGGTAAGGTGTGTAAGAATATCATAAATCTCAGAGCGACCTCTAGTGATTTCTATATTCATTTGCTCGTCGTCTATGCGATAGCAATTGCGACGACGTTTGGGAGGAACTATTGGTGAGAAATGGCTGTTTTTATAGCCTTCATCGCTTGTTAAATTGATAAACCTACATTCTTCAATTCCTTCAGGAAGTCGATCTATCACATAGAGTAAGCCATCGAGCTCAACCTTTTCTTCTGCAATAGTGCCGTAAATTTCTGGTCTAAGAATGAGGAGTGCTTCGCGAAGTGTTTCTCCTGAAACACCCATCGGTTTGTAGAATCCTCTGTTGAAGAGGTGGCGCATCGTAATATACATACGCTCAATTGCGCTGCTACTCTCCTGTGCACGTGTGCGCCTTTGTTTTTTTAATATACCCATATTAAAGGGCAAATATACTTAAATTATCGGTAATTGGTCGGCGATTTTGCGGTCGTTTGCTAAGCGGGGGATTTTGTTTTGTCCTCCTAGTTTACCCTGGGATTTCATATAGGTGTTGAAACCGTTCTCAGGAACGAGTGAAATCTTCAATGGTTGCAGTACTTTGCCTTGAATAAGATCGAAATAATAACTGTTCTGTTTTTGCATTGAGTCGTCTAACGCTTTCGCGAAAGCGCGCACATCCAAATCCTTACTATCTGACTCTAATTCTATAAACCATTCGTGATATGGCAAACCTTCTTTGGGTTCGATTTGTGGTGCCACGGTAAACTCTGAAACGCGCATATTCCTGCCTGCCGAAGCTTCCTGCATTGCCTGCTCTACTTCCTTTCCAATCACATGTTCTCCAAATGCAGATATAAAGTGTTTAATACGACCCGAAACAATAACTCTATATGGAGCTGTACTCGTAAACATCACAGTATCTCCAACATTGTAAGCCCATAAGCCCGCCGATGTTGAAATAATCATTACATAATTGACCCCTACTTCAACATCACCAATAGTAATTCGTTTTGGAGCTTCTTCATAAAACTGATCGGCGACAATAAACTCATAGAAAATACCGCTATCTAACTGGAGTAACATTCCCTTAACGTCCTGTTTATCTTGAAAAGCAAAAAACCCTTCACTTGCAGGGTAGAGTTCTATACTATCGACCCGACGGCCAATCATATGTTCAAATTTTGCGCGATACGGCTCGTAATTTACCCCGCCATAGATGAACAAATTGAAGTTTTTAAACAGCTCTCCTATGGTCTTCCCACTTTTTGCTTGTAAACGTTCAAAATACATCTGCACCCAGGAAGGGATGCCGCTTATAATCGTCATGTTTTGATCAATCGTCTCTTCTACAATTGCATCAACCTTGGTTTCCCAGTCGGCGATACAATTGGTTTCCAAACTTGGCAGTCTGTTTTTCTGGAGATAATTAGGCACATAATGCGCAACAATCCCTGAAAGTCGGCCCACTTTTATACCGTTTTGTTCGGTCATTTCAGGTGATCCTTGCAAAAAGATCATTTTCCCGTCTACAAAGCCCGCTTTACCCGTTTCGGCGATATAGCATAGTATAGCATTACGTGCGGCATTAGTGTGCGTAGGCATGCTCTCCTTGGTCAAGGGAATGTACTTTGCTCCAGATGTGGTTCCTGATGTCTTCGCAAAGTAAAGTGGTTTGCCAGGCCAAAGAACGTTTTCTTCCCCTGCGACAACGCGATCAATGTAAGGTTTTAGAGCTTCATAATCCCTTACCGGTACATATTTTACATAGTCTTTATGTCCTCCGATATCATCAAACAAATGATCTTCTCCAAAGGCTGTGTATTGGGCTTTAGCGATTAATTCTTGAAAGACTCGTTCCTGGGTGTCAACAGGATTATTTGCCCATCGATCAATTTTAATTCGAATGGATTTTGCAAATATTTTGGCAGCAAAAGACTTGATGGACATAAGCTAGTTAAAATCTATAAAGTTGCTTGGATCAATAGGATACCCATTGCTCCATAGTTCAAAATGTAAATGTGGTCCTGTTGATAATTCCCCAGTATTCCCAACAACGGCAATTACTTCGCCTGCCTTAACAAGGTCGCCTTGCCTCTTATTAAGAGAAGCGTTGTGCTTGTAGACGGTAATCATGTTTTTAGGATGTTCTATAATCATCACATGGCCTGTTTCGGCTGTCCATTCAGCAAAAATTACGGTTCCATCACCAGCGGCTTTGACCGGGGCATCTTTTTCAGTAACTATATCTAAAGCATAATGTTTTTCGTTGGCATTATAACCAGCTGTTACCGTACCCTTAACCGGAGGAAACAGGGCAAAGTCGCCTATGGCGCCTGCAGTTTCAAATAGGTTGTATTTATCTTCTTTCTCTACAAATACTCTTAAGATAGAATCTTCTTTAGATGGTAATAAATTAAGTTCAGAAGGGTTTAAAGTCGCCGTACGTATAGAATCTCTATCAAAATTTTCGGCAGAAATAGTTCCCGATAACACCTCTTGAATCTTAGAATAATATTGATTCCGAACTCTTAATGCACGTTCTAAGGAATCAGTTTTTACTAAAAGCATACGAGCGTCCTTCTTCAACTTAGTGCTCGAATAACCAGGTATATATTCGCGAATAGGGGTTAATGCAATAAGCAGGGTAGTCAAGGAGATTAAAATAATCCCAGATAAGCCAACCAGAATAAACACATTGAGACGTGTCAACTTAAATGAAATACGCTCTTCAAAGGTGTCTTCATTTAAAATAACAAGTCGATACTTGTGAAGTAGTTTTCTGGCGATTGCCTTTTTTTTTCGCTTTTTTCTGCTCATATGCCTGCAAATATAATAGGTAAAATGCTAAAGTTAGCTCAATAACGTTGCTTCCATCTATTTCTTACTATCTTTGTGTTACTAAATCAAAAGACATGAATTTTTTAGGAATATTTTTAGGAATGGTAGGTCCATGGCAAATTGGACTGATAGTAGTGATCATTTTACTTCTTTTTGGTGGTAAAAAAATCCCTGAAATGATGCGCGGTCTAGGCGGCGGAATCAAGGAGTTTAAAAAAGCGTCTAAGGACGATGACAACAATACGATAGAAGAGTAACTAATACTCTTTCATAAAAAAGCCCCGATGTGTATCACATCGGGGCTTTTTAGTTTTCCAATTTAGTTTTCCAATTTGGCTGTTTTTAAAATAGCATCGAGCTCAAACATATTGTCTCGTTTGTCTAGAGAAGGTGAATGTATAAACCCTTCTAAAATTACATAGCGATTTCTAGCCTTATCTTGAATCGCATAGTTTACAAATGGACCTCCCATACTTTGACCATCAACTTCCCAAAGCCCCCTTGTTTCCCAAGTTGGCTTACCATCTAGCATGGTCTTATGTAGATACGGTGCAAAATCAGTTTGTGTTATAAAACGACCATTGTCAACCGGTATTCTTCGAGAGCCAACAGAATCTCGCATACGGATGATACGTGCAATTGTATTTGTGTCTTTATCTATAGTGTTTAAAGGAACTTGATACACCATGATATTCATCTCGCCAATTTTTAAATCCTTGGTCATCCAAAAGAAATCAGGGTCTTTGGCAGCATATCTATAAGCTTGTGGAAATTTAAAAGAAACTCCCATTGTCTTTTTCAAAGAATCAACAGATTGTAGGTTCTTACTTATTATTCGCTGGCGCTCTTTTAATTCTTGTGCCTTTAGCGCATTTACAATACGGTCTTCATTAGCGCCTAAAAGGGCCGCTATTTCAGCATCGTTTTTTCCAAACACCTTTACTACGGTTTGAGGAATTGCGTAAACATCTGTTTCAAAAGTAATTCCAGAGGTGTCTGCAGCTATGATTTCTAAAAGCAAACGCTTTTCCTTTTGAAATCCTTTAAAAGTCTCTGCATTGAATTGACTTATAGTAAATATTGGCTCATCTGTAGGCAATCCCAAAGCTGGAGTAGTAAGAATTCCTCTAAGGCTATCTCCTACTTCCCCTTTCCATTGGTCGCTTTCCATTACAACATTTATGGTATTCATTCGACCATTTGAAAAGGTTGAAACCTTTTTCTCCGTTGTTTCTGAGCTGTTTCCACAGCTAGTCAGCATTACAATTGCGCTCAATGCGACAAGTCCTGTTCTAATTCTCATAAAAGATGGTTTAGGGTTGAATCTTATTTTGAAACAACCAGACGCATGCCTGGCTTCAATTTACTACTGCTAATATCGTTCCAAACTTTAATATTTTCAACACTTACACCAGGAAATTTGCTAGCTATTTTCCAAAGACTGTCTCCCTGCCTGACGGTATACGTCTTCTTTCCTTTTACATCGACCGTACTTACTGAACTTCTTGAAGCGGTTGTTACAGGATTTCTAGGATAAATAGTCAAGCGTTGTCCTATCTTAAGATTATTGGAACGCAAGCCGTTCCATTTTTTTATTTGACTAACCCGTACCCCGTATTTGTCTGCTATTTTTCCAAGATAATCACCACTTTTTACACGGTATCTCACCTTGCTATCTGCCTTAAAAAACTGAGGTAATGGCTTTTCTCTTTTGTCAAATTCTGCTTTGGCTAAGGCATAAATCGCCGACTCGTTATTTACAAACTTCCCGCTTACCTCAGATGGAAGCCTCAGGTAATATTCTTTGCCTTTGACCACAGGAATGATATCCAATTTATAGGAAGGATTTAGGAATTGAATCTCTTCCATAGGTACTCCTGTAACCTCTGAAACTTGATCCAAACTAATCATTTGACGTATTCGAATCGTGTCTGTCGCAAAATAATTAACTGGTGCTTTCTCTGGTTGATATCCATGTTCATCTGCATATTCAAAGAGGTACATCGTGGCTAAAAAAGCAGGCACATAACCCGCTGTTTCTCGTGGAAGATTCGTTCTAATATTCCAATAATTGGTATAGCCTCCTGAACGTCTAATAGCCTTGGAAACGTTGCCAGGACCAGAATTATAAGAAGCCAAGGCTAAATCCCAATCTCCGAACATCTTGTATAACTTAGCCAAATACTTGCTGGCGGCCTCAGTCGATTTTATTGGATCCATACGCTCATCGACATAGGAACTGACATCGAGATCGTACATTTTACCCGTGGCAAACATAAATTGCCATAGTCCAGTGGCTCCCACTCTAGATTTTGCTTTAGGTCGCAATGCCGATTCAACAATAGCTAGGTATTTCATTTCAAGCGGAATGTCATGTTTATCTAATGACGCCTCAAACATGGGGAAGTAAAACTCACTGATTGCCATAAGCCGTTCCATGATGGGTTTGTGTCGCTTTAAATACATGCGTATCACACTTTCTAAGGAGGCGTTGTATTCTACATTGAATGGAGTACGAGCATTCAACAGCTCTAATCGTTTTTTAAGAGTGTCTGTTGGTAAATCAACCATCACTTCGTCTCTATAGTCGATATTGTGAACCATTGCGTTTATAGAGTCAAATAGGTCGTATCTCGCTAACTCACGCCGCCACAAGCTATCCATTCGTGCCGCTAAGGGTTCGTCTGCCAATCGATATGTAATGGAGTCTTTTTGGGTACCGCTAAGCACGGTTTGTAATTTTTCATTCACAAAACTTGTAGTAACCACAGAATCAATAATCGTTATGGTATCTCTTTGCAAGGTTTGTTCAACAGGATTGCCTTCCTTAAAAGATTCATAGGATAGGGTATCTTGCGCTTTCGCGAAAGTGTGAATACACAAAACTCCTAGACCCAGTAAAATATATTGTAAACGCATACTTTGAGTAACGGCTAGCCGATTAAATTCGTATAATCTAGAGTTTTAGTCTCACTTTGATGATCCATTATCCTCACGTATACCTCCTACAAACATAAGAACTTCGCTTAACATCGAATTATGCCTATAGAGGGCCCCTTAAAATAAAGCTGCCAATAATCTTATAATTTGAAGAGATTTAAGCAAGAATTGCGGCAATACCTGGAAGGGTTTTTCCTTCCAACATTTCCAACATAGCTCCACCTCCTGTGGATACATAGCTAACTTTGGTGTCAAAGCCAAACTGCTTAACTGCGGCTACGCTATCTCCTCCTCCTACTAGTGAAAAAGCACCGTTTTTGGTTGCATTGGCGATACTTTTACCCAAGGCGATGGTTGCTCCAGCAAAGGGTTCTAATTCGAAGACACCTAAGGGGCCATTCCAAAGAATCGTTTTGCAAGTATTTACAACGCTGTCAAAAGCTTCAATAGATTTTGGACCAGCATCTAATCCCATCCATCCATCCGGAATTGCGTTAATATCGACCACTTTTGTGTTTGCTGTTGCCGAAAAGTCGTCGGCAGCTAATACATCTACGGGAAGGTGAATTTTAACTCCTTTTTCTTCAGCTGCTTTTAAAATATTTAAGGCGAGTTCCATTTTGTCGTCTTCACAAATTGAATCCCCTATTTTTCCACCCTGTGCTTTGATAAATGTATATGCCATACCGCCACCAATAATCATTTCATCCACCTTGTCTAAGATGTTTTCGATGACCGTTATTTTTGAGGATACTTTGGCGCCTCCTAGGATGGCAAGCACTGGTTTTTCGCTGTTATTTAAGACCAAATCTAAACTTTCAATTTCTTTAGCTAATAGCTTTCCAAAACATTTATGATCGGGAAAATACTGAGCAATGATGGTTGTAGAAGCATGCGCTCTATGGGCTGTGCCAAAAGCATCGTTCACGTATATATCTCCTAGTTTGGATAGCGCTTTCGCGAAAGCGGGATCCCCCACAGTCTCTTCTTTGTGAAAGCGAAGATTTTCTAATAACAAAATTTTGCCCATCTCTAGATTAGCCGCAGCTTTCTGGGCTAAAGGACCTACACATTCCTTTACAAAATTAACCTCTACCCCAATAATTTCTGATAATTTTTTACAAATATGGGACAGAGAAAACTCGGCTTCTTGCGCCTTTGGTCTTCCGAGGTGAGACATCAATATAGCCGCTCCTCCATCTTCTAAAATTTTCAAAATAGTAGGTTTTGCAGCCTCGATACGCGTTGTATCAGTTACATTTCCATTTTCATCCAATGGCACGTTGAAGTCTACACGAATCAAGGCCTTTTTTCCATCAAAATTTATTGCATCTACAGTAATCATATCGGGTGCTTTTACTAGCAAATATAGCCGATACCCTACTTATAACCGAAACAAAAACTATTATATTTGACCCTATGCTTTTCGAAAACGTTATCGGTCAAGATTTTATTAAAACGCATCTCACCGCGAGTGTTGACGCTGGTCGCATTGCTCATGCCCAACTCTTTATTGGAAAAACTGGCGCTGGGACTTTACCCATGGCTATAGCTTATGCCCAATATATATTATGTGCTAACCAAGCAGGAGAAAACCAGGGAGGAAATAGCAGTTGTAATCTTAAATTTGAACAGCTCGCGCACCCTGATTTACATTTTGTGTATCCTGTGGCTACAACGACCTCCATCAAATCTCATCCTGTTTCCAGCCATTTTGCGAGGGAATGGCGCAGTTTTGTGACAGAAAACCCTTATGGAGATCTCTTTGAGTGGCATCAACATATTGGAATCGAAAAAAAGCAGGGTCAAATAGGCGTAGATGAAGCTTTAGACATTAATAAAGCCTTAGCGCTCAAAGCATATGAAGGCGGCTATAAGGTTATGATTATTTGGATGGCCGACAAGATGAATACAGCAGCTTCCAACAAATTACTAAAGCTCATTGAAGAGCCTCCTAAGAAAACTCTCTTTCTACTCATCGCCGAAAATGAAGATCACATTATCGATACTATTAAATCGCGTTGTCAAATATTACATTTTCCTGGATTGAGCGAACAAACAATTGCAGAAGCACTTGTTCAAAGACAAGAATGTGATGTCGCTTTATCACATAAAATCGCACACCAAGCACAGGGCGATTACAACAAGGCCGTACACTTATTACATCATGATGGAGACGATCTTCAGTTTGAAGAATGGTTCGTGAGTTGGGTGCGAGCTGCCTTCAGGGCAAAGGGAAGAAAAGAGTCCATTTTAGACCTTATGAATTGGGGTGAAACAATAGCAAAAACAGGCCGAGAAACACAGAAGAATTTCCTTCAATATTGTGTCCAATTTTTCAGACAAGCAATGCTACTAAATTACCAGGTAGAACCCCTTGTTTTTATCGAGCCACAAACCAAATTTGACTTGGCAAAATTTGCTCCATTTGTACACGACAATAATATAATGGATATAGTCACAGAACTACAGGATGCGCGCTATCACATAGAGAGAAATGGCAATGCGCGAATAATTTTTACCGACTTGTCAATTAAACTCACTCGATTATTGCACAGAAAAACGATCTAATTATCAGATAGTTGCATTTATTTAGTTTAAGCTAAATTTAATTTCACGCTCACCTAAACGCTTTATGGACACTTTAATATCGTATGCTGCAGAACTTTTAATACTTCTCTTCATACTGCTAACATTTGCATTCTCTGCTGTAGAAAAAATGCTCGATGTGAAGGGTCAGGTAGTTTGGCTAAAAGAGCATATGAAAGGCACTTTTTTAGTCCCTATAATGCCCTTACTTTTAGGGGTTCTGATTGTATTAGATATTGTGGTGTCAATACTGAGTATTTTGGCGGTCTACTACCTTCTTCAATTTCAGGAAAAAACAATGGGTTTATACAGCTGTATTTTGGCAGCAATTACCCTTCTTCTGTTACTTTTTGGACAACGAATGGCAAAAGATTTTCAAGGTGCATTTACGATCGTTGGGTATTTTATGGTCGTCCTATTTGGGGTATGGTTATTCTCAAATTAAGTTGGCGGAACAACTAGATACCAATTGCTATATAACAAAAAAGAGCTGCCATAAAGACAACTCTTTTTTGTTATATAGCATTCACTATCTATCGACATTTGAAATACATCATTGCATTCCTTGCCGAGGGTATTTGTGTATACTATTCTTTTGTTACTGCAGAAGCGCTATTGATCTCTTCTAATAAAGCGTCTGTAAGGTCCAATTCTTCTTTTCCGTACATAATACTTCCAGCATCGTTTGAACCGTAGATATAGGTATATCCATTATTCTTACCGTAGGTTTTTACTCTGTCTCTAACCTTAGTGATCAAACTATCAATAACCTTTTGGCTTTCTGCTTGAATAGCGCCCATTCTCACTTGTCGTTCCTGCTGTAACTGCTGGTTTTCAAGAGTTAGTTCGTTATATCGCTCTTCTTGTTTTTTCGGTGCCATAGATCCCACATTGGCTTGAAATTGTTTCCCTTTAATCTCAAAGGCGTCAATTTTAAGTTGAAGTTCTTTCATCACATCTTCACTTTGTTTTGTAAAGCGTTCTTTGGCATCGATCATCTCGTTAAACTCGACGATCAACTTTTCAGTATCTACAAATCCAGTCTTCTCGGTTTGACATGAAAAGCTCACAAGGGCCAAAATGGCCAGTATTCCAATTTTTCTCATTCTATAAAGTTTTGTTGGCAAAAATAATTAAGTTAAAATAATTGAGTCCTAAAACTCCTCTCCAATTCATTATAAACTATTTAGATGGATAATCAATAAACCTATAAGTAATCTCTATTTAAACAGCTTTCATTAGCGGCATTTTGGCTGCGCTTCCCTAAAAACCGAATACCATATACCCTAAAAGATCCAAAATGGCTTTAAATCGGCTTAAATTAGCTTTTTTTGTGTTTTATCACATAAATTAATGAAGAATAGGCTCCGGACCGTCTTGCTTTCCAATTTGAGACCCAACCGTTATAAAATGCTGAAAGATATCTCATTCGACCATTTTTATATTTTTCTGAAAGCAGGCTCACATAATATGCATCAAATTTCATGGGTTCGATAGCGACGACTTCCAATTCATTTTCCTCTGCGAGGAGTTGCATTGCCTTTTTGGAAAAATGGTATAGGTGTCTAGGAACATCGTAGGCTGCCCAAGCTGCTCCGTAAATCGATGCATCATGAGACTCAAAATTAGGTACAGCGATAAAAAGGGATCCATCTTTAGCCAAATGTTTTTTAAGCCAAGACCATTGCGTTTCTAAATCGAACACATGTTCCAATACATGCCACATTGTAATTGCATCGTAGGTCGATGAATTTGTTGGAAGCTCATTTTGTAAAACAATATTCTTATTGGCCGCCAATTCTCTTGCTTGTTTGCTAGGCTCCACTCCTTGCACGCTCCAACCCTTTTTAGAAAGGTGAGCCAAAAAATCTCCGGTTCCGGCTCCAATATCTAGAACGGTCCCTTGAGATGAAATATGTTTTTTAAGAAGGGAATGCTTTCGCGAAAGCGTTATTTGCTTTACCGCCTGATACATTCTTTCAAACAAAGAGCGAGCACCATCTGTATGTGAAATATAATCTTCGCTCTCATAATAGGAAGGAAGATCTACTGCTGAAGGTTTGGGTTCGGTAAAGAACATATGGAGTTCTTTATCATATTCTAAAGTAAATGTTTCCCCAGAAACTGAATGATCTTTTACTTGAAAGGCTTTTTTCATAGAGATTGTTTCACGTGAAACATTGGAAAATTA
The DNA here is from genome assembly GCA_963974305.1 of uncultured bacterium. GTDB lineage: Bacteria > Bacteroidota > Bacteroidia > Flavobacteriales > Flavobacteriaceae > Dokdonia. The sequence continues at coordinate 33,253 of CAXBCS010000020.1, forward strand.
CCGTCCCATATAGACCAACATAACACTAATATCTGAAGGAGATACTCCGCTTACCCTAGAGGCTTGTGATATAGTTGCAGGTCTAATTTTAGACAATTTTTCGCAAGCCTCATAAGAAAGAGACTTCAGTTTGTTATAGTCGAAGTCTGCTGGAATTTTAATATTTTCCAAGCGGCTCAGCTTATCAGCATTTACTTTTTCCTTAGCAATATAGCCAGCATATTTCACCTTGATTTCTGCCTGCTCTAGTACCTCTCTTTCCAAATCGTTTTCTTCAATATAAGAAGCGACCTTTGAAAAAGACTTCATGTCGTCTAGAGTAATTTGTGGTCTAGAAAACACCTTAAACATTTTATCCGACTGTCGCATTGGTGAGGATCCTCTTTCTTCTAAAATCCCATTTACCTCTTCAGGAAGGATACTAGTATCTTCAAAAAACTTGACTAATTTATCTGCCTGATCAAACTTCTTTTCCATCGTTTTAAGACGTTCATCAGAAGCTAATCCAATAGCGTTTGATCGCGGAGTTAATCGTTCATCGGCATTATCTTGTCTTAAAAGGGTGCGATATTCGGCGCGCGAAGTAAACATTCTATAAGGCTCTTCTGTTCCTTTGGTAATAAGGTCGTCGATTAAAACCCCGATGTAAGCCTCATCTCTCTGAAGCATAAAAGGATCTTTTTCGTGCACTTTTAAGTGAGCATTTATACCCGCCATTAAACCTTGAGAGGCTGCTTCCTCATAACCCGTCGTCCCATTAATTTGACCCGCAAAATAAAGTCCGCTTACAAGTTTGGTCTCTAAGGTATGCATCAATTGCGTTGGTGGAAAATAGTCATATTCGATTGCGTATCCAGGTCTAAAAAACTTTACATTTTCAAAACCCACTACCGAGCGTAAAGCTTTAAACTGAACATCCTCTGGAAGGGAAGTAGAGAAACCATTTACATATATTTCACAGGTATCCCAACCTTCAGGTTCGATAAATAATTGATGTCTGTCCTTATCGGCAAAGCGATTAATTTTGTCTTCAATAGACGGACAATATCGTGGCCCTAAGGATTTAATTCTTCCATTAAACATAGGAGAACGATCAAATCCTTCTCTTAGTAAATCGTGTACTTCCTCAGAAGTATATGTCATATGACAAGGTCGTTGTTCGACCAATGCCTTTGTTTCTTTTGAATAACTAAATTTTTCTGGAACAGCATCTCCTGGTTGAATCACCATTTTAGAAAAGTCTAATGACCTTCCATCAACTCTTGGAGGTGTTCCAGTTTTCATCCTACCAGAATCAAAACCATATCCTAAAAGCTGTTCGGTTATTCCAGTGGCCGCTCTTTCTCCTGCCCTTCCTCCACCAAAATTTTTATCTCCGATATGAATTAATCCATTCAGAAATGTTCCATTAGTAAGCACTACAGATCGACCTCTTATTTCAATTCCTAGGGAAGTTCGCACTCCAACAACGGTATCTTTTTCTACGATTAAGCCACCCACCATTTCCTGATAAAAATCTAGATTTGGGGTTCGCTCTAAACGCAATCTCCAGTCCTCAGCAAATCGCATCCGATCACTTTGCACACGAGGCGACCACATAGCAGGACCCTTAGATTTGTTTAGCATCTTGAACTGAATGGCAGTATTATCCGATACAATTCCACTATAACCTCCTAGGGCATCAATCTCTCTTACAATTTGTCCCTTGGCAATTCCTCCCATCGCGGGATTGCATGACATTTGGGCGATTGTTTGCAAATTCATCGTCACCAATAAAGTACTACTGCCTAGGTTGGCAGCAGCAGCGGCAGCCTCACAACCAGCATGACCTGCGCCTACGACTATTACATCATATGTATCTTGAAATAAACTCATTGTTTCACGTGGAACATTTAGTATTCGCCTATGCGAAATTCAGCCTGCAAATATAAGGGCTTTCGTTCAAAATTAGTACCTTAGGCGACCTTAATACATAGAACATGAAAAAACTACAATTATTTTCTGCTCTCGCAGCAGTCTGCTTCACTATGACTTTAGTGGCACAGAACACACAACAGTATCCACCGACCTTTGTTGGCCAGTCGGCGGCAATGACAAAAACGGCTACTATTTCGAGCATGAAGGCACCAACGGTTACGGAGTCATCTAGTGAGACTTTTTTAATTCCAAATAACTTTAAGGCAAACAAACCTGTCAACCTTAATGCCCTTCCTAATGGAATGGATCCAGCTTTACAAAGCACTAAAAGTTTACTTCAAACAAGAGCGCCTATTGTAAATATTCCTGGTATTGGTTCAAATGGAGGAAGTGCTCCGCCAGATCCAACAGGTGCTGTTGGTCCTAATCATTACGTACAAATGGTCAACCGCCAGTATCAAGTTTGGGATAAAAGTGGAGGACAACTAACTTCTGCTTTAAGCCTTAACCAAGTTTTAGGGGGAGGAAGTGGAGATCCTATCGTTGTATATGATCGTTTTGCAGATAGATGGTTATTGAGTGAATTTGTTGCCGGTGACGTTAATACTATTAAGGTAGCTATTTCCGAAACACCAGATCCTACAGGCGCTTTTTACTTATATACATTTCAATTTGACGCCTTTCCTGATTACTTCAAAATTGGCGTATGGCATGATGGATATTACCTAACTGCCAATAAATTTTCAGGTAACACTACCTACGTTCTTGAAAGAGACCGTATGCTTGCCGGAGATCAATATGCTCAAATTATTGGTTTTGATTTACCACAGAATGTAGTAAACGGATTTTCTAGTCCAGGACCAATAAATGCAGAAGGACCAGAACTTCCAGATGCTAGTAATCCTGGAAAGATCGTTTATATTCAAGATGATGCATGGGGAGGAGTTGCTCAAGATCATATCAAACTTTGGAACATTGTGCCAGATTGGACACAAACTGGAAACTCAACCATCTCTGCTCCACAAGAAATTATTACCGATCCTTTTGATTCTTTCTTTAACGCTTTTGGTGTTGGAGATATTGAACAACCAAATACAACACAGAGATTAGATGCTATTGGAGGTGCAGTAATGTACCAAGTTCAATATAAAGAATTTAATGATCACAACGCGATTCTTATGAATCATACCGTAGACGTAGACGGCGCCCTTCAAGGCGGTATACGTTGGTATGAATTCCGTCAAGCAACAGCTAGTGATCCTTGGACAGTCTACCAACAAGGAACATACGCCCCAGATACCGAAAGTCGTTTTATGGGTAGTATCGCATTTGACGGTACTGGCGGAATTGGACTATGTTACGCTGTATCAGGGCCAACTGTATTTCCATCTGTACGCTATACAGGACGTTTTCCTAATGATCCATTAGGTGAAATGACAATCACAGAAGAAACAGTAGTGAGTGGTTCTAATAGTCAAACAACATTCAACCGTTTTGGAGATTATTCTCAACTAACTATTGATCCAAATGACGACCTAACCTTCTGGTTTACAGGTGAATACTTCGGTGGCGGATTATGGAGAACACGTGTTGCTTCATTTAAAATTACTGAAGAATATAACAATGATGTGGGTGTTGTCTCTATAGATGCGCCAGCAAACGGCAACCTTGGAGCAGCCGAAGCAATTACAGTGACGGTTCGTAATTATGGAGACACAGCTCAAACAGGATTTCCCATTACTTATCAGATTGATGGTGGTACAGTAATTACAGAAGTTTTTACTGGCACCTTAAACGGTGGCGCTGAAGCACCATTTACATTTGTACTGCCAGCAGATTTTTCTGGGGATGGTGTAGATTACGATGTTGTAATCTCAACAGATCTTAGTGGAGATGAAGCAAATTTCAACGACGCAATCAATCCTACTGTGAAAAGTTTATTTTTAAATGACGTAGGAGTTACTACTGTAGTAGGACCGCGTAATGATGATAACCTAGGGAATGAAACTATTGAAGTTCTGTTATATAACTTCGGAGCATCAGATCAATCTAATTTTGATGTATCCTATACAGTAGATGGCGGTGCAACGATCACTGAACAGTTTACTGGTTCAATCGCTTCTGAGACTTCTGCTCCATTTGCATTTGCTACAACAGCCGATCTTTCAGCCCTTGGACCACATGACATCGAAATAACAACAGCATTGTCTGGAGATGAAGATGCTGCAAATAATTCTCAAACAGTTCGCGTAATTAATTTAGATTGTATTCCTAGATCAACAGGAACTACCTTTAATAATGGTTGTGCCTCTGATGGTTTGAAAAACTTTGAGTTAGGAACTATTAAAAACATCTCCGGTTGTGGAAACGATGGTAATGGTGTGGGATATTCTGACTTTACTTTTATTAGTACCGACTTAGATAGAAGCATTAGCACCTACGACCTTATTGTTCGTTCTGGATATGCTCCTGAAGAAGTTGCTATTTGGATTGACTTTAATGACGATGGAGTTTATGACGTTTCAGAAAACGTATTTACCGGTCAAATTACACAGGCAAATGTGGATCAAGCTTTTTCTGTAGTTATTCCTACAGACGCTGCTCTTGGAACACATACATTACGCGCCAAAGCAATTGACGCTGGAGGTACTGGAACTGGAATTGATGATCCATGTGGTGATGTACAATGGGGAGAGTCGGAAGACTATACCGTAAATATTGTTGACCAAACACTTGGTTTGGGTGATTTTACTATAAGCGATAGCCAATACCGTGTGATCACTTTAGATAACAATGCTTTTCAAGTTCACCTTGATACCGCATTCCAATTTAATCAAACGCCTACTGTTCAAGTATACAATGTAGTTGGACAGACAGTAACTACTGCAGCTGTTGATTATGAAGGAAACGGATACAGAGCAGACCTTAATTTAGGGAATCAAGCATCTGGTATCTATTTAGTGACTATGACTAATAATCAGTTTACAAAAACAAAGAAGATTATCGTTAAGTAATACGGTTTTCTTTAAATACAAAAGCGCCTCATAAAAATGAGGCGCTTTTTTTATGCGGTAGTTTTTGAAAGGTAATAATCTTCCTTAGAACGCATGAGTTTAGCATCCTCCTCCGTCTTATCCTTATATCCACAATAATGAAGGACTCCATGAACCATTACCCGATTTAATTCGTTTTTAAAGGCTGTTTTAAAGTCTTTTGCGTTGTCGGCAACCCGTTGGGTGGAAATATAAATATCTCCGCTCACAACTGCTCCTGTAGTGTAGTCAAAACTAATAATATCGGTAAGGGTGTCATGCTGCAAAAAATCTACATTGATTTTGTGCAAATAATCGTCATCGCAAAAAATATAATTGATTTCTCCTAATTGCTTACCCTCTTCTTCTATGACTTTGAGTAACCACGCTTTCGCGAAAGTGGGATCCTTTAACTCAAACGCATTTTCGTTATGAAATTCAATCATTGTTTCTCTGAAAATAATCTTGGACTTTCTTCTTGTAAGTCTCCTTTAACGGAAGTGTTTTACGATTTAGAATTTCTGTCGTGTTAAAGTATTTTTTTGCTTTTTCTAAGGGAGAATTTAAAGGGTTTGCAAACTGTTTCAAATTTGTATTGGATTCCCTTTTCTCTTCCTCTCCTTGTTGAAAAGCAGCTTCTTTAAGTTTTAATAACTCATGTTTAAGCTGTGTCATGCGCTCCATAGTTTCATTATTGAAGCCCTTGTCCAACAGTTGCTGCTCTACCTCTTCCATATCCTTCACCAAGTTTTGAGCATCTTCTCCTAAACCGTTTCTTTTTATCTCGTCCTGCAGCTGCTGTCTAAGCTTCTGCTGTTCTTTAAAAATTTCATACAACAATCCTTGTTCATACTCATCACCCTCTTCACCTTCGCCCTTTCCTTCCCGACCATCTTTGCCGTCCTTTCCTCCTTTTCCTTCTCCCTTGCCATCTCCCTCGCCTTGACCTTCACCTTCACCTTGTCCCTCGCCTTCACCTTGACCTTCTCCTTCTCCTTGGCCCTCACCTTCGCCAGGTTTTTCACCCTCGCCTTCACCGGGCTTCTCGCCCTCACCTTCCCCAGGCTTTTCTCCTTCTCCAGGCTTTGTGCCCTCCTTCATCTTCTTGTTTATTTCTTCCTGACTCTGAATAATATCAGGTAATTGCATTCCCTGCCCTTTACCTTCTCCCTGTCCTTGTCCCGACATCATCTGATTTTGCATATTGTCTAATGCTTTGCTCAGTAGATCGGCCAATTCGTTGGCTCCGGTAACTATGTATTGTTGACTACTTACTCCTTGAATAATCTGACTTTCGGCAAGACGCTCCAAGGCCTTGTCCATGTTATAGTCAATGTTTGTAAGAGATTCATTGATCACTTCAGAAATCTCTGCGTTTCGTAACGAAAGCGCATACAAACTGTCATCAACATGTCTGAAATTTTGTTTTAATACATTTTGACGGCGTAATTTTTTGGCAAAATTTGGATTCTTATCATCCATCTTTTTGAAATGCTTCATCACATCCTCTTCCTCAAAAGAAAAGACTAATAAATTATCGAGGATCTGGCGTAACATTTCAGCGTCCTCTTGCATAGACTCTCCACCAGAAGACATCATTCCAGACTGCATCTTTGCTCCCATTTGCTTCATCTTCTCAGCAGCCTTCTTTTGCTTTTTCTGAGCGGCACTCTTATCTTGTTTCTTACCAGATTCTTGTTCTTGCTTCTCTTGTTGATCGAGTTCTTCGGTTGCCTCCTGCTGTTCCTGCTTGATTTCCTCCTGGGTTTTCTCGTCTGAGGGAATCTCCATAGGTTTTTTAAGCCCCTGATTCTCTTTCTCCAAATCTTTGAGAGCCTCTTCTATTTTCTTAAACTCCTCATTGATTTTCTCCTGCTCTTCCTTCGTATTTTCAGCGTCTTTCTTGCTTAGGGCTTCTTGCTTTTCGGCTAGTTTTTGCAAATCTCTCGCTACCTTCTCTGCTTTCTTTTGGACATAGTAACGCTTTGTTAGCTCCAACATTTGCTCAAGGTTGCGCTTATTGTTTTTGTTTTGTTTTGCGAGTTTTTCTAACTTTTCGGCCAGCTCTTCTTTGCTTATTTTTTCACGAAGTTTCTCAAGTTCCTTCAATAACTTTTCATCTTCCTTTGCCTTCTTCTCCATGCGCTCCAAACGCTCTTTTAGCTTTTCTTTCTCCTCGTCTGTTTGAGGTTCATCCTTCTGAAATTCCTCCAAATTTTCTTTTAGCTGCTTTGAGAATTCCTTCATCATTTCCTCCTGCTGCTCTTGACGCTTAAGGAAGTTTTCTAATTTCTTCTGATCGTTAAAATTGAGTTCTTTCTTCTCTTTCTGGATTCGAGAAAGCTCCTGCAGCTCCTTTTCTCGCTGCTTCATCTTTGTTAAAGACTTGTCTAGCTCATTGATGGATTTTTGCTGTTGTTCCAGCTGCTGCTGCTCTAACTCGCCTTCAGTAAGCTTTAAAAAGCTGAAAATGCTACTCTTTGTACTCTTATATCGATTGACGGCATCATTATCAAATACCTCAAAATAATACTCATAATTAACGCCCTCCTGCAGCTCTAAGGTGTCTGGAAAAGCATACACAAACTGGTCAACATTCCCATTTGAAATTGGGATTCGTTTGCTTAAACGCTCCTCCGACTGGGCTGGATAATACACCATTTGTAATTTTGATAAGCCGTAATCATCGCTGACTTTTCCGTAGAAATAATGTTGTTGGTTGCTTACAGAATCCTTTTTGACTTCTAAATCCATTTGCGGAAACTCATCCTTAATCACTTGAAGGTTATAGGCTAAGTTTTCGTAGTTCTTAAGATTTTCGTTGCTTGTACTCACTTCATAGCCGGTATTACTATACATTCTTTTTGACAAGCTAAAGCTGGTATTATTTGCATTTTCGCTTAAAGCGAAACTGAGAATAGTATCCTTCAAAATCAAATCTACAGCCTCCGTTTGTCTGGTATCCATGGTCCAAGTGACCTTTGTTCCTTCTGGAATTACAGCATTACCAGTATTATGAATCCGTTCTGTCTTTTTCTTAGTGTGTGATGGATAATTGAGTTCCATCATAAAATTAATCAACACTGGAACTTTTACAACATCAAGGGTATACGGCTGTGAAGTCACCTTATTTGCCTGAAGAAAGAAGCTAATAGGTTCTTTGGGCTGTTCAAAAGTGAAACTATATTCCCCTAGCGATTCCTGCTGTAAAAAATACACCTCATCATTAAAATGTATCGCCGCATCTTCAGGAAGAACATCCCCTACTGTGCGAACTGCCAACTTAAATTGTTTATTCTCGATCGCTTTTAAATCTTCGTTAACGACAAAAAACTGAAAAGGTGCTGGTGGCTCATAGGCCTCATTGTAGTTAACCACCCGCTCATAACTAGTTTTAAAAACTTCTTCTTTGCCGGCAAAATTGGCTATTAAAAACACGACTATGGGAATGGCGACGTATTTCAAGTATTTAGCATTCTTTTTAAAGTCAATAGCAAGTGTAAACGGGATGGGTTCGAGTTCTTGGCTCTTTTGCTCGATACTTGCAAGCATCAATTCAGAAGTATCGCCTTCGTGTTTAAGCTGTAGGGTGTTCAAAAGTTTATCACTTACTTCTGGAAAGTAATCGCCTATCATCTGAGCGGCACTTGTATAGTCAATACCTTTAGACAATTTAAACAGTCGCGCTAAAGGAAGGATAATAAATTTAGCTAGTAAGCCCACTTCCACTGCGATAAACACCCAGAACAATACAGTTCTTCCAGCAGAACTCAGCCAAAAAAAGTATTCAATAAGGAGGGTAATCAGAAAATACAAAACACCAAATGCAAAGAACAAAATGAGTCCTCTAAGCAGGGCATTTGTATAGAACTTCCTTATGAAGCCTTCTAATTTATTTTCTATGTTACTGAATTTGTTCATTTCCTTTTATAGCAAGCTCTAAAATACTATTTTATTATGTTTTTTTATGTCCAACGTCAGGCTGGTACTGTTAAATTTAGCCCAATACACTGCCGAGTTGAGCATATCACCACAAATACGATTCCAATGATAGTGAGCATTAGAATTTATAGCGTCGCTTTAATAGTATAATCACCCTCCTATTTCTGACTTTGTAGTAATTATTTCTTTTGCTTTAATACCTAAACGCCTTAACCGTCATTAGAATTGTTCATTTTAGATAATCTACATGAATCAAACCCTTAATTCTAGGGGTATTTTTGCGGTTTAATCACCTATCTTTGCCGTCTCAAAAAACGTGAATATGTCTCAGAATGTTCGAGTGCGCTTTGCACCAAGTCCTACCGGTCCATTACATATTGGTGGTGTGCGCACTGCCCTTTTCAATTACCTTTTTGCTAAGAAACACAATGGCACCTTTGTTCTTCGTGTAGAAGACACTGACCAGAGTCGTTACGTAGAAGGCGCCGAAGAATATATTGCAGAAAGCCTTGATTGGTGTAATATTCCCTTTGATGAAGGTCCTGGAAAAGAAGGTGGTTTTGGTCCTTATAGACAGAGTGAGCGTAAGGAGTTGTATTTCGCTTTCGCGAAAGCGCTATTAGATTCTGGTCATGCCTACTATGCTTTTGACAGCGCTGAAAAACTGGGCGAACTCAGAAAATCCTACGAAGCTGAAAAGAAAACATTTATATATAACTGGCACAACCGTGGCCAACTGGATAACTCCTTGGTGCTTTCTGAGGAAGAAACACAACAGAGATTAGACGCTGGCGATGACTATGTAATTCGTTTTAAGGCACCACAAGATGAAACCCTACACTTGGTAGATGAGATTCGCGGAAACATTAGTATTGATACAAATGTTTTGGACGATAAAGTATTGTTTAAATCAGACGGGATGCCTACTTACCACTTGGCAAATATTGTAGATGATCACCTTATGGAAATTACCCATGTTATTCGTGGGGAAGAGTGGTTGCCTTCTATGGCATTGCACATTTTATTGTATAAAGCCTTAGGATGGGAAGCTCCTAAATTTGCGCATTTACCATTAATCTTGAAACCAGTAGGCAAAGGAAAATTAAGCAAGCGAGATGGCGACAAACTAGGATTTCCTGTGTTCCCATTAGAATGGACAGACCCAAAAACGGAGGAAGTGTCTTCAGGCTATCGGGAAGATGGTTATTTACCAGAAGCTGTAGTTAATATGCTTGCCTTTTTAGGTTGGAATCCAGGAACTGAACAAGAGTTCTTTTCATTGGAGGAATTAGTAGCAGCTTTTGATTTGGAGAAAGTGAATAAGGCTGGGGCTAAATTTGATCCTGAAAAAACAAAGTGGTTTCAGCAACATTATTTACAAGAAGCCAAGAATGAAGATATCGCTGATGGGTTTATGGAGTTGCTTTCACAAAAACAAATTCAAACCACTCCAGACTATGCCTTGCTTGTAGTTGGTCTCATAAAAGAACGGGCGACCTTTATCTCTGACCTTTGGGATCTTGGGCATTATTTCTTTAAAGCGCCTGAGACTTATGATGAAAAGGCCGCTAAGAAAGGATGGAAAGAAGATACAGCAGACATTATGAAGCAAGTACAGAATGTTATTTCTGAGCTTAGTGCTTTTGATGCTACAAGTATTCAAGATGCTGTAAAAGCATGGATCACCAGCAATGAGCTTGGATTTGGAAAAGTGATGCAACCTTTTAGACTGAGTCTTGTAGGCGCAATGCAAGGACCTGATGTATTTGAAATCGCAGCAGCTTTAGGAAAAGAGGAAACACTTTCTAGAATTCAGAAAGCAATTGATACCTTATAAATAAAGTACTATACCTCCAGAAATAATCGAAGAAGAACCCTTAAAGTCAGGGACTGTACGATCGATATCTTGCAGGTCTTGACTATTTAAGTTGCCTAAGATATTGGTAAACCCGTATTGATATTGAACACTAAAACGAATTCTTTCAAATCCTCCAGTAAGAGCAACAACTACAAATGGATTGATTCGTGAAATTTCTTCAATATCTGTTGCTTTTAAACTAGCATAACCTTTTACGATATTGTCTTCCTGACCTTGGTTCTTTAAGGTCATTTTAGAGTTCACCATAAGCGCGGGACCGGCTTCAATAGCCAAATTCTGCTCGAGAATATTATAGCTCAATAATAAATTTAATTGTGCGCCAATTACCGTGTATTGCATGTCTTCAAAACTCACATTACCTAAGGCACGACCTTGTACATTAGTACTAAGGGATACAAAGTCAATCCCGTAGATCATTCCAAAATTATTGTACAACCTACCTCTCGTGGTAAGTCCTGCCATAAATCCAGTATCCCCAGCAATTTCAAAATCTGAAGTTTCTATATCTAATACGGCGTAGCGGGCTTGAATTCCAATTCTATTGTAATTGCCAGAACCCATATAGGATTGTGCAAAACAACCAAAAGTTGCCAAAAGGAATAATAGTGCGGTTAAATTCTTTTTCATCAGAAGGATGGTGTTTGGGACACCGTTTTAATTTTAAAAATCGAAAGATAGTATATGTTTTTCTCTCTTTCAGAAAAATAAGACGAACTGTTACGTTTTGTCGATAAGAGCGACATATAAGTTGTAAATTCATAACTTCAACCCTTCATTAACTTTCAAAACCATTAATTTATGATACCAAACATTCTTCTCCCTGCTATAATATTTATAGCAATTCTTATTTTATTCACCGGTATTTTCATGGTGAAACAACAAACCGCAGCGATTATTGAGCGCTTTGGAAAATATATTGGCACTCGTCAATCTGGATTACAATTTAAAATTCCAGTTGTCGACAAAATTGCTGGACGTATCAATCTCAAGATTCAGCAGCTCGATGTACTTATTGAGACAAAGACTAAGGATGATGTATTTGTGCGTCTTAAAATTTCTGTTCAATTTCAAGTACGTAAAGAACAGGTGTATGATGCCTTCTATAAATTAGAAAATCCGCATGATCAAATTACCTCTTATGTATTTGATGTGGTGCGTGCAGAGGTGCCTAAAATGAAACTCGATGATGTTTTTGAGCGTAAAGATGATATTGCAATTGCTGTAAAACGTGAATTGAACGAAGCGATGTCAAGCTATGGTTTTGATATCATTAAAACCCTTGTAACCGATATTGATCCTGATATTCAAGTAAAAGAAGCGATGAACCGTATTAACGCAGCAGAGCGTGAAAAGGTAGCTGCAGAGTTTGAAGCAGAAGCAGATCGTATTAAAATTGTTGCTAAGGCTCGTGCTGAAGCAGAATCAAAACGTCTTCAAGGACAGGGTATCGCCGACCAACGTCGTGAAATCGCTCGTGGACTGGAAGAGTCTGTAGATGTATTAAACAATGTGGGAATCAACTCTCAAGAAGCTTCGGCTTTAATAGTTGTAACTCAGCATTATGATACCTTACAATCTATGGGTGAGCAAACCAATTCTAACCTGATTCTAATGCCTAATTCGCCGCAAGCTGGAAGTAATATGCTTAACGATATGATCGCCTCTTTTGTTGCTTCCAATCAAATTGGAGAGCAGATGAAAATTGACAATCAGAAAAAAGGTATTGTGAATAAGAAGAAAACTCGTGGTGAAGAGTAGGTTCTAGTACTTTATATCATAAAAAACCCGGAGCGATTGCTTCGGGTTTTTTTTTGGTTCAGATACTAATTAGAACTTCTGAGCTGCCTCTTGTAGTAGTTCGTTGCTATCATCCTTAGCTTTTTGAACAAATTCCTCAGCTCCTTCTATATGAGCGATTGGTTTGGAGTGCGCTTTCGCGAAAGCGTACAAACTCTCGATTCCTGCCAAACGTGTTCCCACTTTCTTAGCGGCAGTATTAAAGAAACCTATCACCTCTTCTTCTGTGAGTTTTTCAGCCAGTTTCTGAATATCTGCAACAGTTGCAAGACGCTTCTCTTCTGGAAGATTTGCCAACTTCTTCCCGAGCTTGTTAATTGTACTCAGGGCTGAAGCCTGTTGTTGCTGTTGCGGCTTTTGAGCAGTGTTTTGTTGCGGTTTTGGTTTTTGCTTGGCCCAAGAATCACGCAAACCAACAGTTCGGTTGAACACCATTTTCTCTGGAGTACTATCTGTATCTACATTGAAATAACCCAAGCGTTGGAATTGAAAAACATCTCCAATTTTCGCAGTTGCTAAAAAGGGTTCAACATAGCCAGTAACCACTTTTAATGATTCTGGATTTAAGTATTCTCTAAAGTCGACATCCTTATCCCCATCAGGAGATTCGTGATTAAACAGACGCTCGTATAAGCGAACCTCTGTAGGAATTGCATGCGCTATAGAAACCCAGTGTAAGGTACCTTTTACGTTGCGTCTTGAAGACTCTGTCCCACTCCCAGATCTTGACTCTGGATCATAAGTACAGTGAATTTCAGTAATATTTCCTTGATCATCTTTGACTACACTTTCTCCTTGGATGATGTAGGCATTTTTTAGGCGAACTTCCTTTCCGAGCGTCAAACGGAAGTATTTATTACCAGCATTCTCTTTGAAATCTTCTCGTTCAATGTAGAGTTCGCGACTAAAAGGCACTTCATGAGATCCTGCATTTACATCTTCAGGATTGTTTTCGGCGATGAGCATTTCTTCTTTCCCTTCTGGATAATTGGTGATTACCAATTTTACAGGGTCTAAAACAGCCATTACTCTAGTAGAAATTTTATTTAAATCTTCTCGAATATTAAATTCTAATAGAGAAACGTCAATAACATTTTCACGCTTAGCTACACCTACGGTATCGATAAATTTACGGATGGCGGTTGGAGTATAGCCTCGGCGACGTAAGCCAGAAATTGTAGGCATACGTGGATCATCCCAACCAGTTACTACCCCCTCTTCTACAAGTGTAAGCAACTTGCGCTTACTCATGATAGTATAAGTGAGGTTTAAACGGGCAAATTCGCGCTGCTTAACGCGTAAATCTTCTCCTGTATACACTTGGTCCAAGAACCAGTCGTAAAGCTTTCTATGAGGCTTAAATTCAAGCGAACACAAACTGTGTGAGACTTGTTCGATATAATCACTCTCTCCATGTGTCCAATCATACATTGGATAAATACACCAGTCGTTTCCTGTGCGATGATGTTCCTTGTGTAAAATGCGGTACATCAGTGGGTCACGCATAAGCATATTAGGATCTGCCATATCGATTTTAGCACGCAAGACATGTTCCCCTTCCTTGAATTCCCCAGCTTTCATGCGTGCAAAAAGATCGAGATTTTCTTCTACAGAGCGATCGCGGTAAGGTCCAGGAACTCCAGGTTGGGTAGGTGTCCCTTTTTGAATAGCCATATCTTCACTTGACTGACTATCAACGTAGGCTTTTCCTTCTTTAATGAGCATTACTGCCCAGTCGTATAACTGCTGAAAGTAATCACTTGAAAAACAAACCTTATCCCATTTGTATCCTAACCAAGAAACATCTTCTTTGATCGCATCTACATATTCTTGTTCTTCTTTGGCTGGGTTTGTATCGTCAAAACGCAGGTTTACAGGGGCATTATAGCGTTCACCAAGGCCAAAACTAATCCCTATAGCCTTACAATGTCCAATGTGTAAGTAGCCATTAGGTTCTGGCGGAAAACGAAAACGAAGGTCTTCCACTTTATAATCCTTGGATAGATCCTCTTCAACGATTTGCTCTAGAAAATTGAGTGATTTATGTTCTTCAGTCATTATTGTTACATTGAAGCACAAATTTAGTAAAACGCTTTCAAGGAACAGCGTGGCGATGAAGTTTATAAGTCTCCTTAAATCGAAGCTTGAGAAGCGAGCTTCCAATGTGAGGATAGCAGTGCTTTATGAAACCCAATTGGTTTAGATGCTTTAACTTTGTAATACATCAAAAAGATCCCCGCCTTCGCGGGGAATAAACATGGGAAAAATACGAGTTAGTAATATTAGAGTCTACGCCTATCATGGGTGTTTATCGGAGGAAACAAAAATTGGCTCCGACTACAGAGTAGACGTTCAAATAGAGGCTAATCTTTCAAAGTCGGCTAAGACAGATTATTTGGGTGACACTGTAGATTATGTATTACTCAATAGGATTGTAAAGGAGGAAATGGCGATCGCATCTCATCTTTTAGAGACTGTTTGTGAACGAATTTTAGTTCGCTTTCTAGCAGAAGATGCTTTAATTCAAGAAGCGACTGTAGCTGTTTCAAAACTCAACCCCCCTATTGGTGGGGATGTAGAGATGGTTACTGTTGAGAGAAGCAAGCAAAGGAGCTAGCTTTTATGCCTTTAGGAAAATAAAAAGTCTAATCCCTTTTTCTTTGTTCATTATTCTAAAAAGTAACTATATTTGCACGCACAACTGGTATCGTGGCCGAGTGGCTAGGCAGTGGTCTGCAACACCATCTACAGCGGTTCGAATC
>CAXBCS010000021.1:0-48385 GCA_963974305.1 uncultured bacterium
ACAGCTAAATTAAGAAATATTCCTATAATTAGGAATTTATACGGACATTCAATTATTTTTTATTACATTAAAACATTCCCTCATTAAAACATTAAAACATTAAATCATTCTCTCATTCCCGCATTAAAACATTAAATCATTAACCCATTAGATGATTGGATCATTGGGTCATTGGGTCATCATTGATTCACCGCTACCTTATAGTTAATTCCATAGGTCTTTGTGAGGTTATCATCATTAAAAATATCCTTAACTGGACCTGTCGCAATTTTCTTGACATTTAAAAAAGTTACCCAATCAAAATACTCAGGAACTGTTTGTAAATCATGGTGAACAACGACCACAGTTTTACCTGCTTTTCGCAATTCTTTTAGGATGTTAATTATGGCAATCTCAGTAGTTGCATCTACTCCTTGAAAAGGCTCATCCATAAAGTAAATAGCAGCATTTTGCACTAGAGCTCTAGCCAAAAATACCCGTTGTTGTTGTCCGCCACTAAGCTGACTAATTTGCCTTGATTTAAAGGCTAGCATACCAACTTTTTCCAAAGCCTCTAAGGCTGCTTTTTTCTCCTTTTGACCTGGCCGTTTGATCCAGCCCAATTGACCATAAGTTCCCATCATCACCACATCTAAGGCAGTAGTGGGAAAATCCCAATCGACACTTCCTTTTTGAGGCACATAGGCCACTAGCTTTCGTTGCTTGCTGTAAGGCTTGTCATAAATTGTGACACTTCCTGCCAAGGGTTCAATAATCCCTAAAATAGCCTTAATTAAGGTTGATTTCCCTGCTCCATTAGGACCCACTATAGCCATTAGAACTCCTTCTGGTATCGCAAGATCGATATCCCACAATACAGGTTTGTAATTGTATGCAACGGTTAAATCATCTACATTAATTGCCATTTTTTGTCCTTCCATAGTCTCTTATTTTAAGGCGTTCACAATGGTATTCACATTGTAGGTAAACATCCCTATATAGGTGCCTTCCACAGTGCCCTCATTTCCTAAAGCATCACTGTATAAAGACCCTCCTATTGTTACGTTGTGACCCTTAGCTTGCACTGCAGCCTCTAAGGCTTCAATGGTACGTCGTGGCACCGAACTTTCAATAAAAATTGCCTTGACTTGCTTGTCTATAATAAATTGAGACAGGCGTTGTACATCCTGTACTCCAGCTTCTGTAGCTGTTGATAATCCTTGTAAGCCCACTACTTCAAAACCATAACTTTTTCCAAAATAATTAAAGGCATCATGAGCGGTAACGAGAATACGTTTTTCTTTCGGAAGGGTTTCAATTACCTCCTTAATCTCCATTTCTAGAGCCTCCAACTTTTCAATATAAGCGGTTCCATTTGCTTTATATTGCTCACTGTTTTTAGGATCTTTAGCCGATAATTCATCAACAACAGCGCTTACAAACTTTTGAAAATATTGAATATTGAACCACACATGTGGATCGTAATTTGAG
Source organism: uncultured bacterium (assembly GCA_963974305.1). Taxonomy (GTDB): domain Bacteria; phylum Bacteroidota; class Bacteroidia; order Flavobacteriales; family Flavobacteriaceae; genus Dokdonia. The sequence goes on from CAXBCS010000021.1 coordinate 1,471, forward strand.
GCAAAGTAATCCGAACCTATCAAGGTGCCTTTATCTAAATGTTCGCCCAAGGCCACTTGAGATTTAACAGCAGATCCCATCTTTTCAAAAACTTCAATAAGCTTGCCTTCTAGGTGGAGTCCGTTATAAAAAATGATATCAGCAGTTGCTAGTTTTGTCACGTCTCCAGCACTTGCTTTATACAGGTGAGGGTCTACTCCTGCTCCCATCAGGCCTTGAGTATTTATCATATCTCCCCCTACATTTTTGACCAAGTCAGTGATCATAGACGTTGTGGTAACCACGTTCAGCTTTCCATTTTTTGCCTCTTCATTGCTCCCACAACCTATTATACTTAGTGCTACAAGCACCATAAAAATATTTTTCATTTAATTTTTTTTATTAATTCTAAAACTAAGACCTACACTTACTAAAATGTCTTGTCCGTCTGTAATACTTTGTCCTACGGTCGCATCCATTTGCATCAAGGGTGTTACTGCATAAGTAAAACCTGCATCCCAAAAATGATTCGACTTACTATCCTCTGGAACATCTCCATATAATTCGACATATGCTCCCAATTTATCTTTTAAGCTATATCCGTAAGCCAAAGTATAGATATAAGCGATTTCAGGATCATCCGACTCCCACTGCGCTCCTATATTATAGGCGATTCCGCTCTTCTCACTAAGGGTATGATTGAAGGCAAATCTAAAATCGGCGCTGGTGTACTGAGGCCGTATTTCTTTAGGTGCAGTAAATGGTAAAAAAAGATGACCTACGAGACCAATTTCTGGTTTCCAGCCATTTTCTTGAGCGATGGCTAGCTTTGCACCAAAAAGCAAAGGTGAGAATCTTGCAGTAGTCGCCTCCATAGACTCGGTGTCAATAGTAGTTTGCTCTTCATCTAAATTCCAGCCCAATCTCAATTCTACTTTGTCTAAAATACCATACCTTAAAAGCGTCGTATTGAAGGTGTAAACCTCAGTAAGTCTATTGTCTTTTTCAAAAGAAGTAAACAGCGCACCAGTCTCCACCTGCAAAGAACCACTAGGCACAACCGACGGCGACTCAGTGGCATCAGGCCGATCTGTGATAAGTTCTTGAGAAATTGAGACTTCTTGTGCTCGCACATTTAAGCCTAGAAGCAATAACAAAATAGTAATTAAAAAATTCATTTTCATATAGGGTATATTAAATTTGGATGTAAAGGTTTTCTGCTATTTTTTTTGAGATAAAAAACTGTTCACTTTTTACTTGAATTACCATAGAACCGTCAAAAAACTCCTTACCTAATACTTTGATAGGTGTTCCAATAGCGATATTACGCTTATCTAAAAACTGTAGAAATTCTGTGCTCGTTTCGCGCACTCCCACTAATATTCCTTGATCTTTTTTTGACAATTCTGAAAGCAAACGCTTATCGGCACTCTTGATATTACCATTCTTGTCCGGAATAGGATCCCCATGAGGATCGTAGTCTGGATGATCCAAAAATTGGTCCAATTTCTCTATGAGAACATCTGACTTTATATGTTCCAATTGCTCTGCTATGTCATGTACCTCGTCCCATTGAAAGTTGAGTTTTTCAACTAAAAACACTTCCCATAGTCTGTGTTTACGAACAATATTTATAGCGACTTTTCTTCCAGCTTTCGACAAGGTTGTTCCCTTGTATCGCACATAAGAAACGAGTTCTTTATCTGCCAATTTCTGGACCATGTCCGTTGCAGAAGACGGCTTGGTTTGCAACATCTCGGCGATGGCGTTTGTGGGCACTCCTCCATTTACCTCTTGCTGTAGATGGTAAATGGCTTTTAAATAATTCTCTTCGGCAAGTGTATACATACGCCAAAGGTAACATTAAAGTAAGGGTTACTAAAAAACATATTTTAGATTAGACTAAAAACAAACGTGAATGCTACTGAACAATTAGGATAATTTGCCTTATGGCACTAATTCTTTCACCTTATCATAGACCATATGTGCCTCCCAACCCCTGTAGAGAAGGTAATCGGCAATTTTTTTCCGTTTGCGATATTTATCTGTTTCAGCGGTGAGTTGATTGTAGCGCTTTCGCGAAAGCGTATCAAAAACCTCAAAATATTGAGCATCTTCAATCTCTTTCATAGCCAATTTAATATTGAATACCCCAATACCTCTGAATTTTAATTCGCGCTCAATACGTTGCCTACCCCAATATTTATAGTTAAATTTTCCACGGGCATAGGCTTGAGCAAACCGGCTTTCATTCAAAAAATCATGGGTGATAAGATGAGCGATAATTTCATCAATAGCGGCCGGAATCATACGCATGTCACGCAATTTCTGTTGCACCTCTTTATGACACCGCTCCTGATAGACACAATAGCGCTCTATGGCCCTTTTTGCCTCTTCTACGGTATATGTCTTTATTTGTGGGTGCATAGTTGCTTAGATGGCTTCAAAAGTAGCTTTTTTAACTCGCTTTATAGCTGTAAAGCCAACTTGCAAATGGAACATTTATAAAGTTCACTCTTAGGCATAAAAAAACCCCGTTCTCAAGTTGAGAACGGGGTTTGCAATTTTTATGCTTTTATCTCCTTACCGTCTTTGTCGGTAAAGTTATACTCTAAATACGTATAAGCATCTCTGGGTTGTACTTTAACCCACTTCTTATGCTCCATAAACCATTTAGAACGTATGGATGGAAAGCCTTTGGTCAAATAAGCAGCTACAAATGGGTGAGCATTTATAGTTATCTTTTTTGTACCACTTTTAAATAATTTTTCAAGTTTGTCCTGCATTTTGTCTACCAAAATAATTGGAGCTTCAATTTCTCCTCCTTGAGATCCGTTAGGGTTCTCTTCTCTTGTTTTGATATCCATTTCAGGACGTACGCGTTGCCTTGTAATTTGAATGAGGCCAAATTTACTAGGCGGTAATATTTTGTGTTTAGCGCGATCATCTTTCATCTCGTCTCTCAAATGATTGAACAGCTTACGTCTGTTGTCAGCCTTATTCATATCAATAAAATCAACGACTATGATTCCTCCCATATCGCGAAGGCGTAATTGGCGTGCCATTTCTGTAGCGGCAATCATATTTACTTCTAGCGCAGTGTCTTCTTGACTCTTTGCTTTGTTAGAACGATTTCCACTATTGACATCTACTACGTGTAATGCTTCAGTATGCTCAATAATAATATAAGCACCTTTACTCATTGAAACAGTTTTCCCGAAAGATGTCTTAATCTGACGTTCAATACCGTGTTTTTCAAAAATAGGCACCGAGCTTTTATGCAGCTTTACAATACTTTCCTTCTTGGGAGCGATTTCGCTCACGTATTCTTTTAATTGGTAATAGAGCGTTTCATCATCTACAACAATACTGGTGAATGAGTCATTAAAGATATCTCTCAATATCGATGAAGCTCGATTCATTTCTCCCAATACTTTGCTAGGTAGGTGTGCTCCTGGAATTTTTTTACACATGGCAGACCATTTATCTACCAAATTTTGCAGGTCCTTGTCTAGTTCTGCAACTAAGACTCCCTGTGCTACGGTACGAACAATAACTCCAAATCCTTTAGGACGGATGCTTTGTACCAATCGCTTAAGACGCGCTTTTTCTTCTTTGCTTTCTATCTTTTGAGAAATAGAAATACGGTCAGAAAAAGGCACGAGAACAATATATCTACCAGCTATCGAAAGCTCACTGCTTATACGAGGGCCTTTTGTAGATATAGGTTCTTTTACGATTTGAACCAATAGGTTTTGATTGGATTTAAGAACATCGGCAATTTTGCCGTTCTTATCTATATCCTTTTCAAAACGGAAGTTTTTTAACGAATAGTCTTTTAATTTACCTGTGCTTACTTGCTTTAGAAAACTCAGAAGCGTAGGAAGTTTAGGTCCTAAATCATGATAATGCAAGAATGCATCTTTTTCATATCCTACATTTACAAATGCAGCATTTAGACCAGAAACAGATTTACGTATTTTGGCGAGATAAACATCACCTACATTAAATTTGTTCTCATCATCTTCCTTGTGCAACTCTACGAGTCTTCCATCTTTAAGTAAGGCAAAATCAACTACTGAGGAACTAGATCTTATAACTAATTCTTTATTCACTCTTTAGTAATTTTTATCCATCACGCGGCTGCGTGACAAATGGATTGAACAATTGTTTTATCACAGTTGTTTACGTGTCGTACGTGTGTAATAAAAGGCGGTGTGTACATAAATAACCCCAAGGTTAAAAGGGAATATGCATACGATGTCAAAGAACTATAAAAGAAAAAGTAGTCTAAGACTACTTTTTCTTCTTGTGACGGTTCGCTCTACGTCTTTTCTTACGCTTGTGCGTAGCGACCTTGTGTCTTTTTCTTTTTTTACCACTTGGCATAAAATGATTGTTTTTTAAGTTACTATTTTCCTACAGCAACGTTTGTCTTTACACCTTCTACGAAAATCTTAGCTGGCTTAAACGCTGGTATGTTGTGTGCTGGTATTTTGATAGTCGTATTTTTTGAAATATTTCTACCTGTCTTCTCAGCTCTCGTTTTGATAATGAATGATCCGAAACCTCTTAAATAAACATTGTCACCGCTTTCTAAAGAAGTCTTCACTTCTTCCATAAATGATTCTACAGTTGCTTGTACATCATTTTTTTCAATTCCAAGTTTTTCAGAGATCTTTGCTACAATATCAGCTTTTGTCATTATGTCAAATATTTAGGGGTTAAAAATTCAAGGTTGCAAATATAGGGATTAAATCTTCAAAAATTCAAGCATAAAGTTTTAAAAAATAAGGAGATAAAACATAATTTTACACAATGCCCAAAACACAGTTGCTTTTTTCTAAAAAACTCATTTCGTGGTATTTAGAAAATAAACGAGAAATGCCGTGGAGAGAAACCACCAATCCATACTTCATCTGGCTCTCAGAAATCATACTCCAACAAACGCGTGTAGCCCAAGGTTTACCCTACTATCTCACCTTTACTGAGACATTTCCAACCATTCAAGATCTAGCAAAAGCACCTGAAGAACAAGTCCTTAAATTGTGGCAGGGTTTAGGCTATTACTCAAGAGCAAGAAACCTTCACGCCGCCGCAAAGTACGTCACTGACGAGTGTAATGGAAAATTCCCAGACACCTATGATGCTATAATAAAAATGAAAGGCGTAGGAGATTATACCGCCAGTGCCATTGCCAGTATTTGTTTTAATAAGCCCACAGCAGTGGTCGATGGAAATGTTTATAGAGTACTATCCAGAGTTTTTGGTATTGACACTCCCATCAATAGCAGTGCAGGGATCAAAGAATTTAAAGCACTTTCACAAGCCTTAATCGATCCAAAACAGCCTGCTACCTATAATCAAGCGGTTATGGAATATGGCGCTATCCAGTGTAAACCTCAAAATCCTGATTGCTCAATTTGTGTGTTTAATGACAACTGCGTGGCATTTAACACGAACACTATTACTGAACTTCCGGTAAAAATTAATAAAACTAAAATCAAACATCGCTACCTCCATTATCTTGTTTTTAAGTTTCCAGAACAACAAACAATACTCCAACAGCGCACAGGCAAAGGCATTTGGCAAGGATTATATGAGTTTCCGTGTATCGAACTAGAAAACATCCAAGAAATTCCTTTTGAATTTGAAGAAGACCGCTTCCGCGAAACTGTAGCCACTTACAACAAGGCCAAATCAAATTTTCAAGAGCTCTCTTCATTCAATATCACTGAAATTTTAAAACACAATTCACAACCCATCATACACAAACTATCACACCAACACCTCCACACTACCTTTTGGATTATTGAAACAGCAGAATTACCCGAAAACGCTATTCCTATCGCAGATCTAAAAGACTTTGCTGTCCCGGTACTCATCTCTAACTTTATCGATACCTTTACCAACAATTAAATTGAAAATTTCTTACATTTGAGATTATGGCAGGTACGGTAAATAAAGTGATATTGATTGGGCACACGGGTGACGAAGTGAAGATGCATTATTTTGAAGGTGGCAATAGTATTGGGCGTTTCCCACTAGCTACCAATGAAGAATACACAAACAAAACCACAGGTGAGCGTGTCAGTAATACCGAATGGCACAATATAGTTGTACGCAACAAAGCCGCCGAAATTTGCGAAAAATATCTAAAAAAAGGAGATAAAGTATATATTGAAGGCCGACTTAAGACACGTAAGTGGCAAGATGACAAAGGTTTGGACCGTTATAGCACTGAAATTCAATGTATGGATTTTACTTTCTTAACACCAAAAGCCGAAGGTCAATCTCAACCTCATGGACAACAACAAGCGGCACCTCAACAACAGGCAGCTCCCCAACAGTCAACGCAACCAACACCTCAGCAACCTACAACACCACCTGCTGTAGATAATAGCGACGTAGATGATTTACCCTTTTAATCAAACAATAAACTAAAACAACAACTATTGGATCCCGATCCTGAAGCCTTACTTATACTCCTATTTGCATTTGACAGTGCAAGTGTATTTTCTATCACCTTTCTGTGTATTTTATTAATGTGCTCTGCACTTATTAGTGGCGCGGAAGTTGCCTTTTTCTCCTTAAGTACTCAGGATTTTGAAGCTACAGATGAAGAACCCGTTTCCCGTGAACTTCAACTTGCAGCCAAACTACTCTCAAAACCAAAAAAGCTTCTCGCAACCATCCTCGTTGCAAATAATACCATCAATATTGCCATTGTACTGCTTTTTGCAAACCTTGGTGACTTTTTTTTCGGCAGCATAACCGCTCAGCTTTGGGGATTTGACCTCCGCTGGATTTTCGAAGTTGTCGTCATAACCTTTCTGATACTTATGTTTGGGGAAATCCTTCCAAAGATTTATGCTAATAGAAATCGCAAACAGTTTGCAAGTCTTATGGCCTATCCCCTTAGAGTTCTTGATATATTGTTTACACCTCTTAGTGGCCCTATGCGCGCCATTACATTGTGGATTCATAAAAGATTAGGAGATCAAAAGAGCAGCTTTAATGTAGGCCAATTGTCTCAAGCACTCGAACTCACAAGTGAAGATGACACCACCATGGAAGAGCAGAAAATTCTTAAGGGAATTGTCTCCTTTGGTAATACAGACACCAAACAGGTGATGCGCCCTCGCATGGATATTTTTGCATTGAATCAAGAGGATTCATTTCCAAAAATTATGGAAGATCTTACGAAAGATAGTTTTTCACGTATTCCCGTTTATGAGGGGAATATTGATACCATAACAGGCATCCTTTACAGTAAAGATTTATTACCCCACATAAACAAAAAAGATTTCGATTGGAACACCCTTATTAGAGCGCCCTATTTTGTTCCAGAAAATAAAAAATTGGATGATCTCCTTTCTGAATTTAAACAAAAGAAAAGTCACCTCGCTATCGTTGTTGATGAATATGGTGGCACCAGCGGCCTAATTTCCTTAGATGACATCATCGAAGAAATCGTAGGTGATATCAGTGACGAATTTGACGATGAAGATGTTATTTACTCCAAACTCGATAACAATAACTACGTTTTTGATGGAAAAACCTCTCTCAAAGACTTCTACCGTATCATCAAGTTAACAGATGAAAGCATCTTTGAAAGTAAAAAGGGCGAAGCCGAAACTATCGCCGGATTTGTGCTAGAGGTATCTGGAGGGTTTCCTAAAAAGAACGAAGTAATAAAGTATCTCAATTATACGTTTACCGTAGAAGCAATTGATAAAAAACGCATTAAACAACTCAAATTCACAATCCACGTTTGAAACCCTTACACTATTTAGCACTTAGCATATTAGCTACACTATTTCTTTCATGTGGTGAAGATGCATTGCCTAAACCCCAAGGTTTTTTAAGTTTGGAATATCCTACTCCTCAATATCAAACTATAGAAAGTAGTTGTGCGTATAGCTTTGATAAAAATTCCTTAGGAACAGTTCGCTACAAAAATGATTGCTCTGCCGTAGTAGAATATCCATTATTAGACGGCTCTCTATTTCTCACTTATAGACCTGTGACAGAAAACATAGACACCTTGCTTAAAGACGCTCAAAAGCTAACCTATGAGCATGTTGTAAAAGCAGATGATATTATAGAAGAGAAATACATTAACAAGGCCCAGAACACCTATGGTATGTTTTACGAAGTGCGCGGAAATGCCGCTTCTCAATCCCAATTCTATGTAACAGATAGTATCAACCATTTTATTACAGGCTCTATCTACTTTAATGTTAAACCTAATTACGATAGCATTCTTCCCGCTGCTGCTTATCTGAAAAACGATATTCGCCATTTGATGGAGACTATTCGTTGGAAAACACCCATTGACTAAAGACATCCAACAATCGTAATAGTTTGATTTTTCACACAGTTCTATTCTTTCTTTTTTCCTTTTATTCTTAACCTAATATTCCTCAACTTTGCGCCCTTAAACGGTGGACATGCAAAACAGTACGCTTAAGTGGGTTTACTTAGTAGTATTATCTCTTATTTGGGGTAGTTCTTTCATACTCATAAAAAAAGGCCTTATAGGGCTAAGCCCTCTTCAACTGGGTGCATTGCGGATTATTTTTTCGACTATCGTCTTGCTATTGATTGGCTGGAAAAGTCTCAAAGCTATCAAAAAAACAGAATGGAAATGGATCCTGATTTCAGGTATTTTAGGAACAGGTATTCCCGTTTTTCTCTTTGCTTTCGCCGAAACAGAAATTGATAGCGCCATTGCTGCCATTTTAAATTCTAGCGTCCCATTACTGGCGTTCGTGATAGGTTTAATAGCCTTTGGAGCCAAATACGTAAAAAACCAACTCCTAGGTGTAATTTTAGGTTTGGCAGGTTCGGCAGCGCTTATCTTAATAGGCTCCTCAATTAATCCAGATCAGAATTATTATTACGCCTTCCTCGTTATACTAGCTGCCTTTCTCTATGGTATCAATGTAAATATTATTAAGAAATACCTTCAAAATGTGTCAGCGATGGGTATAGCCACAGGGAACTTTATTTTTATCGTTATCCCGGCTATTATCATCCTCTTTACAACAGGCTTCCAAGACCTTCCTTTTGCTACTGATGTAGAACTACAAGAAGCCATTGGTTATGTCATTATTCTTTCGATTGCAGGAACAGCCGCCGCCAAAATCATGTTTAATAAACTTGTTCAAATAAGCGACCCAGTCTTTGCCTCCTCTGTCACCTATCTCATGCCTATTATCTCTGTATCATGGGGCCTATTAGACGGTGAAAAATTTACTTTCTGGCAATTTCTAGCAGCCTGTGTTATTATCCTTGGAGTGTACTTAGGAAATCGAAAGCCTAAAAATAAGACGGCCTAAAAGGGGTGATTGATTGCTACTTGTGGTTTTCACTCTGAGATTCCCTTTCCTTTTTATCATCTCTCGAGGCTTTGTTAGTTTTAGCCACTATATAAATGAGTAAAAATAGCCCCGGAATGGCAGTGGTAATCACAAGGAAACCAAGTGTAGAATTAATAAAGTCCATAACTAAGTATAAGGAAAAGTAAAATACAATAGTTTTCTCGTATTCCTCTAATCCCTGACTCATCCAACTGAGCAGTGTTAACCGAAACAAAAAAACGGCAGCAAATTGCGACCGTTTTTTAAATATTATTTCACTCTATATCGAAATGTCTAACAGACTATCCTAACAATGGTTGTCCGTTCATGATTTCTTCACTTGCATAGCTTTCAAACTTCTTGAAATTCTCTTTAAAAGATCTCGCTAGTTTGTTTGCTGTGGCATAGTAACCCTCATCATTATTCCAAGTAGCACGAGGAGACAATACTTGTGTAGGAACTCCTGGACATGATCTTGGTTGAGCGACTCCAAAAACCGAATGTATATGGTAATTTTCTGGAGTAATTTCTTGTGGTAATTCCCCATTCATAGCCGCGCTAATCATCGCACGAGTATATTTCAACTTCATACGCGAACCAACACCGTAAGGACCACCTGTCCAACCCGTATTGATCAACCATACATTGACCCCTGCTTTCTGCATTTTTGCACTGAGCATTTCGGCATACTTTGTTGGATGTAAAGGCATAAATGGCGCTCCAAAACAAGCCGAGAATGATGGCTGTGGTTCTGTAACTCCCGCTTCTGTTCCGGCTACTTTTGCAGTATATCCGCTAATAAAGTGGTATGCCGCTTGTCCCGGAGTTAGTCGAGAGATAGGAGGCAATACTCCAAAAGCATCGGCTGTTAAAAAGAAGATGTTTTTAGGATTCTTCCCTACAGAAGGTACTTGAATATTATCAATATGATCAATCGGATAACTTACCCGAGTATTTTGTGTGATCGAAGTATCTTTAAAATCTACATTCCCATCTGCATCTAAAATAACATTTTCCAAGATTGCTCCTGGTTTGATTGCGTTGTAGATATCAGGTTCGTTTTCTGCAGATAGATTGATAACCTTGGCATAACATCCTCCTTCAAAATTGAAGATGGTATTTTCCTTAGTCCAACCGTGTTCATCATCACCAATCAACTTACGTTCTGGATCGGCAGATAATGTTGTTTTTCCTGTTCCTGAAAGTCCAAAGAAAATAGCCGTTTCACCATTATCTCCAACATTTGCAGAACAGTGCATTGGCATTGTTTCTTTTTCTACAGGTAGTATAAAATTCAAAGCAGAGAAAATTCCTTTTTTGATTTCTCCTGTATATCCTGTACCACCTATTATGATAGTTTTTTCAGTAAAACTTAATATAGCAAAGTTACTTTGACGTGTTCCGTCCACAGCTGGATCTGCCATGAAGCCTGGAGCATTTAAAATTGTCCATTCTGGATCAAAGCTCTGAAGCTCCTCTTCCGTAGGTCGCAAGAACATATTGTAAGCAAACATATTCGACCAAGGATACTCATTGATCACTCGAATGTTTAGCTTATAATTATCATCTGCACAGGCATAACTGTCTCGTACGTACAATTCCTTTTCAGATAGATAATTGGTAATTTTTGTTTTCAATTTCGCGAAAGCGTCAGCCTCAAAAGGGATGTTAATATTTCCCCACCAAACTTTATCTTCGGTTTTTTCATCACGAACAATGAACCTATCGAGTGGTGAACGACCAGTAAACTTACCAGTGTTGACCGCTAAAGCCCCACTAGAAGCCGTTGAGCCCATTCCATTTTTGACAGTTATTTCATGTAATTCTTGAGGAGGAAGTTGGTAATGTACCGTTGCGCCATCGATCCCGTAAGGTTTTAACGAAATCGTTTTCGTAACTGGAGTGGAGGAATCCATAAAATATCTTTTTGTTGTGTTGTTAAACTGATGCAAAAATAAAAAATAACCCAGCGATGACCTAATAATTGACGATTATCTGTGATACTTTATGAAATGAATGAGTAGGACGACCCATCCCACTATTAGGAGTAGTCCCCCAAGAGGTGTAAGTAGTGCGATTTTACTAAAGTCAAAAGTCGTAAGTGTATTGGTAGCCAAACCATAAATAGATCCTGAAAACAAGACAATTCCACAAACTATCACTATTAAAAGTGTTTTTTTCATCCGTTCGCTTAGCGCGAAAAGGGACACCAATAATAGAAAAAAGGCATGATACATTTGATACTTAACACCAGTTTCAAAAGTGACTAAGGATGAGGCATCTAGAGAATCCTTCAAACCATGAGCTCCAAAAGCTCCAATCATTACAGCAGTGAGTCCGAAGAAGGCTCCCGCAATTCCTAATTTTTTATTCATCAATTTTATTTTAATATGGCCTGTCAAATCGTACTTTCGCCTCCATACAAAACTACAAAATCCCTTAGCGATGCGAAAAATCCTTATCATAGGCGCTGGAAAATCTGCGAGCCAACTTATACACTACCTTTTAGAGAAGGCAGATCAAGAAAAATTAGAAATTACCGTAGGCGATCTCTCACTTTCTAATGCAGAAAAATTGATCGATGGGCATCCTTCTGGCAAGGCTATTCTACTAGATGTTTTTAATCAAGAGCAACGCAAAGCGGCTATTCAAAATGCCACTATCGTTATTTCTATGCTTCCAGCACGTTTTCATATTGAAGTCGCTAGAGATTGTGTAGCTTTTGGAAAATCTATGGTCACAGCTTCCTACATTTCTGAAGAAATGCAAGCCTTAGATGCCGAAGCCAAAGAAAAAGGTTTGGTCTTTATGAATGAGATTGGTCTCGATCCAGGCATTGATCACATGAGCGCGATGCAAGTCATCGATCGCATTCGTGATGTAGGAGGAAAAATGATCTTATTTGAATCCTTTACAGGCGGACTTGTTGCGCCAGAAAGCGATACCAACCTTTGGAATTATAAATTTACCTGGAATCCTCGCAATGTTGTTTTGGCAGGGCAAGGTGGCGCCGCTGAATTCATTCAAGAAGGCACTTTAAAATACATTCCTTATCAACGCCTATTTAGACGAACAGAATTCTTAGAAATTGAAGGCTATGGTCGCTTTGAAGGCTACGCCAATAGAAATTCATTAAAATATCGCTCCATTTACGGCTTAGAAGATATCCTCACCTTATATAGAGGTACCATCAGACGCGTAGGCTACTCAAAAGCCTGGCATATTTTTGTAATGATGGGTATGACTGATGATAGTTATACACTTCAAAACACCAAGGATATGAGTTATAGAGCTTTCCTAAACCTCTTCCTTCCTTACTCGCCTACAGATTCTGTAGAACTCAAATTACGTCACTACTTAAAAATTGATCAAGACGATTTACTCTGGGATAAATTGGTAGAGCTAGACATCTTTAATCCAAACAAAAAATTAGGTATTACAAAAGGGACTCCTGCCCAATGTCTGCAGCGCATTTTGGAAGATAAATGGACTCTTGAACCTGAAGACAAGGATATGATTGTGATGTACCATAAGTTCGGTTATGAGCTTAATGGCGAACGCAAACAAATAGATGCTACTATGGTGACTACAGGTAACGACCAAGTGAATACCGCAATGGCGCGCACCGTTGGTCTACCAGTTGCAATGGCCACTTTGCGTATTCTCAATGGTGAAATATCTACTCCTGGGGTTCAGTTACCTATCACTCGTGAGGTATACGAACCTATTCTCAAAGAATTGGAAGATTATGGAATCACCTTTAAAGAATATGAAGTTCCGTATTTGGGCTACAACCCTAACAGTGTCGGAACATGAACTGAGACAAAATGTGTGATGAGCTTTTAAAAATCAAAGCTCATCTGCACATCTATCTTTTCTTCTTTTGAAGGCTTTGTTTTCTTTTTATCTTCCGTATTCAAATTGGATAGGGAGATACCGAGCAAACGAACGCTTTCTTTCATCTTTTCTTGATAGAGGAGCTCCTTGGCAGTTTCTAAAATAATATCCTTTGATCGAACGTAATAGTCCAAGGTTTTAGACCGGGTCTGTAAGCTAAAATCAGAGTATTTAATTTTTAAGGTAATTGTTTTGCCAGCTACTTTGCTGCTTGCCAAACGCTTTTCAACTTCTTGAGCGATATGTTCTAGACGTTCCATCATAAAGACTTCTGAAGTGATATTCTCTACAAAGGTTCGTTCGGCGGCAAGTGACTTTCGGATGCGATTGGGTTTGACTTCGCTATGTTGAATCCCTCGCACAATGTCATAGTAATACCCCCCACTTTTGCCAAAATGCTCGGTCAAATACTCCTTGGTTTTAGACTTTAAATTCAAGCCAGTAAAAATCCCATGCAAGTACATTTTTTCAGCGGTTTTTTTTCCAATACCGAAGAACTTTCGAATGTCCAAAGTTTCTAAAAAATCAATGACCTCTTCTGGCGGGATCGTTTTTTGTCCGTTGGGCTTGTTAATATCACTAGCGACTTTTGCCACAAACTTATTTATACTAATCCCCGCTGACGCATTCAGTCCTGTCTTTTCCTTTATTTTTTGGCGAATCCATGAGGCGATCACTGTAGCACTAGGCATGCCCACTTTATTTTCAGTAACATCTAAATAGGCCTCATCCAATGATAAAGGCTCTACCAAATCTGTAAACTGATGAAAGACTTCTCTGATCTGTTTTGATACTTCGTTATAACGGTCAAAATTAGTCCGTACAAAAATGAGTTCGGGGCAAAGCTTTCGCGCAAGCGCACCACTCATCGCACTTCTAACGCCAAATTTTCGTGCCTCATAACTCGCCGCACTCACTACGCCTCTTTCTCCTCCCCCGCCTACAGCAACGGGCTTCCCTCTCAAATCTGGATTATCCAACTGCTCCACAGACGCATAAAATGCATCCATATCAACATGAATAATTTTCCGAATAGGCAATGCGTCCGACATAAGACGCAAGGTAAGAATATGCGGGTTAATTTCTTTAGATGCCGTAACTTTGAGATATGTCAAAAACTGCAATCATATTAGGAGCCACTGGACTTACGGGTGGCTTACTCACAGAATTACTAATCAAAGACGAGACCTTCTCAAAAATCAAACTTATTAGTCGGCGTGCAACTGGGTTTGAGCATCCAAAAGTAGAAGATATTATCTGCAATGTTCTGGCATTAGAGACTATCAAATCACAATTTACAGGCGATGTAGTTTTCTGCTGTATTGGTACTACCAAAGCAAAAACGCCTGATCGAGTTTTATATTACAAAATCGATCACGGCATCCCAACAGCTGCTGCCCGTCTTGCAAAAGAGAATAATATTCCTACTTTTATGGTTGTTTCCTCGGTTGGCACTTCTACAAAGAGCCCATTCTTTTATGTACGCACCAAAGGCGAAATGGAAAAAGATGTTCTAGAAATTGGAGTCCAAAACACCTACATCATGAAGCCTGCTTTTATTAATGGAAGACCTGATGAAGATCGAAAAGGAGAAAAAGGCTTGAAAACTATCATGGCTGTTAGCGATTTTCTAATGGTGGGGCCTTTAAAAAAATACCGTTCCGTCATGGCTTCAGATATTGCAAAAGCCATGGCCTATCTAGCGACATCTCACCTTAACCATAACGACATAATGAATCAAGAAATTAAGACTCTAAGCGCCCAGTATGAATCTTAATCAAGTAACCGTTCCGTCCCTAGACATCTCAGCATCCATAACGTTTTACAAGCTATTGGGGCTGCAGCTTATTGTAGAAGCCCAACCTCATTATGCGCGCTTTGAATGTTTGGAAGGAAGTTCCACATTTTCTATTCATTTGGTGGATGAACTTCCACAAGGAGATGGCGTCACTGTCTATTTTGAAACGGCACATTTAGATTCAGAAGTGGCACGCTTACGCGAAAATGGGATAACTTTTGACCTCCTTCCTACAGACCAAACTTGGTTATGGCGGGAAGCCCGTTTGAAAGATCCTGACGGAAATAAAATAATTCTTTACTTTGCAGGAGACAACCGAAAAAACCCGCCTTGGCGCATCTAATGCACGAAATCGAACGAAAATTTCTAGTCACATCTGATGCTTTTAAAAAGGAAGCACAAACTGCCACACGAATCACACAAGGCTATTTGAATACGGACCCCGAACGAACTGTACGTGTGCGAATCAAAGGAGAAAAAGGCTTCCTAACTATCAAAGGTAAATCCAATGATTCTGGAACTACGCGTATAGAGGTGGAAGAAGAGATCGCTTTCGCGAAAGCGGAAACATTACTCTCCCTATGCCTACCTGGAGTCATTGACAAAACGAGATATGAGATTTCCTCGGGTAAACACCTTTGGGAAGTCGATGAATTTTATGGAGATAATCAAGACCTCATCGTCGCAGAGATTGAACTCAGCGATGAAAACGAAAGCTTTAATAAACCTTCATGGCTTGGCGATGAAGTCACTGGAAAAAAGAAGTACTATAATTCACAATTGAGCACCCACCCTTATAAAGAGTGGAAAAAATAATACGATGAAACAGATCTTTAGCATATTAGTATGTGCAGCCTTTTTTAGCTGCACTTCTTCGGAAGACAAATTGGTTATAAAGGAAATTTCTTCTGCCCAACAAATCGCACAACTCAAAGCAGATGGGTTTGAGATTTTTGATTACGTAGATGAAAAAACGGGCGACACTGTGATTATGCAACAATACTTTATGGCCTTTCTTAAAAGCGGTCCAAATAGAGATCAATCTGAAGCAGAAGCCACCGAACTTCAAACAGCACATCGTGCACATCTCGGTCGCATGTATGAAGAAGGCTATGCCGATATTTCTGGCCCTTTTGGAGATGATGGCGACCTAAGAGGTATCACTATTTACAATGTCCCAACACTAAAAATGGCAGATAGTTTAGCCCATTTAGACCCCATGGTCCAATCGGGACGACTTATGATTGAGATAAAACCGTGGTGGGCGGGTAAAGGATATCCATTGCGATAATCCAATTTTCTAAGATCTAGAAATTTCAATTTGTTTTTTGATCTCATTGCCATCACTATCAACAATTGTCAAGGTGTATTGTCCTATAGAAGGAGTGACTGCTAGTTCGTGAAAACTTTGTGTTTCCCCTATGTACTCTTCATTAAGATACCAGAATACTTTTGTATCGGGATTGCGATGCGCAATCTTAAAGATCACATCATTGACTTCTTCATCAAAATCTTTCGGCAGCATAATTCCCTCATTATCCTTTGGATATATAAATGCCATAGGCTGCTCTCCTGCAAAACCACAATCAGGATGCATCGGGGGCAAAACTTTATAATCGGGGTGTTTTTCTGCGTAGTAGAACTCCATGCTTGGTGGTAAACTAAAATGGCTTTCTAGTTTCATTTCACTCAGCTCGTAGCAATCTGTATTTACGCGGTAATCCCCATTAGCTGTGAGATGTATTTGAGAGTGATAGGGACAACTTCCTGTTTTGATTCCCGCCTTCGGAATTAAAGTCAAATGAGATTCTAAGCAATATGGTCCAGCTTTAAAGCCACTTTTGTCACAAACTTTGGCTTCTACAAGTGCATCGTATGGTTTTGAAAACCACTTTCCATCGGTGGGCAAACTTCGTAAGGTGTCAAAAAACAAAGGTGCCGCAGCCTGAATTCCTGTAATGCCAGGTCTCCCTTCTCCATCGGCGTTGCCTACCCAAACTCCTATGGCATATTGAGGTGTCACACCTACAGCCCAAGCATCCTTGAATCCAAAGCTCGTTCCCGTTTTCCAAGCGATTGGTTGTGCATCTTCATAAAATTCCCAATGCTCCTCCCCAGATGGTCGATTTACTGTGCGAAGAGTTTCCAGAGTTTGAAAAATAGCTCCAGCATCAAAAACCTCTGAATCTGAAAGCAAACTCTCTAGCTTCTTTTTGTCCGTGTGCATATAACCGTATCCCTCAAAGGCATTGCTTGAATATTCACTAGAACTCTGCGTAAAAGTATTGAGCGTATGTGCCAGCCCAGCATAGGTTTTGGTGATCTCCCACAGACTACTTTCGGCACCGCCTAAGATCATTGACAAACCATAATAACTAGAAGGTCTGTCTATATGACCCACCTTCATATCTTTCAAGTCTCCATAAAACTTATCCAAACCGTATTGACAAAGTAATCGGATGGCGGGTACATTGAGCGAACTAGCAAGTGCTCGATCTGCTGGAACAGCACCTACATAGCCTTTATCAAAATTGAGGGGTTGGTACCCATTAATACTCGTTGGTATATCTGCCACCAATGTTTTTGGAAGCAAAACCCCTTCATCCAGCATTCCTGCATATAAAAATGGCTTTAATACGCTTCCCGTACTTCTGGCTTTTGAGATAATATCCACGTCTTTATGATGCTTCATATCTGTTGGCGCATTGCCAACATATCCAAGCACTTCTTTCGTTTCTACATCGATCACCAATATGGCTAAATTGTAAATTTCATTCTGTTTTAACTGCCCATAATGTTCTTTAGCTAATCGATTCAATGTTCGCTGCACCTGAATATCAATTGTTGTTTTTACTCTCATTTCTGGAGATTCCAACCGGATGCGTTCAGTCAAATGCGGACTGATTTGTGGCAAACGAAGTGGTTTTCCGGGTAAGGACTCTAATATTGAAAGTTCATAAGTCGTTTCGTCAATTATTCCTTTATTCCAAAGTTTTTTAAGCAACTGATTCCGCTTTCGCGAAAGCGTTGCCTCATTCTTCCCGGGTCGTACCATAGACGGGTTATTAGGTAAGACAGCTAAGGCCGCATTTTGACCCCAACTCAAATCTTTGGCTGGCAATCCAAAATATCGCCAAGCTGCAGTTTCTAACCCTACTACATTACCGCCAAAGGGAGCATAGGTCGCATACATTGTCAGAATCTCGGCTTTTGAAGCTCCAGCTTCCAATCGTGTGGACTGAATGAGTTCTATGAACTTCTCTGCATAAGTTCGTTTTTTGTTTTTTCGCGCTAAGCGTATTACCTGCTGCGTTAGCGTACTTCCGCCACGGCGTTTTTCTGTTGTAAGATTGCCGTACAAGGCCTTTGACATCGCCACTAGGTTAAAGCCTGGATGCTTGTAGAAATATTCATCTTCCACCATAATAATGCATTGCTCAAAACGCTCCGGCACCTTCTCTAGCTTTGGGAAACGCCATTGCCCATCTGTAGCAATTCGAGCGCCCAACAAGTCTCCTTCTCTACTCTCCACCACCGTCGAAATAGGATCCTGAAATAAGGTAGTGGGCAAACAAAAGAACCAATACAACATAGCCATCACAAGGATCGCCCCTTTGATCTTGTGATTTCTAAGAAGCCCGATAAGCCTATTTAAGTGCCTTGCTCTTTTCATAGTTTTACTTCTGAACGTTTATCCAACGACCCTTGTTTCTCGCATAAAAAGTATTGTCATACATCGCTTCTGCCTGAGATCCTGGGAGATAATATTTTCCCTGATATGAGGCATTTAATCGCACCGTGAAAGATTTAGTTTCCCCCTTGCTAAGATCAAAGTAGAAGTTCACTCGATCATCACGAATATCCGTATATCGTGCATTGCCCTCTGTCCCTCCACCATCGGCTGTAAAGCGAGTATTGACAATCTCCCAGCCACTTGGAAAAATTTGACTTAAAGCTACATTATCCACATAATCTCGAGAATCATTACTCACACTAATCTTAGCCAGGAATTCTGTGCCTTGACTGAGTTTTGTAACATCAATGGCTTTATTGTTACCATCTACAAATGCGGTAGTGACTTGTAATTTACTTTGAACAGCTAGTTCTTTTCCTAATGGTAATTTTCCGCCCTGTACTAATCGCACATAAACTCGGTTATCCTTTTCATTCTGTAGCTCAATACTATTGGTGCCATCTTCTGTAATCAAATCTCTCAAGGCAATAGAGTTTTGAGTATCAATAGATACTTTCTTGCCGTCTTTAACATAACTCAACTTCATGGAAGCACCACCGTTTTTAGTCACCATTTTGGCCATTGCTAACAAAGCATAACTGGTTTCCTGTGTGCTTAACCAATTGTTAGAAGAAAGTGTTTTAGCAATAGAAACCACCAATTCCTTTTGTTTCGGATCCTGCATCACTACCATTGTTTCTAAAGCCATCGCTCTATTGCGAAAAACCGAGCCATAGGTATGATAGTCATACTTCTGTGGCTGAAAGTCAATATTGGCTGTTTGTACAAGTTGGCGCGCCACTTTTTCCTGCCCTGCCAGTGCATATGCTCCTGCTAATCTCCATTTGCTATCGTTGCTTAAACTTCTGTTTTCGCGCAAGCGGTTCATCGACGCTAAATCTGGATGACCTGCAAGTGCCAGGGTATATAATCTGTATGCCTGAATCAAACTAGAATTGTATGAATGTGCACCTAATCGCCATTCACGAGCTGCCTTTTTTTGAAAACGCAGCCAGTTGGTCATAAAAGTCAATGGCAAAGCATAGCCCTTTTTCTTAGCTTCAATCATAAAATGCCCAGCATAGTTTGTTCCCCAAGCATTTGCTTGTGATTCACCTTGCCAATACCCCAAGCCTCCGTCAGGGTTTTGAAAGTTTCCGAGACGTTCAATTCCAGACTTAATATTCTGTTCTGCAGCTTTCTTTTGATCATAGGTAAGGTCAAAAATATCAGACATAAATAACTGTGGGAAAACTCCCGAAGTTGTTTGCTCAACACAGCCATGAGGATAACGGATTAAATACTGCATCCTTTTGGTAAAATCCATCGGCGGAAGGGTAGAAAATTCAATCGCAGAAGAATTAGTCGTTGGCACGCCAAAAGTGGTGTAATTTATAGCCAATGATTGAGATGGTTCTAGTTCGTAGTCCTTCACCTTTTGAGTAATAGGATTTGGATTTTCAACATCAATTTCTACTTCATAGGTCGCTCGTTCTCCATGGCCTTCAGCGATTATTTGAAGTTTATGAATCCCACTTGCTCCTGTCATATCAAATTCAAAAGGAACAATTTGTTCGCCTATAGCATTAAATTGAATCGTTTTTGACAAACCATCAGTCGCTTTGAAGGCGGTAGACGCTTTAATGCTAATTGTCGCCGACTTAATTTTAGATTCCATGGCAAAAACCGTTACGGGCAAAATCACATGTTCGCCAGGAGATAATTTTCGCGGAAGCGAACCTAAAACCATTAATGGCTTGCGCACAGGAGTTGTTTTTTCTGTATTTCCATAGGCACTTTTGGTAGCATCTCCAGCGATCACCATAGTGCGTACCGACCCTACATAATTGGGCATTTGGATGTTGTGATTTCCGGTTTCATTTTCGCTTAAAGCGAAAGGGCCCAAATAGGTAACTACTGGCTTAAATCGCTCTGCTTTTCTGTTTTTAGCCGCCGCTGCAGCATCCCCACCACCTATGGCATAAATATTATCTACACTGCCAGAATAAGCCCCTATTACATAATCATAGAGATCAAATGACTTCACCCCTAAGGCCTCTCGGCTATAAAAATAGCTGTGGATAGCAGGTGTTTTAAAGCGAGTTAAATCTAAAAGCCCTTCATCAACAACTGCAAGGGTATAAGTCATCGCTTTTGCATTGGCTTCCCTCACTTGAATCGTGTAGGGCTCTTCAGGTTTGAGCACATCTGGCATTGAAATTACAGGAGTAAGTATCGTTTGTTGGTCTTCAACAAGCAAAGGGATTACACCATACAATCGAATAGGCAAATCATTTTTAGTTTGCTCGTGAGGCTGTAGTAAAGCAATGTTGACATACACATTGGGAGCCATCTTTGCCGTTACAGGAATCGTAAATGCAGTTTCTCCTTTTTTAGTTTCAATCCACCAACTGTCTAAAACGGTTGTTCCGTTTTCAATACTCACAAGGGCACGACCTTTACTCCCAGAAGGAAAGGTCACCACTGCCTCTTCACCAACATTGTATTTTTCTTTATCAGCTGCAAAAACGAGCATTTTTGCACTTTCAGAATCTGCCTGTAACCGACTCCAATTACGATAGAAATAAGCAATTCTTCCAGTTGCATGTCCGCTTTCTGTGTCTACCACTCTGATTAAATAACGTCCGCTTTTTGCTTCTGGAATATTGAGATTGAAGTCATAGGCGCCATCGCTTTTTGTGGTGACCTCCATTTTTTTGAAAGGAATGTGTACGGTACCCGTTTCGTAGCTAGAATATTGATCACGATTGCGATTCCACCACCAACGCCAAGACATTTCAAAGATTTTAATTTCTAGTTTCCGTTTGCCTTGAACCTTGCCTTCGGCATCTGTTGAAAGCACTTTAAAATTGATGTTTTCATCTGTAAAATAACTTCCATAAGCCCGTCCTTTGGGAGATTGCAAGCCTACAAAATGATCGAAAGGAGCTATTTCTTTTGTGACCACATCTAGCGAAAAATCTCCCCCACCTTCATAGGCTTTGGTCACAATTGTAGCTTTCAACATCCCTGGAGCTCTTTTACTCAATGAAAGTTTTTTGTTAATAGGAGCTGTTCCTGCACTGTTCAACTTCCCCTCCAGGATATTGACCTCGACTTCATCAAAACGGCGTGTAGGGTCATAAAAATTGTACTGAGGATGTTGTTTGAAGCCGCTTCCACTACTTCTGATGGTGGCATCACTTTTAATTTTAAGATTTCGAGCAGGCGCGCCGTGTAACCACTGGACAGTAGCCGTTCCATCAAGTGCTCCTGAGGCAGGAATAATTTCTGAGCTAAAGTCTAATTTTACCTTTAGCCGATTGGGTTTTATAGTTTCAACCTTGATAGATTTATGAAACGACGCTCCACCAACACTGACAACGGCATTCCAATTTCCTGTTGGCGCGCTTTGAGCTGTTGCCACAGGAAAATGATAAAAATTGTTTAGGGCTCCATTGTTTGAGGTACTGCTTTTCTTTGCAGTTTCTACTAACACCTTACGATGCACTAATTTTCCACGAGCATCTGTGACTTCCAGTTTTACGGGATGTCCTTTTGGTAATTTATTGGCAGTATCATCCAAGACAAAGGTCATATGAATACTATCCCCAGGACGATGAACGCCACGTTCAGTGTACACAAATCCTTTCAAGCCTTTTTGTAGTTCCTTCCCAGCGATATCAAAGGAACTCATGGAAAGAGAATTTCCATCTTCTAATTTTAAATAGGCGTAGTTATTTCCTTTTTTAGCAACAGCAAAAACAGCATGCCCCTTAGGCGATAAACGGGCGATTCCAGAAGCATCAGTCGTTGTAGTCGCAATAGTTTGTTTTTGATAATTATAGAGCGTGATTTTAGTATTGGCTTCGGGCGTTGTTGTTACAATATCTGCCGCTGCAAACAGATAGCTGTTATCCTTCCCCTTCTTGATGATTAGACCTAAGTCGGAGCCAAGTATATTGCTGTTTACAAAGCGATTTTCTTGATAATATGCTTGGTGACAAGGATTATCTTCTTGCCTCCAATCATACACTTGATTGCGCCATCTATAAATACGGTTATCCCAATATTGCTCCTCTCGTTCATCTTCATCGGCGCTTTGAGCTTCTGCGTATTCTTCTTCATAATAGTCATCTTCATAGTATTCTTGATAGCTGTCCTCATCAATTACTTCTCCTGTTTCCTGACTACAATCGTACTGAATATAATCCCGCTTAAAACTAATTTCAACGCGATAGAGAGCTCCTGGATCGGCTTTAAAAATTTCAGAGAGGTCAATGCCATGGGCTTTCCAGCGGCCAGTATCCAGATCACCGTCTTTGCCTAGAGTTATTGTTTTTTTAGCGATCCGTCGCCCTACTCTTTTAAGATTGTAAGCATTGGTGCTGTTCAATTGATTTTCTTGCAAGTATTCAAGAACATTATTCTCAAAAACCTTTATAATACGCACATCTACATGACTCAGGTTGACAGCTTCAAAATAGAAGGGAGCACTGCTCGCATTAGGCAAAATAACGCCATTAGTAATAGCTCTTATTGATGGCTTGAGTTGCTCAAAAGAAACGGTCTCTTTAAAAGCAGTCTTCAACTTAAAACCATCAGTACTTTTTACCCCTTGGAAAACTTCCATAAGACTATTACCTACTATTCTATTTTCGGGATAGACATGGAGTAGATTGCCTTCTACTTCAAAACGCAAGTTTCCTGAGCGTTCTATTGTGACCAAACCATTAAAATCCTGCTTCTCCTCTAATGGATCGGAGAAATTAATAGCTAAGGAGGCATTGGAACCTTTTAATTGTTGCACATCGACAATTTTAAAATTATTGCGCCCAGGAATTTCTAACTCATTTTCACCCGTTGTTTTTTTCGCACCTATAGCATCACCTTTCCAAGTGATTTTAATTTTACTGTCTTCTATTTCACGTACGATACTATCAATTCGAAAGGGATGATATCTGGCAGCTTTGTCTTTATTAAACCATTTGATGGATAAATCTTTTCCATTTTGACTCGCCTTTAAGAGTTGTTGCGCTTTCGCGAAAGCGATCACATCTGAACCCTCCACCTGCCCTTCTACAAAACTGAATTCTTTGTCATAAGACTGCAAAGCACGCAGATCTATTTTGAAATCGGCTGCTATGGTTTTGAAGGTAAATTGAAACTTCTGCACCTCTTTGGGAAGATCGTCATAGTAAGAATCTAAAGGAATCGTTATCTCATATTCAGTATCAGATTTCAGGGGCGCGTCGGGAATAAATTCTAGCATTCGTTGGTTGCGAACCAACAACTTGCCATTGGTCTTCGGATTGATCTTTATCATTTGAGTTGGCAGCTCTTGATCCAATTCATATTGAGTAAGGGCCTTTGCCATTTGAATACGTATAGGCGTTACCACCGACTGCCTACCGCTGGTAGTATAGGATATGTACTTCTTGAATTTGTAGAGATTGTCTGTGGGTTGTATTTCTTTCTTACAAGAAATTACAAAAATTGAAATGAGGCAAAGGGTAAGGAGATGAACCGTACGCATAAAATGATGGTGTTAGAGTCCTCCGCTTATGGCCGTAAAAGGGCACAACTAGCGTTGGGATTGGAGTTTGAATTTCCACTTTAAAGGTAGTAGAATACGAACAAATTAATAAACAGACGAAATAGGATTTGTGATGTAGTTAATATGCTAACGAGAATGTTAAATTGTCTAGTATCGAAATTTTAACATTTGGCAGGAGTTTAACACAAATGACCTGTTTTGAGGTATGTAACCCCTATTCATTGTTGTCAAAACTATAGACACGTTCTACTTTACATATCTGAACTGTATATTGTTCATACCACTTTTTGATTCCATTTGCTTGGGCATTGAGGTGGTCTTTCTGTGCTTTCCAGCGAGCGATATCCTCAAGGGTTTCCCAATAACTTATAGTAATACCTATTTCACTTCGAGCGTGATCGAGTCCGAGATATCCCTTTTGTTCCTTAGCAAGAGATTCCATGAGAGCAGACGCTTCATTATAACCAACCGTATCGGTGGTTTGCTTGCTTGTAAAAATAACAGCGTAATAAGGTGGTTTATGATTCAAGAGGTCTATATTAAGTACCTCATAAAAATAAGCAATTGGTAGAGAGTTGCCTATCTGTCCTGTATAAAAAAAGCCTTACAAACGATCGTTTATAAGGCTTTTGATATTTTATTACTTTCACGTTTGATGGAAGTAAACAATTAGGTTTTAGTTTCCTGTCACTCTCACGTTGTCAATGTGGTAACGTGTAGTTGCAGATGGATCTGCTCCTTCATATAAGAATCCAAGATGTAGATCGCCTGATAAACAAGAAATATTGATCAAGCCTGACGATACAAAATCTCCAAAACCACCACTAGGTCCCGTTGGGATATTAGCATCAATTTGCGTCCATGTAGTTGTTAAAGGATCTCCAGTATAAGCTGTAGTAATGAAAACTTTTAGGATTTTACCGTTATCAAAAGCAGCTTGAATATCAAAAGACAAGGCTTCGTCTGTATTGCTATCTAAAGAGATCGCAGGCGTAACTAACCAAGCATTTAGTGGATCTTCATCTGTATTAAATCCAGATATTCTCAAGTATTGGTTTCCACCAAAATCGTCCAAGATAAAACGAGTAGAACCACCAGAAGTATTTACATTGGTCCATGTACCGTCTAAATCATCTTCATCATTAATATTCTCAAAAGTTTCAATAAAAACAGTGTCAGATCCAGACACAGCATCACCGTCACATTCTAATACCTCAGGATCACAACGATCTTCAGAATCAAAAACAACACCCGCACGGCTGTTTACAGATAGGTTAAATGTATCTCCAAAGAAATTACGTGTCAATACTCCAGAAACACTTCCGCGACCTGCAGGCAGCGGTAATGACTTAAATGTAGCAAAGGTACTTGTGCTCAATATAGTTGAAGCATTGGTATCACAGCTAGTTAAAATACGCTCTCCATCAAATTCATCTGTAGCTTCTCCCGCAAAAGTGATAGTTGCATCAACTACATCTTCCTTACGGAATTGCACATTATTTACTTTAACAAAAGTGTTTTCAAGGCTTTCAGAAAAATCTCCAATAGCGATTTCGTTAGGAACGATGGTCGCAACTTCTACAGACCTTCTTAAAAAGTCTTCTCTTAAGGCAGGTGAAATTTTCTCCAATCCAGTTGACACTCCCAAAGTAAGAACCCCATTGCTATCTCCAATATGAAGACCGGCAAGCTTTACGTATACTTTCCGACCCACCTCATAAGAAGTAAAAAGCGGACTAACATCTACCAATACACGAACTCCTGCACTTCCATTGGCAGCATTGTTTTGCATAATAATTTCTTCAAAGAAGTTTCCATCTTCATCAGAACTAATTACAAATCCAGACACAAAGTTTGTATTATCTGTAAGATCAACAGTGAAGCCATCTCTTAATTCTTCAATGGCTTGGGTATCACCTGTGTCGATACCAAGGTTATCTGCTTCATCATTAAGTTCTTGTAAGTATAAAGACACTAAAGCATCAATAGTAATTACATCTCCTTCTAATTGCGGCTCTTCAACCGTAAGGTCTGGCGCAGTAAAATCATCATCATTTACACAAGCTACAAGGGCTACAACAGCAAAAAGCAGCGTAAATATTTTTGTTATTTTATTTGTATTCATCATCGTATATTTTCTTTTGTTGTTGTATTTTTTAGAAACGTATGTAAGCATTTACATAATATGTAGTACCATTTCCGAAGAAATAGCGAGGTCCAAAGACAGGACCATTTTCTCTTGATTTATCCTCCTTTAAATTACGGTAGTTTGCAGTACGAGATTGTTCAAAACCTCCTGTTTTATATTCCTGATCTAGGACATTATTAATGGTTGCAAAAAATCCGATAAAGTAATCGTCTATCTTCCAAGACTTACCTCCTACAATATTTACGAGCATATAATCGTCAAACTCTTCCTGCTTTATTAAGCCGGCTGCAATCTCTGGATCGTAATCATTAAAAGGCAAGCCGTCAGAGTCTAGTACAAAGTTTCCTGAGCGAGCCAAATTACTAATGTCACTATATGCATTTGAGAAGTAGTTTGTAGTTGCTCCTACCCACCAAAAGTTTGGATCACGGTATTCAAAGCCCACCTGAAAAGCTCGCTCTGGTCCGCCAGCTACATGCACGTTTTTAAGATTTGTTGTTCCATCTCCAAAGCGAAGTTCTTCGCCTGCAAAATCATCACTTGTTAAATACAAGTCTGGATTATTAGTATATACATTCTGTCCAATAGATGCTGCCGCTTTCAACTTAAGTGTTGGCGTTACTTGCGCTTCTAACCCTAACTCCATTCCTAAATTACGACGTTCTATATTGGTCATTACCTCTTGTACAAAGGCATTTCCATCTTCACTACCCAAAGTAGCAAGATCTTCTACAAAGTAAAAACCAATGTCGGTCCCTTTGCTAAAGCCTGTATAATAACCCGTAAGTCTCGCTTTTACAAGTGGAGATCTAAAGATATAACTAGCATCTACAGATTGTATTTGCTCACTTTCTAATCCGCTTACAACATCATTATTCTGACGTGCATTACTGAACGAACTACGAATACCAGGTGCCTGTGTATAGTACCCTCCATTCAAGTCAATAATATGACGTCCAGTTACTTTATAAGTCATTCCTCCTTTTACACCGTAATTTGAGAAATCAAGTTTTTCACTTTGCCCTAAAGAAGCACTTCCTGGATAATTTCCATTTTCATACAAACCGTTACGTTGGTATGTCGTTTGAGAAAGATTGGTCGCCAAGTGAAAATCTACCTTGTTGTATTTGAATACCGCTTGCGCGAAACCTGAAACAACAGTAGCATCTACTTCATAATTGTATTTGTAACGATCTCCTTCTTTTACCACACGGTTAGGATTCTGTAAATCCGACTGTGGTAAACTTCCTTGCGCTCCATCTTGACTTTCACTTACAGAGAAGTTGTCAATATCTAAAAAGCCTTGACCTCCTAAAAGATCTCTCACCTCTGCATAGTTTTCAGAACTCAAACCTCGGTAACTTACATTTCCATTGAAAGTAATGTTTTCAGTAAGCTGCGAACTCAGAATCACATTTGCACTTAGTTGAGAATCTTCAATCACATCATTTTGAAGAATAATTCTTGAAATACCATCTACACTGTTTGTGTTACTCTGGTATAAGTTATTCCAATCTAATTGACCGTCATTTATGAAAAGTTGCTGCGCTTGATATGCGTTTGCAAAATCATTTGCCGTTGGATTTTCGTCTTGTAAGAAGTAACTCGGTAAAGACTGATAGTATTCTGGCGATGGATTTCGTAAACGACCATTGTCAATTCGACTATTCTTAATCGTCCCGAATTGGTATCCGATATTAGAATTTAAACTAGTCTTCTCAGAGATATTCCAGAAGTGGTTTAACATGATGATAGGTTCTTGAATCTCACGAATACGTGAGTTGCGAATCTCTCCATCTTGATTTCCCCAAAAAGGATTGTATTTTCTACCTTTTAATTCAAATACCTCCTGGGTAATTGCTGTACTTCTACCTCTACGGTTTGGCGTATAAAAAGCAGTGAAATTTAAACTATGATCATCAGAAAGTTTCTTTTCAACACTTGCCGAAAAAGAATTGGCATCATATAATGTTCCGCCTTGGTAACCTTCTTCTCCAAAACGTCTAGATCCTAGAACCGTATAAGCCCATCCATTGGCCATTAAACCAGAACTATAACTCGCCATTACTCGGCCGTTATAAGATCGGTTGGCCGCTGCATAGGAAATACGTCCTCCTTGACGTTCCTGAGAAGCACGCATAATTATATTAGTGGTACCTGCTACACCTCCAAAAGAATACTCATTAGGAGAAAGTCCCATAGAGAATTCACGATTTCGTTGTACATCATTGATACCTCCCCAGTTCCCCCACTGTGGACGACCGTTAAATTGTTTATTCATTTCAATACCATTGATCAGTAATTTACCATTGGCATTATCCAACCCACGTGGGCGGAAAAAAGTAGCACTAAAATCAAAGGCCGCTGCATTTAAGAATGCATCACGTCCAGCAGATAGTAAGCCAGAAACATTATACGAAGATGAGTCATCATCATCACCTGAAACTTCGTTGTCTGACAAAGAAATTAGACCAATAGCCTGTTGTTCGGCACTTACATCAACTTCCATGGTAATCTTATCGAGATCTAACATTTGACCTTCTTTTAAGACTACTGGTAGTCTGCGAACTAAATACCCGTTTTTTCTCACCGTTAAAATTTGTTCTCCAAACTTTAAATTCTCAGTGAGCATAAACTCCCCTAGTGCATTAGTCTCTACCCCAAAGTTTGTGCCCTCTATAGACACCTGAACCTGCGGTAGGGTTTCTGTAGTAATCGCGTCGATCACCGTTCCTTTCACACCACTTTGAGCGAGTACTGGGAATACTGCAAGTAAGAGCAAAAGTTTAAACATCGTGTACTTCATAAAATATTTAGGTTTTACATATGACTCCTTTTCTATAGAAATCATTAACGTTTGCGGGGTCAAAAGTACTACATTTCATTGGAATCATTACCTTTGGCACATCTTATGATTAAGAGTTTACGTAAAATAATATACTCCCATTTATGAATATTCGATTATCCCTGTTGAGCGCCCTTTTTTTGGTTTCCGCTTTCGCGAAAGCGCAAGACAAAAAAAACTACCGCGTGCAAACAATTGCCTTTTATAATGTTGAAAACCTGTTTGATACAGAAAATGATCCCATCACTTTTGATGACGACAGAACACCTGACGGAAAAGATCATTGGACAGAGGAAATCTATGCAGATAAAGTGGAAAAAATGGCCAAGGTCATTTCGGAAATTGGCGCCGATGTTGCCCAAAATTCCCCAGCTTTAATTGGTCTCGCTGAAATAGAAAATCGAAAAACAGTGGAGGCCTTGGCAAATGATAAAGCACTACTGAGTAAAGATTACGGCATCGCACATTTTGACTCTCCAGACCGTCGTGGAATTGACGTGGCTCTGATGTATCAAAAGGCCCTTTTTAAGCCAACAAATATATCCAAGCATGAATTGCTTATCTACGACATCAATGATCCCGAGAAACGCGTTTTTACAAGAGATCAATTATTGGTTTCGGGTTACTTAGATGGGGATTTAATTCATGTTATCGTGAATCACTGGCCTTCGCGTAGTGGCGGAGAAGCAAGAAGTCGTAAAAAACGGATGCAAGCCGCAGCTTTGAACAAGAAAATAATGGATAGTCTTCAGAGCAACGATCCCTATGCCAAGATCATTACAATGGGAGATTTTAATGATGACCCTACAAGTCCAAGTGTAAAGAAAGTTCTCAACGCTAATGGAAATAAAGACAAGGTGAAAGATTTTGGCCTTTACAACCCGATGGAGCCTATGTTTAAAAAGGGAATAGGAACACTTGCCTATAGAGATGGATGGAATCTATTTGATCAAATCATCCTTACCGAACCCCTTTTACGTGACGATTATAGCACTTACAGATACTACAAGGCGGGTATCTATAACAAAAATTACCTGAGCAACCCTAGAGGTCGCTATAAAGGATATCCCTACCGCAGCTTTGCAAATGGAGGATATACAGGGGGATATAGTGATCACTTCCCTGTTTATATATTTTTGATTAAGGAAGTGTCTGACATTCCAAAAGGATAAGTTTTATTTTTAGAACATAAAAAAAGGAGCGCCATGTTGCGCTCCTTTTTTTATGCCATTTGTGAAATCCTAAAACCACTCTCCCCATGGAATAATAGCCAGTACAGCCAATAATCCTAAGGTATAGAATATCGCTAGTTTTTTAAATTTTGGTGTAGATAAACGTTGTTTCTTATGCTTTGAATATCCTATGGTAATTAATACCACTGCGATGATCATCAAGAGTGGATGTTCTATAGCCGCAGAGCGAATTGCACTATCGCTCATCAAGTTTTCTTCTCCTAAGGCTCCCATCCCCCTTGGAGATGCAAACCAAAGCACTAGGCCAATAAGCAATTGTAAGTGCATTGTAATAAGCGTAAATAAAGCAAGACGCATGTCCTTAGCCCCATATTCCTTTTTAGAAAAGAAACCCATTAATGAGTTTAAGGTAGTAATGACCAATACGGCTAGCACTAAATATGCCCAATAAGAATGTAAGAATTGTACAGTTTGATACATAAGATGAAATGTTATTGTTAATCTTCAGTAAATATAATCCTTTTAGATACAAAAAACGCCGCTCAAAAGAGCGGCGTTTTGCTTGTACGCTTTCCTAACCCTAAGGCAGGAAAGTGAAATAAGTATAATTGACTTAGTTAAAGATATAACGTAAACCAACTTGCATTTGCCATCTAGCAGACTGTAATCCTTGATCATCAATCTGTTCAACATCTAAAGCAATTGGGTTTCCAGCAGTGTCATACTCCAATAAGCTTTCAACAAAGCTAAATACTGGATTATTACCTGATGTAGATACCGTTTGTAACGGACTTACATTACCACTGATGAATTTACGTACTCCCCAATCCTTGTTAACCAAGTTTGTGAAGTTGAAAATATCAAAAGAAAGTTGAAGTGTATTCTTCTTTTCTCCAGTCTTGATGTAAAAATCTTGTAAGAACTTTAAATCAACAATGTGATTCCATGGTCCACGTGATCCATTACGCTCTGCGTATTGACCTCTACGTGTACTTAAGTAATCGTCATTCTCAATGTAGTAGTTTAATAACTCCCATTGTCTTACTTGCTCAGTAGCATCTCCAGAGAAAGCAATCTCTCCTGAATTTGCAGGTACATACATAAGAGCGTTATCACGTGAATCATCATTTAAGATATCACGTCCTTCTCTATAAGTATAACTGTAAGGGCTACTCTGTGCTCCATCATAGAAAAGACCAACTGTAGTTTTTCCTCCAAAATCTCCACCGTACTCAAATTCATAAGATACATTACCGTTGATACGGCTACCTAATGCAAAGTCAGAACGAGATAATGGAATGTTTGAATTCTTTCCATTAACAGATTGAATATTTCTCCATTGAGAACTGTTTTGAGAAGATGTTCCGTCAAATACTTTTTCAGACTCTCCATATGTATATGAAACCTGCCCTTGGAAACCATTTGTTAACGGTTTTCTCAGAGTAAGTGTTCCATTGTAAGAATATCCTTTACTAGTATTAGAAGCAAGAATAATACGACCATAAGTATCATCAATCTCATCACGACGATCATAAACCGGACGGTTATCAGCACCATTTAAAGTTCCAACAGGGCCTTTTAAGTTTAAGTTCTCGTAATAGATATCTTGAAGTACATCTGTGTATAAAAGATCCACAGTTGCGATCAATCCCCATACTGGTAATTTCTGATCAACAGATACTGTATACTTAGCAACCTGTGGTAATTTGAAGTTCTTTGCAAACAAATCAATGTTTCCACCTGTTCCTCCAGTTCCCGGAGCTGGATCTTCAAACTGATTGTTTACGTCTGCTTCGAAAGCTTGACCAAACTCAAAGTTGAATCCTCCTGTTACACCGTTGTTGTTGTAAGTTCCACCAGGCCATACTAAAGGTAGTCTAGAAGTAAATACTCCTAACCCTCCACGTACTTGTGTAGTGTTGTTATCAAAAACATCCCAGTTAAAACCAACTCTTGGTGCAAAGTGTGCACTTGCATTAATTCCTTGTCCAACTCTAGCACGTTGAAGGTCTTTTCCTTCAGCTTCTAAAAGTGCGACAGTACGTGTGTTGAAATCAGTATTAACTGCTCCATCTTCCCAATAAGGAACATCTACACGAATACCTCCTGTTAACTTGAAGTTTTCAGTAACTTGGATTTCATCTTGAATATAGAAACCAGCTTGGAATGTTTTGAAATCTGCAGATCCAGCAGAAGCATCTCCTACAGCACCATCTCCTACAAGAGAATAACCGTGTTGGTAAACGTCAGCATTTTGACCTGTTAAGAATTGGTTCAAACCTGAAGAGATTAAATCTCCATCATCATTAAACTGATCTTCGAAAGTATAATCTCCGTAGTTGAAAGCAAAAAATAAGTTCTTTGCAGAAGCCCACTCTAAGTTTGTTCCTAAAGTCACAGTATGACGTCCAGCGAAAATTTCGAAGTTGTTGTTAATTGTAAAGATATCCTGCTCTAAAAGGTTTGCAGTTGAAAATGGCTCAGCTCCAAAAGAGATTGTACCACCACCATCTTGAATATCTACAGTAGGGAATGGGTTTCCAGAAGGATCACGATCATCACTTACCTTTGTATAACCAATCTTAAGGTTGTTTGCATAATTGTTACCAAAGGTAGAGTTTAATTCAAAAGCCGTAGAATATGTATTCGTTACGAAATATTCAGAACCATTGATAAAACCAATTCCTCTATTTCCAGAGTTACGCGCTTCAAGATTTTCAGCTTCTACGATACCCTGACGGATAGACATTTTGTGATTTTCGTTAATATTCCAATCTAAACGAAGGTTTATCTTATCACTATCTAAAGTTCTTGTGTTTGCGTCATAAATTCCAGGATTGTACCCGTATTCAGACTGTAAGAAACTTGATAAAGCCATAATGTCGGCTTCAGAAGAGTTTCCTTGGTAGTTAGAAAAGTTAAATGGTTGTGGAGTTTCATCTTCTTGACGCTCATAGTTAGCAAAGAAGAATAATTTGTCCTTAATGATTGGACCACCAATACGTACACCATATGTAAGTGCAGAAAACTCATCTAATTTCTCACGAGTTTCATCATTGTCTTCATCTACTAAGTCTACTGGAGTTTTTCCAGCCATACTTTCGTTTCTGTAGAACCCGTATGCAGAACCTTCCCAGCTGTTAGAACCTGAACGCGTTACTGCGTTAATAGATCCTCCAGAAAAACCTGACTGACGTACGTCAAAAGGTGCGATGTTAATTTGAAAAGACTCAACAGCATCAACAGACAAAGGATTTACTCCTGTTTGTCCTCCGTTTGTTCCTGAACCTGCAAGACCAAATACATCGTTGTTTACTGCTCCATCAATATAAACAGCGTTGTATCTGTTATTTTGACCAGCAAGTGAGATAGAAAATCCATCGTTCCCTTCAGTAAGTTGAGCTTGTGGAGTTACACGAGCAAAATCTGCTAATGAACGAGAAACAGATGGAAGGTTAGCAATTTCACGTTCTGAGATCGTAGTCTCAGCTCCCGTCTTATTACTGTTAAACACTCCGTTATTCTGTGCCGTAATTACAATTTCATCTAACGCATTTTGAGACTCAGAAAGTGTTGCACTTATTCTTTTTGTCTCTCCTAAAGTTAGATTAATACCATTGCTAATAAAATCTTCAAAACCTACATATGAAATAGATAGGTTATAAGGCCCCCCAGATTTCATGTTAGTAATACGGTAAAAACCGTCAAAATCAGTAATCGCTCCGTAGACCGATCCTGTTGGTACGTGAACAGCAATTACGTTTGCTCCAGGAAGTGGAGTTTCAGTGTTGTCCAACACACGTCCGTTAATCGAACTTGTTGTCACCCCTTGTGCAAATGACATCGCTGTCATAAGAAAGAGGGCAATAAATGATAAAAATGTAATTTTCTTCATAATTATATTGATTGAATTTAAGCTATTGCAAAATTAATCAATATCGAAGAATGTGAACTTTATGTTAAGGTTAATTAATCAACAGATATTGCACTTTTATCTGAATAGCAGCACAACTATTAATAAATTGTCAATTAAATACTATTTCCCCTATAATTATGACGATTCTGCCATCAAATATTTACTTTTTGTAATAATTCAATAATGCGTTTGTAGATGAATCATGCGAGTGAGAAGCACTACCAGCAATGTCTTCAGAGATTTTAGAGGCCAATTGCTTCCCTAGCTCTACCCCCCATTGATCATAACTGTAGATATTCCAAATAATTCCTTGTACAAAAATCTTATGCTCATACATTGCCACCAAAGCACCCAAAGAGCGCGGAGTGATTTTGTTAATAAGTATGGTTGTGGTTGGTTTATTACCTTCAAAAACCTTGTAAGGCAACAAAGAGGCAATTTTCTCCTCAGAAAGGTCTGTTTTTGACAATTCCTCCAGCACTTCCTCCCTAGTTTTTCCATGCATCAAAGCCTCCGTTTGAGCAAAGAAATTAGCCATCAATGTATCGTGATGATCCTTTTTTCCATGAAGTGATTCTTTAAAACCAATAAAATCTGCTGGAATTAATTTTGTCCCTTGATGAATCAATTGAAAAAACGCATGTTGTGAATTTGTCCCTGGCTCCCCCCAAATGATATTTCCCGTCTCATAGTTTACAGGCTCTCCATTCCTATCAACGCTCTTTCCATTACTCTCCATTATCGCCTGCTGCAAATAAGCTGGTAATCTATGCAAGTATTGAGAATACGGAATCACTGCTTCACTCTCTGCTTCAAAAAAGTTATTATACCACACACTTAACAAAGCGGTCATTACAGGAATATTTTCGCCGAAAGGCTGCTCCTTAAAATGAACATCCATTTCATGCGCCCCCTCTAGCAATGCTTCAAAATGATCGTAACCCACAGCCAACGCAATGGAAAGTCCAACCGCACTCCATAAAGAGAATCTCCCACCAACCCAATTCCACATTGGGAAAATATTTTCTGAAGCTATTCCAAATTCTTTAATCGCTGCTAAATTTGTAGACACAGCTACAAAATGCTGAGCGACTGCCTCTTCTCCAAGTTGCTCTACAAACCACTGACGCACCGTCTTTGCATTACTCAATGTTTCTTGAGTCGTAAATGTTTTTGAAGCAATCACAAAAAGTGTTGTTTCTGGGTCCAAATCTCGAATTACCTCTGAGACATGATCGCCATCTACATTGGAAATAAAATGTACATTCAAGTGATTCTTATAGTATTCCAAAGCTTCAACCACCATAACTGGCCCTAAATCTGAACCTCCAATACCAATATTAACTATATCTGTGATTTCTTTTCCTGTTGCCCCTTTATGCGAACCAGAAATTATAGTTTCTGTAAATGATTTTATGGATGCCTTAACTTGATCTACTTCCGCTTTCGCGAAAGCGCTCTCATTAGTATCTCGTAAGGCCGTATGCATGACCGCTCTCCCTTCCGTAGCATTAATCGCCTCACCTCCAAAATAACTGCCAATGGCATCAGATAACCCAACTTCTTCTGCCAGCTGAAGGAGCAAGGATTTGGTCTCCCCAGTGATACGGTTTTTACTGTAATCTACATAGAAATCCTCCCATTGAATGGTGAATTCGGCAGCGCGATTAGCATCTTTAAATAGCTCTTTAAGGTGTACATTTTTAACCGTATCAAAATGCGATTGAAGCTGTTTCCAAGCTCTTGTTTGCGTTGGATTTATGTTTTTCATGACCTCGTCTTAAGTGATGCTTATTATAATTCTTCTGGAGTAGTAATTGAACCTTCCATCTCTAATTCTGAAACAAAAGGAATCGCATCCAACTGTGCACGTAAGGGTGCTTTGATAGATTCAAAAACAGCTAGTAAATTTTCAGCGAGTGGCTCAGAGGCCGGAAGATCTTCCTTGAACGGATCTACTTGTTTCCCATTCTTCCAAAAACGGTAACATACATGAGGGCCGCCAGTATTTCCTGTCATCCCAATAGTTCCAATTACTTCTCCCTGTCGCACAAACTCTCCCACTTTCGCAATACGCTTTTGCATATGTAAGTACTGAGTTTCATAGGTTCCGTTATGTCTAATTTTTACATAATTCCCGTTCCCTCCTCTACGCTCCGATTTTATCACAGTACCATCAGCAGTGGCGAGTATTGGAGTCCCAATAGCCCCTGCATAATCTGTACCCTTATGAGGACGCAGTCGATATCCGTAATATTTTATACGCCTTTTTAAATTATATCGTGAAGAAATACGATTGAACTGCAAAGGACCTTTTAAGAAAGCTCGACGTAAATTGTCGCCTTTTTCATCAAAATAATCAACTCCTCCAGGCAATGAATCACTCTTAAATCGAAACGCATAAATCTCTCTTCCCTTATGCTCAAAAAGACAGGCTTTTATTTTTCCCAGACCCGCTGGAATAGAATCATTGACAAATCGCTCTTCGTAGATAACCTTGAAACGATCCCCAGCATCCAACTTATAAAAGTCAATGGTCCAGGCATAAATGTCGGCCATTTTATAGGCTAAGTTTACACTTACTCCTAAGTCGTCGAAGGTAGAAGATAAGTTACTATTAATAGTCCCTGAAATTTCCCTTTCATAAATGGTAACCGGTCTTTTTTTTGCTGCGGCAGTAATAGAGTCTTGAAAATCTACAACTACATAGTCTTCCCTATTTCTTTCATAAATAAATACCTGAGCCGCCGCCGTCGTATCTTTTGTTTTTAGTAAAACAAATGGCTTGCCAACTTGGATACGTCTAGTATCAAAAATATCTTTTACAGAGTCACTTATTTCTTGAATGGTTGCATAATCGACTTTCGCATCAAAGAGTATCTTGCCAAAACTGTCACCAGCCCGCACAGTGTCACGTTGAACATCATATTCATCAAGTATATAACCATACTCCTTGACCATTTCTGGAGGAGCTTCATAAATTTCTTGGCTAGTTTGTGTAACGGTACTCTTTTCTCCACAGCTAAAGAGGAAAAAACAAAGTACTGCAATCGAAATGAGGGGTTTTATGTTCACAAAAATTAGTTATCTATTATACATTGTGCCCCCAGGTTGCCAATTCTTCAGCTGTCCATACGTCTGGAAAGAAAATTCGTCTTTGGTATTTAGGGTGCATATATTTAGTCCATTCACTACCTCCTGTTGCCTCAGCGGGCACCTCACCATTATTTAAATAATGATTGGCGGTATTATAATGTGCCATTACCCAAGTAACATTAACCGTATAATCATAATGTCGCATGGCGGCCTTCAATTGAGGGTCCTCCTGCACATCTTTAGGTAATTTCTTATAGGTGGCGTACAAATTTATAGTATTATATTCTTTTGTGAAGGCTATAAACTCGTTTTTATATTTCTCTTCAAAAGCAAATAATAAATAGGATTTTTTTCCTGTGTTATAATCTTTCCCAGCTGCTTGCCAGTATAAATGCTCCAAGGCGTGCTCATAAGGAGTGTTCCTGTCTATGCTTTCGCGAAAGCGCGCATCTATTAAATTAATAAGATCTGTACTTGCAAACTCAATCTTGCGATATTGGGCACTTTGAAAACCGCTCGCTGGCGTGAGTGTCTTACGAAATTTCATATATTGATCTAAGTCCATCCCGTCTTTCATAATCTCGAAAGAACTGGTGAGCATATCAAAGTATCGACTTATTCTGGAGAGGCGCGAACTAAAAAATTCAGCGGTTAATGCTTTGTGGTGACTAACTTGCTCTATTTCCCACAACACCATTTTGAACAAAAGTTCATTCACTTGATGATACATGATAAACACATTTTCATCAGGAAAATTTGTTCTAGGCACTTGCAAACTTAGCAACGCATCAGTATGAATATAATCCCAATAAGTAATGGGTTTACTTTGTAATAATCCTTCTAAATGGTCGTCAAGGTCTTGATCAATTTTTTCATATTTATCATCAAGTGCATCGATGATTTTTTGAATATCTGGTTCTATTTTTTTCATCTCCCTGCTGCAACTAGGATCACCTAGTAAGTAATTAATTAGTATTCAAAATCAATCTAGTCGACCAAAATTTTAAAAGAATGTTTTAAGCCTTTAAACGCGTCAAGGTCTACTTTTATTGAACCTACAGCAAGACTCGCCTTAATTCTTATAGGGGCCTTATTCTCATCATCACTTACCCATACTGTTAAGCTCTCTTGTTCTTTAAAAACACGCCCAGATTCTACCATAGGCCGAAATTTAAGACATTGTATTTTTCCAAATTTTGTTCGGATGATCTCCTTCCCCAAATATCGTAATTTAAATGGATAATTTTCACTATCAAAAAACATTGTCAATTTGGCCTCATCACCTTTCTTCAACTGCTTCGAATCTATCGTATTTCTTAGGTAATAAAATGCCGAAACCATATCCTGAACACCTATATCGGTGCTAACGGTTTTTCTTTTATCATGTTTTCTATTATGAATATAAGCCTTCCGATTTTCCTGATCAAAATCGATAACCTTGTCCTTTGTATGTCCACCCTCATTTATCTTCCGCACGAACTTATAAGGCAGGTTCGAGTTTTTGTCTATATAACTTTCGTAATAATCTTCTACCTTAAAGAAAAATCGAGAAATGCCAGTTGTTTCTCCAAAGCCCTTCACATGGTATACCGACTTATCCTTATAGATACTATTTTCTACCTTTAAAGTAGCATAACCAGCCGTAACCAATCCATAATGAACTCGGAATTTAAACCATTCACCTTCTTGATAGGCGGGTGCTACTTCTTGAGCATCTGCCGTAAATTGTCCTCCAAAGAATATTGGAAATAACAGCACTATCCACTTGAGATGAGATGAGTATTTTAAGGTTGATTTTCTGGTCGTCATTGGGGTGTTGTTTTTGATTGTTAACCAATCAATTACAATAGTTATTCCAAAAATAGGTATACTAAAAAACTTCGTCCTTTAAAGGACGAAGTTTTTACATTTTTATTGTGTTAAGAAGCTTATAAAGTTCCTCTATTTGCTTGTTCACGTTCAATTGACTCAAAAAGAGCCTTAAAGTTCCCAGCACCAAAACCTTTAGCACCCATTCGTTGAATAATTTCAAAAAATAAGGTTGGTCTATCTTGCAAAGGCTTGGTAAAGATTTGAAGTAAATACCCATCTTCATCAGCATCAACCAAAATAGAAAGTTCTTGTAAACGCTCAATATCTTCTTTCATAACCTTCATATGATCCCCCAAGCGTTGAGGAATCTCATCATAATAGGTTTGCGGTGGTGGTGGTAAAAACTCAATTCCATTGGCTCTTAATTGAGCAACGGTTTTGATAATATCATCGGTCGCCATCGCAACATGCTGTACTCCCGCTCCTTCGTAAAAATCGAGGTACTCTTCTATCTGAGATCGCTTGGCGGCTTTTGCTGGTTCGTTAATTGGAAATTTAATTCTACCATTCCCATTACTCATCACCTTACTCATAAGTGCCGAGTATTCTGTATGAATTTGCTTGTCGTCAAAGGATAAGAAATTAACAAAGCCCATCACCTCTTCATACCATTTTACCCAAGTATTCATCTGCCCCCAACCTACATTTCCTACCATGTGATCTATGTATTTAAGACCCGATGTTGGCGGATTGTAATCAGATTCCCATGCTCGATATCCCGGCATAAAAGTCCCTTTGTAGTTTTTACGCTCTACAAACATATGAACGGTTTCACCATAGGTGTAAATACCCGCGCGAATTACTTCTCCGTGTTCATCGGTATCTACCGTTGGCTCCATAAATACCTTTGCCCCACGTTTTGTTGTTTCCTCAAACGATTTTCTAGCATCTTCTACCCATAAAGCAACAACTTTTACACCGTCTCCATGCTTTACGATATGTTCGTTTATTTTTGAAGAACTATTTAATGGTGAAGTAAGCACGAGTCTAATTTTATCCTGCTTAACAACATAGCTCACTGTATCTCTCGACCCTGTTTCTAGTCCTTTATAAGCATAAGACTGAAATCCAAATGCTGTTTTGTAAAAATGTGCAGCCTGTTTGGCGTTTCCCACATATAGCTCTACATAATCTGTCCCCATTAAAGGCAGAAAATCTTGTGCTCCCTCAAATATTTTTTCGAGTCCGTAGTTGACGGATTTTATTTCTTTACTCATATCCTTAATTTTCTATAGTGTCATTAACTTCAATATAATTTGTAAATAGGGTGTCTTTTTCATACTCCCATACATTTTCTTCGTCCTTAAATAAAGTATCCTTATCCCAGCTACTTTCTTCCCAAGCGTCATCACTCCATGAGTTGTTTCTATCATCTATATCTTGTAAACCACCAAAGACAGCAGCAGATAATATGGACCCATAAATTAAAAGGGCTATCCCAAAAAACAAAAACAGGATTCCATTAAATACAACAGCAATTATGTTTATCACCTTAGCGGTAACCATATTGCTTCTGCTCACCGCAGAGAAGCCATCAGGGTTTGCATCGTATTCTTTTATACTTCTGTTGGCCATTATCAAACCAATAATTCCCAATATTAAGGGAACAATAGCGATAATTCCATAACAGCAACATCCAGCGATACCTATTACTAATGCAACGATCCCTAAAATGAGCGAACTAGGATCTGCGGGTAATGTATTATTATTCATAAAAGTAAGCTCTTCAAAGAGTAAGTTGGCTAAATCTCTTTAGCTCAAAATTCGTTTAACTTCTTAATGATCCAGCCATGAAGTATGGTAGGTTTCATCTGCTATTTCCATAGCGTCTTCACACACCTTCAACGGTTTAAAGGTGTCTACCATTACTGCTAACTCTTCTGTTTCTGTCTTTCCAATACTGCGTTCTGCGGCTCCTGGGTGGGGTCCATGTGGGATCCCAGCTGGATGTAAAGAAATATGGCCTTGATCAATATCATTCCGGCTCATAAAATCTCCATCTACATAATACAACACCTCATCAGAATCAATATTACTATGATTGTAGGGTGCTGGTATACTTAAAGGATGATAGTCATACTTTCTAGGTACAAAACTACAGATAACAAAGGCATCTGTTTCAAAAGTTTGATGTACTGGTGGTGGCTGATGAATTCTTCCAGTTATAGGTTCAAAATCATGAATACTAAAGGCATATGGATAATTATATCCATCATAACCTACTACATCAAAAGGGTGTGAAGCATATACCATTTCAAAAATGTCATCTTGTTTTTTAATTTTTATGAGAAACTCTCCCTTTTCATCATTGGTTTCCAACTCATACGGCTGTCGTAAATCACGTTCACAAAACGGCGAATGTTCTAGTAATTGTCCAAACCAATTTCGATATCGTTTAGGGGTATAAATAGGACGTCGCGATTCGACGATAAACAGTCGATTATCAGAAGTATCAAAATCCATCTTATAAATTATTCCTCGTGGAATCAAAAGGTAATCCCCATATTTAAAATCAAGATTTCCGAGATGTGTTCTCAGTTTCCCTGACCCCTTATGAACAAAAATAAGCTCATCGGCATCGGTATTTTTGTAGAAATAATCTTGAGTTCGTTCTTGTGGTGCCGCGAGAAGAATTGTACAATCACTATTAGTTAGCATTGGTTTTCTGCTTTCTAAGAAATCTTTTTCTGGGGCAACTTGAAAACCACGAAAACGATACGATTTCATGCTATTCTCTAAAGCCACCTTCGGCTTGACAGAATATTGAGCTCTTATTTCCTTCACTTGTGTAGGACGATGAACATGATAACTATTAGTGCTCATCCCATCAAAACCTATGGTTCCAAATAGTTGTTCGCTATATAATTCCCCGTCAGGTTTACGAAATTGGGTATGTCTTTTAGGAGGGATTTCTCCTAACTTATGGTAAAATGGCATGTGTAAATATTTAGATTGCTTTAAAGTTACTCAATTAATAACAATCAATATCACTCTGGGTTTCTCTTTATAAGGAACTTGAGTAGAATAGGTAAGGATGTCCAGCATTTATTTGACATGACCGTAAATATAGACATTTTTAGCAGCTTCAGTCGTTAGCAACAAAAACAGTTCCTTTAATACCACCCCAACAATAGTTTTCCTCGAAAATAAGCCGATTACATTACTAATTAAAACAATTTATATACTTTAGGCTACCAATATAAAACGAAAGCTGTGAAAATTGTAAAAGACGAACTGATCATAGATGGCATTGACAAAATCATCCTGCGTACCTTAATGGAAGACGCCCGAAAACCCATTCTTGAGATTGCTAGAAAAGTTGGTATTTCCGGAGCCGCCATCCATCAACGTTTACGAAAATTGGAAAAATCTGGATTAATTGCTGGCTCCAAGTTCATTATTGACCCCAAAGTCCTAGGCTATCGCACAATGGCATTTATAGGTGTATATCTCGACCGTGCGGCTAATAATCCAAGAGCAGTGAGACAGTTGAAAGATATTCCCGAGGTTATCGAATGCCACTACACTACAGGAAACTGGTCAATCTTAATTAAAATACTGTGCAAAAACAATGAGGACCTAATGCATCTTTTAAACAAAAAAATACAAGCCATTGATGGTGTTTCACGTACAGAGACTTTTATCTCCTTAGATCAACAAATTGATAGACAGTTAAAAATTTAGGGGTAACTACAGACATTAGAACTAATAGTTAATCTATGCCATTGTATAGAGTTATAGCATACTGTAAAATACAAGCGCTAGTATTATGAAACATAATACTAGCGCAGTAAAAAATATTGTACTCTTGATAAAAGCTATGTTCTACCAGAACTCACTTTTAAATCCACCATCAACTGGCCAATCTCCTGTGATGATATCGATCAAATCAATAACAGCCCAAACAAAAAGCCCGCCTAAGGTTACAATAAATAAAATATTCCATCCTATTGGACTTCCTAAATACCATCGGTGAGCAGCAAACCCTCCAAGGAACAACCACAATAACAAGGCAACGCCTTGGCTTTTTTGTGTTGCCGCAGCAGGAGAAGTCAATGCACTCTCTACTTCAGTCTCTAGAGACACTGTTTCAACGTTGGTTACGGCCGTTGCCGTTCTAGTCACAGGAAAACCTGCAAGCATTGTATTTACACTGAATAACATCAATGCAAATGAAAAGATAATTTTTAATTTCATATTCAGTATTAGTTTAAATTAGACACTACCTAAGATATATATTTTTATGAAATACCTGCTCACAATTGGTTGCTTATTTTTAATTCAATTTGCTTTCGCTCAGTCTCCTAGCTTTGAGGAGACACCCTTCAATTATTTGGGGGTGATCAAACTCAACGATACAGCCTTTATCTCCTACAAATTAGCCTTTGAAGTAAAAGATAATATTATTGAAGGATACTCCATTACCGATGCTGGGGGGCCTCATGAAACAAAATCAAATATAAAAGGAGTCTATGATGCTAATGAAAAGGAATTAGTATTTAATGAGTACGACATTGTCTACACCAAATCTCCGATCACCGAACTCGATTTCTGCCTCGTTAATTTCAAAGGCAAAATGCGAAACTTGGAAAAGAATAAACCTTTTAGCGGTGATTTTAGCGGACTATATCCTGACGGGAAAGCTTGTTTGGATGGGCAAATAATTATGTCTCCACTCGCACAAGTAGAAAAACGAGCCAAGAAAGCCGACAAGTTGATCCAAAAGTCAAAGCGTTTTTCAAAGAAGATAAAAGATAATGTAAGTGCTACTACTGCACTAGACACCTTAAGCATGAGTGTCGTGAAAACTGGCGAAAATCTCAACGTTTTTACAAAGACTAAAAACGTAATCCTTTCAATTTATGATGCAGGTAAGGTTGATGATGACCGTATCAATTTATTTATTGACGGCAAACTTATTCTCT
Organism: uncultured bacterium; assembly: GCA_963974305.1. Lineage (GTDB taxonomy): Bacteria > Bacteroidota > Bacteroidia > Flavobacteriales > Flavobacteriaceae > Dokdonia. The sequence goes on from CAXBCS010000021.1 coordinate 45,796, forward strand.
CTAACTATGCGATTGAAAAAGATAGAAAAGAGATTCCAATTACCCTAACCAAAGAGTTTACAGTCATTAAAGTAGAAGCGCTAAACGAAGGCACCTCTGCGCCTAATACGGTAAAGGTAGAAATCAATGACGGACAACGTTTGATTTCAACTCGAACCAGTTTAAAGAGTAATGAAAATGCTGCGTTGACATTGGTCAATCAATAAGATTTTCTAGAAAAGCTCGAATCCTGAATTCACAAAAAAAAGCCCGAACTATATGTTCGGGCTTTACTATTTTTACACCTATCATACCAAGAAGGCATAAGAGGGCATACAGTAGTTCGTTTGTGCGACTTGCACTTAGTATCTGTAGTACTCAGGCTTGAACGGCCCTTCAACCGCAACTCCAATGTACTCTGCTTGATCTGGACGTAAAGTCTCTAACTCTACACCTAAACGAGCCAAGTGTAATGCTGCAACTTTTTCATCTAAATGCTTAGGAAGCATATATACATCATTCTTGTAGTTTGCGCTGTTCTTCCACAATTCAATCTGTGCAAGGGTCTGGTTTGTAAATGAGTTACTCATTACAAAACTTGGGTGACCTGTAGCACAACCAAGATTTACTAAACGTCCTTCAGCCAAAACAATAATGTCTTTTCCGTCAATCGTATATTTATCAACCTGAGGTTTGATTTCGTCTTTAGTTGCTCCATGAGTATCGTTCAACCAAGACATGTCAATTTCATTGTCAAAGTGTCCAATATTACATACGATCACCTTGTCTTTCATTGCCTCAAAGTGTCTCGCTTGAATAATATCTTTATTACCAGTAGTTGTAATTACAATATCAGCATTTCCAATTACATTCTCAAGACGTTTTACTTCAAAACCGTCCATTGCAGCTTGTAAAGCACAAATTGGATCAATCTCAGTTACTGTAATAATAGATCCAGCACCCTTAAAAGAAGCGGCTGTTCCTTTTCCTACATCACCATATCCACATACAACAACACGCTTTCCAGCAAGCATTGTATCTGTAGCTCGACGAATTGCATCTACTGCACTTTCACGACATCCGTATTTGTTATCAAACTTCGACTTGGTTACAGAATCGTTTACGTTGATAGCTGGCATTGGTAGTGTTCCATTTTTTACACGCTCATACAAACGGTGTACACCAGTCGTTGTTTCTTCAGAAAGACCTTTAATGTCTCCCACTAATTCTGGGTAACGATCAAGAACCATATTGGTCAAATCCCCACCATCGTCCAAAATCATATTTAATGGCTTACGATCTTCCCCAAAAAATAAAGTTTGCTCGATACACCAGTCAAATTCTTCTTCATTCATTCCTTTCCATGCATACACAGGAATACCAGCATCCGCAATTGCAGCAGCGGCTTGATCTTGTGTTGAAAAGATATTACATGAACTCCAAGTGACATCAGCACCTAAAGCCTTTAAAGTTTCTATTAATACCGCTGTTTGGATTGTCATATGTAGACATCCTGCGATACGGGCACCCTTAAGAGGCTGCTCATTTTTGTATTCTTCACGCAAAGACATAAGTCCTGGCATTTCTGCTTCAGCAAGTTCAATCTCTTTACGACCCCAAGCTGCTAGGGAAATATCTTTTACTTTGTATGGTACGTACGGTACAGTTTTCGTGCTCATTTTACTATCTTTATGATCATTTATAAGAAGTCGCAAAATTACATAATAACTTGCAATTAACAACGCCCTCACGTGCCTCTTTACAAAACAATAACAGTCTCAGCCTCAACTATCGTCTACATATGGAAGATCGAAGAGCCGTTTGATACGCTTTCGCGAAATATTTCCCTTACAGATCACTGCCAAAATCGTGTAGATGGCATGAAATCTGAACTTCATAAACGCGGTTTTATGAGCGTGAGACACCTACTCGCAGAAGCAGGTTATACCGATCACGACTTATTCTATGACGATTTAGGGAAACCCCATTTAAGAGATGATAAACACATCTCGATAACTCATAGCTATACATTTTCGGCTATTATCGTAAGTGATCAGCCAGTTGGGATTGATATCGAAATGCAGCGTGAAAAAATCCTGCGTATCGCCCATAAGTTTACCACTTTTGAGGACTATAAAACCCTTGCAAACGATGACGCTGTTATCAGAAAACTAACTATCGTCTGGGGTGCCAAAGAATCCCTTTACAAGTTATTTGCCCAAGAAGGACTGAGTTTTTTAAATCATATTTATATCGAAGATTTCTTGTTTGACTCTGCCAAAACCACAGGCACAATAACCTTTAACGGACCTTCTTCTGAATACCAACTTGACTTTCTAGAATTTGAAGGCTTTACCTGCGTGTATGCGCTTCCTTCAGAGCAATAGGCATTAGGCAAAAAACAAATTCCAAATTCCAAATTTCAAGGCATTTTTCGTTCAAAAATCTACATTCGTTAATCTCACATCAAAATCAAACCACCTTTTCTCAATGCTCAGGCAATAGGCCAAAAAAGTATATTTGCGCTCTATATAATAATAAATGTACCTTCCCCTCTACCAACATACCAACATACCAACATACCAACATACCAACATACCAACATACCAAC
>CAXBCS010000022.1:0-48006 GCA_963974305.1 uncultured bacterium
TTAGGCATTAGGCATTAGGCATTAGGCATTAGGCATTAGGCATTAGGCAAAAAATAAAATCCAAACTCCAAATCCCAACCAAATGCGATTTTTACCGTTCAAAAATCAACAATCCACAATCGTTAATCTCCAATCAATACATCACTAGTTGCCCTAGTTCGTCCCTCGTCGTTCCCACCTCGTCGCTTCAACTCAAAGATTAAATTTCTGTTAATCTGCATTAAAAATTGAAAACAAATATTACATTTGTATGTACAATTATTGTAATGACAATTGAAGAAACCATACAGACAAATAACTTACCGCTTTCGCGAAAGCTAACGGTAAATCTTTTATTTACTGCAAACTGGGCCAATGAGATTCTCACCGAAGCTTTGAATCCCCATGACCTTTCCCTTCAACAGTTTAATGTACTCCGCATTTTAAGGGGGCAAAAAGGGAAACCAGCAAACCTCTCTACCCTCAACGAACGGATGGTGACTAAGAAAAGTAATACTACACGACTCGTCGATAAATTGATCAAAAAACAACTCGTCGATCGAAAACAATGTCCTTCAAACCGCCGAAAAATTGAAATCACCATTACAACAGCCGGGCTTTCACTCCTAAAAAATGTAGAAACGGCGGTAGATGGGGCAGAAGATAAAATTACAAAGCAATTAAACACAATAGAGCTAGAGCAGCTCAATACTATGCTCAATACACTTAGACATTAAAATCACACATTATGAAAAAGATCATGCTTACCACATTTTTTGCCCTGACTCTCATTTTTGGAGCGACTGCAACTACGAATCCTATTAAAAAAGAAGTGAAAGTAAAAGAAAGTACTATCACATGGGTAGGAAAGAAAATTACTGGACAACACAATGGAACGATTGCCCTGAAAGATGGAACATTTATTATGGAAGGAGATCAACTCACAGGTGGAACCTTTGTTATAGATATGACTACCATCACTGTATTGGATTTAAAAGCAGGAAAAGGAAAAGAGAAATTAGAAGGGCATTTGAATTCTGACGACTTCTTTGGAACCGAAAACCATCCAACAGCAACTTATGAAATTACTAGTGTTACTAAGAATGGGGAGACTTATGACGTTGATGGCAATTTAACGATCAAAGGAATTACAGTGACTCATCAAATAAAATTGATGCAGAATGGTGATACCTTTAACACCCAACTCAATATCGATCGCACAAAATTTGGTATTACATTTAGATCAGGTAGCATTTTTGACGGTCTAAAAGACAAAGCGATTTATGATAATTTTGAATTGGATATCACTTTAAAAATCTAATCTGACATTTTTTTTAAAACTATTTTTCTCAGTTAAATTACATCCGTATATTTGAACCAAGAATGAAAAATAACACAGTACATACTTGGTGGTGGTCTCTACAACGTAAAACGTCGTAAGTCGCTCCCGTATGTCTCAATCATATACTAAAGCCTGTCTTACGACAGGCTTTTTTTGTTTTAACAGCTTTTCATAGTTGTATCCAAGCATCCTGAAAAATGAAATATCAATTAATTACCCATTCTAAAAAACTACTAGCCGATACGCTTACCCCCGTATCGGTCTACCTCCGATTGAGAGACCGATTCCCAAATAGTCTGCTTTTAGAAAGTAGTGACTATCATGCAAACGATAATAGTTTTAGCTATATCTGTTGCAATCCTATTGCGTCAATAAAGGTCTCTAACGGTATGGTTACTCAGGAATTTCCTGATGGAACAGCTACTGAGACTATCATGAATTCAGAGACAGATGTTGTGGGTATTCTGGACGCTTTCGCGAAAGCGTTCTCCTCCCAAGCCACCGATTTAAAATTTATCAATAATGGTCTATTTGGATACTTATCCTATGACGCTGTTCAATATTTTGAAGATATTGAAATTGCTAAAAAAGAGGGAGATCTCAATATTCCTGATATCTATTATGCGGTTTATCAGAATATCATCGCCATCAATCATTTTAATAATGAGGCCTATATTTTTTGCCATAATACCTCTGGAGAAAACAATATTAGTGAGATAGAACAACTCCTAAAATCCAAAAATTTTGCAGAATACAATTTTCTGCGTGAAGGAAATCCAGAAAGTAATATCTCTGATACCGACTATAAAAAGCTCGTTGACACATGCAAAAAACATTGCCAGCGAGGAGATGTGTTCCAAATCGTACCGAGCAAAAGATTTTCGCAATCCTTCTCAGGAGATGAATTCAATGTTTATAGAGCCCTACGTTCTGTAAATCCGTCGCCATATTTATTCTACTTTGACTACGGAGCTTTTAAAATCTTTGGGTCCTCACCAGAAGCTCAGCTAATTGTTAGTGATGGCATCGCCGAAATTCACCCAATAGCGGGTACATTCAAACGTACTGGTAATGATGAACAAGATGCGATTCTCGCCAAAGAACTAGCCTTAGACGAAAAAGAAAACAGCGAACATGTAATGCTAGTTGATCTTGCGCGTAATGATCTGTCGAGAAATGGACATCACGTAAAAGTTGATACGTATAGAGAGGTGCAGTTTTTTTCTCATGTGATTCACCTAGTCAGTAAAGTGACTGGGATAATGCATGAAGGGAGCAGTACATTGCAAGTAGTAGCAGACACTTTTCCTGCTGGTACATTGAGCGGTGCTCCAAAACATCGAGCCATGCAACTACTAGAGAAATACGAAAACAGAAATCGAACCTTCTATGGAGGAGCCATTGGGTTTATGGATTTTAGCGGAAACTTTAATCACGCCATCATCATTCGCTCCTTTTTGAGTAAAAATCATGCCTTGCACTATCAAGCAGGTGCTGGAGTAGTCTCTGGAAGTGATCCAGCCAAAGAATTACAAGAAGTTTACAATAAATTAGGTGCGTTAACCAAGGCCTTAGACCTCGCTGAAACAATATAATATGGGAAAGAAAATATTAGTCATCGACAACTATGATAGTTTTGTGTACAACCTTGTACACTATTTAGAAGCCTTGGATTGTCATGTAACCGTACGACGTAATGATCAATTTCATCTAGAGGAATGTGAAGCTTACGATAAGATCCTCCTCTCCCCTGGCCCTGGAATTCCAGAAGAAGCAGGGCTTCTTAATAAAGTCATCGAAACCTATGGAGCAACCAAGAGTATTTTGGGCGTTTGTTTAGGACAACAGGCCATAGGCGAAGTGTTTGGAGGTACCCTTCTCAACCTCGATCGTGTCTTTCACGGAGTAGCAACAGAGATCGATATATTAAAAGAAGATACCGTATTATTTAAAGGATTACAATCCAAAGTATCTGTAGGACGTTATCACAGTTGGGTAGTAGATACTCAAAATTTTCCGCCAATGTTAGAAATTACTGCCTTGGATGAAAATGGGCAGGTGATGGCATTACGTCACAGAGAGTATGATCTACGCGGAGTGCAATTTCACCCAGAATCTGTACTCACCCCAGAAGGTAAAAAAATGATTGAAAACTGGGTAAATACTTAAATTATGAAAACATTGCATCTGATCGCCGTCGTGGCCCTTTTAGTATTGGCCAGTTGCGGAAGTAAACAAAAGAGAACCAAAGTACCCACTCCGAGGATAGAAAAAGAGATAACCCTTCCTGAAGAAGAGGAAGTCATCGTTGAAGTTATTGAGGAGCTTCCAGATTATGCGCCCCTCATATTCAGCGTACAATTAGGGATTCATCCCCTTCAAAAAAACTGGGTACTATATCAAAATGGTTCCTATATGTTGTTTCAAGATGCCCTAGGAGAAGAGGTGCTTACAGAAGCTGCTAACAAAAGAATGCTAGCCCTTGTATCTCCTAGAGGAACAAAAGTGACCAAATCGGCGATGGCAAAGGGATGGATCGTGAGTTTGGGAGGGAGTGGCGTATATAATTATGTAACGTATAAACAAATTGACAAGGGTATTTACGAGGATCAAGAAATTATTGACCAAGCGATATCTAATTTCATAAAAGACCAAGAGGCATTGGAGGTGATCAAAGTAAATCAAGAATAGACGAATCACTAGAATTAGAGATACAAAAAGATAAGGACCGAATACAATTATGAAAAACATACTCAATAGACTAATCAATCACGATGTACTCAACAAAACGGAGTCCAGAGAGATCCTTGTCAATATTTCTGAAGGCAAATACAATCCTAGTCAGATAGCGGCTTTCCTTACGGTCTATATGATGCGGAGTATCACTATCGAAGAATTGGAAGGCTTCAGGGATGCACTTTTGGACCTATGCCTTAAGGTTGATGTCTCAGAATACAATGCGATTGACCTTTGTGGTACCGGAGGTGATGGTAAAGACACCTTTAATATCTCCACACTTTCAAGCTTTGTAACCGCTGGATCCGATGTGGCTGTAACCAAACATGGAAATTATGGTGTCTCCTCGGTAAGTGGAAGTTCTAATGTAATGGACTATTTAGGCATTAAATTTAGCAATGACGTCGACTTCCTAAAAAGGTCAATGGATACTGTCGGGATGTGTGTATTGCATGCTCCTCTTTTCCACCCTGCGATGAAACATGTGGCTCCAATACGGAGAGAACTAGCCGTTAAGACCTTTTTTAATATGCTAGGACCGATGGTAAATCCTGCATTTCCGCAAAATCAACTTGTTGGTGTCTTCAATTTAGAATTGGCGCGTATGTATGGGTACTTGTATCAAAAAGGAGATAAAAATTTTACCATTCTTCACGCTTTGGATGGTTATGATGAAATTTCGTTAACAGGACCAACAAAGACAATAACCAATCATACGGAAACGATGTTACACCCAGCCGATTTTGGTGTAAAAGCACATACCCAAGCTGATATCTACGGTGGAAATTCTATCGAATCATCGGCAAAAATATTTATGGATGTGATTTCCGGCAATGGGTCAGAAGCCCAAAACAATGTGGTCTGTGCCAATGCAGGCATGGCAATTGCCACCGTCAAAGGACTCACTCCCATTGAAGGATTTATCCAAGCCAAAGAAAGTTTGCTAGGTGGAAAAGCATTGGAGAAGTTAAAGAAATTGCAGAAGCTTAGTAATTAAGGTTCTTCAATAGTGCGAGATTCCCGCCTTCGCGGGAAATTAATAAAGATTCCCGCCTTCGCGGGAATAAAATGAGATCCCCGCCTACGCTGGGAATGAATATGACGATACTAGATAAAATTGTAGCAGATAAACATCGCGAAGTCGCACTTAAAAAAGGGTTGATTCCTGCTTCCCAGCTGGAAGCATCTGTCCTTTTTGAACGGAAGGTAGTTTCCCTAGCGACAGCATTAAGGGAAGCGCCCACAGGCATCATTGCTGAATACAAACGAAGGTCTCCTAGCAAATTGGTGATTAATCAGGATGTGAATGTGGAAGACGTTGCCAAAGGTTATGAAGAAGCTGGCGTGAGTGGAATGTCAGTATTGACTGACGGCAAGTACTTTGGAGGATCGCTCGATGATCTGTTATTGGCACGTGCTTCGGCAAAGTTTCCCTTATTGAGAAAAGAATTCATCGTAGACGAATATCAAATTTTAGAAGCTAAAGCCTATGGTGCAGATGCGATTTTATTGATAGCGGCAACGCTTTCGCGAAAGCAAATAGAACAGTATTCAAAATTTGCTAAAAGCCTTGGCTTAGATATCCTTTGTGAATCTCATAATGAAGAAGAATTGCAAAAATCCATCATGCCATCTGTAGATATGCTTGGCATCAATAACCGAAATCTAAAGACTTTTGAGGTCAGCTTAGAAACAAGCAAAGAACTCATCAAACAGATTCCAGATGAATTTGTAAAAGTCTCCGAAAGTGGGATCAGTTCGATCGAGGCGATCAAAGAACTCAAACCTCATGGTTTTCAAGGTTTCCTCATCGGTGAGAATTTCATGAAAACTGATAATCCTGGAGCTGCTGCAAAATCATTTATACAATCATTGAATGATTAAATCATTGCATCGAATTTGCCTTTCCCTGGCCCTAAAGGGTGGGCACATTCTAATAATTAATATAATAGCGAAGAAGCAACATTAAAACATTAATCAAAATCCATCATGTCAATAAAAATATGCGGAATGAAATATAACACACAAGAAGTCGCTGCCTTGCAGCCAGACTACCTTGGGTTTATCTTCTTTGATGGGAGTCCGCGAAATTTTGAAGGTGACATACCACACCTACCCAACAATATTCAAAAGGTGGGTGTTTTTGTAGATGCTGAGATCGCTTTCGCGAAAGCGAAAATAGAACAATACAACCTAGACATCCTACAATTACACGGCTCAGAATCTCCAGCCGACATCAAAGAATTGAGAAAGCTGACGGACGTTAAAATCTGGAAAGTATTTGCCATCAAGGATGCATTTGATTTTGAACAATTGAATCCATATGAAAAGCTTGTGGATGCCTTTTTGTTTGACACTAAAGGCGCTCAAAAAGGTGGTAATGGCTACACCTTTGATTGGAGTATTTTAAAAGATTATGCGTCTAAAACCCCCTTTGTATTAAGTGGTGGCATCGGACTAGAAGAAGTAGATAAAGTAAAAGAAATCTTGGCTACAGATCTCCCTATCCTCGCACTTGATGTGAATAGTAAGTTTGAAGTAAAACCTGGATTAAAGGATATAGAACAATTAAAAAGGTTTCAAAAAGAACTGAATATCCCTAGCAAGGAATAGAAAACAAAGAGCCTAAAGGTCCCCCTCTTTGAAGAGGGGTTAGGGGAGATGTTGCACAACAGTGAGAAATTCAAACCACTTTCGCGAAAGCGGAAGACTCATGAGTAAGAGAACGAATTAATTAGTTTAATGAGATTTCCGCTTTGTGGAACGGGTTAAAATATATAATAAGATTTCCGCCTTCGTGGAAATTAATAGAAAAAGTTATGAAACAAAAAGAAGATTCTCGCTTTCGCGAAAATGAAAAAGAATCATATCAAGCAAATGAGAGGGGATATTATGGCGATTTCGGAGGTGCTTTTATTCCAGAAATGCTCTACCCTAATGTAGAGGAATTGCGTTCACAATACATCCAGGTGATGCAGGAGCCTTCTTTTCAGAAGGAATTCAAGGCGCTGCTCAAAGACTATGTAGGTAGGCCAACACCTCTATACTTTGCAGAACGTCTCAGTAAAAAATACAATACTAAAATCTATCTCAAACGAGAGGATTTATGTCATACTGGAGCGCATAAGGTTAACAATACCATCGGACAAATACTCATGGCAAAACGTCTGGGTAAAACCCGCATCATCGCCGAAACGGGAGCTGGACAGCACGGAGTTGCAACAGCAACGGTTTGCGCCTTGATGGGTTTAGAATGCATAGTGTATATGGGCGCCATTGATATTGAACGTCAGGCACCGAATGTTGCTCGTATGAAAATGTTGGGAGCGACAGTTCGCCCTGCCTTATCTGGTAGTAAAACCTTGAAGGATGCTACTAATGAAGCGATTCGGGATTGGATTAGCAACCCTGTTGATACGCATTATATCATTGGATCTGTAGTGGGACCACATCCCTATCCAGATATGGTAGCGAGATTCCAATCGGTGATTTCTGAAGAAACTAAAAAGCAACTAAAGGAAGTTGAAGGTCGTGAAAACCCTGATTTTGTAGTCGCTTGTGTAGGTGGAGGCTCGAATGCTGCGGGACTTTACTATCATTATCTCGATCAACCTGAGGTGGGTATTATTGCAGTAGAAGCAGCTGGAAAGGGAATTGACTCTGGAGAAAGTGCAGCTACTTCTGTCTTGGGACGTGAAGGAATTATACATGGAAGTAAAACGCTTTTAATGCAAACTGCCGACGGACAAATTACCGAACCATATTCTATTTCGGCAGGACTTGATTATCCAGGTGTTGGTCCGATGCATGCAAATTTATATCGTTCAGGACGAGGAGAATTTATATCTGTCACCGATGCTGATGCTATGCAAGCAGGATTGGAACTCTCGAAGTTGGAAGGCATTATTCCAGCAATTGAAACCAGTCATGCTTTGGCGATTTTTGAAACCAGAAGTTTTAAAGCCGATGATGTAGTCGTGGTAAATCTTAGTGGCCGTGGGGATAAAGATTTGAATACGTATATCGAATACTTTAAGCTTTAATTAAACTTCCGCGAAGGCGGAAGTCTCATACAGCTAAAAGAACCTGACTTTCACAAAGGCGGAAGACGTATGACCATGAAAACGAGTTCTAAAACAAAATAAGGTTTCCGCCTTCGCGGAAATGAGATTGAAATGGAATTTAGCGAAGAACAGTTTTATTTTTACATGACCACTAATACCTATAACAAGATATTGTATACAGGTTTTACAGTTGATTTAAAGAAAAGAATGTTCGAGCACTTAAATAAAACTTATAATAAGAGTTACACAAGTCGATATAACCTCGACAAACTAGTTTACTTTGAAGTATTCAAAACTGTAGCAGCAGCTATAGCAAGAGAAAAACAAGTAAAGAAGTGGAATAGGGAATGGAAAGACAATCTAATTAATGAATTAAACCCAGATTGGAAAGATTTAGGTTGGATGTTATAATAACTAATACGTTTGGGTGGATGATATCTCCGCCTTCGCGGAGATTAAAAAACTATGAACAGAATCAACAAAAAACTACAAGAAAATAAAAAGCTATTGAGTATCTACTTTACGGCTGGCTACCCTTCTTTGAACGATACCGTTTCCGTACTGACACAATTACAAGAGAGCGGAGTCGATCTCGTTGAAATTGGTTTACCGTTTTCAGATCCTTTGGCAGACGGACCTACTATCCAAGAGAGCAGTACAGCAGCGCTTAAAAATGGGATGACTACACAGCTGCTGTTTGATCAATTGAAAGACATTCGTAAAACGATTCACATTCCCTTAATTATCATGGGATACTTTAATCCGATGTTGCAATATGGAGTGGAAAAGTTTTGTGCCACTTGTGCCGAAATAGGCATTGATGGATTGATTATGCCAGACCTTCCTTTGGCCGAGTATGAAGCTGAGTACAAGGCTATTTTTGAAAAACACGGCTTGATTAATGTGTTTTTGATCACTCCGCAAACCTCAGATGCGCGCATAAAACAAATAGATGCCGCAAGTGATGGATTCATCTATATGGTAAGTAGCGCAAGTACGACAGGAGCTCAAAGCGGCTTTGGGAATACTACCACCGATTATTTTAAACGCATCCATGATATGCAATTAAAAAATCAGCAGATTGTTGGTTTCGGAATTAGCAATTCGGAAACCTTTGAAGCGGCTACCGCTTTTGCGAAAGGAGCCATCATTGGGAGTGCGTTTGTAAAGCATCTTACAGCCAATGGCCCAGAAAGTGTAGAAGCATTTGTAAAGAAAATTCGATAAATTATGACTTTTTAGAGGTGACCTTTTACCAAAATGACCATTAATAGATAAAATACTTTATGAGTGATCACAAAATATTAGAACTATTTAAAAATGGACATCGGGACAAAGCGATTAGGCAACTCTATCCCTTATATCCTCGGATTGAAAAATTAATACGTTCCAAGGGAGGTCAAAAGGAAGACGCTAAAGACATCTTCCAAGAAGCCATACTCATTTTGATACGGAATTTGGAGAAATCCGATTTTGAGTTAACTTCATCTTTCTACACTTACTTATACTCCGTTTCCCGTTTTCTATGGAAGGATACTCAAAAACAATTTTCAAAAAATGAACTCCGCGAACTTCAAGGAGAAGAGCTACAGGTCTTCCATGCGGTACTAGAAGAAAAAAAATATCAACAGGCTGAGAATGCTTTTCGCGCATTGGGAAGTCGATGTCAAAAATTGTTACAACTGTTTTATCACAAAGCGATGACCTTTAGGAAAATCGCAACAGTGATGCAATTTGCCTCTGAAAAAGGAGCAAAAAATCAGAAGTACAAATGCTTGAAAAAAGCAAAAGACATCTACAAACAATCAATGCCCTCTTAAAACTACAGTCATGGAAACATATATTACACAGATAACATATATAAACGATTACCTCAACCAAATACTATCTCCTGAAGAACGTATTGCTTTTGAGGAAAAACTACGTTCAGATGTCAATTTTAAAGCCTTGTTTGAAGAACACAAAATTCTCCTACAGGGCATGCGACGCGTTATTATTAAAAATGAAATTGCTAAGATTCACAACGGATATTTGCGAGGTAAATTCGTAAAAACCTTAGGAATCTTCTTTTTAGCCATTGTAACCATTACTCTGTTATTTTTAGGGTTCCAGCAATGGAATCACTCTGATCCGGCTGATAAAGTTCCAAAACAGCAAAAAAAATCAAAAGCGATACCTACACAGGGAATTCTTGTTCCTTCCAATGACACTAATACACCCAACCTAAAGACTCTTAAAGATTCAATAAATTTCCTTCTAGAAAATCAAGAGGAAGAGATCCTTATGAATAATGAAACAATTAAAAGCTCTCTAAGTGACTTAGCTTTGGCTAATTCTACTTTCTCTCCCATTACTGATGTGGTACTTGAACAATTCTATGTTGAAAGTTCTCGAGATACTACCCTAATTTGCAAAGGAGGGACGCGTCTTTATTTTCCGGCTCATGCTTTTAAAAGTAGTAGCAGTGATGCTCAATGGATCGATGGAACAGTAGCTATCAACATTAAGGAATATCATACTCTGGACGATATACTACTCGGCAATCTTAGTACAACATCAAATAATCACATACTTGAAACTGGAGGCATGCTCCATGTTACTGCCCAAAAAGGAGGGCAACAACTCCTGCTTGACAAACCTATGACCATTACTTTTCCCACAAAGAAAACGAAAGAGGATATGCAGTTATTTATTGGAGCAGAAAAAGAAGTTATTATCGATTGGCAATTGGCCGCACCTATATCTTACACTTTAGCTGTTGAAATGGAGGAAAAACAAGAACCTATAGCCGATGTTCCCTTTGCAGTGGTGGAAAATGTCCCTGTATTTGCCAACTGTACAGGTACAGAAGCAGAAAAGAAAAGCTGTACTCAAGAAGCCATCAATAGGCATGTGATGAGGAACTTTGATGCCGAGATCTGTGCCACAGACATACCAACAGGGGTCACAAGGCTCTTTGCAAGACTTAAAATCAAGAGAGACGGGAGCGTAGAGCATATCAGAAGTCAAAATAACAGTGATTGTATTCAAATTGAAATAAAACGCGTACTAGAAAGCATGCCATTATTTACTCCAGGAAGGCAAAGAGGATTAGCCGTAGATGTATTATACAGTATGCCAATAAATATCCAGTTGGATGATGACAAAACCTATGAAACTGCTATAAGTGAAGAGGTTCCAAAAAATAGAGTTTTCGATACTATATACAGTACTGCTCGCACCGATATTGAAATATTAAAAGAAATTCTGCACGACAATGAGATTGACGTAACCTCAGCCATGCTCGAAAGCTACCAGGAATTAAGGAAGACAAAACTCATTAGAGACATAAAAGTGAAAGGGACTTCCTATGTATTAGTTCGAAAGTCTGTTTTTGAAATACCTACCACATATTTCAAACGCCTTGATACCGATTCTGTTTCAAGGGGAGGTCATGTTTATCGAATTCCATGGGGCGCAGATAAAATTCCTGATAGAAAAATCACACGATTGGTGTCTAGAAATGAGTCTGTGGGTAATTACATATTTAATTCATTGCAATTAGGCTGGCTCAATTGTGATCGTTTTACAAATGCAAATGGGCCAAAAATGAAATTTAAACTCAAAATTAAAAATGCTGAAGGGGCCAATGTGAAGCTAGTCTTTAAGAATATGCGTTCGATTTTAAATGGCAATAAACGTGCAAATAGCAGTTTTGATTTTGGGTCTATTACTAAAAACTTACCCGTAACCTTAGTCGCCATCCAAAAAGGAAAAGAAGGATATTATATGGGAATGAAGGAAATTCGCATTGAAGAAATGGGAACACTTAATCTCGATTTTAAAGAATATACTTCTAAGGAACTTCGCCAAACACTAAAGAAACTAACTGGGTCAAATTAGTTAAATATCTCGCTTAATATTGCCGTCAACTACTTATTTCAAAAGACTTTAACGCAATCCTAACAGCTTCTTAAGAAGACTTAACAATTGGATTCTTTATATTAATTATGAACAATAAAAGAAAGATATGGAACGTAAATTTGAAAGAAAGGTAACACAAACTCATCCCACAAATCCTACAGGAAACACAAACCAACTTACAAATGATTTTGACATTGACAAGTCGACAATCAAAGAGCAGCAAAGCAAAAAGTAAGCTGTAATATATATGATTAATAAAAAATCGCCCTAGTGGCGATTTTTTTTATGGGTTAGTCCTTCTTAACTCTTACAGCTTCTGGCACCAAACTGGTATAGTCACCATTATGACGAATGACATCTCTAACTATGGAAGAAGAGATATAACTCTTACCTGAAGAGGTCAATAAGAAAACCGTTTCAATACCTGATAATTTTCGGTTTGTATGTGCAATCGCCTTTTCAAACTCAAAATCCCCCGGATTTCTGAGTCCGCGGAGGATAAATTCTGCATCTTGCTTTTGACAGAAATCAACGGTAAGTCCTTTATAGGTCATCACCTTGATTTTAGGTTCGCCGGCAAAGGTCTCTTCCAAAAAGCACTTGCGTTCTGTTAGTGAGAACATGTACTTTTTTTCAGCATTCACCCCAATTGCAAGTATAATCTCATCAAAAACTGTGAGTCCGCGTTCAATGATATCATAATGCCCTAAGGTGATAGGATCAAAAGATCCTGGAAATACCGCTCTTTTCATAGGAGTAAATGTAGGGAATTAAATGTTGCAAAACCTAATCTCTGAGTTCCTTCATTTTCAGTTTGAATGCGCTAATATTATCGCAAATAAGTCAAGTAGGACACTATTTTATTAGGTGAATGTACGCTCTGATTTCACACACGCCTCACGAAGCTATTTTCAACACTCAGTTATATCGAGGTGGATTAGCGCTGTATTAAAGTTAGATAATGAATTGCAAAAACAAGTCTATTATTTCTATCTGTTAGATCAAGAAGTTCAATATTAACAGCAAAACCAGCAATCAGGGCTGGTGAAATATCACCTGCATCTTTAAGATTTTGAGCATAAACCTGCAAGAAATCAGAATCTTCTCCCAGTCTTTTCAAATACTTAATATAATCACTAGTACCATAAATATTGTATTTCCCCTTATTTCTATTATCTACCTCATAGTGCCGCCATATTTTGGAAAAAACTTTATAATCCATCACCTTTAAGCCAAGGGCTTCCATACCGCTAGGAAGCGTTGGCGAAATTTCCTCTTCTACAATTATGGAGAACTCCATGTAAGCATCGACTACTAACTTTGTATCAAAGCCTTGAACGAGAATATGGTCGAATGCATCGACCATTTGATTCAGTTCAGATAATTCTACTTCTGAAAAGAGTCCATTAGGATTTGAAATATTGGTTTCTGATGTGCATGAGACTATTAAGACAAAAATGACTACAACAAAAATTTTGCGAGAGAACATTTTCGAATCCTATTTAATGAATTGAAGTTATAATATCTCGAGCATCAAAGTTGATTTTACAACCTATAGCTTCGGTCCTTTTTTCAAAAGGACTATTTTGAAGAGAAGATTGAACAGCCAACTCAAGATAATTTGTTGTGACAATCTTTCTATGCTTTCCCAATTCAAAATAATAGTTATCAAGTAGACCACTGTACACCAAAACCCCCGACTTATATAAGAAAACCTCGGGAGTTACCGAAGCATCGTGTTTTCGAGCAATACTTAGGGTGGAATCTATTTCGATATCAATTTGAAAATCCAATTCCTTTAAAGTTTCATGTAAATAATCCATATTGATAAATGGATCAGACACAACTCCGATTACCCTCAACCCTAGAGGCTTATATTTTTTTGATAATTCAGAAATTTTAGGAATATTGTTTCTTGATGCTGGGCAATCGGCAATAAAAAAAAAGTAGCACTCATAAGCGGCCAGAGATTGACTAGGAACCAGAGAATCGATCTTTGAATTTTCATTTTTACATGCATAAAACGATAACATCAAGGAAGCTAAGAGAATAGAATGGGTGACTTTCATTATTTTAAAAATTTAGCAACTTGAAGTTGAGAATCTCCTTCTTTGTATGGTTTAGTAAGCAACACTAATACGAGCATTTCATCACTAGAATTTGTATTGTAAAATACATCGCGAACTGGAGAATTGGGTTGGGTTGGGTTATCGGCTGTGTTATCAATTACTACATTGCAATAAATCGTACTACCCTTTGGAATTATCACTGGCAAGGTATTTATATATTGTCCTTGCCAAAGGTAGTCCCAATCAGGAATTTTAAGTAATTTAATAATCTCTTTAGTGTCTTCATTTACAGCAAATATTTCAATCTTTTTTGTCAAGAAATGTGTGTGTGTGTGGAAGTAGTCCAAGTACGGAAATAGTATCTTCAACCTTGTAACTAAGAGTTTCCATCATTATGGAATCCTTTGGGTATTTTATATCAAATTTATTAATTACCTCAAAGGCCACTTCTTCTTTTAAAGAATCTGCATAGTGCAATTTTAAGGTCGTACTCACCTCTCTCCCCTTATTATTCTCATCACCATAATGTGCTTGTAGTAAAAACTTGGCTCCTTTTGGCACACGGTATCCAAGGCCAGAAGCTAATTCAAATGGACGCATGCCTTTGCTCCAAGATTGAATAGGAATAAGCTTGTTAACTAAACCATCATTTTTACAATCCCACGACCCATCATCCTCTAGTATATTATTTACGTCCAAGTATAGCATTAAATGATGTATTACCTCTGGATTATCTGATTTAAAATCTATACCTGAAACAAAAATATCTTCTTTCAACTTTGGATCATAAACAATACACTCATAAGAATCGTCATTAGTTGTTATGATATGTTTTTTAGTTGGTTGAATAATAAGATCGGGTAAATCTAATTTCAAAGAGGAATGCTCCGGATAACTCAAAACTTCTTTTTTGTCAATGGGCGCACCCATTTCTAACCAATTATAAATGAGCGCTCGCTCTTCGTCACTGATAGCCGGTTCATTAAAAAAATTTTTGTACGATTTATCAGCCATCCAAGGTGGCATTATTTTTCTGGATAGCACCTCTTGAATGACCCCTTTTCGCTTAACAAGATCAGTATATGATAAGAGTGAAAAAGGAGCATTCCCAGAAGGAGAATGACAAGCGACACAATTATTATTGATGATTTTTAGAACATTTGAGTAACTAATTTCTAATGAGTCTAAAGATAAATCGATTAAGGTAGGATGAGATTTTCGACTCTTAAATAGTGTATATTCTTGAAATAAGCTATCTCTCTTCTGCTCTAAAATTCTGGAATAATCATTGGTTGAATTATCGTCTTGAGGGTCTGTAGTATTATTGCAAGAGTAAAGAAGTAGAAGTGAAATGATGAGGACCACCCACATCTGTTTTTTATTTACCATTTAAATTGTATGCTTATTTACTACAAATGTATACAACAAAGAATACATAGGCTTAGAATAGTTCATCTATCACAGATCCAAAAGCATCAGATAAAGAAATCCCAGCATGTTTAAATTCTCTAGGAATGATACTCTCTGCCGATAAGCCTGGATTGGTATTCACTTCTACAAAATGTGGTTTGCCTTCATGGAAAATAAAATCGACGCGGCAAATTCCTTTTAGTTTCAGGACATCATACACTTTCATGGTAAGTGCCTCTAAGGCTTGGGTATCTGTATCAGACAAGCGTGCAGGTACAATTTCTTGAGATTTTCCAGAATATTTGGCTTCTAGGTCAAAGAAATCACCATCAGGTACGATTTCACAAGCGGGTAAGACGGTCGTTGCCCCCTTCCATTTAAAAACGCCTACAGAAACTTCGGTGCCGCTTAAAAATGATTCTATCAGCACTTCGCTATCTTCGGTGAAGGCTTTATTTAAAGCTGCTTCGAGTTCACTTTCGGCGTATACCTTACTAATTCCAAAACTGGACCCAGCTCGGTTGGGTTTTACAAAGCATGGATAGCCTATAGCGTTTGTTTTGTGTTGCGCTTTCGCGAAAGCGAATACATCCTTATCACCTTTATCCACATAGACCGATTTCGCCATGGGAATATGGTAAGGCTTCAAGACGCTGAGGGTATCCCGTTTGTTGAAAGTCAAGGCACTTTGGTACATTTCACAACTAGATTGCGGTACCCCAATAGTCTCTAAATATGCCTGTAATAGTCCGTCCTCTCCTGGAGTCCCGTGAATTGTGTTGTAACAGGCGTCAAAAACTAACTTTCCAGAGGGTAGCACACAGCTAAAATCACCTTTATTTATTGGATATTCTTCATCCTTATGGACACATACCCATCGATCCTTCAAAATATGAACAGCATAAGCGGTGTACTTTGACGGATCTAGAGCAGCCATCACAGTTGACCCACTTTGCAAGGAGATCGCATACTCACTGCCATAGCCTCCCATTAACACAGCGATATTTTTCAACATGTACTTGATTTAAAATGGATAGATTAAACGAAACAAGCGTTTATTACGTTATCAAAAATAACTGATAAAACTACGCCCTCCAAAAGGGTTTCATTTTTATATCTTTGCGACACTAACCCTAGTCCTCTATGAATATAGTTTCTTTTATAATGAGTAAGACATTTGTCAAACATTTGGCACTTGCTATTCTCGCCCTACTCCTTTTTATTTTTATGGTAAAATGGTGGCTAGGTAACACAACCAATCATGACCAACGTATTGCCGTACCTAATATTAAAGGGATGACCCTGGAATTGGTAGAGCAAGAATTGAGCAATGCCGATTTGAGGTTTTTCATCATTGATAGCGCAAATTACAACCCAGATTACCCACGCTATTCTGTCATTGATCAGGATCCAGCCGCTGGGAAATTTGTGAAAGAAAATCGAAAAATATATTTGGTATTGAATCCTTCTGGCTATCAAAAAATTACTATTCCGGATAATCTTGTTGGAAAGACAAGGCGCCAAGTAGAGCCAACACTCAAAGCTTTAGGGTTTACTGTTGGCAAAGTGAGCTATATCGATCATATGGGAAAAGATGAAGTTCGCGAATTAAAACACAATGGAAAGAGTATCAAATCTGGAGACCGTTTAGAAAAGACGTCGACCATTGATTTAGTTTTAGGGAATGGACAGGGTAACTACAGAGATAATTATAACAACACAACAGACACAACCACCGATGGCGGAAACTAATATACCCGAAGGTCCAGAAATGCAGGACGACGAGCTGTATGAACATTACAGTGTAACTGCAGGAAAAGGACAAGAACCTTTACGGGTAGACAAATTCCTAATGAATTTTGTCGAAAATGCCACTCGAAATAAAATCCAGAAAGCTGCCAAGAATGGGAGCATTCAAGTCAATGGCGAAATTGTAAAGCAAAATTACAAAGTGAAGGCAGGAGATACCGTGCGCGTACTCTTTGAACATCCTCCACATGAAAACTTATTGATTCCAGAGGATATCCCTATTGATGTAGTCTATGAAGACGATACGGTTTTAGTGGTAAATAAGCCCGCAGGAATGGTTGTTCACCCTGGACATGGAAATTATTCAGGAACCTTGATCAACGCTTTGATTCATCATTTTGACAATCTTCCTAATAACAGTAGCGATAGACCAGGACTGGTACATCGTATTGATAAAGATACATCCGGGCTTTTGGTAATTGCCAAAACAGAGCAGGCAATGACTCATTTATCAAAACAGTTTTTTAATAAGACTACAGAACGTGAATATGTTGCCTTGGTTTGGGGTAATATGAAGGAGGATGAAGGTACTATTGAAGGAAATATAGGAAGACATCCAAAAAACCGACTTCAAAATACGGTATACAAAGAAGATGACGATCAATTAGGAAAGCCGGCGGTTACGCATTACAAAGTAATTGAACGATTAGGTTATGTAACCTTAGTAAAATGTACACTGGAAACGGGTCGTACACACCAAATAAGGGTGCATATGAAATACATTGGACATACCTTGTTCAATGATGAGCGCTATGGCGGAAACTCCATATTAAAAGGCACCACTTTTACAAAATACAAGCAGTTTGTAGACAACTGTTTTAAGGTCCTTCCTAGACAGGCACTTCATGCTAAAACCCTAGGTTTTATTCATCCAGAAACTAATGAACTCATGCGTTTCGAGGCACCGATACCTGAAGATATTTCTGCCTGTATTGAAAAATGGAAAACCTATTCCAAACATGCTGATATTTTAACTGAGTCAGAAGGAGAAGAGGAAGATTAATTAGCTTTCTTTTTGCTAATGACGTTACTTCCTATGAGTGATAGGGGTATTTTGGTAGGTTGGTATTTTGGTATGCTGGTATTTTGGTATGCTGGTATTTGGGTATGCTGGTATATTGGTATTTTAGAAGGCATACTAAGAAAAGGATTGAGGTAGTAGCGTTTTAGATGGTAGGAATCGCAGTATATAGAAAAAGCGTACCTGGTGTGTTTAAAGAAGATTGTTATCGGTCGCTTTTTAAATCCTACTAAAAAAATTAAACCATTTCGATACAAGCCTGAAAGCAAAATGCTTAGGTTGTATAAGTGTGAAAACTACAAACACACTTATAAGACATATCTACAATAAACTCCACCAGTACGCTTTAACAACTTATTAATTGTTAAAACGAATATACGTAATTATAGACTAAAATGCTAAACAGCCGTAACTATTAGGATTTATAAGGCTGCCGAGTCTTCTGTGTTAATTGCAGAAAAGGATACACTTACAGCCCTTAAAATCAATCTATTAAAGCATCCTAAAGCATAATCAAGATAAACTTTAATCAAACCTAAAAAAGGAAGACTAACAGCTGTTACTAAAACTTAATTACCACTGTTGACCTTATGATGAGCAATAGAAATAACTCCCACTATACCATTGAATTAGCGCAGAATAGCCCGAATTGGAGATGCTTATTTTTTTGGCAAAAATACTTCTGCCATCATACAACGTGCACTTCCTCCTCCACAGGTTTCAATAGTGGTCAAATCACTACTCACAATTTCTGATGTTTTTTCAAGAGCAGCAATTTGTTTGGGTGTTAGACTCTCATGTGCCGCTTTACTCATTACTAAGTAGCGTTTCTCATCGGCGCCTTTTACTTGCAACATATTACCTGCAAACTGACTCATTTGTGCTTCCGTAATTCTGATAATTTCTTTGCCACTAGAGCGCAAATGCTTTTCTACATTTTTACGCTCCTTTTTGTCATCGATAGTATCAAAACAAATCACACAAAAGGTTTCACCTAAACACATCATTACATTAGTGTGGTAAATAGGCATGCGCTCATCTCCTACAGTTTGGTTTGCTGTAAACACCACTGGAGTACACTCAAAATCTTCGCAAAATTCAATAAATAATTCTTCATCTGCCCTTGGAGATAAGGCACAATAAGCTATTTCATTTACCCGATCCATTAATATGCTTCCAGTACCTTCCAAAAAGAAACCTTCTTCCTCGGCACTGGTATAGTCGGTGATATTACGGATTGTAAATCCTTCTTTTTCCAAACGGTCAAAAATATCTAATCGGCGTTCTACACGGCGATTTTCGGCAAACATAGGATAGATTGCTATATCCCCACTTGCATGAAAACTTACCCAATTATTAGGAAAAATAGAATCCGGAGAGTCTTGTTCTACTAAGTCATCTTCTACAATGACATTAACTCCTTTGGCGCGCAACTTGTCTACAAAAGCATCAAACTCGGCTTGCGCCTTTGCGTTGATTTCTGCATTCTTAAGACGGAGATCTTCTTGAAAATAATTATTTACTGCCGTTTGTTCATTCATTCGGAAGTTCACAGGTCTAATCATTAAGATTGTGTCTGTAATTTGCTGTCTAGCCATTTTTATCACTTTTAGGAGTGTCACAAAGCTACGACTTACTTAGCAAATTTTGAATAATAATATCCCCATGTTCACGGGTATTTTCGATAAATAATTTACTTGTTTGAAGTCCCACTTTGATCACCCCAGCAACGTATACATTAGGTAGAGGTGTTTCTAGAGTTTCCTCATTGTGGAGGGGTGTTTTATACACATCTGAGTCGATAGGCAATCCCAAACTTTCAAACAAATGATAATTAGGCATATACCCAATCATTGCAAGCACAAAATCATTAGGTATTTCGACGAGACCATCAGGGGTTTCAAGACAGACTGAATGCTCTTTTATCTCAACCACCTCAGAATTAAAGTAGGCTTTAATAGCACCTTCTTTGATTCGGTTTTCGATATTGGGCTTGATCCAATATTTAGTTTTTGGATAGATCTCGTGAGATCTAATAGCCATAGTCACCTCAGCACCTTTGTAATAGGTCTCTAAAGCAACATCACAAGCCGAGTTTGCCGCTCCTATTACCAGTAATTTTTGTCCTACATAAGGATGCGGACTATCATAAAAGTGTTTGACTTTAGGTAGCTCTTCGCCTGGAATACCAAGTAAGCGTGGTGTATCGTAGAAACCAGTGCATACGATGACCGCTTTCGCGAAAGCGGAACCCTTACTAGTTTCTATCTTATAACCCTCTGCAACCGCATTCATACTTAGGACCTCGGTATACATTTGGATCTTTAATTGCCAACTTTCTTGAACCCGTCGATAATACTCTAAGGCTTCATTACGAGTAGGCTTATCAGAATGGGAAATAAAAGGCACATCTCCAATCTCCAGTAATTTGGAGGTTGAAAAGAAGGTCATTTGCTCTGGGAAATTGTAAAGAGAATTGACCAAAACACCTTTTTCGAGGATGCAATAGTTGAGTTTTTCTTTTTGAGCAGCAATTCCACAGCTTAGGCCAATAGGTCCACCACCAATAATAATTAGATCATAGATTTTTCCTTCCATAGCTATCGGTTTCGCCAAAAGAATGGAGTTAATAAAATAAGTACCGTAAACAATTCTAAACGCCCAATGAGCATTAGGAAACCACACCACCATTTGGCTCCAGAAGGAAGATTTGCAAAATTATCTACTGGGCTCAATGAACCAAAGGCGGGACCCACATTCCCCAAAGATGAGGCGGCTCCTCCTAAAGCTGTTTGGAAGTCTAATCCGAAGGCAGCTAAAACTGAAGCCCCAATGATCCAAGACAACATATATAATATAAAGAAGGCAAGAATATTAAAGATAATTGTTCGATCTACAGATCGCGTATTATAACGAACTGGCAAAATTGCACGTGGATGTAAGGTACGTTTGAATTCTAAAATCGCATTGCGAATGGTCAGTAGATGGCGTACCACTTTAATACCTCCGGCAGTTGAACCTGCAGAGCCTCCTACAAACATAAGACCAAAGAAAACAACCGTTAGAAAGGGTGTCCACATGGTAAAATCGGCAGTAACAAAACCAGTAGTCGTAATGATAGCCACTACCTGAAACCAACCATGACGAATGGCACTTTCACCCACACCAAGCACCATAGGGTGATCTATACTAGAGTTAGACACATCAGCCTGGAAATACACTACTAAAGCCGTAATAATTGAAAATCCTATAATAAAGGACATATAGAGTTTAAACTCCTCATCCTTTACTATCTTCTGCACCTTTCCCTTAAAGGCAAAGTAACTCAAGACAAAATTCATCCCAGCCAACATCATAAAAAAGATGATTATATATTGTATAAGAGGCGTATCGTTCCAATAAGCTACACTGGCATTTTTGGTTGAAAAACCACCTGTTGACAAGGTACTCATGGCATGGTTAATGGCATCAAAAAATGACATCCCTGCGAGTTTTAAGGCTATCGTTTCCATAGCTGTAAAACCAAAATAGATAAGCCATAAACGCTTAGCAGTATCAGTAATTCGAGGATGTAGCTTGTCTGCACTTGGACCTGGAGCTTCGGCAGCAAATAATTGCATCCCTCCAATACCTAACAAAGGCAAAATGGCAATGGCCAGTACGATGATTCCCATCCCTCCTATCCAATGCGTCATACTCCTCCAGAACAAAAGTCCTTTGGGCAAAGCTTCAATATCGGTTAATATAGACGCCCCAGTAGTTGTATAACCACTAATAGTTTCAAAAAAGGCATTTGTAACCGATGGGATAGCACCTGATATTAAATAAGGTAGCATTCCACTTAATGACATAAACAGCCATCCAAAAGTAACCACAATATATCCCTCACGTTTATTGAGTTCTTTGCGATGGCCACGTGTAACAAACATAAATGACACCCCCGCAAACAAGGTTAGCAAACCTGAAGAAACTATATGCAAGGTCGCTCCGTCATGATATAAATAACTTACCAGAGCGGCAATCAACATAAACCCTCCATTGAACAGCAAAAGCAGTCCCATGAGGTGAAAAATAATTTTATAATTGAGTTTTGGCATCGAGACTAGACAAACATTTTTTCAACCTTCTTAATAGATCTTGGCAAACAACATATAACCACACGATCACCTGCAATCACTCTAAAATCCCCAAGTGCAATTATTCCTTCTCCTGCTCTTACAACACCTGCAATAGTGGCTGATCTTGGAAAGTCAATATCACGAAGACGTTTACCTTCTACAATAGAAGTGGGCTTCACAATAAATTCAAGAAGCTCTGCATTCATATTATTTAACTTGGTCATAGCCACAACTTCGCCTCGCCGGATATAGCGGAAGATATTATTGGCTGCCAATAGCTTTTTATTAATCAAGGTATCAATTCCTATGCTGTGCGATAACTGGAAGTAATCCATATTTTCAACCAAAGCGATGGTTTTCTTCACACTTTTAGACTTGGCCACAAGGCAGGACATAATATTAGTCTCACTATCACCAGTTACAGCGATAAAGGCATCCATATCGTGAATATTTTCTTCTTCAAGTAACTCGACATTTCGTCCATCACCGTTAAGCACTAAAGCTTTAGGTAAAAGATCAGCGAGATCTGTCGCCTTTTCTCTATTCTTTTCTATTAATTTAACATTGAATTTACTAGAACAGAGATCTCTAGCTGTTTTATAACCAATTTTACTCCCCCCTAAAATCATCACATTTTTGATCTGCTGCTTTGCTTTCCCCGTGAGTTTATAGAGCTCCTCTACACCTCCTTGAATTGTCATAAAGTATACTTGATCTCCTTCCTTAAAGATGGTATCTCCTCGCGGAATCAAAGTATACTGAGTACCAAATCGCTGAATTGCGATAGGCATAAAATGGAGTTCAGGAAATATTTTAGCTGCTTCTTTAACGCTTTTCCCTACAAAGGAAGCGCTTTTTGATAAGGTAGTACCTACCATAGTCAAAGCACCATCTTCAAACTCGAAGCTATCATTAAATGCACTTTGACTTAAAAGTAATTCAATTTCTGCAGCAGCGAGACTTTCAGGTGAGATCAACTCATCAATCCCTAGCTTAGAAAAACCAGCCAACTCTTTATGCACAATAAATTCTGTATTAGAAATACGGGCTATGGTTCGTCCAGCTCCTAATTGCTTGGCAAGTACGCAGGTCGTAATATTGGTGGTCTCACTTGAGGTTACCGCAATGACTAGGTCAACATTTTCAACTCTAGAATCTTGAAGTATAGATATAGACGTAGCATCACCCTTAATGGTACGAATATCCAAATGGGTATCTGCGTACGCAAGGCTTTCTCTGTTAGTGTCAATAAGAGTAATATCTTGAGACTCGTATGATAGCAGTTTTGCAAGATGGAAGCCTACTTCCCCTGCCCCTGCGATAATAATCTTCATATAGTATATACTGAAAAGGTATACAAAGATATAGCATTCATTAAAACTAAATTGAATGCAAGTAGATTAGTTCTAATTCCCTCTAAGAAATAACCAGTTAAAAAATCCCATACTCATTAGAATGTACAATAATCTGGATAAAGAAGCCCTTAGTTTGCTTCTCTTTTCCAAGACTATACTTTTTTACGCTTTCGCGAAATTGTATATTTGCCAAAAAATTGCTCAATGCCCAAAAAGGTAACACCTTACACTACATCCAATCAAAGTAAAAAAGAACAAGTCGAACAAATGTTTGACACTATTTCTGGAGAATACGATGGTCTCAATCGTGTGATATCCTTAGGTATTGACGTGAAATGGCGTAAAAAAGTGGTTCAACTAGTTGAAGCAACTTCGCCAGAAAGTGTCTTAGATATCGCTACTGGTACTGGAGATTTGATCATCAATATGGCAAATACAACGGCAACAAGACTCGTTGGTTTGGATATTTCTGAAGGTATGCTGGCTGTTGGTCGCAAAAAAATAAATGCAGCGCAACTTGATGATCGCATAGAAATGATGCAAGCAGATAGCGAAGCTATGCCATTTGATGACAATAGTTTTGATGCCATTACGGTAGCTTTTGGGGTACGTAACTTTGAAACACTAGAAAAAGGACTGGGAGAAATTTTTAGAGTACTAAAACCTGGAGGCATCTTTGTCATCCTGGAAACTTCAGTGCCTACAAAATTCCCATTCAAACAAGGATATTCATTTTATAGCAAATTTATATTACCCGGAATAGGTCGTATGTTCTCTAAGGATCGTGATGCTTATAAATATTTAAGTGAGAGTGCCTCTGTTTTTCCATTTGGAGAAGCTCTCAACAATATTTTACGCAAAACTGGGTTTAAAGACGTGGAAGATAAACCACAAACTTTTGGGGTTGCAACCATTTACACTGCATCAAAATAACGATATGAGAATCCTTATTGCTGTTCTTTTTACCCTTTTCTTTGCCCACGAATCCATGGCTCAAACTGGTGGATGGCTCACGCGACCTCGTGTTCAAAAACTACAAAACTTTGACAAGCCAACACTGTCATGGGGATATTATTTTGGGATAAATAATTTTGATTTTAATTTTGACTATCGCGAAGATCGTCCGGATATTCAAGTAGAGAGACAAACGGGTTTTACTGTAGGCATGGTTGGGGATTTACGAATTTCTGAACATATCAATTTGCGTTTTGAACCCGGATTGGTTTATGCTCAACGTAACCTCATTTATCCTGCTGGACCAGGTTTTACTACTGAAGAAGATTTACTAAGGGAAGTTGGCTCTACCTACATTTACGTGCCATTACTCATTCGTTTTTCGACCAAACGATTAAACAATATCAAGCCTTTCACCACTTTTGGAATTGCAACTGCCTATAATTTATCGAGTAATGAGCGCAATCCAGATGATAATGGCGATGGAAAATTTAGAATGATTTCGCGCCCTTTCTTTTATGATATTGGTTTTGGGATTGATATATATCTCGATCGTTTCAAATTTACTCCGAGTATCCGAGGTGTATTTGCTGTGAGCAACGAGTTGGTGCAAGATGACGATCCTAATAGTCCGTGGACGAGTAATATCACAAGCATGTCTACCCGCGGTATTTTTTTAAATTTCACCTTCCAATAAACAGTCTAGCTTCTTCTGAATTCACTCAAGAAAATGGCTGTGGCTGTTGCAACATTTAGGCTTTCTGTGGCTTGATCTGGACCAAATCGAGCTATTCCGATACGGCGCTCAATTCTTGTTGTTATTTCAGACGAAATTCCATTGGCTTCATTACCCATTATTAATATAGCGTCTTTGGGAAGTTGAGAGGTATACACATTATCTCCATCCATATAAGTGCCATAGATAGGCCGTTTTGATTTATCTAAATACTCTAGTAAATCTGCGTATACAACGTTAACACGAGTCAAAGAACCCATAGTTGCCTGTACCACTTTCGGATTGTAGCAATCCACTGTTTCTTTTGAGCAGACTAGGTCAGTGATTCCAAACCAGTCACACAAACGAATTATGGTCCCTAAATTACCTGGGTCCCTCACATCATCGAGTAGCAATGTCAATCCGCTTTCAGTGCTTTGTTTTGTTTCAGGAATTTTAAAAATGGCAATTGCTGTTTGCGGTGTTTTAAGGAAACTCACTTTTTTGAGATCTGCTACAGTGACAGTTTCTATATCATAATGTCCCTTAAAAGCGTTCTCATCTATGCTCCATAAACCTTCCAACTTCAGCGATGAATCTAATAGTTCTTGAATCACTTTAATACCTTCGGCAACAAAGATTCCTTCTCTAGAGCGGTACTTTTTTTGACCTAGGCTCGTTATTCGTTTGATTTGGCTTTTGCTTAACACTATATAAGATGTATTTTTGAATCAATAAAGGCTCCCTTGACATATACTCCTGCAAAAATATCATTATTTCTATTAGTAGCGACCCTCCTCTTTGGATGTGACGCTACGAGAAGATTGGCGCCCGATCAAAATCTACTTGAAGAGCTCACCATTGTCACTAATGGTGCAGAAGTAAGCGATCCTAACATCTATAAAATTCCGCTTCTAAAACCAAATGCAAAAGTATTGGGTCTACCAATAAAACTGTATGTCTACAATCTGGCGAGACCGAATATTGACAGTATCATGGAAGCTCAACGTTTGGCAAATGAAGACAGAAATACATTTTGGAACGGTTTGCTTTCGCGAAAGCAGGTTGCAGGAATTCGACAAGGGAAAATAAATTTTAATAGTAGTTTAAAAAAAACTGGAGAACCACCTGCCATTATTACCGACGATAATGCAAAGAGATCGGCAAAAAGACTGAATTCATATTACGCCAATAATGGCTACTTCAATGCGAAAGTTGACTATGAAATCAAAAAAGACAGTAATCAGCGTGCACAAATCACCTATAAAGTAGAAACAGGTCAGCCCTATTACGTAGATCAAATCACTCCTATTATTGCTTCTAAAGCAGCCGACTCCATCTATGCAGCACATAAAGATAATATGCTCATAGAGCCAGGAGAGCGTTACCAAACACTCGCCATCAATGCCGAGCGCAATAGAGTCACTACCTTATTTAGAAATAATGGTCTTTTTCATTATGAGCCTGACCAGTTACGTATCATTGTTGATAGTGTAGATACAGGTCATAAAGCCAATGTAGAAATTGTCATTGATGATCGGCAAATCAATACCATTGATAGTGTGACTAAGATTCCTTATCAGGTCCACAAAATAAGTAAGATCAATATCGTTACAGATTATAGCTTTACAAATAGAGAACGTGCTTATAATGATACTATCGTAGCTGAAGGTTTTAATTTTTTTGCCTATGATAAAAATAATTATCGCATCAAATCCCTAACAGATATTATCCCTTTCAAACCAGGGGCAGTTTATAGAGATAAAGACCGCACCCAAACTTTGAGCCAGCTCAGTGGTTTGCGAACATTTAAGTACCCAAGTATCCAATACGGATCAGATCCAGACGACCCCACTGGAAGAGATCTTATTGCCACTATTCGACTGACACCTTTAGAAAAATATAAGCTTCGAGCCGATTTTGATGTTTCCACCTCAAATATTCAGGATGTGGGACTTGCGGGATTTGGATCCTTATTGATTCGAAATTTATTTAAGGGAGCTGAAACTTTAGAGATTTCTGGTCGAGGAAGTATAGGTGCTTCTGATGATGCAGCCAATGAAGGCAATGGCTTCTTTAATATTACAGAAATAGGCGCCGATTTAAACCTGACCTTTCCTAGGGTATTTTCTCCTTTCAACACCCGTAATTTAATTCCCGCAGAGTGGCGTCCCACTACTAATTTTAATGTAGGACTGAGCACTCAGCAAAATATAGGATTAGATAAGCAAAATGTGACAGGAGCACTCCGTTATAATTGGTACCCTCGTGCCGCAAGGAGTTATCGCCTTGACCTTATAGACGCACAGTATGTACGTAATCTCAGAACCGCTAATTACTTCAACATATACACAAACAGTTATAATGATCTTAATTCCATTGCTGTAGATAATATAGCAAATGTGGACCCCAACTTTTTTGTCTTTGATGAAAATGGTATTGCTAGACTCTCCATCAAGGATGGAGGTGCTTCATCTTTTATTTCGGCAGTTCAGAACAATGAAGTAACAGGATTAAGTGACGTAGAACGAAGAAGAGTCAATGCTATAGATGAACGTAAAAGCAGACTCACGGAAGACAATCTTATACTAGCTACCAATTTTACATACATTTATAATAACAGGCAGAATCTCTTTGACGATACTTTTACACGCTTAAGATTGCGTTTAGAAATGGCTGGAAACCTACTAGATTTTGTCTCGAGTACTGCTAGCCTTCCTAAGAATGACGAAGGCAATTCCCGTATTTTTGGAGTGGTGTTCTCTCAATATGCCAAAACGGAAATTGACTATATAAGGCATTGGGATATTGGCAACGAAAATGTATTAGCTTTTAGAGCCTATGGCGGATTGGCAGTTCCGTATGGAAACTCAAAGAGTATTCCTTTTACGCGAAGTTTCTTTGGTGGGGGATCTAATGATAATCGAGCATGGCAGGCCTACCAATTAGGACCTGGTCGCAGTGGAGGTCCTAATGAATTTAATGAAGCCAACATGAAATTGGCTCTTAATATAGAACATCGATTCACCTTTCTTGGCCCTCTAAAAGGAGCAATTTTTATAGATGCGGGGAATATCTGGAATGTTTTTGATAATGTAGAAGATGAAGGAGCAAAATTTAATGGCTTAGAAAGTCTTAAGGATACTGGAATAGGCTCTGGACTTGGATTGCGCTATGACTTCGACTTTTTCGTATTCCGATTTGATGTTGGGTTTAAAACTTATAATCCTGCTCTCCCAGTAGGCGATCGTTGGTTTAAGGAATATAATTTTGCCAATGCCGTATACAATATCGGTATTAATTACCCATTCTAAAACAGACAGTAGCTCGCAAACGTTGTCGTTATATCCTCGTTTTGAGCGTAGCTTTTGCCCCATTTTTCCTTATTTTTACATATCTAAAAAAGTAAAAATAATTATGGCTCACCAAATCAAACCAGGAGTAGCGACAGGTCGCGAAGTTCAAGAAATTTTTAAGTACGCAAAGGAAAAAGGTTTTGCAATTCCAGCGGTAAATGTTATTGGATCTAATAGTATCAATACTGTATTGGAAACAGCTGCGGCACTTAACGCTCCAGTAATCATTCAATTCTCTAATGGTGGTGGCCAGTTCAACGCTGGGAAAGGACTTTCAAATGAAGGGCAAGCAGCTGCAATAGCAGGTTCTGTTGCCGGCGCAATGCATGTTCATGAAATGGCAAAAGCCTATGGTGCTACTGTTATTTTACACACAGACCACTGTGCAAAAAAATTACTTCCTTGGATCGATGGCTTATTAGATGCTAGTGAAACCTACTACAAAGCAACTGGTAAGTCCTTGTATAGTTCGCACATGATTGATTTAAGTGAAGAACCTATTGAAGAGAACATAGAAATTTGCAAAAGCTATTTAGAGCGTATGAGCAAAATGGATATGACCTTAGAAATCGAATTAGGTATTACTGGTGGTGAAGAAGATGGTGTAGATAATACTGATGTAGATGATTCTAAACTATACACTCAGCCAGAAGAAGTTGCTTACGCTTATGAAGAGTTGTTAAAAGTAAGTGATCAATTTACAATTGCAGCTGCTTTTGGAAATGTACACGGTGTATATAAGCCAGGAAACGTAAAGCTTACTCCAAAAATTCTAAAAAACTCTCAAGAGCACATTTCTGAAAAATACGGAGTTCCACACAATACAATTGACTTTGTATTTCACGGAGGAAGTGGTTCAACTGTAGAAGAAATTCGTGAGGCTATTGGTTATGGTGTGATTAAAATGAATATTGACACTGATCTTCAGTACGCTTTCGCGGAAGGAATTCGTGACTATTTTGGTACAAATGCCGAATATTTAAAAGCACAAATCGGGAATCCTGATGGCGCCGATGTACCTAATAAAAAGTACTATGATCCACGTGTTTGGTTACGAAAAGGAGAAGCTACAATGCGCGCACGATTAGAAAAAGCCTTTGAAGATTTGAATAATGTCAATACGTTGTAGTATTTTCGCATCTACTTTAGAAGTGTTCCTTTTTGCCTTCACGCCTGCCTGTCTGGTAGGCAAGAATGCGTAAAGATTGATAAAAACAGAGCATTACTCAAAGTGGTAAGATGTAAATATTAACGTAATCCAACTCCAACTATGGCTTGGTTTAAACGAAAAGATAAGGGAATTCACACCCCTACCGAGGATAAGAAAGACACTCCGAAAGGATTGTGGTATAAATCTCCTACTGGTAAAGTTGTCGATACAGAAGAACTTGAAAAAAACTTTTACGTAAGTCCAGAAGATGGATATCACGTGCGAATAGGAAGTCATGAATATTTTCAAATTCTTTTTGACGATAACAAGTTTACCGAATTAGACAAGAATCTCACTTCGAAAGATCCTTTAAAATTTGAAGATAAAAAGAAGTACGTAGATCGTTTGAAAGACGCTCAAGAACGTACTGGATTAAAAGACGCAGTGAGAACTGCGGTTGGAAAGTCTGGAGGGAAAGACATGGTAATCGCTTGTATGGACTTTCGATTTATTGGAGGTTCGATGGGAAGTGTTGTAGGTGAAAAAATCGCCCGAGCAGCAGACCATGCACTAGAAAAAAAGATTCCATTTATGATCATTTCCAAATCTGGAGGTGCCCGTATGATGGAAGCCGCTTTATCTTTGATGCAATTGGCTAAAACTTCAGCTAAATTAGCTCAACTTGCCGATGCTGGGATTCCATACATTTCGTTATGTACAGATCCAACAACGGGTGGTACAACAGCATCTTTTGCGATGCTAGGTGATATCAACATCTCAGAACCTGGTGCCTTGATAGCATTTGCAGGACCAAGAGTAGTGCGTGATACAACAGGGAAAGAATTACCAGAAGGCTTCCAAACTGCAGAATTCTTGCAGGAGCATGGCTTTTTAGATTTTATTACTCCGCGACACCACTTAAAAGCAAAAATAAATCTCTATTTAGATTTGATTTTAAACCGTCCTGTGAGAGCAGTAGGTTAAAAACCACATACATATTTAATAAAAAATGCGAGCCTTTGGCTCGCATTTTTTTTGATCTTGTTCCTCCCTACCCTTTTAATTACTTCTTTCTGTCAATTACATAAGACACCATTAACTCTAAAGAGTCTCTATAAACAGATTTTGGAAAGGTATGAAGTATGCCTAGTGCTTCTTGTTGGAGACTTTTCATTTTTGAAACGGCATAATCAAGTCCGTCATGGTCTTTTACAAAGGCGATTACTTCTTTTACACGCTGTTTGTCGTGATTGTGATTCTTGATACTATTAATCACCCATTTTTTTTCTTTAGACGACACTGTATTGAGCACATATATTAAAGGAAGCGTCATTTTTTGTTCTTTAATATCAATCCCAGTAGGCTTACCGATCTTTTGATCGCCGTAATCAAAGAGATCATCTTTGATTTGAAAGGCCATTCCTATGAGTTCTCCAAATTTACGCATGGGCTCTACGGCATCAGAAGCATGAACAGCACAAGCGCCCAGACTACAGCAAGCAGCGATTAGTGTGGCTGTTTTTTGACGAATAATTTCGTAATACACTTCTTCAGTTATGTCGAGCTTTCTTGCTTTTTCGATTTGAAGTAATTCACCTTCACTCATTTCTCTAACGGCTACGGAAATAATTTGCAATAAATCAAAATCGCCATTATCTATGGATAGTAACAATCCTTTGGAAAGGAGAAAATCACCTACAAGCACTGCAATTTTATTCTTCCAGAGCGCATTAAGAGAGAAGAAGCCTCGGCGTTGATTACTATCATCAACCACATCATCGTGTACCAAGGTTGCAGTATGAATAAGTTCAATCACAGAGGCCCCGCGATAAGTACGATCATTTACTTCTCCATTTCCAAACATTTTGGCAACAAGAAACACAAACATAGGGCGCATTTGCTTCCCTTTTCTGTTAACGATATAATGAGTGATCCGATTGAGCAATGCTACCTTAGAACGCATAGAAAGGGCAAACTTTTCTTCAAAAAGTTCCATTTCATACGCAATAGGTTCCTTGATTTGAGCAACAATTTTCATAGAGATGCAAAGATACATATAAACCAAACTCCATGGTGTAGTCTTAAATATTGTGTTGATAGTGTTAATTTATTATGAAGACTGACATATAATGGTTAACTTTAGTGCCATAATTAGTTTATTTACACATATTAAAAAACAATACATGATGAAAAAAATTACTCTTTTAGCTGCATTATTTGTAGCATTTTCTGTTAACGCTCAGTTATTTTCTGACGATTTTAATGCAAGTATCGATGGTGATATTACTTTCGCAAATTGGGACAATTTTGATGAAGATGGTGACACTGAAGTATGGGAAGCTGCTGATATCGTAGGATCTACAGCTGAAGCCTCTCCTTTAGAAGGTCTTGTTGCTGATTCAGATTCATGGGAAAGTGGAAACGCAAATAGCCCAATGACTCCTGACAACTATTTAATCACTAAAGATCCAATCGATCTTACTGGAGTTGCTGATGGAATGTTAACATTTACATTTGGTACGTATCAGAATGGAGGAACTTTCTTAGAAGATCGTCTTGCTGTATATGTTTCTACATCTAATGATCCTTCAGTTGTCGCAACTGAAACAGCAGTATTTGATGATCAAATTGGAAACGTAACACCTGCAGATGATGGTGGAGCAAACTCTGCAATTGACATTACTGTTGACTTATCTTCTTTCGTTGGACAGTCAGTTTACCTTGTATTCAGACATTTCGATACATTTGATCATAACTCTGCACTTGTTGATAACGTTGTTGTTGATGGAACTTTAGGATTAAATGATGTTGATACAGTAACTTTCAACCACTACTTCTTAGCAGATAGCAGTGATTTAAAATTAAACGCTTCTACTGAAATGTCAAACATTCAATTGTTTAGCATTTTAGGACAAGAGGTTGTAAACAGAAACTTAACTGGATCTGACGCTACAATCAACTTGGCTAACCTTACTGACGGTGTTTACATCGCTCGTGTAACTGTTCAAGGACAAACTGAAACTTTCAAAATTATCAAGAGATAATCTGAATTTCATACATAATTTAAAAGCGACCTTCGGGTCGCTTTTTTTTGCTTTACGTTTTTGAATTTTTTCCCTAAACGTTCAAGATTTAAGATTTAAGATTCAAGATTTAACGTTCAACGTTCAAGATTCAGGAGACAGGAGACAGGAGACAGGAGAAAAGTGGAAAGCGGAAAGTGGAAAGCGGAAAGTGGAAAGCGGAAAGTGGAAAGTGGAAAGTGGAAAGTGGAAGGATAACTGTTATTGGTTTATGGACAAGTGACTACTGTTAACGATTAACAGTTTACCCAATAACATTTCTAGTTTAAAGATTAGCAGCACAGAGCAGAGCCGAATAAAGAGTCCGGCCTAATGCCTATTGCCTATTGCCTTTCGAGTCCATGTGTTTAGGAGTTGAAACAAGATAATAATGACGATTGACGTGAGATGCTATGATTGGAGATTAACGATTGTGGATTTTTGAACAAAAAAAAACGCATTTGGTTGGGATTTGGAATTTGGATTTTATTTTTTACCTACAGCCTATTGCCTAATGCCTATTGCCTATTGCCTATTGCCTACTGCCTAATGCCTACTGCCTTTCGTGTCCATGTGTTTAAGAGTTGAAACAAGACAATAATGACGATCGACGTGAGATACTATGATTGGAGATTAACGATTGTGGATTGTGGATTGTGGATTGTGGAACGAAAAAAAATGCATTTGGTTGGAATTTGGATTTTATTTTTTGCCTAATGCCTAATGCCTAACGCTAATTATTGCTTATTTGCCAATTGCCCACAAGCAGCATCAATATCCTTTCCTCTAGAGCGTCTTACGGTTACTGTAACACGATGCGCTTCTAATACTGATACATAATGATCAATAGCTTCTGGAGAAGCTTGTTGGAACTGCCCATCGTCTATTGGGTTATACTCAATCAGGTTTACCTTACTGGGTACTGCCTTACAGAAATCTAATAAGGCATCAATATCTTTTTTACGATCATTGATTCCGCCCCAAACAATATACTCATAGGTGATGGCTTTGCCTGTTTTCTCATACCAGTAAATCAAGGCTTCCTTTAAATCCTTCAAAGGCATTTGCTCATTGAATGGCATAATTTCTGTCCGCACTTCGTCTAATGCCGAGTGCAAGGAGACAGCAAGATTAAATCGCACATTCTCATCGGCCATCTTTTTGATGATCTTTGGAACTCCAGATGTAGAAACCGTAATTCTCTTTGGCGACATCCCTAAGCCCTCAGGAGAGGTAATCTTTTCTATCGCCTTTAGTACGTTATTATAGTTCATTAAAGGCTCTCCCATACCCATAAACACGATATTAGACAATGGTTTATCAAAATAGAGCTTACTCTGTTTATCAATTAAAACCACCTGATCGACAATCTCATCAGGATTGAGGTTACGCATTCTCTTAAGCCTTGCAGTAGCGCAAAACTTACAATTCAAACTACAACCCACTTGTGAAGACACACAAGCTGTGGTGCGAGAAGCCGTAGGAATCAAAACCGACTCAACAGTAAGACCGTCATGCAGTTTTACTGCATTTTTTATCGTCCCATCACTACTTCGTTGCATTAAGTCCACCTTAATGTGATTAATCACAAAATAAGTATCCATGAGTTCGCGTGTCTCTAAAGAGATATTAGTCATATCGGCAAAGGTGTGCGCTCCTTTTTGCCACAACCATTCATAGACTTGATTTCCTCGAAATGCCTTATCACCTTGTTGAACAAAGAAATCTCTCAGTTCATCTTTGGATAATGCACGTATGTCTTTTTTAGAATCTTTCACAGGACAAAGGTAGTATTTCTTAGGGCGCTTTCGCGAAAGCGGAAACAAAAAACCCCAATCTACTGATCAGGGTTTCATAGTTTAATATTTCAATAGGAATTAGATGATCAACATCGCATCTCCATAAGAATAGAATTGATATCCTTCTTTAATCGCTTCATCATAAGCACGCTTTACAAAATCATGACCTGCAAAGGCAGAAACCATCATTAATAGAGTCGACTTAGGCGTATGAAAGTTTGTAATCATACAGTTAGCGATACTAAACTCATAAGGAGGGAAGATAAACTTGTTTGTCCATCCACCAAACTCATTTAATGTATTTGCAGAAGACACTGAACTCTCTAATGCACGCATTACAGTAGTTCCTACCGCACATATACGACGTTTTTCTATTAGGGCATTGTTGATTACCTCAACCGCTTCAGCGCGAACATATGCTTCTTCACTGTCCATTTTGTGTTTAGATAAATCTTCTACTTCAACAGCAGAAAAAGTTCCTAAACCAACATGCAAAGTAACTTCAGCAAAGTCGATGCCTTTAATTTCTAAACGCTTTAATAAATGTTTCGAAAAGTGCAATCCAGCTGTAGGTGCTGCAACAGCTCCTTCTTCCTTAGCATAAATTGTTTGGTAGCGCTCTTCATCCTCAGGCTCAACATCTCTGTTAATATATTTTGGTAAAGGCGTTTCTCCAAGTTCTGTCAATTTAGTTCTAAATTCATCATAAGAACCATCATAAAGGAACCTTAAGGTACGTCCACGTGAAGTTGTATTATCAATAACCTCAGCTACTAATGTCTCATCTTCTCCAAAATAAAGCTTGTTTCCAATACGGATTTTACGTGCTGGATCAACAAGAACATCCCATAAACGAGTCTCTGGATTCAACTCACGAAGTAAGAATACTTCAATACGAGCCCCAGTCTTTTCTTTATTACCATACAAGCGCGCAGGAAATACTTTGGTATTGTTCAATACCATTACGTCCTTTTCATCGAAATAATCGATAAGGTCTTTAAATTGCTTGTGCTCGATCGTTTGATTTTTACGATCTAAAACCATCAAACGAGATTCGTCACGATTCTCTGCTGGTCGTTCTGCTAGTAACTCTTCTGGAAGGTCAAAGCTAAAATGAGATAATTTCATTTAATTGTAATGTTTTTATTGAGGAAGGAATCTTATATTTTGCTTTCGCGCCTGCCTGTTCGGTAGGCAGGAAAGCGTAAACAAAAACAAACTTCCTAACTTAGATTAATGTCTAAGCCACAAAGATACAATCTCGAGATAGGCGTTGTCAAGTATTTAGGCAATTATTATCGACCCTGATTCAAACCCAAGTGTTTCTAAGTCCTTCCAAAAGCCAGGATATGACTTTGAAACCACGCCTGCATCTTCAATTATTAAGGGAACTTTAAGGGCTAAAGGCGCAAAAGCCATTGCCATACGGTGATCATGATAAGTAGCTATAGCAACTCCTGCCGTTAATTCTTTCTTTTGTGAAGCCAATGTTAAACTATCTGAATTTACAGAAATAGTACCTCCTAGCTTAGAAATTTCAGCATGCAAAGCCTCTAATCTATCTGTTTCCTTAATTTTTAAGGTATGTAAGCCTGTAAGATGGCAAGAAACACCCAATCCTAGACAAGTTACTGCAATAGTCTGCGCTATGTCCGGACTATTACTTAGGTCTAAAGTCAATTGCTTTGGTAATGAAAAATCTTTGGAAGAATGCAAAGTGAGTTGAGCCCCATCAAATGTAGATTTTACACCCAACTGCTCATAAATAGCTGCCAAGGCAACATCACCTTGTAAACTCTCTTTTTTATAACTTGAAATCTGAATTTCAGAACCTGGAGCTAAAGCAGCAATACTATAATAATACGAAGCACTACTCCAATCTGATTCTACTGTTAACCTCTTTTTTTCTGGCAACTCTACTAGGGGATCTATACAAATAATTTGCCCTTCAAAAGTTCCCACTATCCCCACTTCCTTGAGCAGACTTAGCGTCATATTGATATAAGGCACAGAGGTAATCTTTCCTTCTAAATGTATATTAAGACCGTGTGGTAAACTTGCAGCAATGAGCATCAATGCAGAAATATACTGACTACTCACATTTGCATTCAAAGTCACCTTACTTTTGGTAATTGATTTTCCATGAATTACTAAGGGCGGGCAGCCCTCTGTTTCCAAGTATTGAATATATGCACCCAATTGTCGCAAAGCATCTACCAAAATACCTATGGGCCGCTCCTTCATGCGAGCACTCCCAGTTAAAACTGTTTTTCGTCCAGCTTGCGTAGCAAAATAGGCTGTTAAAAATCGCATAGCCGTACCTGCATGATGAATATCTACTTCTTCCTGCTCTGACGCCAAGGCTTTTTGCATAACAGCAGCATCATCGCTATTGGAGATGTTATCAATCGTCAAGCCATCAAATAAGGCTTGAAGGATTAATAAACGGTTGGTCTCGCTTTTTGAGCCCGTAATTAATACACTTTGCTTGATAGCTGCACCAGTATGTGTGAGTTTTAAGTTCATAGATTCCCTAATCTATTTCAGTTTATCATTTGCATGATGCCGATCGTGATCTCTTTGGGTTTTAATATCCAATTTCTTATCAAAAGCCTCTTGAAGATCAATACCCGTTTGATTTGCTAGACAAAGCACTACAAACATTACATCTGCCAATTCTTCTCCTAAATCCTTATTCTTATCGCTTTCCTTTTCACTTTGTTCGCCATAACGTCTAGCAATAATACGAGCTACCTCCCCCACTTCTTCTGTGAGTTGGGCCATATTTGTCAATTCGTTGAAGTAGCGAACACCATGGTTTTTAATCCAATCGTCTACGGCAGTTTGGGCGTTTTGAATGTTCATAATTATAGTTTTACGAGGACTAATTTTTCTTTTTCTTTTGCCAAAATTTGAGAATAAAACTCTTTTATAGCCCCATAATTGTCAGGAGCGAGTAAAGTTCTATTCATTTCGAAACTTGTAACAATTTGCAAGCTACTATTTTGCCGACTAATCTTAAGAGTATATTTTGCTATATTTTCTGGCATTGCAAATGAAGTTGATGGAGGTACGCTCTCTACGCGATAGCCTTCAGGAATTTCAATAGTCACACTTTCGCTCATAATAAATGGGTAACCAAAATCCATAGGGAATTCTCGTTGTTCTCCCTTAAATGGAGACTCTTTCAACCCAAAAAACAAGCGCGGACTAACAATTATTTTTTCATCAATAGTTTCGATACAGTTTTCACATTGAAAACTAAATTGGCTACTTACCGGTTTATTTAAGTCTTTGTCACTTAATTTCAATTCCTTCACCTCTTCCAAAACAAATTGTTTTGCCAAGGCAGCCTCTTGATCTGCAATTACAAATTTACCAATTCCACTTCTATAATCTAGGGCTCTATTTAGGGTATACCGCACATTAGCCTTCCCCATTACAGTTCCTTCTGGAGAAATAGAGGCTTTTACAAAACTTTGAACCTTTGCATGCTTATTTGGATAGAGAGAAATTGCGCTCGAACTACCATCACTTTTTACTAAACGCCCTTCCCAATTAATGACACGGGTTGGTAAGATGCCTGGAACCGTCTTTTTATCGGTGGCATCGAGTAAGACATATTTTCCGTTGATAGCTACAGCTGCCAACACATAATTAAATCCGTCTAATGTTGGAAACAGAGGGATTCCGTTTTCCTTAGTACTAGCGATTACAGGGTAGGCTATTAATCCAGCTTTATCTAATAAAGCGACAAGAGTTAGGTTAATTTCAGCCGAGCTTCCTGTTTTATCTTTGTAGGCCTTCCGTAAGGTTTCTTCAGTATACAGTCTACTTTTACCATTCCATGCAAAATGATTTTGAATTTTTGAAAAAATCTGATGCATGCGTGCCTCCTGTGAAAGTTCGCTTTCGCGAAAGCGCCCTCCATCCTCATCTAAGAATCCTGTTCGATCAAGGCGGATTCCAAAATTTTGAGAAGTATTAATTTGTTCGGCGACCTCTTCCCAGCTTTGGGAATATTTCTGGTCCTCTCCTGCAAAGTTCTTTATTCTCGACAATTCGTGCACTACCGAAAAACGATAGTTATTCATTTCATTCACATAAGGTTCATCATCTAATGGACGAATATCTTTAAAACGATACTCTGAAGATACCTGCGAAAACTTGATGTTTAGCAAATCTGTTCGCTGAGTCCGCACTCCAAAAGAATTTTTGTCTTCACTAGAAAAACTAACACTACGACTTTCATAGTATTCCTTAGGAGAAACATTTGCATATCCTTTTACGTACCTATTAAACTCAAAAAATTCTGGCAAGCCTACCTTAGCATAATAAGATTGAACTGGAATATCCTCCTGAAATACTAAATCTTCTATATGCATAAAGGGAGAAGTCACCTCATAATAAAACTCAATCACACTTCCAACTTCAATTGAAGGGGCAGCTATGGAAATCTCTATAACTTCATCACTTAATTCTGTTTCAAATATTGACTCCTTTTTGATTTTAGTTTTTACAAGCTTTCCATTTACAACGCTATAGGTATATGCTGCAATATGGTCTATCGTCATTTCCTGCTTTGGTTGTCGGAACAGCCTTATCGTTTCTGTTCCATACTCCTTACCATTCTCTTCTAAAATCTTAATAACTTTGTGAATCCTGTCAATAATTAGCCATCCATGAATATCATCTTCAATATTAAAGAAAGTCTCTCTGTTTTTTTGAAGAAAGATTGCTGAAGTTCCCGCTACTACTTCCGTAGTAATCTTTAAATCTTCGATCTTTAGTTTCCCTGGTTTAAATTCTTGGGCAAAAAGAGATGTAGTTAGTCCAATGCAAACGATACTCAATATAATTTTTATCATTAGGCTTTTTTGAGTACGATTTTCTCGGCTTGTTTTTCAATAATCATCTTAAAGTATTCTTGCAAATCTTTATAATAACCCGCATCGATAACAGGGGTTTTAATTGCATTTTGCATAGAGATAGAAATTTTACCATTAGCTTCTGAAGCACCATATCTAAAGGCACCCATACCCTGAGATAAATTAATGACCAAATTTTCTGGAATTGATTCTACAACGTATCCCTCAGGAATTTGAATAGAAACGCTATAACGGTCCTCATAAGCATATATAAAATCAATAGGATAAGAACGCTCCTCCGACTTAAAAACACTTTCAGATTGCCCCAAATGAAAGAATGGAGAGAGATATAACTTTCCACCAATTTCTTCTACCCCGTCTTCGATTTCGAAGTTATATTCCATGGTGACTGGTTTTGAAAAAACATCCATATCCTTAAACTTCAAATCAATCACATCGATAGTTTCAAATGCTTCATCCAATTTTTTAAGTTGCTCAGCATTGGCAACATCTTCGTATTTAGAACGAGTGCTTCTTGCGTAGTGACCAGACAGCCTATTCTTTGCATTTCCTTGAACGGTAAGGTCATCATCAATGCTCACAGAAATAAGCGCATTGTGAAGTGCAGATTTAACAGGATATACATCTACTAGTCGTGAGGTACCGTCTTCCTTTACCATTCTTCCTTTCCAATTAAGGAGATTCGTTTTAAGAATATCGACGACTCCATTCTTATCAGCAGCATCATACAAATGGGTTCTACCATCAATTTTGACACCAGCTACTACATAATTATAACCATTTAAGGTTGGAAAAAGGGGAATTCCATTAGATTTTGAACTAATGAGTACGGGGCTACATTGCGAACCAGCTTCCCTAAACATTCCAGTTAATATTAAATTGATATCAGCTACATTTCCAATACGATCCTTGTAGGCTTTTTTTACTCCCAAATCACAATACACTCCATAATACTCATTCCAAGTCATTCGCTCTTTTACAAACTCATGAATTGCAGTCGCTTTCTCAGATGGAGTAGTTAAACCCGCTAGGATATTTTTTAGATCAGCGCGATACATAGAGGTTTTTTCCAATTCCTTCCCAAAGTTATCCGACTTATAAATCTTCTTAGACACTTCTTCCCAAGTGGTCGTATAATTGCGAATTGGCGAATTTGGAAATTTAGTAAAGGCTAATTCAAATTGTAATGCAGAGAAGAAATTTTCAAAATTTCCTGCATAAGGCTCTTCCGTCAAAGGAGGAATATTCTCTAGATTGACGATATACCCAAGTTCTCGAAGGTCTAAGTCAGCGCGCCCACGTTCTCCAAAAATTGCCCTTCCATCTTCAGTCGATTCATACCTGTAACTTATTTTTCGTTGTCTTGTTTCTGTTTTTATATCTAACGGAATTGAACCTTTGCCATGAGTTCTATATGAAAGGTATTCTGGAGCATAAAAATCCATTTCTACCTTATTAACTGGGATTTCCTCTTGAAATCTAAACGCATCTATACTCGATATAAATGGAGATGTTATCGTATATCGGTACTCGATTACAGCACCATCTTGAATATCTGGCATTGTAAATTTTTTAATATTTCGAGTTTTACTTGCCTTTTCATCAAAAACTCCAGAGCTTTTTAACTTACTCTCATTAATTTTTCCGTTAACCAGTGTATAAGTCACCCCTTTTAAACTGGAAACTCTTTCATCTGCACTTCCATTTTTGTACAAGTACACCTTAATATTTGCATAATCATAACCTCCTTGGTTATAAATTTTTACGCGCTCATGATAATCAGTCTGAACCTTAAATCCTTCTTCCTGAGAGTACAAAAACTTGGTAAAGGTACTCCTGAATAAAACAGCTGCTGTTGCGTCTTCGTGTTTGGGGTGAAACGTTTCAGCAAGTTCCTCCTTTGAAACCTTACCATACTTAAAATCTTGAGCATGGGAAAATGAAACAAATAGAAGGCAGGCAAAAAATGAAAGTACTGGTAACTTCATATTGAAATTATTTAATTTTTGGTTAAGATTATTTTTTGATTGTCATGACGAGCCACTTTTTTTAGGAAGGATCGAAATTCTTTGTACTTTTCTTTAGGGTACTTGCCCCCATATATAGTGTACATTCTATTGTACTTCAAGCTGTGATCATCAATGCGTTCTACAGCTACATCATATGCCCCGAAATCGTTCTCAATATGTATAGGTTCGGGAATTCCCTCCAATGAAAAACCTTCAGGCAGATGTATTACAACCGCATCAGTATCTACAAACCCTCTTTGAATCTCTACATCAAATGCCCGATTCTTGTATCGACTAGGAATTTGACTGGAGGTGTTTAATGCATTTAAACATACTAGCATTTCGCTGCCAGCAAAAGAGGCATAGCGTTCTGCTGTAAAATCAATTTTCTCATTTACCACAACCTCCTGGGTGTTATTTTCAATAACTATGGACGATATTTTCAAATTATTGATATTATCCCAAAAATTGTAATAGTATTTTTTCTGATCACTTTCTATTTGGTCGGCTACTAAATAACGATCATTATATTGAATCCCTTTGGACTCTATCTCTACCTCAACCTGAATACTTCCATCCTCATTCAAAAAAACATCTCCCATCAATTTTTGTGTATTCTCACCATAATCATACACCTTAGTATGAACAATTTTTCCTCCTTCAGGAGTA
This sequence comes from uncultured bacterium, assembly GCA_963974305.1. GTDB lineage: Bacteria > Bacteroidota > Bacteroidia > Flavobacteriales > Flavobacteriaceae > Dokdonia. Next base: position 42,410 of record CAXBCS010000022.1, read on the forward strand.
AGTACCATAACATCCCTATCGTCTGTGAAATCACCAATAAATCCAAATGGAATTTTCTGACTCGTACATTCTAGCCATACAAAATCATCCCCTTCAGGTATTGCCAAGATCGCATGATTACCCTGAACTGAGGCAAAGTCTGGAAGTATATCTCTTTTTGTTCCCCCTGCATATAAAATTGTGTAGTAGGATGGAATTTCAGCAACATCAAGTAAGGATTTGGTATAATTTGTAAGAGCCTTACAGTCACCATAACCCAATTTATCAACCTCTGAAGCGAGCATAGGTTTCCACCCACCTATTCCAACTTGTACACTTATGTAGCGTGTTTTATTTTGAACGTACTCGTATATTTTTCTAGCCTTATCGATATCATTAGTCTCTTCAGAAATCAATTTTAAGACTTCATATTTTGTTTGCTGACTTAAATCTTGCGATTCTTTTACCAAGTTTATGTCCATCCAGGCACCAAATTCTTGCCAGTTCCTGGCAGAACCATCAACCCCTTCAAGGTGAAAATTCTCCAAAGCAAAATCATAGTGAGCTGCTGTGGTATTTAAAGCCGGACTAAAATCTTCAGGCACCATCGCCTCAATATTTGAAGACTCTAATCGCAAATAGCCTATTTCTTCTTTTTTGGAAAATACTTGAGCCTCATCAAAGGCATTATATTTGAGCTTGAGAGAAGGCTCATAGGTAATGGAGTATACACTTTTTTCTGTACTCACATAATAATCACTACTCCCATACCAAGAACCAATAAAAGCAGTATTATCAGTTTCGATATCAACAAAAAATTCAATAGTGTAAGGGTAAGATGTCGCTTTATGGTCTATGTAAAGTAGGCGAGAATCAGTAAATAAACTTATACCATCAACCGCACTAACATCCCTAAAATCTCTCTTTTTATATTCCTTGATTTTTATACCTAGTGCATTATAAACGTAAGCACCAATTTTCTTGATACGCGTAACTGGATCGTAATGCATATAAGTATCCACGTGTCTATCACCGTTACTATTAAGTACAGAAATCACTCGTTTTCTCTGAACAATTTGAGTCTTTTGATCCGGAATAGTTATAATATCTTCTTCAAACCTAATAACACTATTTGCATTTGTTTTAAGTTCTAAAGGAATAGAAAATATAGGATAGTTGAGTTGTTGTGCAACTACATTTGAACTAATTAATAGTACAAACATAATCGCTTGTCCAATGTTTTTAATCATATTGATTTGAGGATAGGAAGTGTATAAAGGGAAAATAACAAATAATCACTTAATACAAGTGATTATTACTCACGATTTAAAGAATCTATCGTAATAGTTACTGGGCCGTCATTAATTAACGCAACTTTCATATCGGCGCCAAAGGTACCTGTGTATGTTTCCTTCTCACGCTTTCGCGAAAGCGTACTCACAAATAATTCATATAAAGGAATAGCTTGTTCGGGGCGTGCAGCTGCCAAAAAACTAGGCCGATTGCCTTTTTTGGTGCTGGCATGTAGTGTAAACTGACTAATAACCAATATATCTCCGTTCACATCGCCTATCGATAAATTCATAGCGCCTTGAGCATCGCCAAAAACACGAAGACCAACAATCTTTTGTGTGAGCCATTCAATATCTGCTACTGAATCTTCTTGGGTGATTCCTAAGAGCACCACAAATCCAACCCCTATTTGGGCTTTCACATTTTCATCAATAGTTACTGATGCCTCTGATACTCTTTGTAAAACGACCCGCATGAATCTTAATCTTCGTTATAATGGTCTTTGCGATAATGCTCTTCATCTCCAGCTAGCATTTGTAGATAACTCTTGTAACGTGACCAATGTAACTCGTCATTTTCAAGAGCCTCTTTTACTGCGCACTTAGGTTCCTGATCATGCATGCAATTGTTAAATTTGCACTGGTCCTTTAAGGCGAAAAACTCTGGAAAATAATTACCAATTTCTTCAGGTTCCATATCGACGATACCAAAACCTTTAATCCCTGGAGTGTCAATAATTTTTGCATCGAAACTCAGGTCAAACATTTCTGCAAAAGTGGTGGTATGCTGTCCTTGTTTGTGTTGTAAACTTATTTGTTTGGTCTTTAAATCTAAGGAAGGTTCAATCGCGTTTACTAAGGTTGATTTCCCTACACCACTGTGACCAGTAAACATACTTACTTTGCCGGTCATGAGTTCCTTAACTTGATCTACATGATCTCCACGTATAGCTGAAATGCCAATACATTCATACCCTATTTCGCGATACATCGCTGCTAGAAATTTTATTTCTAAGATTTCGTCTTCGTTATAAGTATCAATTTTATTGAACAACAAAACTGTCTTTATAGCATAGGCTTCAGCCGTTACTAAAAATCGATCAATGAAAGCAGTAAACGTAGGTGGGTTATTCAAGGTAATAAGCAAGAAAACCTGATCAATGTTAGAAGCAATAATATGCGTCTGCTTTGAGAGGTTTACAGATTTACGAACAATATAATTCTCACGATCATGGATATTGTCAATAACTCCAGTTTCTACATCACTTTTGGTGTCCAATTCAAAATCGACGCGATCGCCTACAGCAACAGGATTGGTGCTTTTAATCCCTTGCATTCTAAACTTCCCTTTGATACGACATTCGAACCAAACTCCTTCATCGGTTTTTACCGTGTACCAACTTCCTGTAGATTTATATACTGTTCCTGTCATAGATGCGCTTGGACTACAAAAATAGATACTTTTTAATGAGCAGACAGATAATTCGCTTCTTTTAAGCAAAAAGTGGTTATTTGTTTGGGGGTAGCAAATAAAAAACCCACCGAAAACGGTGGGTTTTTATTATAACAACAGTTAGTTACGCCATGCTTTTGGCAACTTTTTTCTGATGATTTATTGACTCTTGGTGTACCGCTTTAAATACACGTAGAATAAATTCTTCACTTAGGTTGTTTTGTTCTCCTTCCAAGATCATTTTTCCTAGAATTTCATTCCAACGTTTCGTTTGAAGGATAGATACATTATTAGATGCCTTGAGTGATCCAATTTCATCTGATATTTTCATACGTTTTCCAAGGCTTTCGATCAACTGGTGATCTACCACATCAATTTGTGTACGCAGCGTGTTCAACTTGTTGTTGTACTCTATTGCATGTCCTTCTTCTTCTCTTATTTTCAAATCCACCATCATCTTTACTAAGGTCGAAGGTGTAATCTGTTGTGCAGCATCACTCCAAGCATTATCTGGATCATAATGTGTTTCTACCATCATTCCATCATAATTTAGATCGAGAGCAGTTTGACAAAGGTCAAAAATGATATCACGACGTCCCGCGATATGAGAAGGATCTAATATTAATGGAAGATCTGGAAATCTATTTTGTAAATCAATCGCAATTTGCCATTCTGGATTATTACGGTATCGCGTTTTTTCATAGGTAGAGAACCCTCTGTGAATTACGCCTAGATTTTTAATATCCTGGGTATAAAAGCGCTCAACAGCACCTAACCAAAGGGATAAATCTGGATTTACTGGATTCTTGATTAAGACTGTCTTGTCTGTACCTTTCAATGCCTCGGCAATGTCTTGTACTATAAATGGCGAAACTGTAGTTCGCGCTCCTATCCAAAGGATATCAATGTCATGCTCGAGTGCAAGCTCTACGTGATTTGCGTTAGCCACTTCTGTGGTCGTCAACATCCCCGTTTCTTCTTTTGCTTTCTGCAACCATTTTAATCCGAGTGCTCCTACGCCCTCAAAATTTCCAGGTCTTGTACGTGGCTTCCAGATTCCGGCTCTCAACACCGTTGCATCGGTATCCTTAAGCTCATGTGCGATTTTCAATACTTGTGCTTCTGTCTCTGCACTACAAGGTCCTGCAATTACCAATGGGTGATCTAAACCAAAAGCATCTAACCAATTTCTAAGTTCTTTCTTGTTTTCCATAATCCTGCAATTTTACATCAATGTGATGCTTTAGTTTTAATTTTCTAATCCTTTTAATATTTCCTTAATATGATTGGTATTCTCCATTTCCTGATAGACACTTTTAAAATCATCTTGCTCCATAAGCCCTTTAAAATGCTTTAAATTCAAAATGTACTCATCCAATGTTTCTAATATATTCTCTTTGTTCTGCTTGAAAATCGAAGTCCAGGTAGTCGGGTTACTCTTAGCAAGCCTTACAGTTGATGCAAATCCACTTCCGGCCATGTCAAAAATATCACGTTCATTCTTCTCTTTATCAATAACTGTCTTCCCTAGCATAAATGCACTGATGTGCGATAAATGTGACATATATGCAATGTGCTTATCATGTGACACTGGATCCATATAGCGCAATCGCATACCCATATTTTTAAACAGCTCCAGCGTCTTTTCTTGTAATTTGAAAGCTGTTTTTTCTACTTCGCAAATAATATTGGTCTTCCCTGAATACAAACCTTTAATAGCAGCACTGGGTCCAGAAAATTCTGTTCCAGCAATTGGATGACAGGCCAAAAAGTTGCGTCTATTAATATGCGATGATACACAGGCGCAAATTGCTTCTTTAGTTGAACCCATATCAATGACCATCGTTTGGGCTCCAATGTGATCCAAAACTTTGGGCAAAACATGCACCGCAATATCTACTGGAATCGCCAAAACCACCAAATCGGCATTGGACAGATCTTCTATACTCGCTGGAGCATCAATCAACTTTAAATCAATTGCCTCGGCTATATGTTCTTCATTGGTATCGATACCATAAATCTTTGCAGTTGGTTTCTGGGCTCTCATTTCTCTGGCAAATGATCCGCCTATTAATCCAATTCCTATGATGTATATGTTTTCCAAACTGCTAATTTTTCGTTCCTATTTTCGCGTAAGCGTAATAATTAATACTTTAAAACCTTTGAATTGCTTCTTCAATTTCTGACTCGGTTACACATAAACTAAATCTTATATAGCCAGCACCATTACTGCCAAAAATAGTTCCCGGAGTGATAAAAATGTGACGTTCTAAAAGGACTTTATCAATAAAGGCTTCGGCATCAATTCCTTCAGGCAATTTTGCCCAAACAAACAGTCCAACACCGCTGCGATCAATAGTGCAGTCCAACTTTTCAGCCAACTGATATACTAGGGCACGTCTTTTTTGATAGATGTGATTCATTTGATCAAACCAATCATTTCCTAAACCTAAAGCGGCGATGGCTCCTTTTTGAATGCCGAGAAACATGCCACTATCCATATTGGATTTTACTTTTAAGATTTGGTTTATATGCTCTGCACTTCCCATCACCATTCCCACGCGCCAGCCAGCCATATTAAATGTCTTACTAAGTGAATTGAGCTCTAAGGCTACATCTTTGGCATCTGGAAGATCCAAAATAGATCGAGGCCGATCGTTAAGGACAAAACTATAGGGATTGTCATTAACTATTAATATGTGTTGCGCTTTCGCGAAAGCGATCAGGTCTTCAAAAAAACCATCTTTCGCCATTGCACCCGTAGGCATATGCGGATAATTTACCCACATTATTTTTACATCCGTTAAATCTTGCTGAGCAAGCTTTTCAAGATCGGGCATCCAACTATTTTCTGACACTAAATCATAAGGCAT
>CAXBCS010000023.1:0-47275 GCA_963974305.1 uncultured bacterium
AAGCTTTCGGCACGTTTTTATCGTTTGGACTGGTAAACGCTACTCTTCGGAATCGGCCTTACTGTATTTTATGGAAATTCCTTTTTTGTAACTGTTTTTTTTGTTTGGACTTTCCCCTAAAGCTTTCGGCACGTTTTTTTCGTTTGGACGGGAAAACGCTACTCTCCGGAATCGGCCTTACTGCATTTTATAGATATTCCTTTTTCGTAGTTGTGTTATTTGTTTGGAGTGTCCTTTTAAGCTTTGTGACCGAATAAGGCCACCGAAGTTGTTTGATACATTCTAATTAGGAGAAAAGATCTCTTAATTTGGCAAATAGTGTTCAAGAAAGGATCAAGTAAATCTACATAATGTACACTTCATGTCAATAAAAAATGGGACGCTTCTGTTGAAACGTCCCTTTTTTTATTGTTATAGTCCTTCTTAATTCTCTTTACGAAATTTAATAAGTTTCTGTAATTCACGACCGTATTTTGACGATTTGATTTTCTTAGGAAAACGACCATACAAAGTGTCTAAATATGGAATCGTAGCATCAGGTATTTCAGTAATTACGAGATAAGGAGCTACGGCTAAATCTTTATTAGTCGCTGCAAAATTTCCTGTATATCGATATTTTGATTTTAGTAAAATTTGTAACGAATCATCGTACTTCTGAATCTCCTCTTGATCTCCAGATTTTTGAGCATCAAAAGATGCTTTGAGTAAATCTAAATTTTTACTATTGAACTTTATGCTCATCTTTAAAAATTCATTCATTTTGACTTGGTTTTGAGATCCGGTAATGGCCGCAAAACTCTCAAAATTTTTCAGGGAGGTGATAATATTCATTTCTCCAGGTTCAGCAAAGAATCGAATTCGATCATCATATCCTGAAGCGTCAACTTTATCTAAATGCAGATATAAAACTTCCGGTTCTTTTAAATCGGCATAGAATTCAAAATCAGGATCCCCATCTACAATAAGCGAATCAACCGTTACCAATATAGTATCCTGTAACCTTTGAAGATATAAGGTTCCTTTTTTTAATCCTTTAACGGTACCTGTAAGCTTTAAATCTGCTGTTCGAGAACAAGAGAATAAGAGGGAAGCAAGTACAGTAAGAAGTAGTATTTTTTTCATTTTTTTAGTGGGTAATTAGACGTACAAATATGCTATTATTTTGTGGTATTTACTAGTTGGCGGAAGCCAATTCCATTAAAATTGTACACAAAATAGCACCATAGGTTCCAACGACATATCCAAAAACAGCAAGTAAAACACCTACACTGGCTAAAGAAGGATGAAATTCTGCTGCTACTACGGGAGCTGAGGCAGCACCTCCCACATTTGCCTGACTTCCTACAGCGAGAAAGAAGTAAGGAGCTTTTATCAATTTGGCGACTAGGATTAATAGTCCGGCATGCACGACCATCCAAACAAGGCCTATTGCAATAAGTCCAGGATTGTCAAATACACTTCCTAGATCAATACTCATTCCAATAGTCGCCACTAAAATATAAATAAAGATGCTACCTATTTTGCTCGCACCTGCGCCTTCATAAGATTTCATTTTGGTAAAGGAAAGCGAAACACCTATAATGGTGGCAAAGGTAACTAACCAGAAAAATTGTTTCGTAAACGTTAACATCGGTGAACTTTTAGGAGTGTCACTAAAAAGATCCGTGATCCAATCGGCGCAAAAATGGGATATTCCAACAGCGCCAAAAGCAATCCCAAGTATGATCATAAGATCATTGAGGCTTGGATTGCGTTTTACGCCTTCTGTAAAGCTTGTAACACGTTCCTTTAGGCGTTCAATCGAACTCGTGTCGGCACCAAGCCACTTATCAATTTTCTTAGCTTTACCTATTCCCAATAATAATATGGCCATCCAAAGATTTGCAACGAGTACATCAATAAGTACCATTTTACCAAACTCAATTTTGTCATACTCATATATCTCCAACATGGCAGCTTGATTGGCGCCACCACCTATCCAACTTCCAGCAATCGTCGATAGGCCTCTCCACACTTCAGTGGGCCCTGAACCACCAATGGTTTCAGGAGAAATCCACGAGATTAAGAGTATAGCAATAGGACCTCCAATTATGATTCCAAAGGTTCCTGTTAGAAACATGATCAAGGCTTTAGGACCGAGACTGGTGATTGCTTTTAAATCAACACTCAATGTAAATAGTACAATAGCTGCGGGTAGTAGATATCGACTTGCAACAAAATAGAGTTTTGAAGATTCTCCATCCACAAGGCCGAGAAGGTTGAGGATTGCAGGTAATAAATAACAGAGAAGTAATGCAGGGATATACTTATAAAAAGAAGCCCAGAAGCCCTCTTTTTTATTAGAAGTATAGAAAACAAAACCTAGAATAATAGCGAGTAATCCAAAGACGACAGCGTCATTGTCTAGTAATGGTGAGTGTTGCATAATTTAAGTTTGATAGTTTGTGCATTCACGAACCTGTCTATCGATAGGCAGGAGCGTACTTAAAACCACAAAATACCACAAAAATTAAAGGTATAACCAATAGGTCAACTTCAAATTTATAGAACGAACCCGAGGAGCAAATACAGTATCTGTAAAGTAATTGTCGTTATAGACTAGAAATAAGTCAGATAGAGGTGCAAATCTCCATTGTATCCGGGAATTGACACTAAAATTATCAGATTGAGAACTATATTGAATAAAGGTAGCCCAGAATAGCGATTTGTTAAAGGTCACATCTACACGAGGACCTATTAACCAAAGATCTGCAGTAGAGTAGGGCTCTGGCAGTTCGATGTGATCATATCGGGCTTGTACTGAAAGATTGAAATATGGCTGTAATCTTAAATTTACATTTCCACTCATTCCGTATAAATTGCCATTAAAGAACTGACCAAAAGTGGGTTGAATGGAATAAGAAACAACTTGGCGCTGGTCTGATCGATATTGGAGTTCAAAGGAGGTCCAACTGTAATCTGTGTCTGCTGGCAGCGGTGTCCCATCTGATCTACTAGGATCAAATTCATCGTATAAATACACATAACGATTGAACATTTTTGCAGAGAAACTCGATGTGTTGTTTAACTCAGAATTCCACTCCGAAATTATCGTATAGTCTGAATTTTGAAAATCCAAAGAAGGTCTCCATGTAACTATAGGAGTAACACCTATCGTATGTCTGTTAATAATACCTTTCTTCGGGAAAATAAGGCGTTCAATCTGAGGATCAATTTTGAAAATATCAGTTCGTCGTATAAACCCAAGATCACTATTAAAGTTTTCTCCAATAAATAGTCCACTCCCTCGAATTCGCCAAGTATTACTATTGTATTGCAAGGCGGCTCCCGCAGAAATGTCATTGCTCTTTGCTTCAGGAGTGAAGGATTTGTGGGTGTAAAATTTACCATTCCAGGTGTTATCAGCACTTGCAAGATTGTAGTCAACTCCAATCACTCGATTATAACTTTCTTCTTTGGAAATAAAATCTTCGTCTCCAGTATTCTGTCTATTTACAAAAAGGAAACTCACATTAGAGCGACTAAATAATTTGTGTTGCAGCGCCAATACAGTATTATTATTGGATCCTATTTCATTGCGATCATCACTTGCCGTTTGTACACTTAATAGTCCAATTCTAAAGTTGTTATTCAATTTTCCACTTAAACGTGCTCCAGCAATTATACTATTTTCAATAGTGGTGTCACTAGTATCTTTAGCGATACCTATTCGCCTAGAGAAAAACGGATTGGCATCCCGAGAATTCCCAAAATCAGCGAATAGGTCACTATTTTCTATAAAAAATTGACGTCTTTCTGGAAGATTTACTTCAAAACGAGTCAGATTTGTAACTTGTTGGTCGACTTCAACCTGTGAAAAATCAGGATTGACGGTTACGTCTAGGTTTAAGCTATTGCCAATGGTAAATTTTGCATCTCCACCCACTTTAAAGTCACTGAGATTTTCATCATTCTCGTAATCTTTTCCAACAAAGGTATTGATGAAAGGTATTAATGAGATAGGACTTCGCGGACTCCCCAAAGGTTTTTCAAAGACCATGTCGCCCATATAGGCGAGATTGAATATAAATTGATTTTGTGGAATGTTAATCCAAGTATTACGCTCATTTCCTTGGGTATCAAACTGATAAGAATTGAACCGCCATTTAGTCTCTCCAGCTCGATATTTAAAAGCAGACAACGGAATGGCCCATTCACAGATGTAATAACCTTCATATTGTTTGGTTTTTCCTTGCCATTTAGTGTCCCAACTCGTCGTAAAGCCACGAATCTCTTTTCCACCTCCTGATACTAAGGCCTCTCTGAGTACACCCTCTGGATTTGATCCAAAAAGGAAGGCATTGTTGCCATCGTTAAAGGTGTCAAACATAAGGGTGATATTATCACTTCCGCCTGCGCGAAAATCTCTTCTTAAAGAAGGGACAACATAGTCATTGCCTTGTGAATAGACTTTAATTCCTATATACAAGCTTTCATCGTCAAAAAGCATTCGGATTTCCGACTGGTTCTTGGCTTGAATAGTATCTGTTGGGAAGTACTGCCAAAAGTCTTTAGCAGGTTCTGCTTGGCTCCAAGCGACTTCATCTAATAAGGCATCTACCGTAATGGGGGAGTCAATATATTTTACAACAACCTCTTTTTGTTGGGCTGAAGCTATATAAAAACAAAACACTAGAAATAAAAAAGGTATTTTTCTATGCATGTATTCTGGTTGAGAATAACGAATGTAGAAAAATACCTTCTTGAAAAATGGGCTTTAAGATTTATTTAAGAACCTTTTAGCCAACTATTACGTGTGCGTAACTCTTTGCTATCTGTAAAATATTGAAGTTCAGTAAGTGATGGCTTTTTACCTTTTGGCTGTGATACTTCTCCCTTAAGGGTTAATAAGTCGCCATCTCGTTTAACAACAAAAGTGATTGGGTCTCCTATTTTCCAGTCGTTAGGATCAGAGATGAGATCATAAACATTTGCAACGCCATAAGTCTTATCATTGATGCTAACTATCACATCCCCTCCTTGAATCCCCATTTCCTGAAAGAAAGAATGAAGTTCTAAGCCTGGAATAATAAATACCTCATCTTCGGCTTGTCTTGCACTAATAAACGGCTGATTACCATCAAGGAAATATCCAACATTCTTAATTTCAGAACTTACTTCGATTCCAACTTTAGCCAAATACTTACTGTAATCAATAGGAACAGACCCTTGAACGTGGTCTTTAAAAAATTGACCAACTTCAGGATACGTCATTGCCGTTATTTCATCAATAATCTTATCATCTTCAAAAGGTCGTGTCTTTCCATATTTGGCTGAAAGAGCTTTCATCAAACTCAAAACACCACGTTCTCCGTTGCTTTGTTCTCTCATGATAATATCCATACACATGCCTATAAGAGCACCTCTGTCATACACATGAACATAATAATCTGAATAAGGTTTTTCTAAAACCTTCTCACTCATTACAGTAAAAGGAATACTTTCATCGTAAGACTTGGCACTATTCATTTTACCAAGTAGTGTATTGTAAAAAGTAGGAGCGTCAGTTAATCCTTCATGTACTTGAAAATGTTGTGCAAAGTATTCTGTTATACCCTCGTACATCCATAAGTGCTTACTCATTACGGGATCGTTATACTTAAAACTATGAATCTCTTCTGAATGAACATTGAGGGGTGTAACTATATGGAAGAACTCATGAGAAACGATATCAACTATCGCTGCGTCAATTCTTTCTTGTGGCATACCATCAGGTAATACTACAACTGTAGACGTATGATGCTCTAGAGCTCCAAAACCTTGAGCGTCTGTTTCTGTCATAGAAGATAAGTAGATAAGAATACTGTAGCGATTTGTAGTTTCTAAATCTCCCAAATAGTCCATTTGTCCCTTGATCATTCGCTCTACATTAGGGCGAAGGTCACTGGCTTTGGTATTACCACTTGGACTGTAAACACTGAGTTCAATTTCTACTCCGCCTACAATAAATACTTCCCGATTGGGTTTGTTATACATGATTGGATTATCAATAACCTCAAAGTACCGACTAGCTGTAAAAAGATCTGTATCTGCTGTAACTGGGGTAGAGAGCGTTGATCTAGACATAGAAGTACTCGCGACTAAGTCAGAAGGATGTTTGATAGCAAGCGTATGTTGCATTTCCGTTTGACCTTGAAAATAACCTATTATCCCATGGAGATTGAGCATAAACTGATTTCCAGCATCAATGTTTGTTCCTGCTGGAGAGAAAAGGTCATGAGTGCTTTCAATATCAAAAGTATCGTTGACGAGATAGGTAAGCTTAGCTATTTTTTTTGCGGCTGGAATTTCCCAAGTGTTGTCGGTGAGTTTGGTAACTACTAACTCGGATCCAGCGGCATCAAAAGCTTCTACGTTTTCTATAAATTTTCCATAATCATCATCACTATAGGTGCCAGGAACAGTTTCTGGCATATAAAAGATTGTACTTTCAGTATTGAAGCTAGCTGGAGTAATGCTCACGACTATTTTATCATCTACCACATTGGCGATGTCAATGGTTGCTTCAATAGTAGTTTTTTGTGTAATGGCCGCTTTTGGCCCACAGGCCACAAGGAACAATCCAATACTAAGAATCGATAGGATTTTTTTCATGTAGAATAAATTAGTTTTGACAAAAATATAAAAATCACTTAGAATAGGTAGCCTGAGAAGGTTAACGAAAGTTAATTTTAGATGTAACGAAGATAGTTATACTAAGCCCTTCTTATTAAGAATGAAAAATGAATTACACTTACTGCTTCATAAAGCGCGAAATACCATCTACGACTTCTGGCATAATGGTACGTCCCGTTTCATTGTATGATTTGGAGTTTTCAAGCTTGTCACCTTGAATATTAAATAATACATGATTCATATTCTCAATGATGAGAAGTTCAGCATCGGCCTTTGCTTTTTTAAGGGTTTCTGCTTCTGCCACTGAAACTTGTAAATCTTTCGAGCCGCCAATAATAAGTGTAGGAATCTTCAATTTCCGAATCTCTCGTCGAGGATTATACAGCATCCAACTGGCCATAAAAGGTTGTACATCTGGTCTGAAAATGGAAGCGAGCGCAGGATTGAAGTCTTTAACCTCTCCTTTTTCTTTAAGTGTAGTAAAGGAAGCTTCAGCGCTCTCTTTTAAATCGGGCATTTGTAGATCAATCTGACTTAAAATAGTCTTGTCGATTGACTGTCCTGCTCCGCAAAGTGAAATAAAACCCTGAACATTTACTTTCTGCGCAGCAATCATACCTACTAAGGAACCTTGGTCGTGACCGATGAAATAGATAGAAGTATACTGACCTTTATCAATATAATATTGAGCTGCTGTTATAGCATCTTCTATAAAATTATCAAATCGCAATTTGTTTTCTTGTAAGGCATTTTTCTTCATTAAAGTAATGATGCGTTTATCATATCTAAAACTAGCAATACCATTCTTTGCAAGACCATCTGCGAGTTTGCTATAGGCATTATTACGCGTCATTTGACTATTGCCATTGCGATCGGTGGCTCCTGAACCTGGAATGATGATCGCCAAAATGTTTGAAGGGGCGGCAGCTTTCACGAAAGTGCCATAGACAAAAGTATTGATTTTTACATCTGAACTTTGAACGTCATTAAAGGGTAATTGACCAAAAACACTAAAAGAAATAAGGCTAAAAAGAATAGCAAACTTTTTCATAGGCGGGGTTACTTTGATAGCAAAGATTTTAATTGATAACGCAATGTAGGAGACAAATTATATGCCAAGTTCAAAATTTAAAGCAAGTTACAACAAATTGACACCGTTTATGTGACTTTCATTGCAGTTCAAAAGCTGTGTGCTAACTGGGTGGAACTGCAAGTTTGGGAAAAATTTGAATATTTTTTTAACTAGAGAATGAGCAACTTTATCTACACCTCTAGTATCTTTACAAAAAAAATAGACAACTATGCGCCTCCTTCTTTTTTGCTTCTTAATATTGACTTCTTCACTTTTGACAGCCTCTGATTATGATTGGGGCAAGACTGGGCATCGTGCGACTGCTCATATCGCCGATCAACACTTGTCGAATCGTGCAAAGAAGAATATTGAAAAATTATTGGATGGTGCTTCTTTAGCAGAAATATCCACCTACGCAGATGAGATAAAAAGTGATGAAACTTATAGGCCGTACGGACCTTGGCATTATGTAAATGTACCTTTTGATAAAAAATATGAAGAGCATCCTAAAAGTGAAAGAGGGGATTTAATGCAAGGGATTGATCATTGTATCGCTGTCTTGAAAAACCCCAATAGCTCTAAAGCAGATAAAGTCTTTAATCTCAAGTTGCTTGTTCACTTTATAGGAGATTTACATCAGCCGATGCATACAGGTATTGGAGCAGATAAAGGAGGGAATGATTTTCAGGTTCAGTGGTTTGGTCAAGGAACAAATTTACACAGAGTATGGGATACCTCCATGATTGAAAACTACGATATGTCGTATACAGAACTTGCAGCCGCTATGCCTACGCTTAATAAAAGACAACAAAAGGCGATTCAAGAAGGAACACATTATGATTGGATGGAAGATTCTCGCCAACTTGTAAAAGATGTGTATGCCAATATTAAGAAAGGTGAGCAACTGGGATATTCATATATGTATGAATATTTTGGCACATTAAAAGGACAATTACAAAAAGGCGGACTTCGTCTTGCTGCGCTTCTCAATGATATTTTAGGTTAGATTTTTTTTTCTAGACCTGCGATTTCATCATCGGAATGATCTTTTTGTTTGTATTGTTTAGGGGTGAGATCATTGTATTTCTTAAAAATACGAGTGAGATGGCTTTCATCCGTAAACCCTAATTGATAGGCAATTTCAGAAACTGTAAAATCGGTATTCATCAACCTATATTTAACTAGGTGGAGCTTATACATTAAAATATAATGATGTAAAGATTCTCCTGTTTTTTTCTTAAAATATGCGCTCAGTGCACTGTTTGTCATGTGAAACTTTTTAGCCATAGCGCTTATTTTCATCAAATCAGTCTCGTAAACGTGCTGTCTAATATAGGAGAGGATTTCGTCTATGGTTGCATGGGTGTCTTTGCCCTTTTTCATTAAAGGAGCAAAATCTCTAATGATATTGCGCGCAATGATACTCAGTGTCGTACTCACCATATTAGAAATATTGTGTTTGTAAAACTCCTTTTCTGCCTCATATTCTTGAAGGATGACCTTATGTATGTGCCAAATAAGTTGCCTATCATTTTCGTCACGTATAGCGTCACCAGGTAATAAATTAGGGTGATGGATTATATGTTCAATACGATGTAACCAATAGGAGCGGTCGGGGAGGTTCATCCGACTTGAAAAAAGCAGCTCGGTAAATTGAAAGTGGCAGAATGTAGTTTCTTCGTCAATCTCAAAATGATGTTGGTCTTTTGGTGCTATCAAGAAAATATCTCCTTTTTCATAACGAATGATAAACTCGTTTACAAAAAGCTTACCTCTTCCAGAAATGATGAAGATAATTTCAAAATAGTTGCGATTGGCAGTTTCTTTACTCGTTTTATCACGAGTAATCTGCTTTACTAGGAAAATATCTCGAAGACTTAATCTCTGCATTTGTAAGTTACTTTAGTTTCTTACAAGGTTCTTTTTTTTGCAGTAAAATTTACGCAAACGATGTAGTAAGACTAATTTTCAGTAAGTTACGAAATTTGTACAATTTTTACTTAAAAAAATACAAGAAGTAATTTGCTATGCATGCATAGTTTTGCAGCTGTTAATTAAGAGTGATGTTTTCGTAAAAAATTAGAGGTGCTGATAATTTTTTTTGGTTTTAAGATTAGTTGTTGGCTTGTGAATGTTAATACTGTCGATTTTAATTATCGTTTGCTGTGAAGCATTCACTTAGAAAATTTCATTTACCATCAGAGCTATATGCATTTTGTGGTAGCGAATTTTTTAATATTTCAGCACCTCTTTTGCTTTGAACTTTTTCTGATTAACAAATTTTTCATTTTGATTAAATGGTTGGCCATAATCAAGGAAAAAACAATACACAGGCGCTTATACCCTAATATAAGTTTCCTTTATGTTCCGGGAAGTCAATATTAAGTGCGCATGCGAGTTACCCCCCTTAAACTCAAAATACGCTGTACTTCCTGGAACTTTTATGACTACGGCTTTCACCCCTAAACTGGAGCCTAAGTGCGAGTAAACTGCTCGCACTTTTTTAAAGTACTTCGTGGTTAACGATAAAAAATTCTTGACGAAGTTAAATGAGAATTAGCCCTTTTCATCCCTAAATAAAAAACCCATGATACTTCATGGGTTTTTTTAATCAATGTATTCATTATAAGTAAAATGCCTAAAGCAATAGTGGGCACTTTTGCTTCCTAGTGTTCCTCAGTGATAATACGAAAAGTTAAGTTAATTCTCTTTCCCGTGGGTTTTGATGTTTTAGGAATCTGATGCTGCCACAGATGTTGGGTACGCTCTTTCATAAGAAGAAGGCTTCCTGGTGCTAGGGCTATTTTATGGACATTTTTTGTATTTGCCTTTTCTCTAAACTTAAAGATCCGTGAAGATCCCAGACTTAGGGAGGCGATTACCGGATTGGGACCTAGTTCCTTCTCATCATCTGAGTGCCACCCATTACTGTCTTTGCCATCTCTGTATAAATTGAGGAGACAGGTCGTAAAATTATGTGAAACGGTTGCTTCAATTCGTTTTTTTATTTCGCTTAAAGCGAAAGTAAACTGTTGAGGATGCATACTAATATTGGAGTAGGAGTATGGTTGGTTATTAGATGCGTAAAGGGCCGTAAGCCGAGGTTGCGGATGTACTTTCCCAAAAACCTTAATATCGTCTTGCTGCCAAGGTGTTTCTTTAAGAAGTGTCTCAAAATAAATTGCCGCTTCTTCGGGTGAAAAAAAATCAGGATAATAGGTGACGTCTGCTCCTGGAAGGTCTAATTTAATGGGATGCTGAGAAAATAAGGACATGTCTTAGAGATAAAAATAGGCCCAGTACATCAAACCAAATTGCATAGGTAGGCGGAGCCAAATAAACCAAGCCGGTACTTTTTTCTTTATTTTTTCATTAGAGAGCATATCAATATGAACAGGGAGGAAGGCGATAAGCATGAGAATAATCCCCCATAATGATAAGGTTCTTGTCGTGACAAAAATGCAGCCAACTCCAAGGATAACTTCTGCGAGGCCACTCAGAAACACCATGCTTTTTGGAGCTGGAATATAGCGAGGCATGATGGATGTGTATGCTCGTGGTTTGATAAAATGCATCAGGCCAGCAACGATATACATTGCGGCCATAAGGTATAAATGCCATGGGGTCATAGACTGTTTTATTTTAGAGACGGAAAGTTACGCCTTAATAGCGGATTGGCAAGAGCTATTTTCTTAAGTAAATCCTTTTGATAAATAGAAAACAATGCGTACTTTTGCACTCCTTTTTGGCAACCTTTGAAAGCCGCCATAGAGGTATTTATAAAAACAAAACAAACCCTTTTACGGTTTTGTGGTTTATAGAGCTTTCGCGAAAGCGTAAAATACAAACCCCATCTTTAGATAGACTTAGGTTTTTCTACAGATGTAATTTTAGCAAATGGCTGAAGAAACAAAAAATCCAGAAACTGCCGAAGTAGCAGTAGAGGAAACGGCAGCTGCAACTGCAGCGCCAGTAGTTGAGCAATCTCCTGCTCAAGAAAATCCAGAAAAATTCTTAAAAGAATTTAACTGGGAGAAATACGAAGAAGGAATTGACACTGTTGATGACAAGCAATTGGAAGAGTTTGAAGCTTTAGTAGCTTTAAATTTTGTTGATACGCTTAATGACGAAGTTGTTGATGGTACTGTAATTAACATTACAGATCGTGATGCAATTATTGACATCAATGCAAAATCTGAAGGTGTTATCTCATTAAATGAGTTCCGTTACAATCCAGATCTTAAAGTAGGTGATACAGTAGAAGTACTTATCGACATACGTGAAGATGCAACTGGGCAATTGATTTTATCACACCGTAAGGCTCGTGTAATCAAGGCTTGGGATCGTGTAAACGCTGCTCATGATGAAGGTACTATCGTAAACGGATTCGTAAAAGCACGTACTAAAGGAGGAATGATCGTTGACGTTTTCGGAATCGAAGCATTCTTACCAGGTTCACAAATTGATGTGAAGCCTATTCGTGATTACGATCAGTATGTAAATAAAACAATGGAATTCAAAGTTGTGAAAATCAACCAAGAATTTAAAAACGTTGTAGTCTCTCACAAAGCGCTTATCGAAGCAGATATCGAAGAGCAGAAAAAAGAAATCATCGGGCAGCTTGAAAAAGGTCAAGTACTTGAAGGTGTGGTTAAAAATATCACGTCTTACGGAGTATTTGTTGATCTTGGAGGTGTTGATGGATTGGTACACATTACTGACCTTTCTTGGTCTCGTATCAACCACCCGAACGAAATCGTTGAGCTTGATCAGAAATTAAACGTTGTAATCCTTGATTTTGATGAGGATAAAACTCGTATCCAATTAGGTCTTAAACAACTTAGCAAGCATCCATGGGAAGCTCTAGGGGAAGAAGTAAAAGTTGGTGATAACGTTAAAGGTAAAGTTGTAGTAATCGCAGATTACGGTGCATTTATCGAAGTATCAGAAGGAGTTGAAGGATTGATCCACGTTTCTGAAATGTCTTGGTCTACACACTTACGTAGTGCTCAAGATTTCGTGAAAGTTGGCGATATCGTAGAAGCTCAGATTCTTACTTTAGATCGTGAAGATCGTAAGATGAGTCTTGGTATCAAACAATTATCACAAGATCCTTGGACAGATATTACTACTAAATACCCAGTGGCTTCACGTCACAAAGGTATTGTGCGTAACTTCACAAACTTTGGTGTATTTGTAGAACTTGAAGAAGGTATTGATGGATTGATTTACATCTCAGATCTTTCTTGGACTAAGAAAATCAAGCACCCATCAGAATTCTGTAACGTAGGTGATACACTTGAGGTTGTTGTTCTTGAATTAGATGTTGAAGGACGTAAGTTGAGTTTAGGTCACAAACAGATCGAAGATAACCCTTGGGACAAGTATGAAGCTGAATTTGCTGTAGGTTCTAAACACACAGCAGCAGTTACTGAAATTGTTGATAAAGGAGCTACGATTGACTTTAACGAGGATATCACTGCATTCATTCCAACACGTCACCTTGAAAAAGAAGACGGGTCTAAACTTGGAAAAGGAGAAGAAGCAGAATTCCAAGTTATTGAATTCAATAAAGACTTCAAACGTGTTGTTGCCTCTCACATGGTAGTGCACAAAGAAGAAGAAGCAAAAATCGTTAAACAAGCTGCTAAGAAAGCTAAAGCTCAATCAGATGAGTCTAAGCCAACATTAGGAGATGCAAACGAAGCACTTGCTGCATTGAAAGCGAAAATGGAAGGAGGGAAGTAATTCCTAATTCTTATTTTAATATAGAAAGCCTCTTGAGAAATCAAGAGGCTTTTTTTTATAGTTTGGGAATTTTGAAACGTAATTATGAAATTGAAATATGAGCTGCTATATTTTTTTGGGCAATCATTGTGATAATTCCGCGAAATGGGCGTACTTGTGTATAAGCTACTGTTGTAATAAATGAGATATAATGATAAGAAAGATATTAATAATTGCGGTCTTGATTTTTACCTATGGATGTTCTGATCATCAATACAATACAGATATCACATTAGGAACGCATGATTATGATGTTATTGTTTATGGTAACTCTAGTGCCGCAATCACGGCCGCCATTTCGGCCGCCAGAAACGGAGTAAGTGTTTTAATAATATCAGAAAACAATCACTTAGGAGGTTTAACCACCTCTGGCTTGACAGCGACTGATTTGAATTCATATGAACATGTTGGAGGGATTTCCAAAGAGTTTTATAATCGAATTTATAATGAATATTTAAAGCCGGAATTGTGGAAATATGAAGATAGAAGTTCATATTTCGATCGCTCTAAAGAAAGGACCTATAGTGGAAAAAATGATGAGATGAAAATGCAATGGGTTTTTGAATCTAATATTGCTCGCCAAGTTTTTAATAGTATGTTGTTAGAGGAAAACGTGGCTATAAAATATAATTCACCTATTGAAAGTGTAATAAAATATGATAACAAAATAGAGAGAATTGTACTGCAGACAGGCGATTCCTTGTCTGCTGAAAATTTTATTGATGCGTCCTATGGTGGAGATCTTATGGCTTTATCTGATGTTGCCTTTACGGTTCAGCGAGAATCAAAAGAAACTTACGATGAGAATTATGCTGGTTTTGACCATTTGAGAAATTATCCAGTAGTAAAGGATAGTACAACTATTGATCCTTACATTGTGAAAGGTGTACCAGCTTCTGGTCTATTGCCATATCTCAATGATGGCAATGATGTAGATGATGAATCGGTCGCATCAAAAATCCAAGCATATTGCTATAGATTAACGCTTACGGATTACCTTGAGAATAGAAAGGAAATCAAAAAACCCAAAGATTACAATCCACTTATGTATGAATACCTAATACGACGTATTCAAAAAGATACAACTACTATCAAGTTAAAAAATATATTTACTATTACACCTATGCCAAATTTTAAAACTGATACCAATGGGATTGATTTCGTTGGCGGTAATGAAGGCTGGGTAAATGGTAGTTACAAGGAACGAATAGAAATTGAGAGATTACACAAATCATTTACAATTGGATTAATTTGGTTTTTGCAAAATGACGAAAGAGTGCCTTCTGTATTGAAAAACGAAGTTTCAAGATGGGGTTTTGCTAAGGATGAATTTACTAACAATGAAAATTTCCCTCCTCAACTTTACATAAGAGAATCGAGAAGAATGATCGGGGATTATGTCATGACTGAGCAGAATTGTTCGGGCGCAAAAAATGCTAAAAAAAGTATTGGTTATGGGACTTATGCAATTGATTCTCATGTAGTACAAAGAATTGTTTTAAATGGTAAAGTATTGGAGGAAGGTCATTTTTATAAAAAAATGGGAAATTACCAAATAGACTATGATGCATTAGTACCTAGAAAAAGTCAATGTTCCAATTTGTTCGTTCCAATTTGTTTATCATCTTCTCATGTCGCTTATGGCTCTATAAGGATGGAGCCAGTGTTCATGATTCTAGGTCATTCAGTAGGTACTGCAGCAGCAATTTGCAGTAAATATGATGTTTCACCAAAGGACTTAAAATATAATGTTCTGAGAAAACAACTCTTAAGGGAGAATCAAATATTATAGACTGTTGTTACTCCAATGCATGTTTTATCGAAGTAATTTTACAAGCGTTTCTGAATGATTTTAGAATTAGCCCATTAGTTATTTCAGCTTCATCATCGTCGTCATCTTAAGTATCGATTTCAGTTTCGATTTCAAAAGAAAAGCCCCCAATCAAAAAGAGAGGGGGCTTTACGCACTAATAAACTAAGAGTTATAGGTCTATCGTAATCGATCGACAGATTTTACGAGATCTTCATCGCGCTTGATTGCTTTATTAGCTAAAGCAATTAAAACGATAGAAACAAGTGGAATGATCATCCCAATACCCTTCTCAAGGACCGCCGTCCCTCCGGATAAGATTTGTGATTGATATACCAATACACCTAATAAAACAAAGTTTAATATGATGTTCAAACGGCCCAAAACAAATTGGTGCTGTCTGTTTTTGTATAAGAACATAGTTATCAAAGAAAGCAATCCACTTCCTCCGAAAAGACCAAGATATAACAAATTATCCTGAGCCCAAACTGCATTTCCATTTTCATCATTAAATAATGAAACAAGGAAGGGTAGTCCCATGGAAGCTCCCGCTGCGAGTACTAAATATATGGTTTGAATTCGCTGAATCATTGTTTGTATTCTGATTAAGGATAGCAAAAATAAGGTTCTTTTATGATAATGCTTGGAAAACATTGAAAATAAAATTGTATCATTGCATAGTAAGGTAGTAAAAAGCTCTCCGCTTGTTACTTATCTTTACAAAGTTTTATTGAATTTCTTCTTTCAATAAATTACCATCACAATTCAGTATTAATTCACTCTAGTTACTAGATGTTCGAGATTTCAGATTTAAAGACAAAAAAGCTTCCTGAGTTACAGGAAATAGCAAAAGGTATTAATGTACCTAAATATAGAACCCTTAAGAAATTGGACCTTGTGTACAAGATCTTAGACGTTCAAGCAGCAAATCCTGCTGCGGTGAAAGCCGTGGTGCCAGATGCTCCTAAAACAGAAGCTCCTGTCAAGGCAGCTCCGGAAAAGGAAACACAAAAGGATGACACCGCTAAACCGAAACACGCTCCAAAACCACAAGGGAATCGCGAGCGTGCTCCAAGGCCTCCTCGTAGAGAAGATGTTGCCAAAGCAAAACCTGATGAAAAGAAGGATAGCGCCGAAGGTTCATCATCATCGAAGCCTGCTCCTGTAAAAAGAGAAGCACAAGGGGATAAGCGCGAAGCTCGTGAGCCTCGTGAACCTCGTAAGCAAAACAACGATAAGAATCGTCCTGATAAAGGAAATGATTCTAAGCAAAGAGATAGTCGCCAAGGCGGCAATCCAAAACGCGACAATAACAACCGTAACCAGAATACTCGCAATACAAACCGCGGGAAAGACGGTAATACACACGGGAATAACGGAAATAAAGACAATAGAAATAGATATCGCGAACCAGATTATGAGTTTGAAGGCATCATCGAAAGTGAAGGTGTTTTAGATATCATGCAAGATGGCTATGGCTTTTTGCGTTCTTCTGACTATAACTACCTATCATCTCCTGATGATATTTATGTATCACAATCTCAAATCCGTTTGTTCGGTTTGAAAACTGGAGATACAGTATTAGGTGTGATTCGACCTCCAAAAGAAGGAGAGAAGTATTTCCCATTAATAAAAGTGAGTCAAATCAATGGATTAAGTCCAAACATCGTGAGAGATCGCGTTAGTTTTGAGCACCTGACTCCATTATTTCCAACAGAAAAATTTAATATAGCCGAGCGCCAGTCGAGTATTTCGACTCGTGTGATGGATATGTTTGCTCCTATTGGGAAAGGACAACGTGGAATGATCGTATCACAACCTAAGACGGGTAAAACCATGCTTTTAAAGGATGTGGCCAATGCTATCGCCGCTAACCACCCAGAAGTATATCAGATGATCCTTCTTATTGATGAACGTCCTGAGGAAGTTACAGATATGCAACGTAATGTTAAAGGTGAAGTAGTTGCTTCTACTTTTGATAAAGAAGCTCACGAACACGTAAAAGTGGCCAATATCGTTCTTGAAAAGGCAAAACGCCTTGTAGAATGTGGTCATGATGTTGTGATTCTTTTAGATTCAATTACACGTTTAGCTAGAGCCTATAACACGGTGCAACCAGCATCTGGAAAGATACTTTCTGGAGGTGTAGATGCCAATGCTCTTCACAAACCAAAACGTTTCTTTGGAGCGGCACGTAATATAGAAAATGGAGGTTCTCTAACTATAATCGCTACAGCTTTAACAGAGACTGGATCGAAAATGGATGAGGTAATCTTTGAAGAATTTAAAGGAACCGGTAACATGGAACTACAACTGGACCGTAATATTTCGAACCGTCGTATTTTCCCAGCTATCGATCTTACTTCTTCAAGTACGCGTCGTGATGATCTTTTACATTCTAAAGATACAACGCAGCGTCTATGGGTGTTACGTAAGTACCTTGCCGATATGAACCCTGTGGAGGCTATGGAATTCATGAGTGATCGTATCAAAGCAACAAGAAATAATGAAGAATTCCTGATTTCTATGAATCAGTAAGTCTTATCAATTAATAGAATAAGAAAAGCCTCTTCGTCATGAAGAGGCTTTTTTATTTTCTAACATGGGGTTATTACATAGCAATTTCGCGACAGCTTAAGCAAAATCAGCTAAGAAAGTATAGTGTTTGGGAAAGAAAGATAGATTAAGCGATGCTATAGAGGTAATAAACAGTTGTATATTTAATCATCTCCCAATAAATCAGGTCGTCTTTCCTTAGTATGTTTATAAGCTTGCTCTTCCCGCCATGCTTCTATTTTTGGAAAATTGCCACTTGTCAATATCTCAGGAACTTTCCATCCTTTGTACTCGGCCGGACGTGTGTAAATAGGAGGGGCGAGTAATCCATCTTGGAAGCTATCAGTTAAAGCCGAAGTTTCATTTCCTAGTACTCCTGGAATAAGTCGGATGATAGCGTCACATAAGATCAAGGCTCCTAATTCGCCACCACTTAATACATAGTCACCGATGGATATTTCCTTGGTGATAAAATGATCTCGTACACGTTGATCTACTCCTTTGTAATGTCCGCAAAGGATAATAATATTTCCTTTAAGAGAAAGTGTATTAGCCATGGCTTGATTCAAGGTTTCTCCATCTGGAGTCATATATATTACCTCGTCATAATCTCTTTGGCTCTTGAGGTCTGTGATGCATTTATCTATAGGTTCAATCATCATCACCATACCGGCACCACCGCCAAACTGGTAATCATCAATTTGCTTATAATTGTCAGTAACATAGTCACGTAGATTGTGAAAATGTACTTCAACCAATCCTTTAGCAATAGAGCGTTGCATTATAGAGGCCTCAAAAGGACTTTTTAATAGATCTGGAACAACGGTAATGATATCTATGCGCATGGCTGGCGTTGAGTTAAGAAGTTAAAAGAATAGCTTGGAAAAGAAGCGCGAAGGTCTTCTCAAATCACCAATTATTCTAGCTGCCAAAAATACTGTAAATCTGTGTCTTTTTTAAACCCTTCTCGCTCATATAATTTTTGAGCTGGATTGTCGTATGCAGTTTGTAAAGCAATCCCTTTTTGATCTAGGTTGCGGCATAGATTTTTGACAGAATCAATAAGGGCACTGCCCA
Source organism: uncultured bacterium (assembly GCA_963974305.1). Lineage (GTDB taxonomy): Bacteria > Bacteroidota > Bacteroidia > Flavobacteriales > Flavobacteriaceae > Dokdonia. The sequence continues at coordinate 18,957 of CAXBCS010000023.1, forward strand.
CTCCTTGTCCTCTAAATCCAGGAGCAATATACAAATCATTAAGTACAAGCATAGGTTCCATACTTACAGACGAGAAAAACGGATAGATTTGGGTAAAGCCCACCGCTTGGTTTTCATTTGATTCCAATTCTCGATGAGATGTATCTATCTGCTTTTCGGGTAATTTCGCACCCGCCTGAACGGTATCGGGCAGAAATGCGATATAGACCACACTCTCATTATTTCCTAGTCTCTTCTCTAGAAAAGCACGGGCTCCTTCTATATTTGATTCCTGTTTGTAAAATTGTCGGTACCCATCAAACAGAGGGACGAGTATGTCGAGATCATCAAGAGTGGCTTGGCGTATATGCATAAAAAAAAATCTATACTCGAAAGTACAGATTTTTCTTATAGCTTTTGGGAACAGTATTCTAACCTTTAGAAGCTTTCAATAGCTTGTTGCGTTCGTCTTGTAATTGACGTCCTAGCTTTTGTTCTTTTTCTAAAGCCTTTTTTCTGTATTCTTCAAACTCGGCTTCAACTTCATCAAGTTTGTGACGTGCCTCATGTGTGATAGTATTGCTACTCTTAAATTTATACATAAAGAGTAATAGTCCGAGCAATAAGGCTCCTGCAATTCCCCACATCATTGTTTGGTATGAGCCCTTACTCATTTGAGCTCCAAAAAAGTTCATAGAATCTTTTTCCTTATTGGTCTCTGTTAAGGTGTTTTCTGTATTTGCTAGTTTTCCTGTTAAGGATGCAATCTCAGCTTTTTGAATTTCGATTTCACCATTGAGCGTAGTGATCTCTTGTTGCAAACCATCTATACGTTTTGTGATATTGGTGTTGAGTTGGTTGAGTTTGTATTTTTCAACAACCTCATAGACTTTGCCATTGTTTCTATAGTTTCCCGATTTGGCAATTATTTCGGTGAGTTGATCGCTGAGGGTTTGTGGACCTTGAGCTTCAGGAGTGGCTGCCGGTGTTTGAGCTTGAAGCACAAAGCAAGAAAGGGAAAGGCATACGGTTAGGAGAAGGGTACTTTTTCTCATAATATTTGGGCGTGTTAGTGTTATGTGATTTAAACGATGGTGCGTAGTGCATATTGTAGAGCAGGCCGCAAAAATAAGAGATTTGGATGAATTAGATACGTTTAAAAAGACCTCTTGGATCATTTGAATGCCAAAAAAGATAAAAAATAAAAAGCCCGTCATGTCAGTGACGGGCTTTTGTATATAAAAATTAGAGGCCTAGTAATAAGTAAAACGTCTTACTTTGGCAATGTATTTTGCAAGGCGGATTACCTGATGGCTATAGCCATATTCATTATCGTACCAGATATAGATAACCGCATTCTTCCCGTCAGAACGAACAATAGTAGCGTTACTGTCATAAATACTCGGGGCAGAAGAACCTACGATATCACTTGATACAAGTTCGTTGTCAATAGAATATTTTATTTGCTCTACTAAGTTACCTTCTAAAGCATATTTCTTCATGATGGTATTTAAACCATCTACAGAAGTAGGCTTTTCAAGATCAAGGCTTAAGATGGCCAGTGATCCATTAGGTACTGGTACACGAATCGCATTTGAGGTAAGCTTTCCTTCAAAAGAGGGAAGGGCTTTACTAACAGCAGCTCCAGCTCCCGTTTCGGTGATTACCATGTTTAAAGCAGCGGCGCGACCTCTTCGGTATTTACTGTGCATATTGTCTACCAAGTTTTGATCATTGGTATATGCATGAATTGTTTCTAAATGTCCAGAATTGACACCTAAAGTTTCATCAATAGCTTTTAGAATCGGAGTTATAGCATTGGTGGTACAGGATGCAGCAGAGAAAATATCGATGCTGTCAGGATCATTTTCTAAATGGTTAACTCCATGAACGATATTTGGAATCCCTTTTCCTGGAGCTGTAAGTAATACTTTTTCGACACCTTTGCTTAAAAGGTGACGACTTAAAGCTTCCTTATCTCTAAAAGCTCCTGTGTTATCAATAACTAGTGCTTCACTAATATCATACTGCGTATAGTCAATATCTTCTGGGGCGTTTGCGCTTATGATGCGAACAGTAGTTCCATTAATGATTAAAGACTCATTTTCTAGATCTACAGATACAGTCCCAGCAAAATCTCCGTGTACTGAATCACTCTTTAATAAAGAGGCTCTTTTTTCGAGTACAGTAGCGTCAATCTTTCCACGTGTTACGATGGCTCTAAGGCGTAGTTGGCTTCCTTTTCCTGTGCGCGTCATTAATTCACGAGCAACAAGACGACCAATACGACCAAAACCATAAAGTATAACATCCTTAGGTTCGATTTCGCCTGAGTCTTCGGCTCCTTTTAATTTTTTTGCAACAAAACTATTGGCATTTACATCTCCCGGCTCCATATGGTACTCATAGGTGAGTTTTCCAATGTCCAGTTTTGCTGGTGGCATGTCAAGTTGTTTAATTGCTTGAGCGATTTCAACGCTGTCAAAAATAGAAATAGGTTTTTGAACAAAAGCGCCTGCATATTCATGCAAGTCTAGAATTTCGCTAACATTTCTGTCAATCAATTGGTTTCTAAAAATTACAAGTTCGATAGAGTTATCGTACCAAAGGTCGCTCACAATTTTAATGAAGGCAACGGTAGCTCGTCGTCTGTCTGCTTGAAAAGCGAGTTCTTTTTCGTAAGTGTCGTGCTTAGCCATAATGGTAAGGTGTCGTGTTGTTTATGTTGTTGCTTTACAATTTATTTGCAAATGCAACTGTTTAAATTTTCGGCAAAAGTATATATTTCAATCGTTTTCGTAACGGTTTTTGGCAAAAAAAATACCCCTTCAGTTGAAAGGGTATTTTATAGATTTTTAAGATAGGCTTTTTTGCTTTCGCGAAATTGCGACAAAAGCCATTCCTTATGTAATTAATATTAATCGCTAAAGATAAAACGGTTGCGCTCTCCTTTGCGGTCATACACTACTATACTTATTGGGTCGCTGTCATTTTTTGAACTCATAAGGCGTTCTACATCATTCACGTTACTGACTTGTTCATCATCAATTTCTGCGATTATTGCTCCTACAAGGTTTTTGTAAACACGCATCTCTGGATTGATGAGCTTGCTTATCACTACCCCATTCTTGGCTTTAAATATGCTAAGATCTCGGTCTGTGGCATTGCGAACTTCAATTCCCAAGCGGTTGAGTTTGAAGGCTGAGGATTTGAACAAAGTTACAGGAAGCATGAGTTCGCTATTTTCTCTGAGCACACTCACTTGTACAACGTCATTTGGGCGTTTAGTATTTACATACCCAGTAAGGTCAGAAAATTTATTGACCTTGATGTCATCGACCATGGTGATGATATCTCCTTGTTGAACGCCTGCTTTTTCAGCGCCACTCCCTAATTCCACACCACTAATATATACCCCTTCAGAAGTAGGTAGGTCGAGTTGGTTGATCAAATCTGGTGTCAACGAACCTCCCTGAACTCCAAGGATTCCATTTTGAACGCTGCCAAATTCCATAATATCATTGACAATCTTTCGTGCATTATTAGAAGGAACGGCAAATGCATAGCCTACATATGAGCCAGTTTGGGAAGTAATTGCAGTATTAATGCCAATTAGTTCTCCATTAGTATTTACCAGAGCACCACCGCTGTTTCCGGGATTGATAGCAGCATCTGTTTGAATAAAGGACTGAACATTCATATCTGTTTCGTCAATATCTCTTGCTTTTGCAGAGATGATTCCAGCGGTGACTGTAGATGTCAAGTTGAAGGGATTTCCAACAGCGAGTACCCATTCTCCAACTTTTGCAGCATCACTATCTCCAAAAGTGATATAAGGAAAATCTTGATCGTCTTTAATTTTTAGAAGGGCGATATCTGCAGTGACATCACTTCCAATTATTTCGGCAGTGTATTTTCGGTTGTCGTTTAAAGTTACTTCAACCTCAGAAGCGCCGTCAATCACGTGATTATTTGTGATAATAAATCCATCGGCAGAAATGATTACTCCACTTCCGGCACCCACGATTCCACGACCTTGCTGACCGCCACCTCTTAGGTATTCCATCATATTTCTAGGACGTACATATTCCTGTACATTCTTTACGTGCACAACGCCATGGAGTGTTTTTTCAGCAGCTTCGGTAAAATCAATATTTGTTGCGCTGGCCAGATTTCCGTAAGAAACAGGAATTGTTGTGGGGCTAGGGATCGACTGAGTAATTGTAATAGGCTCAGCTGGTTTTTCTTCAATAAATAATTTGTAAGCTCCTAAGGTAATTGCTCCGGCAAATAAAGAAACGGCAAATAAACTTGCTAGTTTTTTCATAGTCTTTTTCATTTAAGTTTAAGGTTACATCTATTAACTGTTAAAGTTAAAAATTTAGTGTATTGTCATTTTAGATTTAACTGAGATTTAACAACGGAATAAAAATGCTAAATCCCTATTTTTGTCGTTAATTTAAGGGAATCATGACATTCACTTTCAACAAATATCAAGGCACTGGAAACGATTTTGTAATCATTGATAATAGATCGCAGTTTTTTCCAAAATCCGATACTGCTCTTATTGCAAAACTTTGTGATAGGAAGTTTGGTGTGGGTGCTGATGGGTTGATTCTTTTGGAGGAGCATCCTAAAGTAGATTTTAAGATGGTCTATTACAATGCAGATGGGAGGGAAAGCAGTATGTGTGGTAATGGAGGTAGATGTATGGTCGCTTTCGCGAAAGCGATAGGCATTATAGAAACAGAAACTGTCTTCGAAGCCATTGATGGTATGCATGAAGCGCAAATTATAGGTGGCATTGTACACCTTAAAATGCAAGATGTATTAGATATTAAATCAACTGCCAATTACACCTTTTTAGATACAGGATCGCCACATCATGTGCTGATGGCTGAGAATTTAAAAACCTTAGATGTAAAAACTGAAGGCGCTGCCATTAGATACAGTGAATTGTATGGGCAAGCGGGGAGTAATATTAATTTTGTACATCAATTAGGCGATTCACAATTTGCGGTACGTACCTATGAACGCGGAGTAGAAGATGAGACTCTGAGTTGTGGCACTGGAGTGACTGCTGTTGCTTTGGCGATGCACAAGGAAGGAAAAACCAAGGCTACAGATATTAATTTAAAAGTTGAGGGCGGGCAATTGCAGGTGCGCTTTAAGCCCATGAATAGTGGATACAAAGAAGTATATTTAGTGGGGCCAGCAGAGTTGGTTTTTAAAGGAGAGTGGTCATGCAAACATTAGAAGGGGCACATATATATTTAAGAGCTTTAGAGCCTAAAGACATTACGGATATTCATCGTATTGAAAATGATGAGCTTTTGTGGCAGCTAAGTGAAACTCAAACCCCATTTTCTCTATTTACCATCAAAGAATATGTAGAAAATGCGCATCGCGATATTCATGAGGTAAAACAACTCCGATTGGCGATTTGTAATCGAGATACAGATAAGCTTATAGGGTTAGTAGATCTTTTTGATTTTGATGCGCTTAATCAGCGAGCGGGAGTAGGTATCCTTATTGAAGATGAAGCAAATCGAGGCAATGGTTATGGCGCTGAAGCCTTGCATTTAATTGTAGGGTATTCAAAAAAACATTTGCAATTACATCAGTTATATGCCAATATTGGAGCGGAGAATACGCCTAGTATTAAGCTGTTTGAAAAAGCAGGGTTTACCCATGTGGGAACTAAAAAAGATTGGAGGCGCTTTCGCGAAAGCTTTACAGACGAACTATTATATCAACACCTATTATAATGTATATTAAAAAAATTGTTGCAGTTATTGTTGGAATTGGAGCCATAGTGGGCGGGATTTTTGCCTATAATGTGTACACGGCTGTTTTTAGCAGCAATACCGCTTTTAATAATGAAGAGGCTCATTTATATATAGCGCCTGATGCGACTTTTGCTGAGGTAAAAGAAGATATAGAGCCATTGCTTAAAGATGTAGGAAGCTTTATATCTGTGGCCAATCAGAAGGGCTATGTAGGAAATATCAAAGCAGGGCATTACATCATCAAAAAAGGGATGAATAATAATGAGATCATTAATACGATCCGAAGTAAGAATCTACCTGTAAAAGTTTCTTTTAATAACCAGGAGCGATTAGAGGATCTTGCGGGGCGAATTGCAATTCAAATTCAGGCAGACAGCCTTTCTTTAATTACGGCTATGAGGGATACTAATTTTCTTCGAGAGCATGATTTTAGTAAAGCAACAGCCTTGGCGATGTATATTCCAAACAGTTATGAAGTTTTTTGGAATAGTACGGCTGAGGAGTTTAGAGATCGCATGTTTAGAGAGTATAAGCGCTTTTGGAATGCCGATCGAATAGCCAAAGCAGATGCCTTAAAAATGACACCTCAAGAAGTGTATGCTATTGCGTCTATAGTTCAAAAAGAGACTGCCAAAGTTGATGAGCGTCCTAGAGTCGCTGGAGTATATCTCAATCGAATTAAAAAGGGTATCAAATTAGATGCTGATCCAACGGTTATTTATGCTGTTAAGAAAGAGGTAAATGACTGGGATATGGTGATTAAGCGCGTACTCTATAAAGACTTAGAAACCGATTCTCCATATAACACCTATCGAAATGCTGGAGTGCCTCCAGGGCCGATATTCATGCCAGATGTATCTTCTATTGATGCAGTTTTGAATGCAGAGAAGCACGACTATTATTACTTCGTTGCAAATGTGGAGCGTTTTGGATACCATAAATTTGCCAAGTCCTTATCTCAGCATAATGCAAATAGTGCTGCATATAGACGTTGGATTAGTGATCAAGGGGTGAATAGGTAGTGCAGTCTCCTGTATTGACAAGGCCTTTAAGAAAAAGAGTAGGGCCAGTGATTTACGTTGAATAGTTGGGGTGAAACTACTTATAAGGCCAACTATCGCCAAAATCCCTCTTATTATCTACATGATTTAAACTAACAGTTGTTAATAACCTTGTTGTTAAGTTGTTGGCGCCTTAGGGCTATCATATCCAATTCCATGGTACATTTGAGTAGAAATAGATAGCGTTATGGTGTTGTGTCTAGCGTTTTGGTCGGATGATTTTGGTGGTTTAACGATAAAGTGAGTGTTTGTGCACTTTGCAAGTCAGGGCTTAAGTCCTTTGTTAATAGGGTATTAAACTGCTTTTTGTTAAAAAAATGTTTATTTTTTCATTAAATATTGCCGTTTCATTATTTATTGTATATTTGCCGGCCGAAACAGACTGCATTTAAGAGGTTTTTAATTTTAAAATCTTGGCTGTCGAGAATCGAACTTATGATAAGATACCTGGTTAAAGTTACTGTCCTCCCTTTTATGATTGGACTTCTCGCACTAGGAAATATTTCTGAAAAGAAGAAGGATTTAAATTTTTCAGAATATTCTACAGAAGGTCTAGACCTTTTTTACACTGTTCCTACTCAGGAAGAGGTAGCACCGTTAGACATGGTGCCAATGACAATGCCCTTACCGTATTTAGGTAATTTTTTTGTTGGCTTTAAAGAGGCTTTAGCCTTTAAAGAGTCACAAGGAAACTACTTTGTGGTAAATAGCTTAGGTTATATGGGCAAATACCAATTTGGTAGAACCACCTTAGAGGTTTTAGGAATTCGAAATAACCAAGCCTTTTTAAATGACCCTACTATGCAGGAGAGAGCATTTGAATTAAATGCCTCTCGTAATAAATGGGTGCTTCGCAAGGATATCAAACGCTTTCAAGGGCGTTGGATCGGTGGTGTAAAAATTACTGAATCAGGAATACTCGCAGCAGCACACTTGGCAGGTCCCGGGGGCGTAAAGAAATTTCTTCGCTCAGGTGGAGATATTGGCTTTAATGATGCCTTTGGAACTTCTATCCGCAGTTATATGAAACGCTTTTCTGGCTATGACGTATCCTTTGTGGAGGCCAATAAACGACCAAGGTTTACAAACTAAGATTACAGATATATTATATACGCATCCTTAAACATGCTTCAAGTTATTGATCCATGTTTAAGGATGCGTCTTTTAAAGGCTATTTACCATTTAATAATAGAACTAGCCCAGGTAAAGCCACTTCCAAAGGCAGCCAATACTACAGTATCACCTTCCTTGATTTTGCCATTTTCCCATGCTTCTGTTAATGCAATGGGAATCGAGGCAGCAGTTGTATTTCCGTACTTCTGAATGTTGTTAAATATCTTATCATCACTTAGCCCAAATTGGCGCTGTACAAATTGTGAAATTCGCAAATTGGCTTGATGAGGAATTAACATGTCAATGTCTTCCGTTTGTAAGTTGTTTTTTGCCAGTCCTTCCTTGATTACTTCCGAAAAGCGTACCACAGCATTTTTAAAAACAAACTGTCCGTTCATATATGGGTAATATGGAATATTCTCTTGAGGGTTTTCAGCAATAATTTCTGGCACCCATCTATTAGTAGAAGGACCTTCTAATGAAAGCTCTTTTGCATGTTCTCCTTGACTGTGCAGATGTGAGGATAGGATTCCCTTGCTAGTATCTTCTTCTCTTGTGAGTACGGCAGCTCCAGCACCATCACCAAAAATTACACTAACAGACCTACCACGGTCTGTAAAGTCTAAGCCTCCACTATGATTTTCAGCACCTATCACCAGTACGTTTTTGTACATGCCCGTTTTAATAAATTGATCGGCGGTGGCGAGGGCATAAATAAATCCACTACATTGATTGCGAACATCTAATGCGGGTACGGTCTCCATACCCATTAAATGCTGTACTTGTACACCACAGCCCGGAAAATAAAAATCAGGACTCAAGGTTGCAAATACAATCATATCAATGTCCTTTGGCGTCATACCAGCACGTTCGATAGCTATTTCAGCGGCTTTTACCCCCATAGATGCAGTCGTGTTACCGTCACCTTTCAAAATATGGCGTCTTTCCTTAATACCTGTGCGCTCTTGAATCCAAGCGTCATTGGTATCCATGAGCTTAGCAAGATCATCATTGGTAACTATATTTTCAGGAACGTATTTGCCGAGACCGGCTATTCGGGAATTGTACATCATCAGTGTTTGAATTTTAGTGTTGCAGTTGCTCTACATACATGGATTAAAGTAAAACCAAGGATACAGTTTCAACAAACAGTGGGTATACCTTAAAGCGTACGCATCAGAGGTGCAAGCCTGTAAATATAAATGTTTCTGAAGGCTTCTGAAAATATCCCTAAACACTTTATTGTGCGTGCATAGTAAAAATAAGCTATTGTAACAAGAATCAGTATTTTATAGAAAGAAAAAGTGCACCTGACTAAAAGTGCACCTGACTAAAAGTGCACTTTCAAAACAACCTAACCAATAAACGTAGATAAAGATTCATCTGACGCCTATCTTCTTTTATGCTACCAGTTCTTTGGGGGCAATATTTTTATAATTATTCACTTTCACCTGAGCACCCAAATCATGCATTAAATTATACAAGCCAAAAAAGGTTCTATTGATATATAAAAAGTGCTTGCTGCCTCGATTTCCATTCATTTTTCTTATCTCAGTATTCTTGCTATACTTTTCACTCAAAGTAGCAATTTGTTCAAAAAATAAAGGGTTCTTAAAATCAAATTCGTCTTCTTGAAGTGGAGCAGTGAGAAGACTTAGCATTTCATGGAAAAGCTCAGAGAAGAAGATCATATCACGGGGGGAATCATCTTCTCTAAGGATTTCCAGTTCAAACAGTTTCTGTTCGAAAATTTCTGCATTATTTATGTTTTGTTTTTCGGCCAATTCAAAATACGGAATGTAAAATTCAATAGGAATATGTTTGATACAGCCAAAATCAATGGCAATTAAAGAATGATCTGGGGATACTAAAAAGTTTCCAGGGTGCGGATCAGCATGCACCCGTTTTAAAACGTGCATTTGATACATATAAAAGTCCCATAAGGCTTGTCCAATAGTATTGGCTAGTTCTTGGTCGGTATTATGTGCTACAAATTCGCTCAAATGTTCTCCTTTCATCCAATCCATCGTCAAGATGCGCTCGCTCGAAAGCTCAGGATAATAGTTAGGGAATTGCAAATTCGGAACCGCAGCACAATCAGTTGTCATGGCCATACTCTGCTTCAATTCCAAAATGTAGTCGGTCTCCTCTAGAAGTTTATCTTCCACCTCTTTAAAATACCTTTCCTTTCCTTCTCCTTTTAAGTTAAACATTCGCGAGGCGATTGGTTTTACGAGGGCAAGATCACTACTGATACTGTCTGCGACTCCAGGGTATTGGATTTTCACAGCAAGTTCTTTCCCGTCCAGGTTGGCTTTATGTACTTGGCCAATACTGGCAGCATTTACACTTTGAGCCGCAAACGTATCAAATAGGTCTTCAGGGTATTTACCCAAATATTTTTTAAAGGTTTTTCGCACCAATGGAGCTGAAAGAGGAGGTACCGAAAATTGTGATAGTGAAAACTTTTCAACATAGGCTTTTGGAAGAATACTCTTCTCCATACTCAGCATCTGCGCAACCTTCAATGCACTGCCTTTCAAGCTTTTTAATCCGTCATAAATGTCTTCGGCATTGTTTTCATCAAGTTTTTCTCTTGTTAAGGACGGATTGGCCACTTTTTCTCCATAGTACTTTAAGTAGTTTACGCCCACCTTGGCACCCGTTTGAACGAGTTTGGAGGCGCGTTGAATTTTATTAGTAGGAATATGATCTATTGTCTTCATTCAGTGAGTGTTTAGGCTGTAGCGAACTTGTCCTTAATCAGGAATTTTCCAAAATCCAAGAAGCTTTCTAATGGAGAGCTGTCGAGTAGATCGAAAATTGTTGTAACGGACTTTTCAATCGCAACATCTGTTTTTTCGAAAGCTGGGGAATTGTCATTCATCCAGTATTTTATCAGAAAGAGTGTTTGAATCCAAGCTCCTTCGCTAAAAATTGAAACTGGATTTTTAGCGATGCGATAGTTCTTTTCATCATTCCCTGCTTCGATGAGGTCTGCAGCAAATTCTTTTACATACATACGTAGTTCTTTAAATTGTTCCAATTTCTGGAACATAGCTTGATGCTCATGTAATGCAAAAAGAATGTAACTGCGATTGGCCGTAAGCATTTCAAAAAACGTAAATAAAAAGGAAAGCATTTTCTCTTTATTCGGATAGGTGTCGTATGCATTGTCCTTTTTGAGAACCACCATCGTTTGTTCGAAAAAACTTAACCAAATTTGTTGTTTTAAGCTCTTAAAAGAACCAAAGTGATTATAAAACTGAGCTTCGGTAATCTGAGCTTGCTTGCAAAATTTGTAAATGGTAAGTGGTTTATGACCCTCAGTCAATACATAATCCATATATGCCGTTATAATTTCAAGACGGGAAATCTCTTTTTTCTTTTTCTTAGTAGTCGTAGCCATAATAGAAATTATTGATCTACGTAAAGGTAATAAATGTTTAACGTGTATAGAAAATTGTTAAACAAAAATTGATGTTAAAGTTGTTTCATTTTTTTTGAAAGCTGCACATATCGATCGAGAAGACTGCTTTTAGGAGGACCAGATGTTAAGGTATTGTTGGGCCACTTCAATATGGTCATGATGGGTTTTTACAAAGGCCTGTGCGCTCTCCACCATTTGTAGGCGTTCTTCAGGATGAAGAATCATCTGTTCGATTTGAGACGCAATAAGTGATGGGTCAGGCGAAGCATCTAAGGCAACCGCTACTGTCAGTCCATAATGTGTCGTAAAATGCAATCCAGCACCAGTGGCCACAATTTTTCCTTTTGCCATTGCCTCCAAAGCATTATAACCTTGATCATGAGAATACACCTGGTCTAACAACACATGAGCTCGATCATAGGCTTTTATATATTCTTGATACGGTAAAGATTCAACAGTAATGACCTTGATTTTATCTGCATACTTTGTTTCTAAAATGTGCAGGGCTTTTTCAAATACATCATTTCCCTTTTTTAAATAGTTCATTCTATTGATACCATGAAAAATGATCAAGGGTCCTTCTATGTCAACGCTTGGAATATCTAATTTTCCTAGATTCACTGGCGTTGGAATCAAAGAGGTGACTTTGCTCATTCCCTTTAATCCTAAATAATAATCCATATCGGTGGGGATGATGGCATGTACCTTTTGAGTTACAAAAGCATATAAAGACTTGCGTTCTGGACGTAAATAGTCCAAAACAGAAGCATAGTTGGCTGCCAAGCTCTTGTCTTTTAAATAGGGTGTCAAAAGATTATAAGGTAGGTCATCTTTAAAAAGACTTTCGACCCAAGCTGTATCTGTTCCGCAGGCAGAGAGGAAGAGTTTTCCATTGTGTTTCTCTAGAAATGAAATACACTTTTTTTCTTTAGCGACCGTAGTTCGTATGCTCCATGAATTGATGAGTTGTACGGTATCATATCCTTGCATCATCTTCCGTTGTTTCCAAAAGCGATAGCCTGTTTCATAAAGGGCAAGATCAATACTTGTGAGCTTGTAAACAGCTTTTCGCAGGAAAGTGGTCACTTTGTTGGCGGTAATACATCTAGGACTAATATCTATGTCAACAGGATAGTTCTTAAATAGGTCTCCTGAACCGACTAGGGTAACTTCATGTCCTAAAGCAATCAGTCCTTCTTTCAAAGAATTGTGAAAACGACTATATTCGCCTATAAGGAGTACTTTCATGAATAAGAATTACAGATTCCAAATATAACCCAATCCCACTGAGTTTGACAACACCGATTCCTTTTGAAATTTTAGTGGCTACGATGCATCGAACAGATCTGTCATTTCTAAAGGCAATGTTTCCCGAGGATGATTATCGTAGGTTTCAGATTTTGGTCATCAATCAGACCGATGCTGAGCATCAATTAGAGAGTGACAGTGATTCTATTAGGGTAATCAATACAGAAGAGCGCGGATTGTCAAATAGTCGCAATATGGCAATTGAAAATGCTCTTGGGGCTATTTGTCTTGTCGCCGATGATGATGTGCGTTATGTCAAAGGTTTTGAAGAAGGGATTCTGAACGCTTTCCTGCCTAGCGAACAAGCAGGCGCGAAAGCAAAAGATGCTGCTGTCATCACTTTCCAAGTTCAGGATGATGAGGGCAATCTTTACCGCAACTATCCAGATATTGAGCAGCACACCAAAAAGACTGTATTTACAGTAAATGGGGTGGTGATCGCCTTCAAAACCGACGCAATTCGCTCGAAGGGAATACAATATAATACCCTCTTCGGACTTGGGGCTACTTTTGAAACCGCCGATGAGTATATTTTTATGAATGATGTTCTAGAAGCAGGACTTATCGCTAGATTTGAACCTTTAGTCATTCTTACACATCCTGTTTATAATTCTGGAATGGATTCGGGGAGTGATCGCATCATATTTGCACGCGCCGCTCTAAAACAAAAATATCTTGGTAGGTTGAGTTATCTTTGGGTTTTTAAATATGTGCGGTTTTTAGTCGCTCATAATTACATTACAAAAGCTCAATTTTGGGAGAAACTCAAAGTAGGCTTTGCAGGAATAAAGAAATACAAACAACTCGTTAAACGTCAATAACAACATGCTTGATCATTGTAAAATCATCGAAGTTCCCAAAATTACAGACCCTAGAGGAAACTTAGCGGTTATAGAAGGAGCCACCTTGCCATATGATATCAAGCGGGTCTATTATTTGTTTGACGTGCCAAGTGACGCATACAGAGGAGGTCATTCACACAAAGACCAGCAGGAGTTCTTAATTGCTGTTAGCGGGAGTTTTGAAGTCGTATTAGACGACGGAACTTCTAAAAAAAGAGTCATGCTCAATAAACCAAATAAAGGATTGTTGATTCCCACTGGTATTTGGCGCGAACTCGAAAACTTCTCATCTGGAGCGGTATGTGTAGTATTGGCTTCAGACACTTATTTGGAGTCAGATTATGTGCGAGATTACGATGAATTTCTATCGCTTAAAAGGGGATAGGTATAAGCGCTTGTTTCTCAGAAAGTCTTGAAACTTGCGAAGTCTGATTAAACTTTTTCCATTTACGTTTAATAATGCCTTCTGCTTGGAGGTTAGATTTTCAGGAGCAATTTTGGACTGATATTCCTTGCTGCTTTTGTCGTCACCTGCCATCTTGTGTTGTAAGGCAAAAGAAAAACGGTTGATATCTAAAAAGCGTTTTAAGGAAGGGTTCGCTTTCGCGAAAGCGTCATAGGCATCAAGATCCATATAACTCCGCTTTAAGGTTGGAGTATTTGAGATACGGTTATCACTATCCATGATATGTGTTGCAGTGATCGTGTTGCTAAAAGCTACTTTGTAGTTCAGTGCGCCTCTAACCCACAGATCTGTATCCTCTCCAGCGCCATGAGTTATGCGTGTGTCAAATCCTTTAAGGTCTTCAAAAACTCGTTTGGGCATTGCAACGGCTGAGGTCCAGGCGACACAGTCTATCAAACTTGCTTCAAAAAAATTGCCTACATAGCCCATCCATCCTGGAGCATTATTTAGTAAAGAACTATCCATGGGTTGGATGAGTTTTTCGTTATATTTTTTCTGGTATGCGGCTGCATAAAGTCCAGCATCTGGAAACTCTGTAATGAGTTTAATGAGTTGTTCCAAGTGATTGACTTCCCACAAATCATCGGCATCTAAAAAGGCGATGTGATCTGAACTGGCTTTGGAAACCCCGAAATTTCGCGTAAGCGAAACCCCTTCATTCTCCTTTTTAAATAATTGAATCCGAGCATCCTTATAATCATCTACGAGTTGGGCACTGCTGTCTGTAGAACCGTCATCAATGACAATAACTTCAAAATCGGTAAATGTCTGTTTGCACAGACTATCCAGCGTATCAATGATATGCTTCTCTTTATTATAGAGAGGAATGATAACACTGATTTTAGCCATTGCGTTGACGTTTTATGTAATGATGTAATCTTATAAAATCGAAGGCTCTTAAACTCGGTTGAGCCGAGATAGCCTTTCTTTTCAATCTTGATATCATAGGATGAATAGCAAGGTAAAAAGCAGTTGTTAAACCCGTTTTACGATACTTTTCATACTGTTGTTGGAGTCTTGTATGCTTTAATAAGGAAGGGTCGTTTTGTTCATTTTCATACAAAGAGTCGATCGCCTTTAATGATTTTTCTAAAAAAACAGTATTGGTTTCTAGTCCGAGGTGGTACACAGGATTATCGATATGTACGACGGTTGCTTGTTTTTGACTGAGTCTATTGGAAATAAGATTATCTAAGCCATAGGCATTATGCTCCTTTGGATTGATGGTTATAAAAAGGTCTTTCTTTACCCATAAACTTCCCGAAACAATAAGGTAGGGGTGAAGTTGTCTTTCAGAAGCTTTACGTGCTTCTCTCGCATGACCAAAAGTCCAACGCAAACGGTAATCAGGAGCGGGCTTTTCTTTGAGATAAGCTATGCCACCAGAAACCACATCGACTTCTTGTGAATAAAAAGGTTCAAATCGTGTTAAGAATTTATCGTCCACCGGTAAGGTATCTGCATCTAAAAAAAGAAGATGATCAAACTTAGCATCATCTGCCAAAGCAGCTCGCGTTGCTGTACGACCAATATTGGATGTATTTGTAAAGGTTTGAATACTAATTGTTGATTCTGGAACCGTGAGTTGGCTAAGTTTAAAGGTCTGGGAGTGGTCATCTCTCACCAAGATTTCAACTGTATGTTCCAGTCTGCTAGCTTGAGAAACAAGGGCAGTCAGCAAAGGAGTGACATCGTAATTATATGTGGGAATACAGATAGACAGCATAATGTGGATGACTAAAGTACAACAATACAATAAATCCTAACTTTATCACTAATTTTGGCAGCTATCGTTGTTAACAATCCCTATGAGATTTACTAAAAATAATATCTTTTTTCTCTTTGTTGTCGTTCTGATCATTGAATTCATACTCTGCATGGATCTGCCAGCATTCTGGGATGCCAAGAGCAAATTTATTCGCGCCGACTGGCTGTATCAAAATCAATTTAAGGATATCATTGTACCTACCGAGCTCAATTCGGGACATCCACCTTTATGGATTCTTGCAATAGCTGGGTTTTGGACGGTTTTTGGAAAGGCATTATGGTCTGCTCGACTCTTACTTTTAATTGTGAATATCGGCCTTGGCTATCAACTAATCCAACTAGGACATCGACTCTTTTTTAAGGCGGTGCCTCTGGCTCTTATTCTTTTAGTGGCAATTGAACCCACTCTTTTAGCGCAAACAACCAATTTGAACAATGATATGTTATTGTTGTTTTTTGTGTTGCTAGGTTTTAATAGCTTGTTGCAAGGGAAATCGCTTTGGTACACCCTCGCTCTGTGTGGGATGTTGCTTACCAATCTCCGAGGGATTTATTGTTTTTTAGCCTTGGCAATCATTCATTTGATCATTCACAGAAAACAATTACTCAGCCATACTCAGAAAATGTATAAGGCCTATTTGATAGCTGTGGGTGTTTTTAGCGCGTTTTTAATCTATCAATATATCGATTTGGGCTGGGTAATCGTAACTCCAAACACAGCCTATGCCGAACATCGAGAAACAGCAGGCTTAGGCCGAATGCTTAAAAATACTGCCGCCTTTGGTAAGAATATGCTGGAGTACGGACGCTTGTTTGTTTGGCTACCTATGCTTGGTATGTTGTTATATGTATGGAAAACGAGGGTTATACCCTTATCTCAGCAATCACAGTTGATACTCATTAGTCTAAGTGTTTTTATAGGCTTATTCTTTATTGGGATGGTGCCTTTTAGCAATCCTATGGGCCCACGGTATTTTATGATTTGCTATATGCTGGCGACTCTGTTATTCATCAATCTCATTTATGAATTGCCTTGGTTTACGACCTTCCGTCGACAACTAATGATTGGAGTAGTAGCCGTTGCCTTTGTAACTGGACATTTATGGATCTACCCAGCGACTATTGCGCAAGGCTGGGATAGTAGCCTGGCGTATCTTAATTACTATCCTCAAGAGGAACGGATGTTTGCATATCTAAAGGAACATACTATTGCTGCTCATAAAGTAGGGACTAATCTACCTCTCGGGAATCGGTGGGTATCACTTGCTAAAGATTCCAATGAAGGCGAACTGATGTTTGTAGAGCAGGATTTAGAAACAAATGAATATGTGCTTTTTTCTAATTTAGATAATCGAACGAGTGATGAAGATATTCGCCAACTGCAAACTAGTTGGGAAGTAGTGACAGAAAGCTCAAGAATGGGTGTATTTTTAACTCTGTACAAAAATCCGAATGTTAAATAAGTTTTCATACGTAAGAGGAACGAAAATCGTTTTAGGAATGGGCGTCTTATTGGCGCTCATTCAATACTTTTCGGGACGGAGCATCTGGTTAGACGAGGCCAAGATTGCCTTGAATATTCTCGATCGTTCTTATCTCGGTCTTTTAGAGCCATTGCATTCTAACCAAGTGGCGCCTATTTTATTTTTATGGGCAGAGCGATTTTTTGGTGATCTCTTTGGGATCAATGATATGTCTTTGCGATTGTTTCCATTGCTAGCTTATCTAGCGAGTACATTTCTGCTTTATAAGTTGCTTAAACTCTTGACGCCCTCTGCAAAGTTGTGGTTTATTGCGGCCACACTTTTTGCATTTTGCCAACCTATGATCTACTTCGCTTCAGAAGTAAAACAATATATGGTTGATGTTTGTGTGATGCTATTGCTTTTATATCTCGTTCTCCGACCTTTTCAATCTGAGACTAGAAAAATGCTTGTTTTAAGTGTGGTAGGGGTGCTGAGTATTGGTTTTTCAAATGTAGCAATCATCGCTTTGTTTACGGTTGGGCTGTATGGGTGGTTCACTACTTATAAAAATGAAGAGGTATTTTGGAATCGGTATTTAATACCTATCGGGTGTTGGCTATTTGCCTTTGCGGCATATTATTTTAAGTTTATCGCAGGACATCCTAATCGTGCTATGATGATGCCTTTTTGGGAATTTGCTTTTATGCCTTCAAATCCGTTTTCTGCAGCATTTTGGCAGTGGAATTTTGAGAGTTACCAGATGACCTTTGGGAAGATAATGGGTGCTAATCCTAAGATTCCGCTTTTGTATCATATGTATGGAGTTGCCTATGTTGTGGGGGTGTTCGCTTTCGCGAAAGCGAGAAAATTCAAAATATTATTTCTTCTAACCTTTCCAATTATTACTCACTTGGCGCTTTCGATGCTCGAACTTTATCCGTACGCACGCCGAACCGCTTTTTATGTACAACCATTAATTGCCGTGATTTGTGCCAAAGGATTTCTGGTGATCATACAAGGAATCTTATGGCTTCTAAAATGGAGAAGCATTGGCTTTGCATACCTCGGACCTGGAATTTGTTTGCTAGCGATTACACTTTATACCTTCCCTAAGGAACGACAAGCCTTTAAACGCAGTTATACCTTTATGCAAACGCTATTGGCACCAACAGATGTCATTCTCTTGAACGGAGCGACAGACAATGCTTGGGAATACTATGAGCGCACCGACTATATCAATATCCCGAACAAGGTAATTTATACAGGGCAGCATAGCTATGACTTCGACAGTCACAATGCAGGACTTGATACTTTAAAGGGGCGAGTGTGGTTGTTCTTTTCGCATGATCATACCGATCGTGAGAAGTATCATATGCTTGAGTCTGATTATATGATCAATTATATGAAAACCAAAGGGAAGCTTTTGGATTCAAAACGAGATATAGCAACAGGTGCCTTTCTGTTCGAAATGGGGCAGTAGGTACTTTAGACTGTTCGCTGTACTACTTCAAAAATCTTATTATTATCACACTTCAAGGTCTTTGAAGGGTATTTTAAAAGGAGGGCATAGTCATGGGTTGCCATGAGGATGGTATTTCCATTTTTGTTGATCTCCTGTAAAACTTCCATGACTTCGACGCTGGTTTGAGGGTCGAGATTTCCGGTAGGTTCATCGGCGAGAATAAGTTCAGGGTCATTGAGCAAGGCTCTGGCGATTGCAACCCTTTGTTGTTCGCCTCCAGACAATTGAAAAGGAGATTTAAAATCTTTACTTTTCATGCCAACTTTTCCTAGAACCTCATCGATTTTTTTGTCCATCATGGTTTTGTCTTTCCAGCCGGTGGCTTTCAGTACAAATGATAAATTTTCTCTAACAGAGCGATCATTCAGTAATTTAAAATCTTGAAAAACGACACCAAGTTTCCGTCTAAGAAATGGAATTTGTTTTTCTTTTAGGGTTTTTAGATCAAAGCCTACAATATGGCCTTCCCCTTCTTGAAGAGGGAGATCACCGTAAAGGGTTTTCATAAAACTACTTTTTCCTGAGCCTGTTTTTCCTATGAGATAAACAAAGTCACCGGGTTGAATGTTGACATTCACCTCAGAAAGAATGAGATTTTCTCTTTGATAAATAGCGGCCTTTTGGAGTTGTAGTACAGATTCTGACATTAAAATGATAAAAATTTATAACCCAAAGTTAACATAAAAGCTGTGTATTCTGAATTATCTAAGAGAAAGCTTTGTCTTAAATGATTACGTTCAAAGATATAACGAGAATATTAGACTAATGTGATACGCAAATCTTCAATTTTCAAAGCACTTACTAATTGCACTTTGCACAAAAAGAATTAAAATTTCACGAAACTATACCCAAATGTGAACATGAAACTTTTGTATTCAGAGACACCAGTACCAAAGGATCTTCCAAAGTGATTCTTAGTACCATTATACCTTGCTTCTACTCTTATGTCCTTGTAAGTGTAACCAACTCCAATGCCGATAGTTCCTGCTCCAATTCCAGCAGATAAATCACTTGAACGCTCATAATCAATTGTCGAATCTGAAGTTAACTCCAGCGCAAAACTTAGGTTTAAAAATATTTTTGAGTGATCATTCAAAAAAATGTAATGTCTTACACCAGGTGACATATCGATACTATAATAATCCAAGCTAACCTTTTGTGAAGGTTGAGGAATTGAAAATATCGAAGTTCCTGGAATAACTACTTCTCCACTAAAAGATGCATATCGAGTATCTAAGAGTATAGACCATTTGTTATTGTAAAAGGGTAAAATATACTCTAATTCAATTCCGAAAACTGGAGTAGTGCTAGACCCAAAATCAAGCGGTGCACGACTTGGTGGATCTACAAAATAGCTGTTAGCATTTAGTCCAGCCACTGCGGTTACTTGAAAAGACGCTTTACTTTTTCTTTGATCTATCTCTTCTACTGCAATTCCGCTACATGTATTGTATTTTTTAAAGAAATTTAAAAGATCTGGAGTCGTGTAGTTTAAGTTAGATAAACTGGGGAGATTTCCACCCTCACACTTAAAGCTGTTAGTCAGTTGTTGTTTGTAAAAGTTGTTTTCAGCGATATTTTGTGAAGTGCTCAGATATCTTTTATATACTAAAGCACTGATAGGATCGGTGCCTTTTTTGAAGTATAGTTTTAGGAGGTTATTATCTCTATAACGAAAGAGTTTATTTTCCCCGTCCAACATCACCTTTAAAAATAAAGTTTCTTGTGACATTTCTGGATTGCGCTTGTAGCCAAGGTATTTTACTTCCTGCGAAGATCTATCAATAAGAACGCGATGGCGTTCATATAGAGAAACACCTGTTATTTCAAAAGACTGAACTTGCTGAATTGTTTTTGAGATCGAATTCTCCCCATCTGAAGTCTTACTAAATTCGAAAGAAACAGGATTGTCTTTCCAATCTACATTTTTTATATATCCATCAGTTTGATTTCCTGTGTTGTCAGTGTAGCTTCCTTTTTCAAAGTCCGTTTGAGCAAATAGTGAGGTGAAGGCGCATAAAATTAGGGCAATAGAAATGTTTCTTTTCATTTGGGTTTTTTAGAGCACCAATGATACGGTTTTATTACCTATCTATTTTACGGGTTTTCACAATTGCGAACAACAATAGTTTGGTGAGTTGCCTGAGTTGAGGTAAAGAAAGTAAATGAAGGACTTTAGGTGTGTTGATAGAAGTCATAATATGGCCTTTGAAAACATAACCCTTTGAAATGAAATAATTGTAGGTCTGTTTTCTGACTGTCTACGTAATATTTTTTATCCAGATGGCCTTTCGTGAACGGTTGAAACGAAGCTGTTTAACAATTGTTAATTTCCTTTTTAAAACTCGACATAATTATGTTAAGATTCTCCCGTTATCCTCTATGAAGAGAAGTATCTTTGAGTAGGATGTAATTGCAATCATTCGGCTGCCTGAACGGTAGATTGTAATGTTCAAGAGCACCTTCTCCTAACAAAAACAATTCTTATTATGCGCAAGACATTGGCAATTATAGCCGCTTTCCTGTTATATACCTCAACATTTTACGCTCAGCAAAGTGCAAAATTCACTCATGACTTGGTGAAATTTGACAAAGCACTATCCTTATACAATAGCAAACAGTTTTTGGCTTCCCAAAGCTTGTTTGAAGAGGTTAAAGCTGAGGTAAAAGATCAAACAATTAAAGGAGACTGCGCCTATTATATCGCCAACGCGGCGGTACGCTTAAATCAGCAGGGGGCAGATAATCTAATGTTGGATTTTGTAAATAACTATCCAACAAGTGTAAAGCGTAATTCAGCTTTTCTCGATGTGGCTCAGTATTACTTTGAAAATGGAAAATATGCCTATGCCCGAAAGTGGTATGATCGCGTCGATGAGGGTAGCTTGACTGGTGGTGCTCTAGAAACCTATAACTTCCAAAATGGCTATGCCCTCTTTAAAAACAAACAGTTTGAAAAGGCCAAAACCTATTTCAATCGCGTAAACGACTCTCAGAAATACGGATCTCAAGCCAAGTATTACCTCGGTTTTATAGCCTATGAAGGGGATGATTACCAAGAAGCCGATCAGCTTTTTGATCAGGTAGAAGATAAGGAGGATTATAAGGAAGAGTTGGCCTACTTTAAAGCCGACCTGAATTTCAAATTAGGAAAATTTGACCTTGCTATCGAAGAAGGAAAGAAACAACTCCCTAATGCCAATCCTTTAGAGAAATCAGAACTCAATAAGATTATTGGAGAGAGTTTGTTCAATCAAGAAAAATATGGAGAGGCCTTACCTTATTTGAAAGAGTATAGAGGGAAAAGAGGAAAATGGAATAATACCGATTATTACCAATTAGGATATACCTATTACAAACAAGGAGATTTTGAAAATGCAATTTCCGAGTTTAATAAAATTGTAGATGGTCGTAATAGCGTTGCCCAAAATGCATATTACCACCTTGCGGAGTCGTATTTAAAAACAGATAAGAAACAGCAGGCTTTAAATGCCTTTAAAAATGCGTCAGAAATGGATTTTGATGCAAAAATCAAAGAAGATTCTGGTCTTAACTATGCAAAACTGAGTTATGAAATTGGAAATGCATACAAGCCAGTGCCTCAGGTAATCGCCGATTATGTAGATGAATATCCAGATACACCTGCTAAGGAAGAATTGGAAACCCTTCTGATCGATTCCTATATCACTTCAAAAAATTATAAAGAAGCTCTCGTGCTTCTCGAAAAGAATAACAGCTTCGAAAACAAGGTAGCCTACCAAAAGGTTGCTTTTTATAGAGGGGTAGAATTGTACAATGATGGAAGCTATATCGAAGCCAAGAATTCTTTTGAGAAATCTTTGAGCGAACCAAGAGATCCTGGCTTTGTAACAAGAGCTACCTATTGGAGAGCAGAGAGTGAATATGTGTTGGGGAATCATTCTGAAGCCGTTATTGGCTACAAACAATTCTTAGGAAGTAGCCAAGCAGCTGCAACACCAGAATATGAAGACATTAACTATAATCTTGCCTATGCATACTTTTCAGGGAAAGAATATGAAAATGCAGCCAATTACTTTGAAAAGTACGCTGCTACAAACACCTCTGATAGAGCACGATTGAATGATGCCTATCTCCGACTAGGAGATAGTCGTTTTATTTCAAGTAAATACTGGCCAGCACTTGAGGCTTATAATAAAGCAATTGACCTTAATCTCGCCGATCAAGATTATGCCACCTTTCAGAAATCCATGAGTTATGGGTTTTTAGATCGTACTGCTGATAAGATAGAAGGCCTTAGCTCTTTCACTGCTAAATTTCCAAAATCATCCTACCGAGATGACGCCTTGTACGAACTAGGGAATGTATATGTAGCACAAAATAAAAATGCACAGGCCATTGCTGCTTTTGATCAGTTAGTGGTAGAGATTCCTGGTAGTTCGTATGTGTCTAGATCTTTGTTAAAGAAAGCCTTGATTTACGATAACAATGATCGCTCAGATGATGCCTTGAGCTTATTAAAAAAGGTCGCGGCAGATTTCCCAGGAACCCCTGAGGCTTTGCAAGCGGTAACAACTGCAAAGTTGATATATATTGATCTAGGTCGAGTAAACGAATACGGGCAATGGGTGAGTACGCTCGATTTTATTGATGTAGAAGATGCCGAATTGGACGATGCGGCCTATACTTCAGCAGAGAAGCAATATTTGGACAACAACACAAATCAGGCAACCAAGCTCTTTGGGGACTATTTAGCAAGTTATCCTAATGGGCAACATTCTCTAAAGGCTCATTTTTATTTGGGACAACTCGCTTTCGCGAAAGCGGACTACGCGGCCACCATACCACACTACCAATATGTAATTGCTAAAGAACGTTCTGAGTTCACTGAACAGGCCTTAGCACGATTAGGACAGGTATACCTCAGTGAGCGTAACTATCGTGATGCTGAACCTGTACTAAGACGTTTGGAAAATGAAGCCGACTTCCCACAGAATATCATTTTTGCGCAAACGAATTTGATGAAGTCTTATTACGAACTAGAAAATTACTCCGATGCAGTTCGCTATGCCGAAACGGTATTGACCAATGCAAAAATTGACAATGCGATCAAGAGTGATGCTCAAATTATCATTGCACGTGCAGCTATGAAGACAGGCGATGAAGGACGTGCAAAAACGGCTTATGCTGAGGTTCAAAAAATTGCAACCGGTGCATTGGCAGCAGAAGCCCTATACTTTGATGCGTATTTTAAACACAAAGCCGAAGATTTTGCAGGTTCTAATACAGCGGTGCAAAAACTCGCTAAGGATTATAGTGGGTACAAAGAATTTGGAGCTAAAGGACTCGTCCTTATGTCCAAGAACTTCTATGCCTTAGGTGACGCCTATCAAGCGACTTATATCTTGGAGAGTGTAATCAAAAACTTTGCAGAATTTCCAGAAGTAGTGGCAGATGCCAAGGCACAGTTGGCCCTCATTAAAGCCAACGAGTCAAAAACCAATGCCTCTGTAGAAAAAGACGGTGGAAACTAATCGTCGCATTCATCAATAGAAAACGTTCATTCAGATAATATCAAACATTATATGATTTTCAATTCAAAATATATCATTAAAAGCTGCGGATTACTTCTAGGAATCCTTTGTGTCTCTCAAGTTGCCGTGGCACAAGAAGACGAACAAGATTTAGGAACGGAAGTGGTGAATGTAGTAAAACCATATACTCCTACGATTAGTGATGCTTTTAAAGTAAAGGCTACACCCGTCTTAAATGATTCTGTGAATACGTCAAAGAAGAAAGTGACATATGGAATCTTTTCAGTTCCAGTGGCATCTACTTTTACACCTGCCAAAGGAAAGGCAGCCAATGTTAAGAAGGCTAAAAAGATAAAACTGTATGATAACTATGCAACCTTAGGCTTCGGTAGTTTAACATCCATTCTCGCTGAGTTCTACAGCAATACTCAGATAAGTAGAACTGAAAATTTTGGCGTTTTTCTCAATCATAATTCGTCTCAAGGTGGTATAGATGGCATTCAAGGGGATGATTATTTCTATGATACCCGGTTAAATTTAAACTATGGAGCAAGAGAGCGTGACCTCGCTTGGCGTACTGATCTTGATTTGAAGCAACAGATTTTTAATTGGTATGGAGTTGATCCTATTTTTAACATGCCCTCGGAAGGTGGAGTTTCTGCTATAGATTATAATTCTTTTGATTCCTCACATTCATTTTTTACGGCTGCAGTAAATGGAAGCTTGTCCTTAAAGGATGCAGCTATATTTAAAGAAGGGAAAGCAACATTGCGTTATTTTGGAGATTCAGAATCAAATAGCGAACTCCGATTTATTGCAAAGCCGACTTTAGAATTTCCAATTTCTGATGAAAATATTACGACACGTATCACTTTAGATTATTTGACAAATACATTTGATGCGGCAAATACGCCTGCTGAAGAATTAAAAAATTCTCATCTTAATATTGGGATTGCTCCAAGCTTAGTTATTTTAAGAGATGATCTTACAGTAAATCTTGGTGTTGCCGGTTTTGTGAGTTTGGACAGTGAAAATAGCACTACGGATTTATTTCTCTATCCGCAAATTAGTGCTTCGTATAGAGTGGCGGGAGAATATTTTATCGCTTATGCGGGTCTAGAAGGAGATTTACAGCAAAATAGTTATTACGATTTTGCCCAAGAAAATCCTTTTATTGCTCCAGTACAACGTGTGCAACCTACAGATAGGCAATATGACGGGTATATTGGTATGAAGGGTAAACTTTCAAACAGTGCGAGTTATAATTTGCGTGCTGGTTATCAGGCAGAAAATAATAAGGCCCTATACAGATTACAAAATTTTACGACGCCTTCTTTGATAATCAATGGTGATCGTCAAGCTTACAGATATGGAAATGCCTTTGAAGTGAGATATGATAATGTCAATACCTTCTCTGTTTTTGGGGAATTGAATTTTGACGTCAGCAACAATTTCAAAATGCGATTAAACGGTCAGTTTAACGCTTATACTACAGATGTTGAAATGGAAGCATGGAATTTACCAGACTTGACGGCTTCTGTATTTGGAGATTATCAAATCTCTGATAATTGGTTTGCAGGAATCAACCTATTCTTTGTAGGAGAGCGTAAAGACCAAAGAGGCGTTATTAATCCAATTGGAATCTTTGAGCAGACTACCATTGCATTAGATAGCTATTTTGACGCCAATGCGCATTTAGGATATCGCTTGAGTGATCGTCTATCGGCTTTTGGTCGTGTAAACAATATCTTAGGAACCAATTATGAAAAGTGGCTCAATTATCCAGTTCAAGGACTCCAAGCCTTAGTGGGAGCGACTTATAAGTTTGATTTCTAGAAAAACTGAAATTGCACACGCAACCTAAGGACGATTTTCGCATCCTAAAATAAAGATTACGATGAGAAAGCTTGCCTATATTTTTATTCTCCTATGTCTGGGTTGTTCTTCAGATGATCCAGATTCAGACTGTGCTACAGTCTTATGTGCTGCTCAAAATCTTATGCTACAATTTGTCTCCGCCGATACAGGTGAAGATGTCTTTGCAGCTGGAGTTTTAGAAGCAGATAATCTTGTTATAGAAGATATCGAAAGTGGAAATTCAGTCTTTTTTGAAGTAATTCCTCTTGGAGTTAACCAAGGGATAGTGATTGCCTTTGTGGGAAGGAACGATGCAACTGTTACTAACTATAAGATTTCTTATGAGGGGGCATTTGAATTTGATATCGCTTTTGAAATGGAGATTGCACCGGGTTCTGCTTGCTGTGCTCAAATTTCATATAACAATGTCCAGTTTACAGGGATCGAAGGTGAAGCGTCTAACGAATTTCTAGATACCTACATCGTACAGTTTTAAAGAATATGAATATTGCTCGTAGCAGTATTCCTAAGGTTTTGTACATTCGTACAAAACCTTTTTTTATGCGCTCTTTCTATATTTTCTTACTGCTAAGTAGTTTGTTATTTTCTTGCGAAACACCCAAGGAGATGGCAGATTTAATTATTACAAATGCTACCGTTTATACAGCCGATGATGTTTTTCCTAAAACAGAAGCTTTTGCCATAAAAGATGGAAAATTTATAGGTGTAGGTTCCAATGTATCCGTGAAAGAAGCGTATACAGCTCCAGAAATTATAGATGCAACTGGAAAAACAATCTTACCCGGACTTATAGATGGGCATTGCCATTTTTTTGGCTTGGGTATGAATCTGCAAATCGTCAACTTAAGAGGTACAGAAAGTTTTGATGAGGTACTGGAGAAGATGGCCGCTTATGCGAAAGGAAGCCCAGAAGCAATAGTATTAAGAGGAAGAGGCTGGGATCAAAACGATTGGGCCGTAAAAGAATTCCCAACTAAAACGCAACTTGATCTTCTATATCCAGACGTGCCCGTTGTACTTGAACGCGTAGATGGACATGCCTATTTGGTAAATCAAAAGGCATTGGATATGGCCGGAATTACTTTGGATACCAAGGTTGATGGGGGAGAAATCGTCAGAGAAAACGGAAAACTTACAGGCGTTTTAATAGACAATCCTCAAAGATTGATTGACGCGGTAATGCCCGAAGTGACAAAGGATCAAGCAGTAAAAGCCTTGATGGAAGCGCAAGAAGTATG
This sequence comes from uncultured bacterium, assembly GCA_963974305.1. Taxonomy (GTDB): domain Bacteria; phylum Bacteroidota; class Bacteroidia; order Flavobacteriales; family Flavobacteriaceae; genus Dokdonia. The sequence continues at coordinate 46,329 of CAXBCS010000023.1, forward strand.
CTTCTCCTATGGTCTTACAACAGTAAATGACGCAGGACTAGGGAAAGAGAGCTTGGACTTAATCCAAAACTTACAAGATAAAGGCGATTTGAAAATGAGAATCTATGGTATGGTGAGTAATAGTCCAGCCAACTTAGATCACTATTTAAACAATGGGATAATTAAGACATACCGTTTAAATGTACGTTCTGTAAAGGTTTACGCCGATGGGGCCTTAGGTTCTAGAGGTGCTACGCTAAAAGAAGCCTATTCAGATAAAGAAGGCCATTTTGGGGCTATGGTTACCCCTGTATCAGATATTAATGCTATTGCCAAGCGTATCGCAGCAGCGGGATATCAAATGAATACACATGCAATAGGTGATAGTGCTAATGTGGTGGTCTTAAGAGCGTATACCGAGGCTTTAAAAAATATCGAAGACCCAAGGTGGAAAGTGGAGCATGCGCAAATTGTAGCCCCTGAAGATTTTGATATGTTTTCAGATAAAGTTTTACCGTCTGTACAACCTACCCATGCCACCAGTGATATGTACTGGGCAGAAGATCGCGTAGGTGCTGATCGCATCAAAGGAGCTTATGCCTTTAAAGATCTCTTAAAACAATCTGGGCGTGTAATCCTAGGTACCGACTTCCCCGTGGAGCAGGTGAGTCCGTTTTATACCTTTTATGCCGCTGTAGCGCGAAAAGACCTCAAGCAATTCCCAGAAGGAGGATACCAAATGGAAAATGCCTTATCACGAGAAGAAACATTAAAGGGAATGACAATCTGGGCAGCCTACTCCAACTTTGAAGAAGATGAAAAAGGTAGTATCTCCCCAGGGAAATTTGCCGATTTTGTTATTATGGACAAGGATATCATGACGGTTCCTGAAGATGAAATTCCAAATTTGAAAGTAAGAGCAACCTATGTGAATGGGGAAATGGTATACGGGAAGGAATAAATTCAAG
>CAXBCS010000024.1:0-46025 GCA_963974305.1 uncultured bacterium
AGGACGCATGGTTTTCATCCATGTAAGAGGGGTTCGATTCCCCTACGGGCTACAAAACAATTCAAGATATTGAATTAAGTATGTTGAATTGTTCAGACGGCCCGTTCGTCTATCGGCTAGGACGCATGGTTTTCATCCATGTAAGAGGGGTTCGATTCCCCTACGGGCTACACATTTTATGTAAAAAAATAACAACAAGGAAGATGGCAAATCACAAGTCAGCATTAAAGAGAATTAGAAACAGCGAGACAAAGCGTCTTAGAAACAAGTATCAGCACAAAACTACGCGTAACGCGATTAAGAAGTTACGTGATGCTGATAAGAAAGAGGCGACCGCGTTATTCCCAGCAGTTTCTTCTATGATTGACAAGCTTGCAAAACGCAATATTATCCATGATAATAAGGCAGCAAACTTGAAATCAAAGCTTGCTAAGCACGTAGCTGCTCTATAATAGCTTTTTGTTTCAAAAAATTAAAACTTCTACCCACGGGTAGAGGTTTTTTTGTTGGTTAAACAATATGTTTATGAAGACTCCCTGCGTTCATCAGGGAGTCTTTTTTTAAATTTTGATCAAAATCAGCATGTATTATATTGTAATACAGCAGAAATAGTTTATTTTTGCACCCGCTTAGGATAACCTCTGACGATCATCGTGAATGTTGTATTAAGGTATCAACCTATTAAATCCATAAAGATGGAAGATTTAGTAAAATTTGTACAAGACGAATTTATCACAAAGAATGAGTTGCCAGAATTTAGTGCTGGTGATACCATTACTGTGTATTATGAAATTAAAGAAGGTGAAAAGAGCCGTACGCAGTTCTTTAGAGGAGTTGTAATTCAACTTAGAGGAACTGGTAGAACACAAACATTTACGATTCGTAAAATGTCAGGAACTGTTGGTGTTGAACGTGTATTCCCAATCAACCTTCCAGCGATTCAAAAAATCGAAGTAAATAAGCGTGGTAAAGTACGTAGAGCTCGTATCTATTACTTTAGAGGGCTTACAGGTAAAAAGGCACGTATTAAAGAATTGCGTAACTAATACCCTTACTATAATAGTATTTAAAAAGCTTCACCAAACGGTGAGGCTTTTTTTATGCACAATTGTTAATAACCTAAGTTCATAAACTGTTGATATATAAATATATACAATTTTGTAAAACATTAAAACTCTTTCTTATCTTTACTACAGTAAATGATCTAAACACCATTTATTAGTAAAGCTAAACTTTTATGTTTTCCTTGGGTGAATCACTCTCAAAGAAAAAGTTTGCTAAAGACTAATAAGGAATGCTGCACAAGCTAGGAACTACATCGAACTTTGGTGACATGTACGACCAAATACCCTTAAGTTCTAGCAAACACTATCGAAGTTGTTGACGATTGTTTTTTTAGACACCATCAACACTTCACAGAAGTTGCACAGTGTAGGTACTAATATTCCTACCTAGAAACTCCAAGGGTTTACTGGTAAAGCAATCTCTAAAAAAAGCCATATCTAGGTACAATGTACACGGATATGGCTTTTAACTTTTACACCTTTTCACCAATAAATCTCCTCATTCTTCATCTTGACAGCTGCTATTTGTGTAATTTTAAAGTAAAAATTGAAGTATGTCATTTCTCAAGACTAATACCCACCCTCGTCTAAGTTTAATATTTTTATCCCTCACATTTATCACCTTTACAGCTTGTATGTCTGGAGATAATGAAAAAACTACCTTAACCACCACTACCACTATATCAAATTCAATCAACAACTCAACTCCTCATAAGGAAAGAGTGGTTTCTCAATCTTTTAAGGATTATTGGTACAGCGGTACAGCAGAAATCACCTCCTACCAACTTGAACAAGCTCGCTATGGCGAAATACGACTAGGTAAGGCCGCACTCATATTTGTAACTGAAGACTTTCTTCCCAATGAGCATGTAAAGGCCGATCGCACAGATCCCAATAACATCCCAGTTCTAAAATTAAACGCCACAAAGACTTTTAACACTGGGATTTATCCTTATTCCATCATGACTAGTACTTTTTATCCTGTTCATAAAGATGCACATGCGCTTAAAATATCCCAAAGTATGCAAGAATGGTGTGGTCATGTATATGCCCAACTCAATAATAGAGATATGTATGAAATAGATTCCCACTCTTATTTTGAAGGTGAAGCCGACCAGCATTTTAGCTTAGACAAAGTCATTCTTGAAAATGAACTATGGACTCAATTGCGTATCGACCCCTCGCAATTACCTATAGGAAACTTTGAAGCCATACCCGATCTTTCTTTTATTAGACTAAAACATGTTGACCTAAAAGGTTATCAAGCAAAAGGGACTTTATCCAAAGATTCATACCTCATCGAATACCCTTCACTAGATAGAAGTTTGCTTATTCAATTTGAAACAGACTTTCCACATAAAATCACAGCTTGGGAAGAAACATTCAAGAGCGGATTTGGAGCAAATGCCAAAACCTTGACTTCAAAAGCCACCGCAATAAAAACTATTAAAAGCGCATATTGGGGCAAAAATAGCACCTCAGATGATTACCTTCGTAAGGACTTAGGACTCGAATAATGCCAACAGAATTTATGGAAAAATACCACACTGAAATAATACAAAGTCTTATAACACTGGGTATCTTGATTGTCATCCGGATAATCATCTATTACTTAGTCAAGCGATTTTCTGAACGCAAAAATAAGGTGGCCAAACGCGCAAACCTGATTATGAAGTATGTAGATTTTACCTTACTCTCCTTTGGCGTTCTCACAGCAATCTTTATTTGGAGTATCCAACCTCACGACATTGGCTGGGTTGCCTCTTCTATTTTCGCCGTTATTGGAGTTGGATTTTTTGCACAATGGTCTGTTTTAAGCAACCTAACTTCTGGCGTCATTATTTTCTTTACCCTACCGTATAAAATTGGCGACCGAATAAAAATTCACGACAAAGACTTTCCCATCATTGCAACTATTGAAGATATCAAAGCATTTCACATCAATCTATTAACCGAGGATGGCGGCCTACACACCTATCCCAATAGCTTACTTCTTCAAAAAGGAGTAACCGTGGTAGAAGAGGGTGTTCGCACTCAAATTGTAGAACAAAACGAAAGTATTCCTGTAGATGCTATCTTTAAAGAAGCGCCAGATAACTCCACTATTTAAACGTTAAAGAAACCCTAAAGGATTCTTGCTAGCATTGATTTTAGCTATATTTGAGAAGACTCAATTGACCTAAATCCATGCGTACTTCATATCTTATTCTCCTTCTTTTTCTTTGTTCGCTTGGTGCGAAAATATCCGCTCAAGGAATCACATTACAACCAGAAAAACCAACGGCTTCAGAAATCTTTGAAGATTTAAAAAAATTAAATTTCCTAGGGTCCGTTCTTTATGTTGCTGCGCATCCAGATGACGAAAACACGACTGCAATCTCTTATTTCGCAAATACGGTCAAAGCTCGTACGGCATATTTATCCCTCACTCGTGGTGACGGAGGACAAAATATTGTAGGGCCAGAATTAAGAGAACTTCTAGGCGTCATTAGAACCCAAGAGTTATTGGCAGCACGATCTACAGATGGCGGAGAACAACGGTTTACTAGAGCCAATGATTTTGGATACTCAAAACATCCAGATGAAACTCTAGAAATATGGAATAAGAATGCGGTACTTGGTGATGTGGTTTGGGCGATTCGAAATTTTAAGCCAGATGTTATTATCAATAGATTTGATCACCGATCACCTGGCAGTACTCATGGACACCACACCTCTAGCGCTATGCTCAGTGTAGAAGCTTATGAGCTCGCTGGAGATTCTCAGAGATATTCAGACCAACTACAATTTACCCAACCATGGACTCCTCAACGACAGTTTTTCAATACGTCATGGTGGTTCTATGGTAGCCAGGAAGCTTTCGCGAAAGCAGACAAATCCAACCTAGTTAAGGTAGATCTTGGCACATACTATCCAGGTCTAGGTTTATCCAACACAGAAATATCTGCGCTTAGTAGAAGTCAGCACAAATCACAAGGTTTTGGTAATACAGGCAGTCGAGGAAGCAGCGAAACTTATTTTGAGCTACTCAAGGGTTCAATGCCTTCTAATGGAGATGTTTTTGAAGGAATTGATACTTCATGGAACCGAGTTGCAGGAGGTGCAGCGATAGGAATAAAGGTAGACGAAGTTATCCAAAACTATGATTTTCAACATCCAGAGAAAAGTGTTGCTGCCTTAACACAGATCTATCAAACTATTCAAAGCTTACCAGAAGGTCATTGGAAAACAGTAAAGTCACAAGAAGTGGAGCAGCTTATTCTAGCAAGCTCCGGAATTTATTTAGAAGCCAAGGCATCAACGGGCCAAGTAACCTCAGGAGAAGTGATAACCATAGAAATTGAGGCTATAAATCGAAGTACAAATGATGTGCGCTTAGAAAAAGTGAGTATTGCATCTAATGACACAGTAATTACGGGCACTCAAGCTCTCGAACACAATACACGTTTTAATGCAAGCAAGGAAATTACCGTTGACGGTAGTTTTTCTTCTACAGATGCTTATTGGTTGCAAGATGAAGGAACATTAGGAATGTATCGTGTAGATGATCGACAGTTGATAGGACAACCAGAAACACCAAAGCGGAATGTTGTTCAATTTGATTTGACCATCGCCGGGATAGCCATTTCTGTAAACAAGCCAATTGTATATAAATACAATGATCGTGTTAAAGGAGAGGTCTATGAACCTTTTGAAGTAGTTCCTGCTGCTTCGGTAAAGCTGGACAGCAAAGTACTTATTTTCGCGAAAGCGGAATCAAAGAAAATTCCAGTTACAGTAACTGCACATCAAGCAAACTTACAAGGAAATGTGCGTTTAGAAGCGCCAATAGGCTGGACCGTCTCTCCTACTTCTCAAGCAGTAAACATTATTACAAAAGGTGGCAAAGCTATCCTTGAATTCACCGTTTCACCATCAACACAAGACAGTGAAGGATCTTTAATACCTATAGTAACTGTTAGTGGTAAAAGCTATGAAAAGGAACTTGTGACTATTGATTATGACCATATTCCCTTACAGTCTTTATTCCTGCCTGCTAAAGCCAAGGTCGTTCGACTGGATATCCAAAGGAAAGGAGATTATATTGGATACATCCAAGGAGCAGGAGATGCTGTGCCAGACAATCTAGAACAAATAGGCTATCAAGTTGCCACCCTAGACCCAAAGTCGATAACCGCAGAACAGTTGGCTCAATTTGATGCAGTTGTTGTTGGCATTAGAGCCTATAATGTAGTAGATGAGATGCAAAACACCCAACCATTATTACTCGAATATGTTGAGAATGGAGGAACTCTTATCGCTCAATACAATACGAGTGGTCGCTGGGGCAACACCAAGATTGGTGCTCCTTATGAAATGAAACTTTCTCGAGACCGTGTGACAGATGAGTTTAGCGAGGTGCGGATTTTGGCAAAGGATCACCCCTTAATGAATTTCCCAAATACAATTACATCTAAAGATTTTGAAGGGTGGACTCAGGAAAGAGGATTATACTTTCCAAATGAATGGGCATCAAACTATACACCTATCCTATCGATGAATGATAAAGGGGAAGACGCCAAAAATGGTAGTCTCTTGGTTGCTCCTTATGGGAAAGGCCATTATATTTATACAGGCATAAGTTTCTTTAGGGAATTGCCTGCTGGAGTTTCGGGCGCTTATCGCCTGTTTGCCAATATGCTTTCTATCGGAAAGCAAGATCCTTCAAAACTTAAGCAATAATACATGGAACAACCTCCTAAATTTATTTGGAAAAAAAGCTATACGATGGTACTCATTGTTAATGTCATATACATTCTATTATTCTTCTTATTGATGAAAAAATACGCTTAAGATGGAGACTATAGATTGGATTGTACTCGCATTTACGTTAATTTTTATTGTGGTTTATGGAGTTTATAAAACACAGGGAAGTAAAAATGTTGAAGATTATATAAGAGGAGGAAATACTTCCAAGTGGTGGACCGTGGGGCTCTCTGTAATGGCGACACAAGCAAGTGCTATTACTTTTCTTTCTACAACAGGACAAGGCTTTTACAGCGGGATGGGATTTGTTCAATTTTACTTTGGTCTTCCCATTGCCATGGTAATCATTTGTTTGGTATTTATTCCCATCTATCACCGACTTAAAGTATACACCGCTTATGAGTATTTAGAAACGCGTTTTGATCTTAAAACACGTTCCCTAGCTGCTACTATATTTTTAATTCAACGCAGTCTTGCTGCAGGAATTACCATCTATGCCCCAGCCATTATTCTATCGGCTGTTCTGGGATGGAACCTGACATATCTCAATATAGCCATTGGTATAATAGTGATCATTTACACTGTTTCTGGAGGAACAAAGGCAGTAAGTGTAACTCAGAAGCAACAAATGGGAGTTATCTTTTTAGGGATGTTTATCGCATTTTATTACATTTTAAAGCAGTTGCCTGACGACATAACTTTCACCAAAGCTCTGGAAGTTGCCGGTGGCGGGAATCGCATGGATCTACTGGATTTCTCCTTTGATCTCAATAATAAATACACCGTTTGGACCGGACTTATTGGTGGAACTTTTCTAATGCTATCGTATTTTGGAACGGATCAAAGTCAAGTACAGCGTTATCTCTCGGGTAAAAATGTACGCGAAATGCAACTGGGAATGATCTTCAACGGGATGCTAAAAGTACCGATGCAGTTTTTTATCCTGCTTGTAGGTGTAATGGTTTTTGTGTTCTATCAATTTAACAGCGCCCCTTTGCATTTTAACCCAGAAGCAGAGCAAGCCGTGCGCAGTTCTGAATATGCAGGAGATTATGAAAATATTGAACGACGCCTGGATATTGTAGAACGGTATCAGAAGTCGGCTGCTTTTAACTATGCTAAAGATGCGAGTTTGGATGTCTTTACAGAAGACGGTACGACCTATTCTTGGATGGAGCATTATCAAAGTGAAAATCTAGCTTTAAGAGAAGAAGCAAAAGCATTAATTGCCGAGGTCAATCCAGATGTAGAGGTAAATGACAAGGATTATGTGTTTATCCATTTTATACTTAACAACCTTCCACGCGGACTTGTAGGGCTCCTGCTCGCCGTTATTCTATCGGCGGCAATGTCATCTACAGCCTCTGAATTAAATGCTTTAGGTTCCACAACTGCAATAGATTTATACAAACGTAATTTACGTGAGGAAAAAGATCCAGAGCATTATGTAAAAGCTACCAAAGGCTTTACCCTTATGTGGGGAATATTGGCAATAATAGTCGCTTGTACCGCAAGCCTCTTTGAAAATTTAATTGAATTAGTAAACATCATTGGCTCTATCTTTTACGGGACCGTGCTAGGAATTTTTGTCCTAGCATTCTTTATAAAGTATGTTAGGAGTAACGCCGCTTTTATTGCGGCTGTAATAACTCAAGTACTCATCATTGGTATATTTTACTTTGCCATTTTTAAAGTACAACAAGAAGGCGAAGATCCCTTGCTCAGTTATTTATGGCTTAACTTTTTAGGCTGCGCCATTGCGGTAATTATCGCTCTTATTTTAGAGACAATATTTAGATCGACAGGATCAGGAACGAAGGCTTTGGCGGCATAGCTTAACTTGGTATGTTGGTATGTTGGTATGTTGGTATAATAAATTAAAAAGTTACAAATCTCAAAGATTCAAGGTTCAAGACTCAAGACCTAGAAAAACATTCACCTTTGGCGTGAATCATAAATAATTTTCTCCCTTTTACGAGAGATGCCCACAGGGCAGAGGGATGTTTAAACAAAAAAACGCCCGCGATTGCGGACGTTTCTTATAATTTCATACATGGGATATGGCTTATTTAGCTCCCCACTCTTTCAATGAATCTTTATTCATTTTTACGTAATCCATTTTCTTAGCTTCTGTTGCTCCAGCAAGTGACTTTTTAGCCGCTTCAATAGCACCTTTTGTATCTCCACTTTTAGCGAGGATTAAAGATTGCTGACGCAATTGCCAGTATGCAGGCTTTGGCGTCATTGCCATCGCTTTGTCCATGTACTCTTTTGCTTGTTTGATATCTTTATCTGTAGAAGCCATATACACAGCTGCAGAATAATAATCACCAGCAGAAGGACCTGCAAGTGTTTTTTTGATACTAGCCATTACCGCTTCATCAGCAGGCACTTCAAAAGGAACAGCTACATAAGCATTCGACCAAAGGATTCCAATATGAGCACCGTCATTTGAAAGATCGTCTAAGGTAATTGTAAAAGTTTCAACTTGCATTGGCATTGTTTGGACTGGTGCTTTTACCATTGCAGCAACCTTAGCATCATCCCAGTTTTGTGGAGTTCCCCAGTTTTCAGAATCACTGTAAAAATACACTTCCCAACTGTCTTGATTAGGTTTGGTGAAAATAGCATAAGTGCCTGCTTTCAATTCCTTACCTCCAATCATTACTGGCGTAGAAAAATTGATCGTTGTATTTTTATTTGCTCCTGTACGCCACATTGCTCCGTAAGGCACTAGATCTCCAAATACAGTTCTACCGCGCATCCCTGGACGAGAATACTCAACGGTTACGTCTGTTAATCCAACAACCTGTTCCATCTTAGCAGAAGGACTCGGCGCAGGAGTATTAATTTGTGCAGTCGCAACTAAGGTAGTTAGCGCTAAAGCTGCCATTGTAAATAATTTTTTCATTGTATAGTGTTTTTAAAATGTTGATGGGTGAAACCGCTTTCGCGAAAGCGGCCACTTTACACAAAAGTACCAAACACGAATCCCTCAAATGTTAACAAAATCTTAATATCGCAGTCCGTATCTTTGACCAAATTACAAGAAAAATGAAACGGTATATTGCTGAAGTAATAGGAACCTTCTCCATGGTTTTTTGTGGGACGGGTGCCATGACAATCAACGAAATTACAGATGGCGCCGTGACCCATCCTGGTATTGCAATGACCTGGGGTCTTATTGTAATGGCTATGATATATGCTTTTGGGGATATTTCGGGAGCACATTTCAATCCTGCGGTCACTGTAGCATTTGCTTATGCCAAGAAATTCTCTTGGAGAGAAGTACCCAAATACATTCTCGCTCAATGCATTGGTGCCATTGCAGCAAGTAGTATGCTCTTATTCCTATTTCCAGAAAGTGAATTTTTAGGAGCTACACTCCCATCATTTGAAGCCTATAAGGCCTTTGTTCTAGAAATATTACTCGCCTTTTTTCTCATGCTTGTCATTATTAATGTATCAACAGGCTCTAAAGAAATAGGGATCATAGCAGGTATCGCAATTGGTAGTGTCGTTTTACTCGAAGCCATGTTTGCTGGTCCTATGACCAAAGCATCCATGAACCCTGCGCGCTCCTTGGGCCCTGCCCTACTGTCGGGCAATTTGCAACATCTTTGGCTATATCTCACTGCCCCCTTCATCGGTGCAATTTTGGCTGTTATGAGCTGCAAATTGGTAAAAGATGATCAATGTTGTGATGATGCTTGCTAAGCAATCTTTAATGTAGTAGAAATACTTCTAAAATCGTCCAAATCACCGCCCCGTCATCCCTAGTCAATTCTTGGTTAATTTATATTTTGTTTAACATTAATTACGATTAATTAAACAAAAATTATGTACTTTTATCATTCAAGAATCGTACTATGAAAATATACACCTTACACGCTAAGCAGAATCTACCTATTTCTATAGATGAAGCATGGAATTTTCTTTCTGATCCAAAGAATTTAAAGACCATAACACCCGACTATATGGGGTTCAATATCCTAGCGGGTGCTGATAGACCTATGTTTCCGGGCCAACTCATACAGTATATAGTTACTCCAATTCTAGGGATAAAAACTAAATGGGTTACTGAAATAACACACGTCAAGGACAAGGAGTACTTTGTAGACGAACAACGTTTTGGTCCTTATGCCTTATGGCATCACAAGCATTTTATCAAAGAAATTCCTGGAGGGGTGGAAATGGAAGATATTATTGACTATAAGGTTCCTGCTGGTATTTTAGGACAGCTCGTGCATCCATTTCTAGTGAAACCTAAATTGGATGAAATCTTTGCCTATAGAACCAAAAAACTTTCCGACCTTTTTGGTCAGTATAAACAACCTAACGCTTAAACTTTTGAAGCTTTAATTCAATTTGCATCACACTATTATGAGAAAGAACATATTACTTATTGGAGGTAGTCACGGGATAGGATTTGCCTTAGCATCTAAACTCTATACGACGCATAATGTTTATGTTGCATCGCGTACTAATGAACGCTTAGGAAACCTCGATGTCGATCATATACCTTTTGACGTAGCATCAGATACCCTTGATGTGAGTCAGCTGCCTGATCACTTGGATGGTTTTGTGTATTGTCCAGGGAGCATAAACCTTAAGCCTTTTAGTGCTTTAACAATAGACAGTTTTAAGGAAGATATAGAAATTAACTTTATAGGCTTAGTAAAAACCGTGCAGCAGGTAATGCAACATCTAAAAAAGTCTGAACAGGCTAGTCTCATTTTTTTCAGCACGGTAGCAGTTAAGGTTGGTATGCCTTATCATACCAGTGTTGCGGCGGCTAAGGGCGCGATTGAAGGTTATGCAAAAGCATTGGCAGCCGAGTATGCACCTCAACTAAGAGTTAATGTAATTGCGCCATCACTCACAGACACTCCATTAGCCAAGCGACTTCTAAGTAACGATAAAAAGAAAGAACACATGGATGCTAGACATCCTTTAAAGCGTGTGGGGCAACCTGAAGATATTGCTAATGTCGCTTCCTTCCTACTCAGCGATGAAAGCAGCTGGATTACAGGCCAAGTATTAGGGGTAGATGGTGGAACAAGTACTTTAAATCTTCAATAATGTCTGCAGGTGCAATCAACATATTTTGGTTTCGACGAGACTTGCGAGTAGAAGACAATGCAGGTTTTGCGGCAGCTCTGAGCGCCGGTATACCGGTGTTGCCAATTTTTATTTTTGATAAAAGTATTTTGGATGAACTGCCTCTCAAAGACGCTCGAGTAAGTTTAATTCACGATACATTAAATGCAATTGATTTAGAAATAAAAAAGAATAATGGTAGCGGGTTAGCACACTATTATGGTACACCTGACGAAATTTTTGAGGAGTTAACAAACACTTTCAATGTTCAAGGGGTGTTTACTAACAGAGACTACGAACCTTATGCGCTTGAGCGAGATCAAAAAATAAGCAAGTTATTATCCACCAAAGAAATTTCATTTAACACTTATAAGGATCAGGTGATTTTTGAAAAGGATGAGGTTGTAAAGAATGACGGACTACCTTATGTGGTCTACACTCCTTATAAAAACAAATGGAAAGAACATTTTAAGGCCGAAACCCACTTAAAAAAGCATCCATCAAAAACGCTACTTTCTAATTGTATTTCAGATCTTGAGTTACCATTAATTTCACTTAAAGAAATGGGTTTTGAACGAGCCGATATTAAAGTGCCTCCATTTCAAGCAACGCCAGAATTAATTGCAAATTATGAGGATACACGTAATTTTCCAGCTATAGAACAGGGTACTTCCAGGGTAGGTCCGCATTTGCGTTTTGGAACAGTAAGCGTTCGGCAGATGGTGCGAAAGGCTATCAAACAGAAAAACGAAGTGTATTGGAACGAATTGATATGGCGTGAATTTTTCATGCAAATACTCTTTCATTTTCCACACACCACCAAAAATGCTTTCCGACCTAAATACGACCGTATCGAATGGCGTAATAATGAAAAAGAGTTTAAAAAGTGGTGTGACGGCAATACTGGTTACGCCTTTGTAGATGCGGGGATGCGCGAACTCAATACTACGGGATTTATGCATAACCGCGTGCGAATGCTCGTGGCTAGTTTCCTATGCAAACACCTTTTGATCGATTGGCGATGGGGAGAAGCTTACTTTGCAGAAAAATTACTAGACTATGATTTAAGTGCCAATGTCGGTAACTGGCAATGGGCAGCAGGCTCTGGTGTCGATGCCGCGCCTTACTTTAGAATATTTAATCCAATGACTCAAATTGATAAATTTGACAAACAAAAAGAGTACATTTCAAAATGGGTTCCCGAATTACAGGAGCTCACCTACCCTCCTAAAATGGTAGATCATAAAATGGCTAGAGAACGCTGTTTAAAAACCTATAAAGCTGCGCTGACTTAAATATTGGAATCCTAGAATGTCATAGCTTTATTTCTTATCTTAGAAGCTACCAATAAAACCAATATTTGATGAAATCACTTTACCTAGTCCTTGCCGCATGCCTCCTAAGCTTTGGAGTTTCGGCTCAAAAAATGACTTCCAATAAGAAAGCAATCATTGCTTCAGTTGAGAAACATGAAAAAGCCTTAATTGAAATCTCTGACAACATTTGGGCACTTGCCGAAACTGCTTTCGAAGAAACTCAATCCAGTAAGATTCTAGCCGATTATGCCGAAAAGCAAGGCTTTACCGTTGAACGCGGAGTGGCAGGAATGCCAACTGCCTTTGTTGCTACCTACGGATCAGGAAGTCCCGTAATAAGTGTCCTTGGTGAATTTGATGCTTTACCTGGTATCTCTCAAAAAGCACAACCTACTAAAGCTTCCTTAAATGAAGGAGCTGCAGGACATGGTTGCGGACATAACCTTTTTGGGGCAGGCAGCCTAGGTGCGGCCATTGCCGTTAAGGAACTTATCCAAGCTGGAAAAATTAAAGGAACCGTAAAATTTATGGGAACACCGTCTGAAGAAAAATTCTTCGGAAAAATATGGATGGTAAGAGAAGGAATATGGAATGATGTAGATGTCAATGTGAGTTGGCACCCATCTGCCAGCACCAAAGCAGATGTTCAAAGTTCGCTAGCATTGGTAGACTTCAAGATTGAGTTCTTTGGACAAGCAGCACACGCCAGTGCAGATCCATGGAATGGTCGATCTGCCTCTGATGCTTTAGAAATTTACACCACAGGAATCAATTATTATAGAGAGCATGTAAAACCTACGGTTCGTATGCACTATCATATTCAAGATGGCGGACAAGTAGTAAATGTTGTTCCTGACTATTCTCGTCTTTGGATGCGTGTAAGAGATACAGAACGTAAGGGCATGATGCCTGTTTATGAACGCGTTCAAAAAATGGCCGAAGGAGCCGCTATAATGGCTAATGTAGATTATAAAGTTTCCTTAATCTCTGGAATTTATGAAGTTTTGGTCAACCGTGCTGGCGGAGAGATCATGCAATCTAATTTAGAACTTTTAGGCCCAATCAATTACACTCCAGAAGAAATCGCTTTTGGTAAAAAAATACAAGAAGTAACTGGAAAACCTCAGGTGGGTATGGATAGTAAAATTAACCCATTAGAAGCCACCAAAGAACATCCTGGAGGTGGAAGCACCGATGTAGGTGATGTGAGTTGGAATGTAGCCAACATCAATCTAGGAGTTACAACTGCACCCAAGGATACTCCATGGCACTCATGGGCAGTAGTTGCTTGTGGTGGGATGTCTATTGGTCATAAAGGAATGGCCTATGCTAGTAAAGCAATGGGAATGACAATGCTTGATCTTTTTGAAGATGCTAGCTTGGTTGAAAAAGTAAAAGCAGAGTATAAAGAACGTAAAGGTGACGCGGTATATGAGGCGATTGTACCTCCTGGACCACCACCAATCTCAGGTAATTAACAACGTTAAATGTAATAAGTCAACCACGACTGAAATTTAAAAAGGTGTTGTTTTCTGCATATTGGTAATTCTGTTACTTATTTGTGGACAACAACACTTAATACCTTATCTATTATGAAAGCAAAACTACTTTTTTTAACTAGCGTATTGTTTGTGTGCGCTTTCGCGAAAGCGCAAATAGACTTTTCAGACGGTTCATCAAATCTAGTTAATGGGGACCTCAAAAGTGGAGTAGCCATGGGGGTGACAGATATGAATGGGGATGGCTTAGATGACATAATTCGTTTAGACAATGCTGATAATTTAGAAATAGAGTACCAACAAGCAGATGGTTCCTTTACGCGAACTGACCTAGGTGGAGTTGATGGTCCTTGGGCAGTTACAATTGCCGATGTGGATGAAAATGGAATGAATGATATTCTTGTGGGCGGATTTCAGGATGGATTGAAATTATTTAAAGCAGATAATAGTGGCGCTACTTTTACCCAAGAAGTTTTAGATGGCCCAGGTATTTTTCTTCAAAATGCAAATTTCGCAGATATAAATAACGATGGAAACATCGACTTTTTTGGCTGTCATGATGATGGGATTTCTTCTCCTTATGAAAATGATGGGAACGGAACACTTTTGTACAATCTAAATTTAATCGATACCGCGAGTACGGTAGCTAGTGACAATTCTGGAAACTATGGCTCCATTTGGATTGATTATGACAATGATGGAGATCAAGATTTATATATTTCAAAATGTCGCCAGGGGATTACAGATCCCATGGATGGTAGACGCCTAAATTTACTCTTCCAAAACGACGGTAACAACAATTTTACGGATGTTGCAGAGGCAGCCGGGCTGCGTCCAATGACACAAACATGGAGTACTAATTTTGGTGACATTGATAATGACGGAGATCTAGATGCCGTAATGGTTAACCATTTTGTCAATCATCAAATTTTTGAAAATAATGGCGATGGAACTTTTACAGACATCACTGCAGACACTAATATTGAAACAGAACTTTCAGAAGTAGGAGTTGGGATTCAAGTGATGATGGAAGATTTTGACAATGATGGTTTCATTGACATCTTTTTAACCACTTCTGATGGGATCCATCATATGTTTATCAATGATGGTGACAAAACATTTTCTACAGTTTCTAGTCCATTTGTAACCAATGGCCCGCGCGTTCAGAGTGCCGCTACAGGAGATTTAAACAATGATGGTTTTATTGATCTTATTGCTGGATACGCTCAAGGTTTTAACGGTCCGTCATCGACACATAATGATCAACTATTTTTGAATGATGGCAATGAAAATAATTGGTCTAAGATTATCTTAGAAGGTGTTGAAAGTAACCGCAACGGCATAGGAGCCCGCGTTGAAATATATGGAACTTGGGGCATGCAAATTCGTGAAGTTCGCTCTGGCGAAAGTTATGGCACACAGAACTCTCTAACTACACATTTCGGGATTGGTGATGAAACCACCATCGATCAAATAATTGTTCGTTGGCCTTCAGGAATAGTCGATCTAATCGAGGCGCCTGACAGTAATACTACATTAAATATTTTGGAAGGAGAGAATGAATTATCTGTCGAGGATAACACTCTTAATCTTTTTAGTATGTATCCTAATCCAGCAACTTCATCCATCTCTATTAGCGCCAAAGAACTTATAGAAACTAATGAATTAAGGGTATTCGATATTACAGGTAAGAAGGTTTTAAGTCAAAATATTGGCAGTACAACACAACACGTTATTGACATTCGTCATTTAACAGCAGGCGTGTATTTTGTAACGCTAGGAACTAAAACGGTCAAGTTGATAAAACGCTAAGCATGTAAAACTAAATTTATGTTAGTTGCCATATTCATTTTGAGTATGGCAATTTTATTATACGCTCATTTGTACATAAATATTATCAACGGGAATACCCATCATAATTGTTGAATAGGTTTTGAGTGCTTTCGTGCCCGCCGGATCGATGTCGGGCAGGAAAGCGCAACGATACAATAGGTCCTTCTTTAAAACTGGCCAAGAAAAGCAGAAGCCATTTCTGAAAAATTTAATGTTGTTAGACAACATTATAGGGTGTATTAATAGGTGAATCAGAAAGCAAAAAACTCCCTAATGTCAACATTAGGGAGTTCTGTTTTTAATATAAAACTATTTACTTTTTTACTCCTTTCATTTGGCCGCCTCCCTGATGAAGCGTAAGTCCTGTCACCTTACCATCAACTCTTTCAAATTCTATTTGGGCATCCACAACTTTGAGGAAAAATTTATCTTCTGCCTCGCTAAAGAACTCAACTTCTGGCTGTCCTGTTGCCATTCCAAAAAGCTGTTTTCCTCTGGCAGACACTACAATACCAAAACCAGGTTGGATTTCGAAAGTACCTTCGTATTCTTTTAATTTATCTGGAGACAACTCGATTTCCACCCTAGCTGTAGGAGCCTCTATATCGCTTTCTGCTCCTTTATAAGAATTGTTTCGACTATTAAATATTGCTGTTCGCTTCCCTTGATCCCTTCCGAAACGAATGTGAACCAATCCATCTTCAAATGCGAATTCATTTTCCGAAATAGGAATGAGTGGACGTTTATCACTTCCTTTTCGCTGACTGAATAAAGTTCCCTTATCTAAACTAATAAAACGTATTGCATCATCTTCAAATGCATAGGATCCCACCCATTTTTCCAATTGTGAATTGGTCAAAGATACAGGCTTAATGTCATAGGATTTCCCTAGTACTTCGGCAACGATTTTTACGGTAAGGTCTGAAGGAGCTTTATCATTTCTATTCGTAAGAACGACTGCGTAAATATCTTCAGAGGGAACGTAAATTCCCATAGTTGTATAACCAAATATACCTCCTCCATGTTCAATGGTTTCGGACCCCTGAATATTCCCAACAAACCAACCATAACCGTAATCCAAGGCATCACCGTTATTCAGTCTTCCAGGCGTAAAAGCTTTGTTTTTGCTGCCAGAAGAAATCAAATGATTTTTACGGATCGCTTGCTCCCACAATAGTAAATCATCCACAGTTGACATAATAGACCCTGCAGCATAAGGTAAGGATAAGCTCAAATAGTCTGCATTTCTAAAACCACTGCCGTTTGCCTGATACCCACTAGCCCTATTAGGGATCAACTCAGTGAGGCTACCATAAAGGGAATGAGTCATTCCTGTAGGTTCAAAAAGTTTTTGTTCAATAAAATCTTCATAAGACATACCAGAAACTTCTTCGATAATATATCCTAAAATGATATAAGCCGAATTATTATACAACCATTTTTCACCAGGTTCAAAGTCGTAATCTATATCTCTAAATTTTCCGATTAATTCCAACGGAGTCATATCGGTTCTCACCATTTCCATAAAGCTGGGAACACCTGTGTAGCTTTTGATCCCTGAGGTATGATTTAATAATTGATGAATAGTGACTTGGTCCCCTTTAGGATAATCTGAAATATAGGTTGAGAGCTTATCTGTTACGGAAAGTTTTCCCTCTTCCTCTAACATTAATATGGCAACGGCTGTAAACTGTTTGGTGATGGATCCAATTTGAAAGACATTGTCTGGTTGCATTGGAACGTCTAGTTCGAGATTGGCTTTTCCAAAAGCCTTACGATACATTACTTTTCCATTCTTGGCAACTAATACGGTAGCACCCGGCTCATTAACGGGGTATTGAGCACTTACGAGCGCATCAATTCTTTGTTCTAAGGACTGTGCAATAGAGGTTGAGATTGCACATATGCTAACAAGAAGAAAGCATACAAGGATGTTTTTGATTTTCATATGTTGATTATTAGAGATTGTATTGTCTTATACGACGTTCAATCATCCAATCAGTTACATAAAAACCTGAATATTAAACCGTACGAATAATTTTTGCTCCTATTGCTCTCAGGCGTTCATCTATATTTTCATACCCACGATCAATTTGCTCGATATTGTGAATGATAGAAGTTCCTTTAGCGCTAAGTGCGGCAATTAAAAGTGAAATTCCTGCACGAATATCAGGAGAAACCATAGTGGTTGCCTTCAATTGAGATTGGAAATTGTGACCAATAACAGTAGCTCTGTGGGGATCACACAAGATTATCTTTGCTCCCATGTCGATAAGCTTATCTGTAAAGAAGAGTCGGCTTTCGAACATTTTTTGATGAATCATCACTTCTCCTTTAGCTTGAGTAGCGACAACTAAAATGATACTTAAAAGATCTGGAGTAAATCCAGGCCAAGGAGCATCTGCAATAGTCATGAAGGAACCATCGATATAACTTTCAATGGCGTAGCCATCTTTATGAGCTGGGATATAGATATCATCGCCTTTTCGCTCAAGCGTTATTCCTAATTTTCTAAAGGTATTTGGAATAACACCAAGATCGTCCCAGGATACATTTTTAATAGTGATTTCACTCTTAGTCATGGCAGCAAGGCCAATCCAAGAACCAATTTCAATCATATCCGGAAGCACGCGATGCTCACACCCTCCTAAGGCTTTGACACCATCTATATGAAGCATATTGGAACCGATACCGGTAATTTTGGCACCCATGGTGTTAAGCATCTTACATAGTTGTTGTAAGTAAGGTTCACAGGCAGCATTGTAAATGGTTGTTTTTCCTTTAGCAAGTACAGCAGCCATTACAATATTTGCGGTTCCAGTTACTGAAGCTTCATCGAGAAGCATATAAGTACCTTTAAGCCCTTTTGGTGCTTCGACCCCATAAAAACGCTCTTCGCGATTATATCTAAAGTCGGCACCTAGTTTAATAAAACCTTCAAAATGCGTATCAAGACGACGGCGACCAATTTTATCCCCCCCAGGAGTTGGGATATATCCCTTTCCAAAACGAGCCAAAAGAGGACCAACAATCATAATGGATCCACGTAAGCCAGTGCCTTCCTTCTTAAATTTTTCGCTTTCTAGATAATCGAGATTTAAATCGTCACTCTGAAAGGTAAATACACCTTTGCTGAGTTTTTGAATTTTGACACCAAGATTTCCAAGAATCTCAATTAATTTATTGACATCCCTTATATCAGGAATATTACTAATGGTTACTTTTTCAGGAGTGAGTAATACCGCACATAAAATTTGAAGTGCTTCATTTTTTGCGCCTTGTGGTTGGATGTCACCTTTGAGTGAATGACCTCCTTCGATCTGAAATGTTCCCATAGAAAATTTTAAAGAAGTGTGTTTAGTAACGTTTTTTGCGAGTATAATTACTCTTAGCTTTTTTAACTGGATGATCAGCAGCTTTTGCTTTCTTAGAAGCACGAATCAATCGGTCAGAATCTCTAAGATCCTCATCTTTTTCAAGAAGATTAATTGCACCATCACTCAGTTCGAGAAGGTGATTAAAAATTACATCATCTTCAACAGTGTCTTTATTCCAATTGAGGAAACACTTTTTCATATGATTAGCAATAGTAACTTCCAAGGCATCTCTTAACTCTCCTTCTTCCCATCCTTTGGCCACATCTATCATACGTTTGATGTTATTACCGTAAAACCTGTACTTAGGAAAATTTTGAGGATATTTAAGAGGCTTAGGTCTTTCAGCCAATTCTTCTTCCGATGGCTTACCGTAAGGAGAATCTACATCGATCTCAAACTTGGCCATAATGAACAATTGATCCCAAAGCTTATGTTGGAAATCTGGCACATCTCTTAAATGAGGTTGCATATTACCCATTACGGCAATAATTCCTTTAGCCTGCTTGTTGCGTTCTTCTCGGTCTTCGACCGCCTTTGCCTGATCGATCATTTTCTGAATATGGCGTCCATACTCAGGAATGATCAAGTGATCTCTCTCTGTGTTGTATTCTAATTGATCTATCAATTGTAAGATATTAAGTGAAGTTGCTTACCGTAGTAAACAGTTGCAAAGTACTAAAAATTGTCCAAATTGTAAGCATAATGCGTGATTTGGGAAAAAATTAATAAGAGTCAATTATATCCCCGCCTAAAGCCTCGTTTGACTTTTGCCTTCTTTACTAAACCAAAAGACCATAGTGCATAGGGCATCTGTACTCCCCTGCTAGTCATAAGGTTTCAAGTATTTGTTCATACTTTTCATAAAATAAAATGTAACAAAATATAGAAATTTCGTCTTATATTTAGATATTTGTCTAAATAACTAAATTAATGAATTCACTTTTTAAAGCACTCAACGACGAGACTCGTAGAAAGATATTGGATCTGCTTAAGGAAAAAGACCTAAGTGCAGGAGAGATTGCTGCTGCTTTTGACATTTCAAAACCCAGCATCTCACATCACTTGGATCTACTAAAACAAGCAGATTTAGTGAGTAGTGTCAAAAACGGACAGTTTGTGATTTACAGTCTTAATACCACCGTTTTGGAAGAAGTAATGCAATGGATTATGAACTTAAAAAAATAGAATTATGAATCTTCGTAAAGAATTTCCCTTACTGCTCATTGTAGCTTTACCTTTTATATACTTAGGCTATATCTACCCTAGTTTAGCCGAAACTGTGCCTTTACATTGGAACGCCCAAGGGGAAATAGATGACTGGGGACCCAAAAGTACCTTATGGTTAATTCCTTTTATACTTCCTTTCTTGATGTATATACTTATGAGTGTTATTCCTGTAATTGATCCTAAAGGCAAGATTAAACAAATGGGCACTAAATTTTACCAATTAAAATTTATTCTCATAGTATGTATGAGCGCTTTGGCACTTTATATTATATACGCTGTACAGACTCAAACAATCGGAAGTTTAAAAGGCATCTTCTTACTCATAGGAGCACTCATTGCGGCCTTAGGCAATTATATGCCATCATTAAAGCCTAATTATTTTATGGGTATTCGCACTCCTTGGACCTTAGAGAGTGAGGTAGTTTGGAAAAAAACACACCGACTTACGGGAAAGATATGGCTAGTAGGTGGTTTAGTAATAATGGTATTGGCACTTCTTGTAGCTCAAGAGCATTTGCTTGCTGTTCTCTTAATAATTACAGCAATCATCACCATTATACCATTAATTTACTCCTATGTGCTTTTTCAAAGCGAGGAGAAAACTAGAGTATAAAGTTCAAGGACCTAATAGCTTATAGCGAAATCACTCCTTCAACCAAACCTACTTTCTTGTAATAGGCTATAACCGTATCAGGATCTTTCATGCGTACATTGATTGAAACACTAGTATACTTACCTGTTCGTGATTCTTTTCTTTCAATTACGGCGCCCACATTATCAAATATGGTTTCAATTTGTTCAATTTTTGCCGTATCTGTAGGCACAATAAATTTATACAAATATGGAGAAGGCCATATCGAAGTATCGCTTAATTGAGCTTTTAATTTTGTGTAAAATTCTTCAGAATTTGCTGGAGTTTCCATAGGCTTTTATTCTATTACAAAGATACCATAAGAGTATTAAATGTCATTCTCATAGTATTGCTTAATTTTGCTAGGTATAAAGCCATTTCTATGCCAAAAAAAGTTTTACTAATCGGCGGACCATCCACTGGAAAATCAACCTTACTAAAGGAGTTACAAAATCTCGGTTATCCTTGTCTTGAAGAAGTCTCTAGAGAAGTAATTAAAAAGGCTCAAAACCAAGGTATTGAGCAACTATTCTTAACAGAACCCTTACTGTTTAGTGAGCTGTTACTGCGTGCTCGAATTGTCCAATTTGAAGAGGCTTCCCAGGATACATCTGAGGTGGTATTTATTGATCGAGGAATTCCTGACACCGTGGCATACATGGACTTTATTAATCAAGCTTATACAGTCGAATTTACAAAAGCATGTCACTTTTATATCTACGATGCGGTGTATGTACTTCCTCCTTGGGAAGCTATTCATACCACAGATGAAGAGCGCTATGAAGATTTTGCCCATGCCCAAAAACTACAAAAAGCACTTATTAAAACTTACAAGAAATATGGTTATAAGCCTGTAGAGGTGCCTATTGGCCCTGTAAAAGAAAGGGCACAGTTTCTTTTAGACCATCTTTCAAATTAATGCAGGACCCACACAGCATAGCAGCCCAATATTGGGGATTTTCGAGTTTTCGACCCTTGCAGGAAGAAATCATCAATTCCATAGGAAAAGCGCACATTGATACGATCGCTTTATTACCTACTGGAGGTGGGAAATCATTATGCTTTCAAATTCCCGCACTTGCCAATGAAGGCATTGCCATAGTGATATCTCCACTTATAGCATTAATGAAGGATCAGGTGACTGGCCTAAAAGAAAAAGGAATCAAAGCGCTAGCAATTCCAAGCGGAATTCCATTTCAAGAGCTTGACGCCCTTTTGGATAATTGTTTGTATGGAAATTACAAATTACTTTATCTCTCGCCTGAACGCCTTCAGCAAGAATTAGTTCTGGAGCGTATTAAGCAAATGAATGTTTCCCTGATTGCAATAGATGAAGCGCATTGCATTTCTCAATGGGGACATGATTTTAGACCGGCTTATCGGGAAATCTATAAGGTGCGCGAGATTAAACCTGAAGTACCTATTATCGCTTTAACTGCAACTGCAACTCCTAAAGTAATTGAAGACATTTCAGAGCAATTGCATTTAAGGACTCCAAAATTATTTCAAAGCTCCTATTATCGAGCAAATCTAATATATACCATTCAGTATTCTACAGACAAGAATTACGCCCTCGAACAACTTCTTAAAGAAATCAAGGGGAGCGCAATTGTCTATGTACGCAATCGCAAGGGGGCTATTCAAATAGCTCAGTATTTAAAAGCGCGCGGAATCCTATCTACCTCATATCATGGAGGAATGCCTCAAGATGAACGCAATAAAAACTACATCGCCTGGCGAAAAGATAGCGTGCAAGTTATGGTAGGCACCAGCGCATTTGGCATGGGTATAGACAAAGGAAATGTGGATATTGTAATTCACCTTGAAATACCAGATAGTGTCGAAAATTATTTCCAAGAAGCAGGAAGAGCTGGACGTAACGGACAAGCAGCGAAAGCAGTTCTCTTATATAATGAAAATGATCTTCTTCGTTTAGACAACCAGTTTATCAAAGTAATTCCTCATGTCGCAGATGTAAAAGAAGTGTACAAACGCCTCAATGCCTATTTTCAAGTATCCTACGGGGAAGGAGCTCAAACGACACATCACTTTAATTTTAGTGATTTTTGCCAGACATATAAACTACCTACCATACGCACCTTTAATGCGCTTCAAGTTTTAGATAGAAATAGTGTCATTAGTCTTTCACAGGAATTTTTTAAACGGGCAACGGTATATTTTAAGGTAAGCGATAT
Source organism: uncultured bacterium (assembly GCA_963974305.1). Lineage (GTDB taxonomy): Bacteria > Bacteroidota > Bacteroidia > Flavobacteriales > Flavobacteriaceae > Dokdonia. Next base: position 22,989 of record CAXBCS010000024.1, read on the forward strand.
GGCACTGACCTACTATCTTGTTAAAAATCCAGGATTAGACGAGGTGACTAAAACTATTTTACGCACCTATGGCGGCATTCATGAGCAACTCACAGCCATCAATTATAGCGTGATTGCCAATAAATCCAATAGCTCTATTGCCAAGGTACATCAGACCTTACTCACCTTAGACACAGATGATGTTATAGATTACGAACACAAAAGCTATGACACCGCTCTCACCTTTTTAGTTCCAAGAGAAGATGATAGAACTATTAATGTGATTGCATCCTATATAAAGACTCAAGCCAACTATAAAGAAAAACAGGTGTCTCAAGTCAAGGCTTTTATTAATAATAAGGAGCAATGTAGAGCGATTAGCTTATTGGGGTATTTTGACGAAGTCCTTGAGACTCCTTGTGGATTATGCGATGTGTGTTTAAATGCCAAGCCGGCAGCTCTTAACTCCGAGGACATTCATACCTTTGTATTAAAAGCATTAGCCACAAGAGAATTAGGCAGTAAGGAGATTATTAGTTACCTAAATAATGAATATGCGGCGGTACGCTTTCGCGAAAGCGATATCCTTGAAAGTCTAAAAATTCTTCTATCCGAAGACAAGATTGTTATCACAGCATCAAATACATATAAACTACAATGAGAGATTTACGCATCGTTTTTATGGGCACTCCAGAATTTGCCGTTACCATTTTAGAAGGTCTTTTGGAGCAACAATATAATATTGTGGGGGTAATAACTGCACCAGACCGCCCAGCGGGTCGTGGTCAAAAACTTCGCAAGAGTGCCGTAAAAGAGTGTGCAGAAAAGCACAATCTTACTGTTCTCCAACCTACCAATTTAAAAAGCCCTGATTTTCAAGCAAGCTTAGAAGCCTTGAAGCCTAACCTACATATAGTGGTTGCCTTTAGAATGCTTCCAAAAACCGTATGGGCATTACCAGAATATGGCACTTTTAATTTACACGCCTCCCTCCTACCACAATATAGAGGAGCGGCCCCTATTAATTGGGCCATTATTAATGGTGAGACAGAAACAGGGGTCACCACCTTCTTTATAGATGAGAAAATAGATACGGGAGCGGTGATTTTTCAAAAGACTTTGGCAATTGAACCTACTGAAAATGCAGGAAGTTTACATGATAGATTGATGCATGCTGGGAGTGAACTCGTCATTAAAACAGTTGCAGCGATTGCAGAAGGTAATGTTAGCACCCATATACAGGAGCAATCTGAGGAATTGAAAACAGCCTATAAACTCCATAATGACAATACTAAAATAGATTGGACAGCTTCAAGGTTGGCAATTTTTAATCATATACGAGGATTAAGCCCCTATCCTGGATCATGGTGTACCTTAATTAATGGCGATAAGGAAGAGCGTGTCAAAATCTATGGTGCTGGAATTCCTGATGAAAGTATTGATGAGATACAAAAAGGAGAGGTTGGCAGCATTTATATTGATCAAGGTCATTTATATATCTTGACCTTAGATGGTTATCTAGAAGTGCTCGAAATTCAGCTTCCAGGGAAGCGAAAAATGGAAATGAGTGCACTTTTGAATGGCTATAAATTTGCCGAAAATGCCAAAATGCGCTAAGAGCCTACTCCCATTGGGGTAACAAGACATCCCAAAAACGAGCATCTTTATTAACAATCGCCTTGATTTATTAACAATATTATGGATTTCCCTTGCTATTGCTTGCACGAGACAATAATCCGTATAAATTTGTGAGAGAATTAAACATATCGTTTAAACCACAATTAATTATTTAAATTTTACATTATGAACAAATCAGAATTAATCGACGGAATGGCAGAACATGCAGGAATCACTAAAGCGGCTGCTAAAAAAGCTTTAGAATCTTTCTTAGGAAACGTAGAAGGTACTCTTAAAAAAGGAGGACGTGTTTCTTTAGTTGGTTTTGGTTCTTGGTCAGTTTCTAAGCGTAACGCTCGTGAAGGAAGAAACCCACAAACTGGAAAAACTATCAAAATCGCTGCTAAGAACGTTGTAAAGTTCAAAGCTGGTTCTGAATTAGCTGGCTCTGTGAACTAATCTCACTATATAATACAGAAAAACCACTCCTTTTGGGGTGGTTTTTTTTTTGCTCAAAGTTTTTTTGATTATCTATTTTCCATCTTATAAAGGCTTGAATAATCTTATTGTTAACTTTTTATTAAGAGTATTAATATTTTACAATAACAATCGTTAGTTACTATTATTTTTGCAAAACATTGAAATTCAGCAATATACATATAAAAAAGGAGCTATTTATTGGGATAAAGTCTGTTTTGGTTTATTCACAAAATTAGTGTATGTTTAATAGACTAAATTGATAATGCCATGAATCTGATACTTCCAACCAAGGGGCATTTGTTAGTCGCAGAGCCATCGATATTAGGAGATCCTTCCTTTAATAGGTCTGTAATACTGCTTGCAGATTATAATAGTAAGGGATCCCTCGGGTTTATTCTTAATAAACCTACTGAGTTTTTTTTAGGAGACTTTATACCTGATATTAAGAGCGAATTTGCTATTTATAATGGAGGTCCGGTAGAAACCGATAACCTTTATTTTATACATAGTGTTCCTGAACTTATAGAGGGCAGTGAAGAAATTTCTGCTGGGATTTTTTGGGGAGGTGACTTTGAAAAAGTTGTTGAACTTATAAAATCGGGCCTCGTTACTTTTACTGATGTTCAATTCTTCTTAGGCTACTCTGGCTGGGATGAAAACCAATTGGACAAAGAACTCGAAGAACGAACTTGGGTGGTCATTGAAAATCAAATGCAGGAAGGTATTATTGGACCTTGCTGTGATTCACTTTGGAGAGAAGCTTTGGTAGAATTAGGCGAAGGCTATGCCGTATGGTCTAATGCTCCCGAAAATCCAAACTTTAACTAACCTAAACGCGCTTTCACGTTTAATTTCTGTAATAGATTTGCTGCTGTTGTCGTTGTAAATTCCTTTTTTCTATATTTCGTAATGGGCTGAATACCTAAGATGGTATTGGTAATAAACAACTCATCTGCTTTTTGTAGTTCGAAAGGTGAAATAGACGCCTCCTCAAAGGTATATTCAGGTATTTTAGGTAGCATCGCAAGTAATTGCTTCCTTATGATTCCTCTCAAACATCCATCTTCTAAAGGCGGTGTTTTAATATGGGTTCCCTTCACTAAGAATAAATTTCCTTGTAAAGCCTCCACCACATTTTTTTGAGTGTTGATGAGTAGGCAGTTATCATAGCCATTTTCTTTGGCAAATATACTACCAGTAACGTGCAAAGCCTTATTAGTCGTTTTAAGAGTAGATAGCAGGTCGGCTGCTACATAGTGGTCCTTATAGAGTTCGACTTCATAAGCCGTGTCATTTAAGGTATAGAATGGGGTTGATAGCGCTTTCGCGAAAGCGGAAAAGGCCACATTGTTCTCTTCAGGAAGATAGGTACCGCCACCTACGCGATATACGGTTAAACGCAATCGAGCAGTTTGCCCTAATAAACCAGAAGCCTCAAGCGTTTCTTGCAGTTGTTTTTCAAGATATTCTGGAGTAAACGTCATCGGAATATCCATACGTAAAATACGCATGGCGGCCATAAGGCGGAAGTAGTGATCTTCCCAGAAAAGAAGTTTTCCGTTAACTGCTTTGATGGTTTCAAAAACGCCATCGCCGTATAAAAAAGCACGGTTAAAGGGCGAGAGATGCATATCTTTTTCTGCGAGTAAGGATCCGTTGTCGTTTATCATAAAAAAACCGCGCCTTTTCTGGCGCGGTGCAAATATAAGATATAGTGTCTATTTTCTAAGAAGAACCTATCACCTGTTTCAATTCTGATATCTGATTTTCCCAAAACATCTTCCCTTCATCTACCTCATCTTCTTCGGCAAAATCGGTTACGATTAGGGATACATCTTTTGTAATTTCATCTACTACCAGACGCAATTCAAAATAATAATCCTCGTCTTCATCTTCTACCCATCTAAATTTGATGCGTTCGCCGTTCTTTTTTCCGAGTAATATTGCTTTTTCTTCACTGCCGTCCCAGATGAACGTATAGAATTCTCCACGTGAATTCACATTATCGGCAAACCACTCACTCATTCCAGAAGGCGTTGCCATGTATTGATATAGAAGGCTAGGCGATGCCTGAACCACAAACTCTATCTCAAACTTTATTTTATCACTCATATATTATTTTGTTAACAGCGACAATATATCGAATCTAATCGCTACCTCAAAAGAATAAATTTAATTTTATTTGATATTATGAGTTTGTACAACCATTAATAGTTTTTATATTTGCACCCGCTTAAGCAGTGCGATTTTATTGCTTGGTGATTATGGCGAGGTAGCTCAGTTGGTTAGAGCGTCGGATTCATAACCCGGAGGTCACGAGTTCAATTCTCGTTCTCGCTACTTGAATAAAAGGCAGTTACATTCATTTGTAGCTGCTTTTTTTATTTGGGTACAACATAGGTGAAACACTGTTAACTCCACGATCATTTTACTAAAAAGTATCCCTTATAAGGGATTGTTCTGAACGTGAGTATCTTACTAATCAACCTCTCAAAATTAGAATTTAATATTAAAGCAAAGCCATTTATGGGCTTTGCTTTTTAGGTTGTTATCGTTTGATTGATTTTAGAGACATACTTTACAAGCAATTTTCTTGTTTTGAGAGAGTCTTTGTTGTTTTTGATATTTGAAATCGATGGTGTACTTTGAAATGTCAATAAGTATCCCAACTTGTACAACAAGAAAATTCATTCATATTTTTTAACGAGCAATAATAAGGTTAACTTTTATCTCTGATACGAATATGGTATACTTGGATGTATGAAAGAGGGCTATTACATTCTAAAAGGAGAACTTGTCAATAAAAATTATTCCAAGTTATTTCTTTAGAATCCCTTTTGGGTCCTTTTGTGTTGGGTATATCCGAGTAATAAGAACCATATCTTCAACGACTCTATAGAGAACTCGAAATCTCCTATTTATAATTGCTCTTCGAGAATTAGAATCGTATTCATCTACTTGCCATTGTTCTGAGAAAACCATTTTTTCTGCACTTTCAAGGATATCGATAATGTGTTTGTGGGCATACTCAGGAGAAGCTTCTAGATAATATTCTAGAATTAAATCGAGGTCATGTTCAGCTTGGGAAGACCAAACAATTTCATTAAAGTTAATTCCCATAAATTAAACTCCAAATTTTTCACGCATTTGAGATTGCGTTTTAAAATCACCTTTTTTAAAGGAAACTACTGCTTGGTTATTGTTTTCTATATATTCTTCTCGAGATAAGGCAGTTCCATCCATAGTATAGGCGACAACATCAGTATCAGATGTTTTTCCTTGTTCCACAAATGCATTAAGCACTTTTAAGTACTTTTCATCAGCGGTGTTTATCAACTGTATTAATTTATCTCTAAGTTCTACTGCTCCCATAATTACAGGTATTATTACACAAATATAGCAAGATTGTCTACTATTTGTATATTCTTTCTATTAGTATACATTTTTATAACGAGAATATTTAGGAAATTATTTGATTTGTTTTAGGTCTTAATTGGATAAAAAATTAGTTTAGATAGATCATTAGCAATGATTTCACAACCTGAATGTCACGAGTTCAATTCTCGTTCTCGCTACTTGAATAAAAGGCAGTTACGTACAAACGCGACTGCCTTTTTTGTTTTAGGGAAGTTCTTAGAAAGATATTAAGCCGCAGGATTCGTCTAATGACTTGATATTACACACAAGCTAGGAGTTAATAAAAGGTAATATTGACACAATTAATACGCAACCAAGCCAATTTTAAAACGGCAAATTTGAGAGATTGACATTTCCGCCAGAAATAATAATGCCTACTTTTTTGTTTTTAAAAGTTGCTTTTTCCTTAATAAGTGCAGCAAGTGCAACCGCTGATGATGCCTCTGATACAATTTTTAGACGTTCCCAGAGCAAACGCATCGCGTTTATAATTTCCTCCTCTGAAACTCTTATTATTTGGTCAACCCCTTCCAAAATGATAGGAAAGTTGATGTCTCCAAGCTGGGTTTTTAAACCATCGGCTATGGTAAGTGCAGTTTTATTTGTCTCAATCTTACCAGATTGTAAAGACCTAAATGCATCATCTGCCTCCATAGGTTCGCCACCAATAACCTTACAATTCTTTCCAAATTGCCGAGCAAATAGCACCGTCCCAGCTATGAGTCCGCCGCCACCTATTGGCGTAATTATATAATCTAAGTCAGGCTGTTTTTCTAAGAGTTCTTTCGCAGCCGTTCCTTGGCCCAAAATAACGTGCATATCATTAGAAGGGTGGATAAAGGTGGCTCCTTCTTCTTGTTCGATCTGCTTTGCTGCCTGCTCTCGAGCCGTTAGCGTAGGCTCACACTCTATTATTTTTCCGCCATAGGCCTTTACAGCATCTTTTTTTACCTGAGGTGCAGATGATGGCATTACGATAAAGGATGTAACACCAAGGCTTTTGGCAGCAAGTGACAGGGCTTGCGCAAAATTTCCCGATGAATGCGTCACGACTCCTCTTGACTTTTGGGCATTAGTGAGTTGCATGATGGCATTAGTAGCTCCCCGCATTTTAAAAGCGCCCATCTTTTGAAAATTTTCGCATTTGAAAAATACATCCGCACCTACAATTTCATTGATGAGGGTGGACGTTAGAATGGGAGTATTGTGAATGTGAGGTTCTATTCTGTGATGAACTTCAATGAGATCTTCTTTTGTCATATTGGAACTTTTTATCGACTCACCTATGTCATAAACTGCATTCTTAAGATAAACTTCAATATCTTTTTGATTTCGCTTAAAGCGAAAAAAAAATGATCATCTACGCATCCAAGAGCTGCTTATTTCAATGTAGCAACTTCAAAGCTAAGAAAGTCAAGGCGAAACCAATTGATGTACCCTTATAATTATCAGGCTTAAAAATCAATTGTATGATGCTAGCTTTCAATTTTAGCCTGAACATCCTCAACTTTTACCTTGCGAAGCAAAAATAACCCATAGATAAAACATGGTAATAATATCAATACATTAACCATACTGTCTTCTAGCGAAGCTTGGCTTTGGCTACTCATATTGACAACGATTTGCGAACTTTGAAAATATTCTAAATTTCCAGAGAGGTCTATGAGTGCATGTAATATTATTAAAGGCCAAATTTTATGTGTTCTCAATAATAAAGCGCCAAACATGGTTCCAATAAAAGTGGCGTAGAGCACTTGTGAGATTTCACCGTAAATACCTTTATCAAATTTGACTAAATGTAATACCCCAAAAATCATAGCCGCCCCAACTACAGATAAGACCAATTTAGTTTTAGATTTTGAGTAATACTTGAGCAAGATAGATTGAATAAATCCTCTTAACATATACTCCTCAGAAAATCCTATAGATAGCACCCAAACAACTGCAACTATATAATTGATCATAGAAATACTACTAAAATCAATTTCACCAGGATCTGGAAGATTCAGGAGTACTATGTAGAGTGGAAATAATAATAAGAACCAATTTTTTAAAGGATGTTTACCCAATCCAGCAAGGTCGATGAGTTTATACTTCTTGATTAACCAATACGAGATTAGCGTGTAGAGTATATTGAAGGCTGAAATGATACTATACTTTGTACTAATATTGATGACATTGTCTTCGGTCATTAATTCCAAGGCTATTTTTTCAAAATAGTCCATGATTAGAAATCCAATTAAAAATAAGGCAATGACTATAAATGGTTGTTGTAGTTGTTTTTTCATCCAGTTGTTTTTTGGGATCTATTTATAAGACGTCGTTAGATTTAAAAAGGTTGCCTAGAGTAAAAAATAGGTATTAATCCGTATTCAGTATATTAATTTGTTTACTTAAGAATTGATTTGCCAAAACCATTCAACATTATGAAATAATACTTTCTCATTTAACTCATATTTCTTTGTATTTTTAAGGAGCCAACTATGAAACCCACCTCATTCATTTAAAATAATCATCATGAAAATCAAATATTTAGCTGCCATCACTATGATTATAGCAATATTAGGAACAACCAATGCCCAAACAGAATACGACCAGATTGCCTCTACCTTGACAGATTACATAGAAGGTACAGCAAACGGAATTCCCGATCGTGTAACCAAGGCATTCCATCCAGATTTAAATCTGTATTCTGTAGCCGGAGACAGCCTTAGAGTTTGGAATGGTAAAGATTATATTGGAGGTATAAAAGAAGGTAGGAAAAGTAATCGCGTAGGCAAGATCATATCTATCGATTATACAAAGGATGCTGCCTCTGCCAAAGTTGAAATAGTTATACCAAATAGAGGGATTTTTACTGACTACTTCTTACTGCTTAAATACCAAGGAACTTGGAAAGTAATTCATAAGATTTATACTTCAGAAGATTTCCCTGATAAATAGAAATCAATATCCATTTATCCAGAAACGAAAATTACCTCGCAGTTCATCTCCTCAAGAAAAGGGAATTGATTATTAGCTAAGAATATCCACCTCTATCTGATAGTTGTTGTCAGTACGCTTTCGCGCCTGCCTGTCCGGCAGTTAGGAAAGAGCACACATCCATAATATTTAAGAATGCTACTGCAATGCTTCTTACTAGATTAGCTTGTGCAAAAAAAAGTCAATTTTGTAAAAGAAATAAACAATTTAACACCCCAAAATACGTTTGTTTAATTGTGCCATAGGGAATTTCGATACTTGATACTTGTATTATTCATTGTGGAAACATATCTTTAAGTGATTATCAAAAAAACTATGCTATGGACATTTTAAAGGAAGCCACTGACTTTGAGAATGCTAAAATGAGTCATATGTCTACAAGTGATCGTGTAGCAGCTTCTCGCGAAGCCAAAAGACTAATTCTAGCAATCAATGAAATATATAAAACAACCAAAGATTCTGAATTGATGGATGTAATGAAACGTCTTACCGTGAAAAAAAAGAAAATCGAAAAGCGACTACACGGTCGGCCGTCAGCAACTATATAAACTACTAAAGGCTCGCAATTGCGAGCCTTTTTTTTTGACCATATTTCAATTATCTGATTCCGAGATTAATTTGCTCAATCTGATGCAACGCTTGAGTTGATCTACATTTTCGGAATATTTGATATTCGTGCATAAGGATACTGCCCTATTTTAGTTACTTCATAATAACTATTAAGCCCAGAAATTCCAACACTTTTGCTATGTTCTAGATCAATGTCACCATTTATGGTTTCAGGAAGTATAAGATAATCTATCTCACCAATCATAAGGACAGTCCCATTCAAAGGTATTTCGATCGCTTGCACAAATCGTAGCCCCATTTTAAAGGTGCTTTCCTTAACAAAGGGAGCCTTGCATGCCGAAATGTATTCTTCTGTTAGTCTGCAGCGTTTAAATTCTGATTCAGTTGAAGCAAATTTGGCCGAGGTATAATGGGCATTTTCAATAAATGATGGATGAATATGGTTGATGGTATAACAACCTGTTTCTATAATATTAGTGTAGGTATGTCCAACTTCTTCAGTTCTAGGTCTTGAGATAAAACCTAACAAGGCTGGATCACTACCCAAGTGAACTACCGAACTGAAAATCGCAAGATTTGTAATACCTTCTTTTGAAACTGTTCCAATTAAATTCCCAGGTTTGATTCCTGGTACTGAATTAATAATCTTCAAGCGAGTGACTCTGTCCATGGCTTGGATATCTTCTTTGGAATACTGCATATGCTTAGTAGAATAATATTAGGTAGATGTTCTCTATGAGGTTGATATGTGTACAAACCCCATTGAATAAAAGTAATTAGCGTTTACTTATCCTATTACCAGAAATAGCCCTTTGTCTCGAACATTTAAAGCGTGTAATTTCCGTACTCCGCTTTTTTAAATGCTTTGTGCTTACGCCACTGTTGACACGCTTTCTCCAGCGTTTAAAACTTGATGATTTCAAATTGCCTCTCATCAATGTAATAACCTCCTTCTCTACAACCCCAAACTGAAAGGCTATTGCTTCAAAGGGCGTGCGGTCCTCCCATGCCATTTCAATAATTCGATCTAATTTACGCTCAGTTAGTTCTCTTTCAAGAATTAGTTCGCTGCTACTTTTTCCCATATTTGGTCTGCATTTAATTGAAAACTCCCCAAGGCGTCAAAACGACATTGATCTGGCGCAATAATCGATAGAAAATTCTCTCCATTATCTCTAGCATACAAATGATAGGTTTGACCAATGATTGGCTCAAAAGAAAATTTAGCGCTATAGATAAGACTGTTGTATTCAAACTCATTCATGAGCTGCTCATACTGCTCTTTAATCTCTTGAAAACGGGTTTGAACTTTATGATTCAACTTATTGATACTTCTATTCTTCCAGGCAATTGTATCTGTGGTAGTAATCACAGGAGCACCCACAGAAGTTGCATACGGCTTTAATGCCGCATCATATTGCTGAGTATCCTCATTAAAAACAACAGTATCTGGCTTTTTTGAATCCATGCTTAATTACTTAATCTTCTCGTATTGTTTCATGACCTCTTCTGCTTCAAAGGCTTTCTGGTCACTCATTTTCCTATTTGTAGTAGATAGTTTATGAGCCTCTTTTAAGAGATCTTGATATTGTTCGTACAATTTTTCCTTTTCCGTTTTCTTCTTGAATAATCCAAACATAGCATTCTTTTTAATAGGCCCAGAGCTTAACTTTTATTTAAACCGCCGATAACCTAATTGAGTGTAAAGATACAAATTGTTTAACTTATTATGTATTATGTTAAACACAATATTAACAATCTTCTTTAAAGTACCACTTAGAGGCTTATAAGATAAAAATAAAAGGAGTTTTAACCGCCGCCTTGCTACCACTATTTAGTGATCACTAAGAAAATACCTAGGATACAAATAAGTGTCCAAAGTGTTGTTCGCAGCCAATTGCGATGTACTAACTGCTTCAGATGTTGGTTTGTGGCCTTCCCTTGTGTGATTTTATTATGAATTGGGACAAATTGTACAAAGGTGGAAACCCAAACTGCAATCACTAATAGTAGACGCATCGTCATTTCGAGAGTTTGTAACTGATACCATTGCCAACTCGTAAGGAGTAATTGACCAAACATTAATGGAATAACAATAATAGCAAGTCTAAGAGTATATTTTCTATGCCAGGATACTAATGCTTCTTTATTGTAGTATAAGAAACTAGGATAAACGATAAGCTGTATCATCCAGATTAAGACTAAAAGTCCGCTGTCAAAAAGTAAATTTAGTATCTCTATTTCCATAAGTATGACTAAAGTGTATCGAGGTATTCTTCGGCGGTCTGAATATGTTTGTGTCTTTTTTCGTTAGGCATTTTGTCAAACATACTTACTAACATACCCAATCTTGGATTCTTTTTAAAGAAATCTCGATGGGTATCCATAAATCTCCAAAAGAGACCGTCCCAGACCACTTGCCACTCCCCTTTCTTATAATTACTCATTTTCATAAGATAATTACTTCCACTTATATAAGGCTTTGTTGCCATTAATCCGCCATCTGAAAATTGGCTCATACCATAGACATTGGGTACCATCACCCAATCATAACTATCTATAAACAGTTCCATAAACCAACGGTAGACTTCATCAGGATCAAACTCGCAGAGCAACATAAAATTACCCAATACCATTAACCGTTCAATATGATTACAATATCCTGTTTGAAGTATCTTTTTTATGGTTTGATCTATTGGATAGATCCCTGTCGTTCCATCGTAAAATGAGTTTGGGATTTTCCTTTTGAACTTCCAAAAGTTTTGAGTCCGTTCATAACTTCCTCTACTCTCATATATTCCACGAATAAACTCTCGCCAACCAATGATTTGACGTACAAAACCTTCTACTGAATTGATGGGTATGTTGTGCGCTTTCGCGAAAGCGAGACTCTGAGCAATCACCTCATCCGGTGAAATCAATCCCACATTGAGCATAGGTGTCAAAACGCTGTGATTGAGAATAGAATTTTCAGCGATGATAGCATCTTCATAGGTGCCAAATTCTACAAATCGCTGCTCCAAGAATTGCTGAAACCATTGTTCAGTTGTTTCAAAGTTAGTTGGATATAAGGCGTGATCTGTAAGCTGGCCCAGGTGATCTGAAAAATTATTGTTTACATAGGTACAAGCCTCAGTATAAAAGGCATCCACATCAGGAAACTGTATATGAGGGGGCGTTTTTTTAGAAGGATACTTTTTGCGATTTTCGGCATCAAAGGACCATTTACCTCCAGTAGGTTTTCCATCTGGATCTATTAAAATAGAACGCTTACTACGCTGATCATTATAAAATGTGGTTTGGTGGTACTTCTTTTTATCAGAACGAAAGAAAGGTTGCAAGTCGTCCTTTGTATTCATAAATAAAGGAGAATCATAAACCTGCCGTTGAATGGAATGCTCTAAACATGCAGATTCAATCCGTTTCTCGAGCCAATTATCGGTAGGATCTATATATTCAATATGCGTAACCCCTTGGGTTGACAAATACGGGATAAGATTGCGGATATCGGCAATGTCATGAGCCGACTCGATATATTCTACCTTTTTATTTAGGTTTAGTAAATAGGCCTCATATTGCTTCATCGTCGCGCGGTGAAAGGCTATTTTTTGTTTGTGAAAAGGGAATTGTTTAAAAAAGAGAAACTCTTCAATAAGGTATACCTCAGTTTCACTTTCGAGGAGTTGGAACTCCTTAAAAAGTTGGTGTGGAAAAATAAGATGAACTGTTTTCATTTAAGTTTTATTACGTCTGCAGCGTTCACTGCAATATTTTACTTGCTCCCAATTCTTTTCCCATTTTTTACGCCATGAATAGGGTCGCTTGCATACCAAGCAAATCTTTTGAGGGAGTTGTTTTTTTTTCATCGTTTATGATTAACATGTGTCGTTAGGATACGTTTCTTTTCTCTTTCTACCGCAGGATGTTTCTTGTGTGCCCATATTTTCTCTCTAGCTCTTTGAGCACTTGTCTTTAGATCGACTACTGGAGAAGGATAATCTTCTCCTATGATTACATCACAGAAATTCTGTTCCATCAAACTCATAGTCCATGGTTCATGTATATAGGCAAGAGGTACATTTGTAAGTTCAGGAATCCATTTTTTAATAAAAATTCCCTCAGGGTCATGTTCTTGAGAATTTTTAACAGGATTATAAAGTCGCACCGTATTTACTCCTGTGGTTCCAGCTTGCATTTGGAATTGTGGATAATGAATTCCCGGCTCATAATCCAAAAACTGACATGCGAGATGATAAGCACCACTTTTCCAATCTTGGTCTAAGTTAAAGGTTAAAAAAGATACAAGCATAGCACGCATTCTAAAATTAATCCACCCTGTTTGGACGACTGCTCGCATACAGGCATCTACTAGAGGAATACCCGTTTGTCCTGTTTCCCAAGCTTTGATGAAGGCTTCATTTTTTTCATGCTCTAATAACTCATAACCGTTATTAATGCAATCTGTTTCATAACTGCATTCCACCTCAAATTTTTGAATAAAATGACAATGCCAATGCAAACGAGTTAACATTCCTGAAAAAGCACGGTCGTTTTGGATACCATTAGGATGAGTCCCTACAAACTGAAATACTTGCTTTACACTTAAGTTTCCCCAAGCGAGGTATGGAGAAAGTCGGCTACAAGCTATTCTACTTTCAGTGGGTTTTGAAATATGCCTGTGATAATTAAAGCCTCTTTTCTGTGTAAATGAACGGAGATATTTCCAGCCGTTTTCTTCTCCTGCTGGTTGAAATTGTTTAGGATATTTTTCTAACTTTTTGAGTAGTGATTCCTTTAATGAAAATGAATGAGTGACACGTTCAAGAGCCAATTGGGAATACGTATTTATTATTAGTGGTGAGTGCATGGTTTCATACCATTTGCTTCTCCACAGATCTCTATTTTTTATACCCCTAATAATTCCATCTCGCTGAAACTCCTTCCATATAATCGCATTCTCCCTGCAAAATTGTTGAACCTTTAGATCACGATTCCAAGTGATTTTTATGCCACTTTCTTGGTAACTAAAGAGTTGTTGGATATCATAAGACGGCTGTAAAAAATTAAAAACTTCGAGTGCTTCTGCGTGAAATACAACAACCTCCCGATTAAAATTCTGCAACTGAGTATCGAGAGATTTAATAGAATGAAACACAAATTGGAGATGTCGTAAGCTCGTATCAGGATACTCTATAATCGTTGGTTCAAATAGGTAAATAATTATATATGGAATACCTGCTTGTTCAGCTCTGTAAAGTGGCTCATGATCTTGCAATCGAAGATCGCGTTTGAGCCAGACAATATTAATTTTCTGGCGGTTTACCATTGGATTTCCTTTTTACATTTCTTCCAAAAAGCAAAGAAAGAAGGGTAAAAACCTTTGACCGAAAACATCCATTCTCTTGAGTCTTCATTACCAACATAATGACTATTCAATGGATGTTCCTTAAAAAAGACTACTCCATTTGAAAGGTAGGTAGGTTTTATCTCTGAAAACTCGCCAACGATTATTTGAATGTCTTTGATATTTTTAGACAATTCTATCACAAAATCAATCGTCTTTTGTGAAACAGGAAACATCTCAAAGTGTGATGGTTCAAGCAAGAGTACTCGATTTACTGCTTCATCAGATCTCCACAGAGGATCTAGATTATAAAAGTTGTATATCAAGGTTGGCAGCTTGGAATCAATTTTTACAGCACCTTGCACAGGGAGTTGTGTTTTTAACCTGAGGATTTCTGTTGGTTTTAAAACCTCTGGAATGGGGAGATTTGCAAAATCATCGTAGGATACGTCTAGAAAAGTTCCAGTTTGGTCACTATAGCAAAAGGTATTGATGTTTTCCTGGTTTGCATAATACTTCTTATTGCTATTGGAGCCAGCTACCCATTGCCAACTCAATGCGTTACTTGCCCAATCTGCATCCAATAAATAATAGTACATCCATTGTGCGGGATGTTTCCAATGATTTTGAGCAATATTACACGCAATAGATGCTATGTACATTCGAAGGTGATTATGAAGATAGCCCGTTTGATAAAATATCGTTAAAGCTTCATCAATTGCCTTAATTCCTGTTTTTGCTCTAACTAATGCACTTGAAATTTCATAACTAGTCACAGCAGTTTGCCGATGTTTTAAATCCGTATTAATAGCATCACCTTTTTCAACCCAAATTAATTGCCAATAATCCCTCCAAGCCAATTCTTGAATAAACTTTGTCATGGCGCTGGGTTGAACACCACGTTTTAATAAAGATTGATAAACAAACTGAGTAGAAATTACTCCGCGAGATATATAGGGCGACAAATAACTGACAGCTCCATCTATATAGTTTCTAGATGGGCTATAAGCGATGGTATCAATAGAGGCTATCCTATCCAATATAGCGTCATAGCCAGATGGATAGAGCTCCTCTTGGGTTGTCTTAATAGACTTCATAGTTATGGTAATTGTATAATAAATGTCGGTTATCGCACGGACAAACAAGATACAAATTGTTTAACATAATATCATAATTATTAAACAATTATTAAAACACTTCACTTATTCCCATGGCATTAAATAATTGCACATTGGCATGGAGGGTTTTAATTTTAAGTTCATTTTCTTTTAAGCTGGCCTCAATCAATTTTTGTTCACGTACATTGATAAGGAATAATGAACTCTCACCTAATTCAAACTTGCGCTCTTCTGCAGTGAGCATTCTTCCATAATTTGAAACAATCTCTTTAATTAAGTCTTGCTGTATATCTAAGGAAGCAATCTCGGCCTTGGCCGCCTCCATTTTATTCTGTATGACCAGTGATACAGCAACTTTTTCAAAATTGGCATCTTGAACTTTTAGGTTTGCCAATTGTAAATCTCCTCTTTCCTTTCTCAGGAATATAGGAACACTAAAGTTCACAAAGGCCTTATAATTTGAAGTGTTATACATCTCAAAAAGGGTCCCCTCAGACGATAAAAAATTATACTGAACATCGAGCTTAGGCAAAAGCATATTTCGTTTCAAAGACTGATCTATTTTGAGGCCGCTTATTTTTGCATCTAAGCCTCTCAATTTCGGATGTTGCATCCAAATATCATCGTTCCATCGATTGCCTTTCAAATCTAATGAAGATACTACCATCGCAATATTAGGCACTAAAGGCGTGACTTGATCCTGGAGTTCCACGGGGACTTCGTCAATCCATAAATAATTACTTAGCTGTAACACCGCTTTCTTTTGTTTAAGGCGGGAGGCTTCGAGTTTGAGCATTCGACTTTGAAGTGCAATTTTTGCCTCTACAGAATCTATGGCAGCCATTTCACCTACTTCAACATTGCGTTTTACAGCCTTCCACCGAATATCTGCATTGTTTAAAAATTGATCATAAATTGTAAATTCTTGTGCTGCTTCTAGCCATTCAAAATAGGCCTTACTAGCTTCAAAAATGACTTCATTTATCACTAAATCTCGTTCTGCGTTGCTTTGGTCTAAAAAGAATTTTGCCTTCTTAAGCATTGCCATGCGCTCATTGATCAAGAATCCTTGTGCCAAAGAGAAGGAAACACCTGCACTATATAATCCACCCTCAGGAACTGTCAAGCTTGGATTCAAAAATGCTCCTGTGTTCTCTTCAAAGTTTGCTTTAAATTCTACTCCATACCAGGTTGGTATTTTAAACGTGGCATTTAACTGATCAAAATACTCGGTATTCTTAAATTTCTTTCGGTCGTAATCCACTTCGATTTTAGGATCAAAACCACCTCTCGCTTTTAGTAGGTTTGCGGTTCCTATCTCCAATTGCAGATTAGCCTGTTTCAAAATAGGATGATGCTGTTTTACATAACCTATATACTCTGTAAACGACAAGGTTTGCTGTAGATCTGATATTGCATTTTGGGAGGTTCCCGCTTTCGCGAAAGCGCAAAAAACCACCATAGTTATATATCTAAAAATAGGTTTCATTTACTTTTCTTTGTTTGTAGTTTGGGCAGCTGTTGCTGTGTAGTAATTGGGTGGAAAACCATTTAATTGACGCCATAATTCGTACCAAATGGGAACATCTTCCAATAAGGCAATTGTATTTGCACCAGAACCAACACGTATATTCTCGGGCCATGGAGCCTCTTCGGAATCAGGAGCAATTAATATTCTGAATTTCCCATTGTCACTAATAAAAGTTTCAATGGCAATCACCTTACCTCCATAAGTTCCGAAGGAAGCATTGGGCCAACCACTAAAGAAAATAGCAGGCCAGCCATCAAATTGAATTCGAACAGATTCTCCTAAGTGTATTAATGGTAAATCTATAGGCCTTACATAGGATTCTACGGCTAGATCATAGTTGGAAGGCATAATACCAACCAAGCTCTCACCTTCTTTAAAAGTTTCTCCCAATCCACCGCGTATTGCCTTATTAACATAGCCATTTTGTGGTGCCTTGATATAGTACATATCTGTTCGCATCTGATAATTTGTCGATTGATTTTCAAGTTTGGCAACTTGTGCTTCCGCTTCAAACTGACTTGACTCTGCAGTAAAGCCTTCACTCCTAGATTTGGCAATTTTATCGGAATACTCGGCGATAACGCGGCTTATTTCTAATTGAGCAATAATTACCTCATTCTGACTGGCGAGTAACTTATTTTCTTGAGATATCAAATTTGCCTGAGTTTCTTGTAGTTTGAGGCGTTTTGTCTCTACATCTGTCAAGGACTTAAGACCTTCATTCTGAAGAATTACAATACGATCGAACTGACGTTCTGCAATTTCAATATTGGTAAGTGCGGCCTGAAAATCAATACTGTCACTTTTGACTTTTAACCGAGACTGCATTAGCTTATTTTTTGCCTGTGAAAGCTTCAACTCGCGTTCATTTTGCAAGGCATTCACTTGGTTTTGCAAAGCCTTTATTTTTCCTTGATAGGATACCACAGATCGATTTTTGGCATCTCTTTGTTCATTGGTACGTGCGACCAAAAGCGGATCTTGATACTCATTTTTTATTTCGGAAATAAAGAGTATAGTATCCCCTTTATTAACAAAGTCACCTTCTTTGACATACCATTTTTCAATTCTACCAGGAATAGGTGATTGTATAGTTTGTGGACGTTGATCCAATGTTAATGTGGTTAAAAACCCTTTCCCAGATACATTTTGAGTCCATGGTAAAAACAAAAAGACAATTACCAAAACGGCAAAGGCAACTAAGAATCTATTAAACACCTTAAAGTGTCGCGTTTTAAACGCTTTCGCGAAAGCGCTATACCCATCCAATGTTACTTTCTTATTGAGTTGATTATGTGAGATATTAAGCATTTTTTTCTGTGTATAATGTTCCTTGTGAAAGTTTAATTTTCTTTGAACACTTGGAATCCCAAAGTGGACTTCTAGAAGCCACAACTATGGTCCAAGGGTGCTCCTCTTGACATAAATAATCGATTAAATATGCCGCTTCATCATTCTCAAAATGTTCAAATGGATCCTTAAGTAATAGAAGTCGAGGCCCATTGATAATTGCTCGCGCTAAAACAATACGTTTTGAGATTGTATACGGTATTTGTTGACCTTGTGGATAAAGCTTGGTATTAATACCATTAGGTTGCTGTTTTATAAATGGTAACAAACCAACATGGGTCAATACATCATTGAGATGGTCTCGATCTATAGTCGAACTACCAAAGGTGATATTCTCCAATAGCGTTCCTTCAAAAGGAAGTTGTTCTGGAAGCACTTGTCCTACCTTACTTCTGTACTTATTGGGCCACACTCCTTTAATTGAGGTGTTATTGATATATAATGTTCCTGAAGTAGGAAAGGAAATACCTGATAACATCTTTAAGAAGGTAGTTTTTCCCGACCCAGAAGCGCCAGTAAGCAGGATACGATCTTTATTTTTTATGGCAAAGGTGATGTCCTTTAATATTGGGATATTATCTGAAGTATTGTAAGCGACATTTTCCAATTCTATACTTAGTTCCTTTGAATTTTCAAATGGATCAATTCCTTCTTGAGCTTCTAATTCCAAATCAACAACTTGCCCAATTTTTTCGAGCGACGTAAGCACATCGTAGAAGGTTTCTAGTCCTTTGATTAGCTTCTCCACAGAACTAATTACAAGGAGAATAATAATCTCTGCAGCGACAAACTGGCCAATATTCATTTTTTGATTTAAAACAAGGAGTCCACCAATTAAAAGAAGGCCTGCAGTGACTAATATTTTAAAGCCTATCATTTGGACAAATTGCAGCAACAATATCCTAAAATGACTCTCTCGAGCTTCTAGATATTCTGTTGTTAGTTGGTCATTACGATTCATAGCAAGAGACGTCTTCCCTGAAAGTTTAAAACTTAGCATTGAACGTGCTACCTCCTGAATCCAGTGGGCCACTTTATATTTAGCTTTTGACTCCTTCAAGCTGGTTTGAAGTCCATTGCTCGCTGTGAATTTGAAGACGATATAAATAAGAACGAGCAATAGAACCCCATATATAATAAAGAAGGGGTGATAAAAGGAGAGTAAAATAATGCCAAAAATAATCTGCAATACGGCAGCTGGGAAATCGATTAATACCTTAGACAAGCCTTTTTGAACTGTTAGGGTATCAAAAAAGCGATTGGCCAACTCTGGCGGATAATGATTACGCAGACTAATAGATGTCATTTTTGGAAAGCGATAGACAAATTCAAAGGAGGAGCGAGTAAAAATTTTCTGCTGTATATTTTCCAAAATTCGAATTTGCATGATTTGTAATCCCCCTTGAAAAGCAACACCCAGTGTGACTAGAATAACGAGTACAATCCAGGATGAAGATAGTTGTGCTCCTTGCAAAAGATTGATAATAGCCTGTATTCCCAAAGGGAGCGAAAGAGCTACTAAACCAGCAAAAACTGCGTAATAAAAAATTTGTTTGATATCGCGTTTATCGAGCTCCAGCAAGCCTACAAATCGACGCCAAGGTGACATAATTGTTTTCATTCAAAAGATGTATTTCAAGTGATAATCCAAACTTGTTTAGAATGGAGGTTTATAAAAAGAGGTTGAAGGTTTCCGCTTTCGCGAAATAACAGCACATATGCGCATTATTACTTATGCTCGATCTGGTGGAGGCGAAGGAATATCTTGTGTGACTGTTAAGAGATAACTCGGAAAAGACATCCGAATTTGAAGGCATGAAAAGGTATAAAAAGTTGAAGAATTGTTCATTGAAATGACTGTATGATTCTCTTTCTGAGGTTTATCTTCTTCCTGCTCTTTGTCGCTTCGTTCCTCGTCCCCGTCAAAGTCTACAACTTCATAAGTTGGATCAGTTCCAATATTATTAGTCTCCGTTGCCGAAAAGAGCAGTACTCCACAAAGTACAAGCGTATAGGCAAAACCTCTGGATACAAATTGTAATTTTTTTAGTACTTGGATATACATTAAATTGAATCAGTTAAAAAGGTTAGAATTTAAAAATAATACTAACTCATGCAAATTTAATAGTATTACTATTAATTCGTGATAGTTTAACTTTTTATTTAGAATTATTTCTATTTTAATGCAGGAAATATTTAGATTGAATAAAAAAGTCGAGGAAGAATATGAAGCCTACAAACAGTAATCTTACACCTTGATTTCATCTTGTTATTATATAATAAAAGTGTCAGAATTAATTTAGGCAAGTATTATACCTACGCCCTCAATCAAAAGGAAAAAATTAGCAAATGGCTATTAAATACGTTCCATTATAACAACGGACTAAAGAATCTAGCTAAACCTTCGAAGAGTTTTTCTTTGGAAGAGCGATTTTCGAATGTTTCTAAGTCTAATTTATGAGCTTTTACAGTATCCTGATCAAAAGAATCTTGGAGTTCTTGAGTCTTCTTAGAATCGTATATCAGTACGTTGGTTTCAAAATTATGGTCAAAGCTTCTATTGTCAAAATTGCCAGAACCAATGGACATGATCTCCCCATCGATCAATACGATCTTACTATGTAGAAATGTATCAGGATATAAGTAGATTTCCATACCGGCCTTGAGCATTTCTTCAAAATAAGAGCGCATACTCCATCGAGCCATTACTGAATCTGATTGTTGAGGAAGTAATATTTGCACCTTTACACCACTCAACGATGCAATAACTAGAGCATTTAAGACGGAAGCACTAGGAATGAAATATGGATTTCCTATACATAATTTATCTTCTGCAAGATTAATGAGCATAATATATTGCTGCATGATCGCGGCATAATCTGAGTCTGGGCCGCTAGCAACAATTTGAATGGTACTATCTCCTTTTTCTTTAAGTTGTGGAATATATTTTGAATCTAAAAGAATATCCTCTTTACTCGCAAAGTAATAATCCTTTATAAAAACTTTGTGTAAACTCTCAACAACTGGCCCTTCTAACTTAACATGTGTATCATGCCAAACACCCATTTTTGAGATAGGTTCAATATATTTATCTGTGAGATTAAAACCTCCCGTAAAGCCTATGTTACCATCAACTATGACTATTTTCCTGTGATTTCTATAATTAAAAGAGAATAACAAACTTCCAAAACGCAAAGGCATTGAAGGGTATATTTTTACACCAATTTTTTCGAATCTTCTAATTGACTTTCGTTTCCAATCAAAACTCCCTACCGCATCATAAAGCATTCTGACTTCAACACCCTCCTTAGTTTTCTCTTCAAGAATTTCTAAGAGTTTGTCCATTAATTTCCCCTTCTCCAATATATAATATTGAATATGGATGAATTCCTTAGCATTTGAAATAGCGCTAAAAATGGTATCAAAGGTTAGTTGCCCATCTTGTAAAACCTCAATGGTATTATCGCTATAGGGAAGAAATTGATTATTGTTTGATAAAAGTCGAGCTAAGCGAGTTCGTTTTTTTGAATCAAAATTGTTTAAAGTTGCTTCTCCACATTGATCCATATGGGTTGTATCGTATAGTTTCCTATACTTGGTTTGTTTGAGCTTGAAAATTTTGAACTTTCGCCTATTAATTCCGAAAAGTACATAAAATAATACACCAAAAAATGGAAGAAATAAGATAACTAATAACCAACTAAGGGATTTAGAAGGACGGGCTCCATAAAAAATGATCCCTAGAAAGGCTAGGCCAGTTAAAATAATATAAAGAACAATTACTATGGTGATGATCATTTGAGAGTATGTCTATATTTTGATAGCTTAGAGATCACATACAAATTATCGCCGGTAGCAATAATTTCCTGGATATCGATTTTGTGCTCAACAACAACAACTTCAGCTTGCACCATTAGAGTGAGTTCTTCTTTCTCACCACTATTTGGCATATCCACATCAATGCAAGTAACCTCAACTTTTACTTCTTCCATTACAACTACTGCCTTAGGAACAGAAACGGTTTTAGATTATTGGTTAAATAACACAGCATCAAGGTTTTACTTTAGTAGCTAAAAAGTTTGATTTGAATACTGTGTTATTATATTCTACCTTAAATTTAATGAGCTACAGGTTTATTAATTGACACTATTGAGTAATTCATTAACTTATTTAAACAAATAAGTCAATATTAATTTTTTGAGTAAAATGTTATTACTTTAATGCTACCTTCATACCAATAAAAGTTGATTATGAAAACACAACCTACCCTTATTTGTATACCTGATATCAGTGGTTTTACTCAATTTATGAGTGATACAGATATCGAGTTGAGTTCTATAGTTATACCCTCTCTTTTAAATAAAATTATCTACGCCAATGACATTGACTTAAAAGTTTCAGAGATTGAAGGTGATGCTGTTCTTTTTTATAGAACAGGTGACCTACCTCCTTTTGACATTCTCATTCAACAGTGTAGAAAATTTTATATTAAATTTTATGAGCAACTTAAGGATTATTCTACGATGTTGAATTTAAACGAAAAGGAAAAAATAAAGATGTTGAATTTCGAGCATCCGGAGAAATCATAAATTAAATTTGATTGTCCGCTTATCGTCCCGTAGCTGTAATGATTGCTATCACTAGTCTAT
>CAXBCS010000025.1:0-45332 GCA_963974305.1 uncultured bacterium
GTGCCATATCTTATTATTTCTTTCTACGTTCTACAATATATTTATTACTCGCTTTGGTCTTAGAACGTGTTCTATAACCTTTAGCAGGAACACCATTACGGTTACGTGGGTGACCTCCAGAAGACTTACCTTCTCCACCTCCCATTGGGTGATCGACAGGGTTCATCACTACTGGACGTACTCTAGGTCTTCTACCTAACCAACGACTTCTACCTGCTTTACCTGAAACTAACAACTGGTGATCACTGTTTGAAACAGCACCAATTGTAGCCATACAAGTAACAAGTATCAACCTTGTCTCTCCAGAAGGTAATTTCACAGTAGCAAATTTACCATCACGAGCCATCAACTGAGCAAAAGCTCCAGCCGATCGTGCCATAACAGCACCTTGACCTGGACGTAATTCAATACATGAAATGATTGTTCCTAAAGGAATATTAGCTAGTGGCATTGCATTCCCAATATCAGGCGTTGCCGTTGAACCAGAAACAATGTTCTGTCCTACTTGCAAACCGTTTTGAGCAATTACATAACGCTTTTCACCATCTTGGTAATTAAGCAATGCAATAAATGCCGTTCTATTTGGATCATACTGAATAGATGCAACCGTAGCAGGAACTCCTTCCTTATTACGTTTGAAATCAATAATACGATACCTTTGTTTGTGCCCTCCACCTACTTGGCGAATGGTCATCTTTCCTGTGTTGTTCCTACCACCTGAGCGTTTTTTCGGAGCCAATAGGCTTTTTTCCGGCTTGTCAGTTGTAATCTGGTCGAAACCATTTACAACTCTAAATCGCTGCCCTGGTGTGATAGGCTTTAGTTTTCTTACTGACATTTTAAAAAATTAAATGTTGTTATAAAAATCTATTGTATCACCTTCCGCCAACTGTACAATTGCTTTCTTAATAGCATTTGTTTTACCAGTTACGACACCAGTCTTCGTATAACGAGACTTTCTGTCTGGACGAACATTCATTGTGCGAACTTTTTCAACTGAAACACCATAAGCAGCTTCCACTGCTTTTTTAATTTCAACCTTATTCGTTCTAGGATCTACTTGAAACGTAAAGCGGTTATTCAACTCACTATCCGAAGTAGCCTTTTCTGTAATAACGGGTTTTATTAAAATACTCATGATGTCTTATTTTGATAAATTTGACTCAATTCCTTCTAAAGACCCTTCAAGAAACACTACATTATTAGCGTTTAATATCTTGTAAGTACTTAATTCTGAGCTAGTTATAACTTCAGTGGTCTTTAAATTGCGTGACGACAAATATACATTATTATTTGACTCTCCCAACACTATCAAAGATTTTTTGTTCTCAAGACCTAAGGCCTTCAATACGTTAACAAAATCTTTAGTCCTTGGAGCTTCAAAATCGAAATTCTCTACAACTGTGATTGCCTTATCGTTAGCCTTCATCGTGAGGGCAGAACGACGTGCCAAACGCTTCAATCCTTTGTTCAGTTTGAAGGAGTAATTTCTCGGTCTTGGACCGAACATTCTACCTCCGCCTCTGAAAACTCCAGACTTGATGCTTCCCGCACGAGCGGTACCAGTTCCTTTTTGTTTCTTGATCTTACGAGTTGATCCCGTAATCTCAGCTCTCTCTTTAGCCTTATGCGTTCCTTGACGTTGATTAGCAAGATATTGCTTCACATCTAAGTATACGGCATGGTTATTAGGCTCGATCGCAAAAACAGCATCAGAAAGGTCTGCCTTTCTACCTGTTTCTTTTCCTTTGATATCTACTACTGCTACCTTCATTACTTCTGAATGATTACGTAAGCGTTTTTGTGACCAGGAACACATCCTTTCACTACAAGTAGGTTCTTTTCAGCAACTACTTTCAACACTTTTAAATTTTGAACTTTTACTCGATCACCGCCCATTCTACCGCCCATGCGCATTCCTTTGAATACACGCGCAGGATAAGATGCAGCACCAATAGAACCCGGGGCTCTTAATCGGTTGTGCTGACCGTGAGTAGCTTGACCTACACCAGCAAATCCATGACGTTTTACAACACCTTGGAATCCTTTACCTTTTGAAGTTCCAGCCACATCTACAAATTCACCTTCTGCAAAGTGATCTACAGTGATGGCGTCACCTAGTTTATACTCTCCTTCAAATCCTTGGAATTCGATAACTTTGCGTTTAACAACCGAACCTGCTTTCTTGGCGTGACCTTCTGCAGCTTTGTTTGTCTTTTTCGCGTCATCGAAACCTAATTGAAGGGCTTCATACCCGTCAGTCTCAGTGGTTCTGACTTGGGTAACTACGCATGGACCTGCTTCAATAACGGTACATGGAATATTCTTTCCACTTTCGTCAAAGATGCTGGTCATACCTATTTTTTTTCCGATTAACCCAGACATATTTATATAATTAATTATTAAAAAATTCTATTCAAAAAAAACAGGGTCAAAATACCTTCAACCCTGAATGTACTTTTTCCGTTTTTCCTTCGCACACAGCTCAGGACATTTTAATTCCGCGGAAGCGGATATTCTCATCGACTATTGCCTCTAAGATATAATAGTTCGCTTTCGCGAAATTGCATTTCAACCTAACTAAGCTAGTTTGCAGTGCATTTTCGCGGAAGCGCTATGATCACACTTTGATCTCTACTTCAACTCCACTTGGCAACTCCAATTTCATCAACGCATCAATCGTCTTTGAAGATGAAGAATAGATATCAAGTAAACGCTTGTAAGAGCTAAGCTCAAACTGCTCACGAGATTTCTTGTTTACGTGTGGAGAACGAAGTACTGTAAAGATTTTCTTATGCGTAGGAAGTGGAATTGGTCCAGTTACTACAGCTCCTGTTGTCTTAACAGTCTTTACGATTTTCTCAGCAGACTTGTCTACCAAGTTATGATCGTAAGATTTCAATTTGATTCTAATTTTTTGACTCATTTCAGTAGTAATTATTAGTTCGTTCCTTTAGATGCAGCGATAACTTCTTCAGCAATATTTGAAGGAGTCTCAGCATAGTGAGAAAATTCCATTGTAGACGTTGCACGACCCGAAGAAAGTGTTCTTAATGTTGTTACATATCCGAACATTTCTGAAAGTGGCACCGTTGCTTTCACTGTTTTAGCTCCAGCACGATCACCCATGTCGCTTACTTGACCACGACGACGGTTAAGATCTCCTACGATATCTCCCATGTTTTCCTCAGGAGTAATCACTTCTAGTTTCATAATTGGCTCCATAATCACCGCTTTAGCAGCTTTAGCCGAATTTTTGAAACCTAATTTGGCAGCAAGTTCGAAAGACAGTTGATCCGAATCCACATCGTGGAAAGACCCATCTGTTAACGTTACTTTAATTGCATCAACTTCATAACCTGCTAAAGGTCCATTTACCATTGCCATTTTGAAACCTTTCTCAATAGAAGGAACAAATTCTTTTGGTACGTTTCCACCTTTAATCTTGTTTATGAACTCAAGACCTACTTTACCTTCTTCTGCTGGCTCAATAGTAAATACAATATCTGCAAATTTACCACGTCCACCCGATTGCTTCTTGTACGTTTCTCTATGATCTGCTGCTGCAGTTATAGCTTCTTTGTACTCAACCTGTGGCTGACCTTGGTTTACTTCTACTTTAAACTCACGTCTTAAACGATCTACAATTACATCAAGGTGAAGTTCTCCCATTCCAGAAATAATAGTCTGGCCTGAGGCTTCGTCTGAACGTACAGTAAATGTTGGATCTTCTTCAGCTAATTTAGCTAAGCCCATACCCAATTTATCAACATCAGCTTTAGTCTTAGGCTCCACCGCGATTCCAATTACTGGATCAGGAAAGTCCATAGACTCCAAAACAATTGGGTGCTTCTCATCTGTAAGTGTATCTCCTGTTTTGATAGATTTAAATCCAACAGCAGCTCCAATATCCCCAGCTTCGATATAATCAATCGCTTTTTGCTTGTTTGCGTGCATTTGATAGATACGAGAAATACGTTCTTTCTTACCAGAACGGTTGTTCAATACGTACGAACCTGCATCTAAACGACCAGAGTATGCACGGAAGAATGCTAAACGTCCTACGAAAGGATCTGTAGCAATCTTAAATGCCAAAGCAGCAAAAGGCTCCTTTACATCTGGCTTACGCAATTCTTTTTCTTCAGTATCTGGGTTGATCCCAACAATACCGTCTTTGTCCATTGGAGAAGGCAAGTAACGACAAACAGCATCCAATAAGAATTGAACCCCTTTGTTTTTAAATGCAGATCCACAGATCATAGGAATAATAGACATATCCATTACAGCAGCACGAAGGGCATTATGCACTTCTTCTTCTGTAATTGAATCTTCATCTTCCATATATTTCTCAAGAAGATTCTCATCATAGGCAGCAACTTCTTCAATAAGTTTACCACGAAGCATTTTAGCTTCTTCCTTAAGATCTTCAGGAATATCAACAACATCAAATGTCGATCCCATTCCTTCTTCATGCCATACAATAGCACGGTTTTTTACTAAATCAACGATTCCCTTGAAATCCTCTTCATCACCAATATTCAATACAATAGGCACTGCATTAGAACCTAACATATCTTTTACTTGCTGACAAACTTCAAGAAAGTTAGAACCTTGACGGTCCATTTTATTTACAAAACCAATACGTGGCACTTTGTAATTATCGGCAAGTCTCCAGTTTGTTTCTGATTGTGGCTCAACACCATCAACAGCACTAAACAAGAATACCAATCCATCAAGTACACGTAAAGAACGATTTACTTCAACAGTAAAATCTACGTGACCTGGAGTATCGATAATATTAAAGTGATACCCTTTTGTATCTGGAGTAGTTTCTCCATTCTCAATAGGAAAATCCCACTCACAAGTAGTTGCAGCAGAAGTAATCGTGATACCACGTTCTTGCTCTTGCTCCATCCAGTCCATTGTAGCAGCACCATCATGTACTTCTCCAATTTTGTGACTTACACCTGTATAGTAAAGGATACGTTCAGTAGTCGTGGTTTTTCCAGCATCAATGTGAGCTGCAATACCAATATTTCTAGTGAATTTTAAATCTCTTGCCATTTCTTAGAATCTAAAGTGTGAGAATGCTTTATTTGCTTCTGCCATTTTGTGCGTATCAGTACGCTTTTTAACAGCTGCTCCTTCTTCTTTTGCCGCAGCAAGAATTTCTGAAGCTAATTTACTAGCCATAGATTTCTCATTACGCTTTCTAGCATATCCGATTAACCACTTCATTGCAGTCGAGATCTTACGATCTGGACGTATTTGCATTGGAATTTGAAAAGTAGCACCACCAACTCGGCGACTACGTACTTCTACGTGAGGCATTACATTAGATAATGCGTCTTTCCACAGCTCAAGAGCTGTTTTTTCTTCGTTTGTGTTCTTTTCTTCTACGATATCAATTGCATCGTAAAATACTTTAAAAGCTGTCGATTTCTTTCCGTCCCACATCATCATGTTAACGAAACGAGTTACTAACTGATCGTTAAACCTCGGATCCGGCAGTATCGGTCTTTTTTTGGCCTGTCTTTTTCTCATTACTTCTGTTTAAAAGTGTTGTTGATTACTTCTTAGGGCGTTTTGCACCGTACTTAGATCTACGTTGTGTTCTTCCAGCTACCCCTGCGGTATCTAAAGCTCCACGAACGATGTGATATCTAACTCCTGGCAAATCTTTTACCCTTCCGCCTCTAACTAATACTATCGAGTGCTCTTGAAGATTGTGTCCCTCTCCACCGATGTATGCATTCACCTCTTTACCATTTGTCAAACGAACACGCGCTACTTTACGCATGGCCGAGTTTGGTTTCTTAGGTGTAGTCGTGTAAACACGAGTACATACGCCGCGGCGTTGTGGGCACGAATCTAAGGCAGCCGATTTACTCTTCTTAGTTATTTTGACTCTTCCTTTTCGTACTAATTGTGAAATTGTTGGCATAATTTCTTCTACCTAAAATTTGTTATATTTAATTAACCCCTTTTCTAAGGGCTTGCAAAGGTAGGATTATTTTTCAGGTATTCAAATCATAACTGATTTATTTTCCAACACATTTGTCAAAAATAACCCTCATCATACTTAATACCGCTCAAAACCGTTAAATTTACATAAAAACACAGCCTCCTTGCGCAACAAAAAAACACTACTTCTTGTCCTTATTATATATACTACTTTTTGCGTCAGTGTAAGTGCCCAAGAAATTTACCTCTCAATTACGGGTACTACCCCTGCCGAAACAACACAAATTGACAGTCTCTTTTACCAAAAAAAGCATTTGACATATCAGAGTCTTTCAAACACCATTGAAAGCACATCAACTCATTTAAAGGACGAAGGCTACTTCGATCTGCGAGAAATTGCTAGGGAACATAAATCAGATAGCCTTCACTCTGTCAAATTTAGTCTAGGCAATCTCTACACACATATTCAATTAAAGATCTCCGCCACTGGATCCCTTCCAAAATATTTAAAGGAAAATAACATTACGATCGAGAATGACAGCATTTTGATTGAGTCCGCTTTCGCGAAAGCGCTATTAAACCAACTCACTCTTACAGCAGCAAATAATGGGAAACCATTTTCGAGCTTTCAACTTAGAGACCTCTCCCCAGCTTCCAAAAACAAGCTCAGAGGAAAACTCACCATCAAAGAAGACACAACCAGATACATTAACAACATCATAATTACTGGCTACCCAAAAATGCCAGTACCATTTATTGAACGCTATGCTGGTTTCAAAAAGGGAAAGAAATTTAACCAAGAGCAACTTCAGGACCAACAAAAAAACCTCAATGCTTTGGCCTTTGTAAAAATAAAGAAGGATCTCGAAGTACAATTCACTCAAGACAGCACTAATGTGTATTTATATCTTGAAAAGCAAAGCACAAATCGCTTCGATGGTTTTTTAGGATTTGCGACAAATGAAATCACCAACCAATTACAATTGGATGGATATCTAGATTTAGCACTGACCAACAATCTCAATTACGGAGAATCACTAACACTAAACTACAAAAGTGATGGCGAAGACCAACAGCAGCTACGCATCAAAACCGACCTCC
Source organism: uncultured bacterium (assembly GCA_963974305.1). GTDB lineage: Bacteria > Bacteroidota > Bacteroidia > Flavobacteriales > Flavobacteriaceae > Dokdonia. Next base: position 7,066 of record CAXBCS010000025.1, read on the forward strand.
CCTACCTTTTTGGCAGTCCGCTAGGCGCCACTGGCGAACTCCACTTATTTAGAAAAGACACCACCTTTTCAGAAACCACGCAAGAGGCAACATTATACTTCCAGCTTAATAGGTTTTCAAAGTTTCAGTTAGGCTACAAGCGCAAGACCTCAGACAACTTACTCGACTTTAACGATAGCACTCCAGATATCATGGACTACAGCCTTAATCGTATTACCTCAGGAATTACAATAATTAGTCGGCAAGACGACTATTTATTTCCCACAATACGATCTTTAGAACTAAAAGGAGAAGGCGGAAGACGTAAAACAAGCCTCGAAACACTAGATCAGATAAGCATAAGTGCGACAGCAAGTAACATTTTTTACCTCAATAACAGCAATCACCTTTATTTAAAGAGCACTTCACACATACTATTTTCGGACAATTACGTCACTAATGAGCTCTTTCGTTTTGGAGGAATCACGAGTATTAGGGGCTTTGAAGAGAACAGTATTTTTGCAAATTTTACCACGGTTTTGAATACAGAATACCGAATAATACTAAACAATAGTGCATATATACACAGCATTATAGATGCTGGATATTTTGAAAATGAGCTGCTTAACAGTCGTTCACAGCTTTTTAGCTTTGGTTTTGGCGCTGGATTGCGCACTCAGGCGGGAATCTTCAAGATTAATATTGCCAATGGCAAAAGCGAAGGTTTGCCTTTTAAATTTTCAAACACAAAAGTACACCTCCAACTCGAAGCACGCTTCTAAATACGCCTTAAGTCGGGGATTGCACTATCTTAAAAAAAAACTAAATTTTAGGAACAAATAGTTGTGTAATTAACTTTTTATTGTGATTTTTGGCATTGGCTAATTCAAATAATTTATAAAAATGAAAACAAAGTTTAGTGGAATTTTAACGCTATTGCTAGCGTTTGTAGTGCAAGTTTCGTTTGCACAAACAACAGTTTCCGGAACGGTGTCTGATGAGAGTGGTGCTTTGCCTGGTGCAAATGTCATCCTCAAAGGAACATCAACTGGAACGCAAACAGACTTCGATGGTAACTTCTCAATCTCGGCTTCGTCAACAGACGTCCTTGTTATTAGTTATGTTGGGTACGTAACCCAAGAAGTCCCGGTAGGTGCGAAAAGCACAATTAACGTTACCTTAGCAGCAGACAATGTGCTGGAGACAGTAGTTGTAACTGCACAAGGTATTAAACGTGAAAAGAAAGCGTTAGGTTATGCTGTAACTGAGGTTGCTTCAGAAGAAATCGAAAACCGCACCGAAGGTGATGTTGCTCGTGTACTTTCTGGAAAAGCGTCAGGTGTAGCTATTACTTCTCAGAGTGGTACTTCTGGATCTGCAACAAATGTTGTAATTCGTGGGTATACCTCTATTAACGGAAGTAACCAAGCTTTATTCATTGTGGATGGTGTACCTTTTAGTAGTGACACGAATGCACAAGGGAATTTTGCTAATGGTAACAACGGTTCTTCTCGTTTCTTGGATCTTGATCCGAACAACATTGAAAGCGTAAACATCCTTAAAGGTCTTGCTGCAGCCACATTATATGGTACTGCTGGACGTAACGGGGTAATCGTAATTACTACGAAAGCTGGAAGTTCTGCTCAAGGGAAAAAGAAAACTGAAATCACAATCAACCAGTCTTACTTTGTGAATGAGATCGCATCTCTTCCAGATTACCAAGACAAGTTTGGTGGAGGATTTGACCAATCTTTTGGATGGTTCTTCTCTAACTGGGGTCCTGGCTTTGCTGCTGATGGTGTTGCGGGTTACTTAAATGATCCAGCTGGAATCATTGATGAAAACGGAACAGTTCCTCACCCTTACGATACACAAGCTGCATTTAACGGATCACGTGGTGATGAGTTTGCAGGTGTTCGTTATGATTGGAGACCTTATAACAGTGTTGAGCGTTTTTTCAGAACAGGTGGCGTAAGCAACACTTCTGTAAACATTAACGGAAGTGATTCTGAAGGGAAAGTTAACTATAACTTAAACTACGGACACTTAGATGATAAAGGATTCTTACCTGGTAACACTTTACGTCGTAACAACCTTACTATTGGTGGACGTGCAATTTTATCTAATAAATTTACAGTTGCTGGAACAATGAGTTTCGCGAGAACTAATTTTACGTCTCCACCAGTTGCCGCTTCACAAGGAAATGGTACTACAGGTTTATCTGTATTTGGAAATGTATTCTTTACACCTCGTAACGTTGATTTAGTAGGTCTTCCTTTTGATATTCCAGAAACTGGAGGTTCATTGTACTACCGTAATGGTAATGACATTAACAACCCAAACTGGTTAACAAGAAATTCTAAGACTACTCAGTTGACAAACCGTGTATACGGAACTACAACTTTATCTTACGAATTCAACGAGAACTTAAACGCAACTTACCGTGTTGGTTTGGATTTCTACAATGAGAGAAATACATTCTATGTAAACAAAGGTGGTGTACTTGGTGCTGCTGTTGATGATATCAATGGAGTATACAATACTGCAGATAACAACAACCGTATCTGGGATCACTATTTTGCTGTAAGTGGAGATTATGATCTTTCTGAAAAAGTTGGATTAACGTTTATTACTGGTGCAACTTCACGTTCTACTTTCTTTGATCGTCAAGGTGTTAACAGTACTGGACAAATTGTATTTGACGTTCAGAGACACTTTAACTTCTTAACGCAAACTCCTACTCAATTTACTTCTTTCCAAAACATCGTTGGTGTTTTAGGACAGGCTGATATTGATTATGATAATTTCTTATTCTTATCATTGGCTGCTCGTAATGACTGGGTTTCAAATCTTCCTACGGAGAACAACTCTCAGTTTTACCCTTCTGCTAGTGTATCTTTCCTTCCAACTTCTGCATTTGACGGTCTTAAGAGCGATGCTCTTAACTACTTGAAAATTCGTGCTGGTTTAGGAACTTCAGCTGGTTTCCCTAGTGGATTCCCAGCAGTAAACACTGTAGATCAGTCTACCAATCAGAATGGTGGTGCTGCAGGTGGTATTGTAACAAACAGTATCAACTCGGTTCTTGCTAACACAGATTTGAAGCCTGAGTTAATCTCAGAATTTGAAGTTGGATTCGATACTCGTTTATGGAACAACCGTGTTAGTATTGATTTCTCTTACTTCGATCGTTCTACTGAAGATCTTATCGTATTCAAACCTCTTTCTCCTTCATCTGGATTCACATTTACTCAAGCCAACATTGGTAAAGTAGAAGGTGACGGTATTGAAATTGACATGGGTGTAGATATCTTTCAAAGTGAAAGTAATGGCTTTAGCTGGAATTCACGTTTGAACTTCACACAGTCTGAGCAAATCGTAACTGAACAAGATGATGATCAAATTGTATATGCTGGATTTACAACTCAAGGTAATGCTGCTCAAAAAGGAGAACAATTAGGTGTTCTTGTTGGTAGTCGTATCCTTAGAGATGCAAACGGAAACTTTGTAGTGAATGCTGCAGGTAACTATGTAACTGAATCTAACATTACTTTAGCTGATGGACGTAACGTTCAACCAATCATTGGTAATCCACAACCGGATTATGTAATGAACTGGATCAACACACTTTCTTATAAGAATTTCAACTTAGGATTCCAATTCAACCATACTAAAGGTGGAGATATTTATTCTTCAACTATTTCTGTATTGTTAGGTCGTGGTCTTATTGTAGAAACTGAAGATCGTGAAAACACATATATACTTCCAGGTGTCCAACAAGATGGATCACCTAATCAAACTCAGATTAACAACTCGCAATACTACTTCTCAAACGTATTATTCGGCCCTTCTGAATTACAAGTATATGATGGATCTGTATTGAGATTACAAGAAGTATCTTTTGGATACACTTTCCCATCTCAAATGCTAGACAAGACTCCATTTGGATCTGTTAGTATTACAGCTAGTGGCTTTAACCTTTGGTATGACGCATATAACACTCCAGAAGGAGCAAATTTTGATCCTAACGTAGCAGGTGTAGGTGTTGGTAACGGTCGTGGATTCGATTACATCAACGGACCATCTTCACGTCGTTATGGAATTAGTGTAAAAGCATCATTCTAATAAAAAATATTATAAAATTATAATTATGAAAAAAACATTCAAATTCATAATGGCTTTGGTTATTACGAGTTCGACTTTGTTTTACTCTTGTGAAACAATAGAACTTGAACAAATTGATAACCCTAATGCCTTAACAACTGGTGATGTAGACTTGCTGCTCAATTCAATTCAGCTAGCATACAGAGACAACATGGCCACGCATAACAACTTTGGTACAAACCTTACTCGTATCTCCTACTTCGGTGGAAGAGATTACTTTGCAGGTCTTACTGGTGGAAGTTTAAACGGAAACTGGACAAGGTTGTACAGTAACATCTTAATCAACTCACAAGAGATTGAAAAAGTTGCTGCTGCTAATCCTGAAGTAAACTTAAGTTTTCACTTAGGTGCATCTAAAGCTATGTCGGCTCATGCTCTACTTTTAATGGTAGATTTCATTGGTGACATTCCACTTTCAGAAGCAATTAATCCTGATGAATTTCCAGATCCAAAATTAGATCCAGGTGCATCAGTATATACTGCTGCTATTTCTCTTCTAGACGACGCTGCTGCTTTAATGCAAGTAGATGGGGCTGCATTGCCTCCAGGTCTTGGGGTTGATGTATACTACGGTGGAGATACTTCTAAATGGTTAAAAATGATCAACACGGTTAAAATGAAAGCTGCTCTTACAACAGGAGACATAGCTTCATTTAATACAATCGTAAGTGGTGGAAACTTTATTTCTAGCTCTGATGATGATTTAGTATTCCAATACGGAAGTCAATTATTGTTGCCTAATACGCAACACCCTGATTACTTTGCAGATTACACTCCTTCAGGAGCAAACAGATACCAGTCTAACTGGTTGATGAACCAAATGCAAGAAACGAATGACCCACGTCTTCGTTACTACTTCTACCGTCAAGCGAGCTGTACTCCTGGTGCATCTTGTCAGCCTGAAGGTAATGGTGAGACTATGTCTTGTTCATTAGAGACTCCTCCTGTACATTATACAACTGGTGGTTATACGTACTGTTTCCTTGAAAATGGATACTGGGGACGTGATCATGGTGATGATGACGGAACTCCTCCAGATAACTTCTTCAGAACAGCTTCAGGTGTTTATCCTGCAGGTGGTTTATTTGATGATGATACATTTGGTGGTGTAGGTCTTGGACTTGGTGGAGCTGGAGCTGGTATTGAGCCAATCCTTCTTGCATCTTACGTTGATTTCATGAGAGCAGAAGCTGCTTTATCAGGAGGTAATCCTGGTGCTGCTGCTGGTTTCTTACAGTCAGGTTTAGAAAAGTCTATCGCTAAAGTTCAATCTTTTGGAGCTCTTGATGCAAATCACGATACTTCATTTGATCCAGACGCTACTGATGTATCTGCTTTTATTGCTGATCGTGTAGCTGACTTCAACACATCTACTGGTGATGATAGATGGGATGTTCTTGCACAACAGTACTGGGTAACTATGTACGGTGGTGGAGCTGAAGCTTATAACTTCTACAGAAGAACTGGATACCCTACAACACTACAGCCTAACTTAGAGCCAGATCCAGGAGGATTCCCACGCTCTTTCCCTTATGCTACTGGTGCTGTAAATGCAAATCCAAACATCGCACAGAAACCTAACCAAGCCGTTCAAGTATTTTGGGATAATAACCCACCATCTTCAGCGTCAGGAGGATTCCCTGTTGCCAACTAATATAAAACGTCTATATAATTATGAAAAACATATTTAAATATTTCGCAGTAGGTGCCGTTCTTTTCGGAATGGCATCCTGTGAGGATGATGAACAAAACATATCTGATCAAGTACAGGAGACTGTAGAGAGAGGAGCTGTTTTAAGAGGAGTGAGTTTGATCTCAAACTCTTTACCTATTGGTGTTTCTGATGCAGCATTCTCTGTTCTTTTAGAAGAGCAAGATGTTGAAGGAGGTGCTTTACTTGAAAGTATGGATGTATTCCTTACGTTTACTGATGGTTCTGATGCAGTAGGAGATTCTTCTGGTGGTATCGTAGATACTGAAGTAGCTGTAAAGACTGTTCCTGCTAGTGAGTGGACAACTGGACCATTTGGTTTACCTCGTTACACTTTAACTATTACTTTAACTGAGATGCTAGGTTTAGTAAATCTTTCTGATGAAAACATTTTCGGAGGAGATAGATTTACAACTCGCTTAGTTCTTAACTTAACTGATGGTCGTGTATTCTCTTCTGATAATGCAGGGGGAATTATTACAGGAGGTTTCTTTGCTTCTCCATTCCAGTATTCAACTCCAGTGGTTTGTCCAGTTGAGGACGGAACATTTGTAGGCGGATACAATGTTGAGCAAGTAACTCCATCTATCTTTGGATACGATACTTTCGATCCAGACGGTGGTGGTGTGATTTTGACACTAATTGAAAATGATGAAGATGGTAACATCCCAGGAACAGAAACTGTTCTTGACGAAACGCAACGTCTTTTTGACGCTGACTATCTTGCAGCTCTAGGATTTGGTAACACTAGAACCTACACCTTAAATTTCATTTGTGGTGCAGTTTCTTTTCCTCCAGGAAGTGGTACTGGTTTACAGTGTTCAGCTGGAATCACAGTAGGCCCACCAACAGGTGAGTTTGGTGCATATGATTTCCAAGATGATAGTTCATTTGTTTTGAACTTTACGGATGACGAAACAGGTGATTGTGGTGGTGCAATACAGACTACTCTAAATTGGAGTAAGCAGTAGTAACATCTCATTATTATAATTGTATTAAAAGCATCCCATTCGGGATGCTTTTTTTATTTTAGCACAAATTACATTCGCTATGATTATCAAATTATCACCACTAACTAAAAAAAGTTTTCTCACTCTACTCCTACTCATTTCTCTTACAGATGTTATAGGACAAAACACAGTAGGAACATTAACTAATACCTCCGATTCATTTGCCGGGTATACACTTTTCTCTCCAAGAACCTCCGTAACTCCTCGAGCAACTTATCTCATCAATAATTGTGGGGAAATAATCAATCAATGGGATTCTTCATTCCCATTATTCAGTACAGACTATCTTATGGAAGATGGTTCTCTATATCGCTCCGTAGTCGACAATCAATCAACTCTAGCCCTTCCCGGTAATACAGGTCGAATAGAACATTTAGATTGGGATGGAAATTTGATTTGGGGAGTAACAATATCATCTACCGATTCTAGTTTTCATCACGACTTTGTCGTTTTAGAAAATGGCAATATTATTTTACTCATTGCAGAACGTAGGTCAGACACCGAGGCCATCGCTCTAGGACGAGATCCAAGTACCATGGCGACCAATGAACTTTATGAGGAAACCATTATTGAAATTGAACCTCAAGGGACAAGTGAATACGCTGTTGTTTGGGAATGGCGCTCTTGGGATCACCTCATTCAGGACTTTGACGCTACCAAAGAAAATTTTGGCGTAGTAGGCGATCATCCAGAACTATTTGATTTTAATTTTGGAACTAGCCTAGGAGAAGCCGATTGGTTCCATTCAAATTCTTTAAGCTATAATGCAGAACGGGATCAAATTACTATTAGCAATAGAAACCTCGATGAATTTGTGATCATAGACCACTCCACAACTACAGCAGAAGCAGCAACTTCCTCAGGTGGCAATAGTAATCGTGGAGGCGATTTATTATACCGCTATGGCAATCCCGCTTCATACAGACAAGGTACCGCAGCTGATCAAGTATTAAGCGCAATGCACGACGTACATTTTATTCCAGCAGGGTCACCAGATGCTGGTAAAATTCAAATCTTTAATAATGGCGCAGATTTTGGATTTACTGCCATTCAAATTATTGATCCAGAATTTGATACCACTACCAATAACTATGTATATGATGGTGGAGCATATGGCCCGGACACCTTAGATTTTGAGTATACCGATCCAGATGATCCTCCTAATTTCTTTGCTTCCTTTTTATCGGGGAGCCAGCAATTACCAAATGGCAATATCTTAATTATTAATGGACCTTTTGGATTTCTATTTGAAGTGACCCCAGAGGGTGAAACTGTATGGGAATATCAAAGTCCGGTCGGTAATAGTCAAATATTATCAGACGGCGATGATGCTGCCAATTTCCAAACCAGAGGGTACAGAGCGTTGCGCTATGCTCCTGACTATGCTGCCTTTGAAGGTCGTGATTTAACGCCTTCAGGGGTAATTGAACAAAACCCTGCCGCAGACGGTTGTGAACTTTTAAGTACCGAAACATTTACATCCACGAATCTACAAACATATCCCAATCCAACTGTTGACTACCTAAGTATTCAAGGTGCTCCTACAAATAGCCTTTATGAAATTTACGATCTCAACGGAAGGAAACTATCTTCTCATACTAATGATAGAATTGACGTAAGCCAACTCTCATCTGGAATCTATTTATTAAAAGTTCTATCGAATCAGCGATTTATCGTTCAAAAATTTATCAAAAAATAGCACCCCTTAGTGCAAATACAAAAAGCTACCCATTGAGGTAGCTTTTTGTATTTCTACTCATTCATTCCCGCTCCATACTTTAATATTATACTGTATCTTTGCGGACTATGGAGAATGAAACACAAATATTTGGCACAAGAGCCATTATTGAAGCGATACAAGCAGGAAAAGAAATTGATAAGATCTTCTTACAACGCGAACTGAATAACCCTCTTACTAGTGAGCTTAATACACTTATTAAGAAAGAAGGACTCAATTCTTCCTATGTGCCTATTGAAAAACTTAATCGCCTAACACAACAGAACCATCAAGGTGCTGTTGCGACGATTTCTCCGATATCTTTTCACAACTTCGAAGAACTAGTTACAAAAACTATCGAATCTGGTGAGACACCACTTTTTATCTTGTTAGATCAGTTATCTGATGTACGTAATTTTGGAGCTATCATTAGAACTGCCGAATGTACTGGAGTACATGGAATCATCATTGCCAAAAAAGGTGGAGCTCCGTTAAATGGAGTTGCCGTTAAAACGTCGGCGGGTGCTGCATTTAATGTGCCAATTGCTAAAGTAGATCACATTAAGGATGCCATATACTATTTACAAGGATCGGGGATTCAAGTGGTCGCTGCTTCTGAGAAAAGTGATAAGGTAATTTATGACATTGCTCTAACTACACCTACTGCTATCGTAATGGGTCGTGAGGATAGTGGTGTGTCATCTGGAGTCCTTAAAATTGCCGATCACAAAGCAAAACTACCTATGCATGGTGACATCGCATCGTTAAATGTTTCAGTTGCTTGTGGAGCTTTTCTTTACGAGGTTGTTAGACAACGACTATAAGTCATTTTCTTTAGTCGGACTTTTAGGACGAAAGACATAATGAACCTTCAGTCTTGGAGCTTCATCTGTCGCTTCCTCTAGCAGTTCCTCTTCAGGTTCAAATTCTACAAAATTCCCATCGGCGTCAAATTGCCGCATAAAGGGGTCTTCTTCTTCATTGAAATCAGGGGATTCCCAATTGTACCTTTGGGGTTTTGGTACGCTTTCGCGAAAGCGTAAGGCCAACAATAGACCGGCTAAAAATCCAGAAAGATGTCCTTCCCAAGAAACCCCGTCTTTCATAGGCATGGTTCCCCAAATAAGACTTCCATATAAAAACACCACAACCAAAGACAAGGCAATAAGTCGTTTATGCTTTGCAACGACACCTTTTAAAAAGAGAAAAGAGAACAAGCCATAAATCACCCCACTCATTCCTATGTGGTAGGACGGTCTTCCTATAAACCATGTTCCGAAACCACTCAAAAGAACAATCAATATCAATACCTTCCATGCGATGGGACGATAGAAATAAAACAAAGCCATACTTAGGATCAACAAAGGCCCTGTATTATGCCATAAATGTGTTACCCCAGAATGAATAAAGGGAGAAAATAAAATTCCTCTCAAGCCAAAACCTGTACGAGGCCGAACTCCCCAAGTGGTAAAATCAAGCCCAAAATTGACTTCAATCGATAAAACAGTCCAAATAGCGAGCACAAAAAGTATAGGGTAAATTAATACCCCCAGACTAAATCGAAAATGCTCCTGCTCCGTTTTCATAAACTTATTGTTTCGAAAATAGTTATGCAAATTACTTTCCAAATATGCTTTAGAAGTAATATTGTCATCTTATCCATACTCAAAATACTTATTTTTACCATATGAATGCACCTCTTGCAGAACGTTTACGTCCTAAAACATTAGATGACTATCTAAGTCAGCACCACCTCATCGGACCTAAAGGTTCCTTGACACAGGTAATAAAGGCAGGGGTCATTCCATCACTTATATTGTGGGGACCTCCTGGTATCGGCAAAACGACATTAGCAACGATAATTGCTAATGAATCTAAGCGGCCTTTTTATTCATTAAGTGCTATTAACAGTGGCGTAAAGGACGTTAGAGAAATTATTGAAAAAGCAAAACAGAGCGGCGGATTATTTACTCAAAAGAATCCGATTTTATTTATCGATGAGATTCATCGCTTTAGCAAATCTCAACAAGATTCGCTCTTAGGTGCCGTCGAAAAAGGATGGGTAACCCTTATAGGCGCCACTACAGAAAACCCGAGTTTTGAAGTGATCCCAGCATTGCTGTCTCGTTGTCAGGTGTATATTCTTAAACCTTTTGATAAAACCGACCTCGAAGCTCTGTTACAACGCGCAATTAACACTGATACAGTATTACAGAATAAAGAAATTACACTTAAAGAAACAGAGGCCTTATTACGACTAAGCGGAGGTGACGCCCGCAAGCTCCTCAACATCTTTGAATTAATAGTCACCACAGAATCCGACCAAAAAGTTACCATCACCAATGACATGGTTATGTCTAAGGTCCAGCAAAACACTGTGCTTTATGACAAAACAGGAGAACAGCATTACGATATCATATCGGCCTTTATCAAGTCGATACGAGGTAGCGATCCCAATGCGGCTGTATATTGGCTCGCGAGAATGATTGAAGGCGGCGAAGACGTTAAATTTATTGCGAGACGCTTGATTATTGCAGCCTCTGAGGATATTGGGAATGCAAACCCTACGGCTTTGGTCGTGGCCACCAATTGTTTTCAGGCTGTTACCACAATAGGATATCCCGAGGCTCGAATTATTTTAAGTCAGTGTGTCACCTATCTCGCTTCTTCAGCAAAGAGTAATGCATCTTATGTAGCCATTGGGAATGCTCAGAAGCTCGTAAAAGAAACAGGCGACCTTCCTGTACCTTTACCGCTTAGAAACGCTCCTACAACGCTCATGAAAGATATTGGATATGGAGACAACTATAAATATTCACATGATTATCCAGGAAATTTTGCGGCTCAAGAGTTTTTACCGGAAGCTATAAAAAACACTAAATTGTATGATCCAGGTTCAAGCGCTAGAGAGAATGCACTTCGTGATTACTTAAAATCTCGTTGGAAGGATAAGTATAACTATTAATTACCACTTCATTTCGTAAGCTTGTAGCGGCCCATTATTTACCCCTACCAACACCATATTCTTAGACGTACCTACATGTTTAATTTTCATTAAACTCTTTGCGTTACCTTCAATATACAACCCATTTGTAGCGGGGTTAATTGCCATATATCCGCCTTTGGTATCGGAAATCAACAGAATTCCGGATCCTGTGTCATAACGCGGCGTTTCCACCTCAGCTTCATAGATATTACCCACAACCATTAGATCTTCAAAACCATCGCCATTGACATCGTCTTTCATAATATCAAGTATTGGAGCCATTTGGGCGAGTGCAGGTAAGGCAATTACTTCAAAATTTCCATCGCCTGTATTGAGCAACAATTTTGATTCAAATGTATTGACCTCCTTTTGATAGGCAGTCAATAGTTTATCTCCGTAAATATCATCAACAGTAGCGTTGGCAAAGTCGGCATAGGTCTCAAATTTATCAGAGACAAATGGCATTTGTTGGGTACTACATTCCTTCCCACGAGCTGGCACATAATTACCATTGTACTCGTTGCTCAAGACAATATCAAAGCTGCCATTGTCATCAAAATCGCTAGCAAATACTTTGAAAGGTTTCGAAACACTTGCCTTATACTTGACATTAGCTCCAATATTACCAACTACATAATCTGCTAGACCATCTTTATTTACATCGGTTTCAGTAATGGTAAACCACCACCCTTTTTCTTGATCTACGCCGTATGATTTTGAAACGTCTTCAAAAACACCATTTGTATTTTGAAACATCCCAATATGAGTCCATTCACCAACTACCATAAAATCAGAATCCCCATCGGCGTCAAAGTCGGTTGTAATGACCTTATTAACGATACCAAAATCCTTCAGTCCCGGAGCTACACTTGCGGTAACGTCTGTAAAAACACCTTTATCATTTCTGTAAATAAGCGAGGGAGCGCTCACCGGAAAATGTTGGGGTTGAATTCGATTCCCTACTATAAGATCCATATCACCGTCTGCATCATAATCGATAGCAGTCACCGATTTACTACTGGTAGCATCGATTCCTAAATCTGATTGGGTAAAAACGCCATCGGTATTTACATACAGTCGGTTTTTGTATTCTTTCGCCCCTTCTTTCTTAGAATTCCCACCACTAATAATTACCAAGTCTTGATCTCCATCTCCATCGGCATCAAAAAATAGAGATTCCATATCCTCAGAAGCTGCACTATTTATAAAAGCGCGTTGTGAGGATTTTTTAAATCCTTTTGGGGTCTGTAAAAACAACTCACCAGCCTGTCCAGAAGCACCTCCTACATATATGTCTTCTAAGCCATCGCCATTTACATCTCCTTTAGCAAAAGATGGCCCTAAGGTGGATTGTTTGTATGGCAATAGCATTTCTAAAGTATAGTCGTTGTAGGCATCTTCTTTGTGTGTAAACTGCAATCCTTGAGGGTTCGCTTTCGCGAAAGCGTAATCTTCACTATTGACATGTTTTTCAAATACTGCGAGGGATGTCTCAAGAGCGTCTGCTTCATCAAAAAGCAAGATTGAATTTGCATTTACATTGGTTCGATACTCTACTTTTCCAGATAACCATTGCACGCTTATTTTATCTACGGAAGTTGTTGAACCCAATCCAAAATGTGCCACATTCTCTGTAGACGAAAGATAGCCTTTGGTGCGTTTTGCTTCGTAAATCTGTTCTTGATTCCCGTACTGAATTGTAATTTTAGCAAAGGGCTCAGAAGTATTTCCCTTGAGACCAATACGCAAATAATTTCCAGTTTTCATCTCGGAAGCATTGTTTTTAAACAAGAATGCCTCATCATCTATATTGCTTACCACCAATTCAAGATCTCCATCATTATCTAAATCGGCATAGGCACCACCGTTAGAATAGGAAGGCACTGACAATCCCCATTGGTAAGCCACATTTTTAAATTGGATTTCTCCTTCATTTTGAAACATGATATTACTCAATTTCTCTGTGGGCATGGCATCGTATAACTTCTGCTTTACATCCAAGGGAACTTTCCCTTGAAAAGCGCGCTGTGTTTCTTTAACCTGACGTTGCAAATCATTATCTAAGGCGTAGCGACGATAACCATTGGTCACATATACGTCCCGTTTAGTATCATTATCTAAATCGGCGATAAGGCCTGCCCAACTCCAGTCGGTTTTTGCCATATTAGCCTGTTGTACTACGTTGTGAAATTTGCCATTCCCCTGATTTAGTTGCAAGGAATTAAACATATACTGATGAACAAAGCCAAAATCATCTACAAGCAAATTGAAGCGATCTATTGACATACTGGCCATCAAAGTTTTGGAGCGTACGTGATCACTTGCTGCCATATCTAAAACAAAGATATCCTGTAGATTATCGTTATTAATATCGGCGATATCAACGCCCATACCGTAAAAGGACACTTGTTTTGTTTGTTCTTTAATTTTATCTGTGAAAGTGCCATTACCGTTATTGATGTACATCACATCCGGCACATAATAATCGTTGGCAATATATATGTCTAATAAGCCATCATTATTAATGTCACTTACAATAGGTCCAAGTCCAAAAGCTGGTCTCAAAAGCCCTGCTTTTTTGGTCACTTTTACATAGGAATTTCCTGTATTCTCATAGAGTTGGATAGAACTTTTAATCAGGTTCTTTTCGATTTCCATGGTTTTAAAAAAACGTTTCGGATCGAGGCCATAGAATTCATTTTCATTGGATACCACGAGGTCAAGATCACCGTCATTATCATAATCAAAGAATATGGATTGGGTACTGATTCCATCATCGGCGATATTGAGATTTTTTGCGCTTTCGCGAAAGCGCACTCCCTCCTCATTCAGGAATAATAAATTAGATCGCTCTGCTGCTTGTCTGGGGCCTCCTTGAGACACGTAGATATCCATCCATCCGTCATTATTGACATCGGCAAAGGTGACTCCGTTTGCCCATTGTTTCCCGACGTTGATTCCTGCACTATCGGAAATATCTTCAAACTGCAAATTTCCTTTATTGAGATAGAGTTTATTATCAACTTGATTTCCTGCGAAAAAAAGATCTTGAAGTCCGTCGTTATTGATGTCGACGATACCCACCCCTGCTCCGTTATAGAAATAATCGAAATCAAATAGGTTTTCTATAGTGCCTACATTTTCTTTCAATGTATTAGCAAAAGTGATCCCACTAATTGAAGATGGTATTTGCTCAAAGAGGTTAGAAATCTCTTGAGAAGTTTTTTTATTGTCCTTTGAAATCGCTGGATCGGTGGTCTTCTCTGTACAAGCTATAATTAGACCTAAAGCGATAATGCCGATTACTTTTTTCATTACTCCTTTGTAAAAATCATTTGTACTAGTCCGCTCACCCCTTTAATTTGGCGATCGATAATAAAGTTATCCCCTTCCAAGCGGCCTACACCATTAAAAGATGAAGTTTTAATTAAAAATTGTCCTTCAGAAGTGGCTTCAGCTTTCCCTATAATAAGAGCATCATCATAAATGATATAGCCCTCCCCTTTTTTAAGGAGGCTGTAGGTACTGTTTTCACTCACATAGCTCACAGGATTCTCTATTGGATTTGCTGGGTCAATGATAACTTGAGGCGCCGATTTATGTGAAATGGTTATGGGAAGGTCCTGTTCTGTTTGCACTACTTCAATGACTTTCTTTTTTTCCTCCAGTTTTATTTCCTCTTTTACTTCCTCTTTTACTTCCTCTTTGGTTATTGAAACAAAGTCAGTTGCGGGGCTTTCTACTTGTTTAGCAACTGCGGTTTTAGGTTTGAAAGAGTAGTTGAGATCTTCGATTGACTTAAAAGCTTCTCTTAAAGCTTCATGATGTGCTTTTGTAAAATCTTTTAGTTTGCTATCGCCTACTTGAGAGACAAAGATCAGCTTGCCGTCACAATCTTTAAGTTCGATTTGCAAGCGAGTTCTAATGATCCCAGAGTTGTCTTTGACGTTAACATAGAGAGCCTTGCAGCTATTTGCAGCTACCTCGGCTGGAATAGTTTCGAGCGTATTTGTATAGGCTTTAAATCCTTCACGATTAAACAAAAAACTAGTGAGGGAATTCAGTTGAAACTTATCTGGGTAGCTTGCGAAATCAAATCGGGTAGGTACGAGTACATATTCATACTCATGGATACTTTGTGCTACCGAAGAAAAGCCAATAAAAACGGCAAGAACAATACTAAAAAAATACTTCATTTTCAATTTCAATTAGGGTCAAAAGTTAGTTGAAATCCAAACTGCACGGAAGCGTTATAAGCCTTGGCTAAATTGGGATATTCCAACAGATTATCTGCCGCAAGATAAACATTAAATTTGTGAATGTTTGCCGAAAATAATAGACCGATATTCTTCTTTGAAAAGGTATCTGCGGTGTAGGTAATTTTTGTTCGCAAAAAATCTGTCCATCGTCTATCATAGTACAAAGTAACTGCTGTTTGTGGGGACAACGGACGTTTAATTGCATACAATTGGAGCCCTGCATTGTTTGCAAATTTACTTTCTCCTCCATTGGTACAGTCACAATCTCCATAGAGATTTGTACCAAAACCATAATTTAAAGAAGCATTGGCTTTGAGCGGACGCCAAGTGACATATTTTCTTGAAAGCTCGTCTTCAAATGGAAGTTGCTCTTCGATATCATCTTCCAAATTTTGCCAATAAGGGGTTGTCACCGTGCCATCCAAGATTGCAGGAAACTCAAACTCTATTCCTTCTAAGGTATAATCTCCTGCAAGCTGGTAATTGCGAAGATCTTTGACATGTGCAACAGCACCAAAATCTAAAACGCTAGCGGTGGCTGTCCATCGTTCATTGAGTCTATAAGTTCCGCCTATATCTAGGCCTATTCCCAGGTTACCACTTAAGATTGCCGCAGTTATTGGGCTGCCATTCCCCTCGGCCAAGGAAAGGATTCCAGAAGTATTGGCGAGTACATTAGCATTTTGTACTTCATGGCTATAGAAGTTAGGACCTTCAGGGGTTGTTCTAGTAATAAATTGACCTTGGTTATCTGTACTATTTACATTAATAATGCTCGAATATAATTTTACGCGAGCTCCTAAGCGTAGTTTCTTTGTGATAGGTTTACTGATACCAAAATGATAGACGGTAAGCGCCTCGGCGGCAACCGAGAGATCACTAAATTTAAAAGGAGTATTGATATAGCCTGCATTCCCTTCATAGGCCAGTACCGCCAAATCTTTGGGAAAATATACAATAGCATCCAACTCTTGATATATTCCAAAGGAAAAATAATGATCTTTAAAGGCTGGTTTCCATCCATAAGAAACTACTTCCAGCTGTTGATTAACCGTAAAGAAATCCTTGTTATTTAGTGAATTAATTGCTGTACCTATGCGGGCATTGATATCCCCACCTTCTTGAAAAATATCATATACACTTACGCCTGAGGTGCCTACTGTAAAAGAGGTGCCAGAAAAAAAGGGAATTCCGATATGTTTGTCAAAGGAAATTTCTGCGCCAGGATTTAATAGTAATGTCTGAGGCAAATCATCGACATTGTAGAGAAGTTGTTTGTTTTGAGCACTGGCTGTAATCGTGCAGCAGATGACTCCTAGGGCTAGTAAAACTCTCATTTTACAACTCTGCAAATTCAAGGGAATACACAGCCTTGCTTTGATGCCTCATCTCGCCAATAATAGGTTCGCCATTGGGTTGGAGTGTCAATTCTATAAGCATCTTTATAGAATTTCGAATCGCATCAAGATCATGCTCGGCGACGGTTTGTGTGTATATTGTTGTGTTTGCAATTCCGTCTGAAGATGCGGCTACATCAAAAGTAACCTCATATTGTACCTCATCCTCTTCATTCAGAAAGAGGGCAGAATGCTCAAAGGTTTGTGAAAAGCTATTGTCGTATCTGAAAACAAAATCGATTTGTAGAAGATTGTCTCTTACAAAACCATCATCTAAGAATTCAAGCCGTGTAGTATCGCGAATTACGGAAATAGCTTCTCCCGTTTCAGCGGTCACAAAATTTTCAGTATCGAGTTCAAAAAAGACAAGATCTAGATCTACTTTGGGTGAGATAATAATCTCATCGGCTTGGTCGAAGTCAACATCTTTGACACAGGAAGCACACAGAATAAAACTAAGGACTCCGCAAAGGAGTTTGAGTTGGGGGAAAGATTTCATAGTTAGGGATATGTATATAAACAACGCCCTTAACTTGGCAAATATTGCTATAAGTAATTCTTGATCTCAAGGAGCTCGTCTATCACTATCTGCTCTGAGGGCATTTCTGCCTTGTGATAATTGAAGCAAATACTTCGCATTTCTACTCCATGTGCACCCAAAATATCGGCTTCATAAGTGTCTCCAATCATAATACTTTGTGCCGATGTGGCACCAGCTACTTGAAGGGCGTGATGGAAGATTCTCGGATTGGGTTTTTTTACGCCAACAGCCTCACTAGATGTCACGGTATTGAAAAAGGACGCAATTTTAGAATTGTTTAATTTTTGATTCTGCACCTCATGAAAGCCATTGGTAATTATGTGCAAGCTGTATTTGGCATTTAAATACTCCAAAATTTCCAAGGTGCCCTTAAATAAGTTATTGTGATCGGGAAGGTGTGCGATATAATCTTCAGACAGACCTTCAATTAGGCTGTCAGTAACTTTCATTTTTAGAGCGTCAAAAGTTTTTCTTAGCCGTCCGTAACGCAATTGTTTCTTAGTCACTCGGTCTTCACGATACCATTTCCAATATTGAAAATTAATGGGCTCATAGATACTCAGAAAAGTTTTCAAATCTACTTGAATACTGTGTTTTTCAAAAATTTTGGCATAGGCTAAACCTGAGTTTTTATCAAAATCCCACAAGGTATGATCCAAATCAAAAAATATATGTTCAACGTTAGTTAGTTTCATGAAATACTATTTTTTTAAACAATTCTCTACTCTGCATGTTTGTAAAGGAGGTATTAGAAAAACCAACGACAAATACCCCTCCTACTTTGCGAACCTTTGATCGCAAAGCTTCAAAGGTTACTGTATCAACAATCCCTCTATTGCCATCTACAATGTGGTGATCTTCTATACACAATGGAAATAATAAAAGTGGTGTTTGTATTTCATAATCTAGATCATAAAATAAAAATGGCGTACAGGTTCCTGCCCTAAATCCCGGCCGTTTTGCATAAGCCATACTATAATCTTCGGTAATTTCTTGATCGATACTATTGCGATAAGTGTCTGGTAATTGAACTAATTTGTGAGCTACTTGTACACTTTTTAAACTTCTATTAACGACACCTTCTAGCCTACTTTTCTCGACCTTTAGTTGATCTAATTGTTTGCTTGCTAACTGCGATATCAGCAATCCGACATGACTATAATCGCCTACCATTTTAATCAGAGATTGAAAAGTTGACTTGGAGTGTTTGATATTTCTGCTTTCTTGTGAAAAATCTCCTAATTCAAAAAAGTATTGAAAGGGGATATTACTTTGTTTTTGGACATTATTCAACCAGGTAAAAGTATCTGAAGGATCCTTTCTCAACCCTAAGAGAACATTAATTCGAGTGAAATTTCGCTTTAGGCGAAACTTAAAAAAGTCTGACCAAAATCCTGCAAAGGTTCGTAGAAATCCTAATTTTTTAAAGGCAAAGGCTTGCGCTACCTGGATAAGCACCCTAGATTCCATTTGAGGTGTTAAAAAAGCGACTTCTGGATAGGCTGTTTGAAGTGCGAGTCGGAAGTGTTGCACCCACACATCGATTATTGGAGTGTCTAAAAATTTGTGAGTATAAGCGAGGCTTTCGGTTGCTGGATATCTTCCCTCTTCATCTTTTACATGAGGAAGATATTCTTCATACCGACTCAATAAGTAGAAACTAGCTGCAAAAATATCATAGGGAACCACACTGGCTTCACTAGTGGAAAAAAAGGCAGGAATCCCTTCCCAATCTCCCATCTTGATATCGGCATCCATAATGCCCTGTTCAAATAGGAGATCGCTACTTTTGATATGCAACTCATTACCCAGTTGTTTGTGTGTATAGGACAGCTTAGGGCCATCATGGGCAACAACTTCTTCAACTTTGGTAGTAAACCCTACAGGTATTCCTAACATTCGCACACAAATATGTTTAAAAACATAGGTGAGTCGAGGTGTAATTTTGTGGGTATAAACAAGAAGCATGAAGTGATTGGTGAGGTTATAACAAGCCTTCATCGGCAAAGCTAAAATACGCCTTTTCCGTTACAATTACGTGGTCCAAAACTCGGATATCAAGACTCTCTGCGGCCTTTTTTAATTTTTCCGTTAGTTGTTTATCTGAGGTACTAGGTTTTAAAGTTCCAGAGGGGTGATTATGGGCTAGAATTAGCGCTACTGCCCCTATTGACAAAGCCACCTTTAGTACCAATCTAGGATCGACTAGGGTTCCAGTAATTCCGCCTTTGCTAAGTTGTTGTTTTTGGAGAATTTTATTTGAATTATTGAGATAGAGTATCCAAAACTCTTCGTGCGGCAGGTCTCCCAAAATAGGTTGAAGTACGTCGAATACTGATTTACTGGAAGAGATTCGCTTTCGCGAAAGCGCAACTCCTTCCCTCCTTCTGCGACCCAATTCTAGGGCTGCTACAATGGTCACTGCTTTTGCTGTACCGATACCATTAAACTGCTGAAGATCTTTTACAGAAAGCTTTCCTAATTCAGACAAATTATTATCAATGGAAGCCAAGATACGCCGACTTAAATCAACTGCGCTTTCCTTTCGGCTACCGGAGGCAATTAGGATTGCAACCAACTCGGCATCTGTAAGCGCACTGCGACCTTTTTCTAGTAATTTTTCCCTTGGCCTATCGTCATGGGACCAATTTTTAATAGAAAAAGATGGATGTATTTCCTTCATGAACCTTTGCAATAAAGGTTGTAAATTTAGCAGACAATTCTCCGAGACTTGGCCTGTTAAAGCGTGGGTTTTGGAATATTTATAAATGTACGAACGCTTTAAACACAGCTCCTATGAAATCACTTTTTGAAGAAACCACATATAATGAAGTTAAGCACGCTTTAATAAGCTCACAAACGAGCATCGACCTAGCTGGGGTAAGATGAATGTAGGACAAATGGTGGCGCATTGCCAGTTTCCGCTAAAGGTAGCACTGAGTGACAAACCGAGAAAACGAATGTTAAATCCCTTGCCTTTATTGTTTAAGAAGTCATTGTACAGTGACAAGCCTTGGCGTAAAGGTTTACCAACGGCTCCTTTGGCAAAAATCACAGATACACGTGATCTAGACAAGGAACGAGAAACTTTACTATCGATGGTAGATGCTTTTTATGAAAAAAGAACGCAAACAGAATGGCAAACCCATCCTATGTTTGGAGATTTCACCCATGAGCAATGGGGGAAATTAGAATACAAGCATTTGGATCACCACTTGGTGCAGTTTGGGGTGTAAACTCTCAAAATTATCTTGGTTGAAGTAGGTCATTGCACATCTATGGATCTATGCTCTACGGTGGAGAGTGTGAATTATTCTTGTGGTAATACGTATGCCTTTAGTTTTCTTTGAAAAAAAGGCTCTTCAATGTTTACAGAACCATACTCTTCCAACACTAGACCAATTCCCTCTGCATAATAGTTACGTCTTTTACCCTCGAGCTCTTCATTACTTGGACTAATCACATACAACTCGTTTAAAGTAGTATTAAAGCCACCTGCTTCTGTCGTTATGGATACTGATCCTTCTATAAGGGCTCCGTATACATTCCCCCAATCGTTTTCTGAGACTAAGTAAGGATTCATAGACTCCGAAGAATATTGAATACCTCTATCCAGCCTTATGAGATACCCCAGTGAGTCTTTGACTTGATAGGTTTCAACTCCGTTCATTGGATACAAGCCACTATCTGTTGAATTTCCAGTTGTTGTAGCTTCTATTTCATAAATATCTTCACCATTAATCTGGGACATTGAAACCACTGTTTCAGTCGTAAATATTTGTTCAGATTCAAAAGCTTCACCTGTACTAGGTTTACTAAAATATTCATAGGTGTTAATCTGATCCACTCGCAATCCAAAAAAACTTTGAGGTTCTGGAATTGCTTGCTCGCTATCTTCATCATCATCAGAACAGGAAAAGAAAACTAAAGAAATGGCCAACAAAAAGAGATACTTTTTCATACTAAGAGTGATTGATTGATTTCTTAAAGAACGAGAAATTAGGCTGAAAAGTATAGGAAGTATGCCTTTTGAAAGTTGGCATAACTTTGCACAATGAATCAATGAACGATACATCAACTCCTCTAATCCTTCAATATAATAATGCGTTTTGTAGGCACAATTGTGTCTATTACCCAATGCGATAAGACTGTACCTTGATCGTTTAAAATTCTATAGGCAGTAACCCACCCATTAAATTTTCGACTCCCACGCCTCTGGAATCGATCGAATCCTTCTTACTGAAGGGCTTTAAAACGATCGGTGTCTATAGTCTACTCACCTACGAAATAAGTAGTTGGTTTATTTCGAACCTTACGCCTAAACTGCCACAGCGTTTGTGTTGGCCCCATCGCATCAATCGTAGGCTTGGCTCGATTTATTCTCCCATTTGCCTCAGGAAACCAAGACCTGTACGACTCATTAATCACATAGGATTCGATAGTCAAAAAGGCCTCCTCGCTAATGATTCCTCTTCCAACAATAGCATTTTTAGTAACCCTTAATTGTATAAAGTATTGATCAGTTGGCAAAAGCCCTACCTCAGCGCTATAATCATCAGAATGGGCATTGATAAGATGATATCGTTCTCCAACTTGACCTTCATTTGCCTCAGAATCTTCACTGATTACAACTTGCTTAATTAAACATGATCAAACACATATTGTGTTTGCCCAAGACAATTAGAAATGGCACTAAACAGCACAATAATTGCTATCCAATATTTCATAAAAGCCCTTTCACCTCATCAAAGTCCAAGCCGCCATAATTTCCACTACTCATGAGTAAGAGCGCAGTATTTTCCATTTTTTGACTAAAGAGAAAATCTTTAAAAGCCTTAGGGTCGGTAAAAATGATGAGATCATCTCTATCAAAAGCATCCCCTATTTGTTTTTCGCTTATGGCTTCTAGTTTTTTGATTTCTACTGCGTGGGGAGAGTAGAAAACTACTGCAGTATCTGCTGCGTCCAATGCGCCTTTATATTCCTTTAAAAACTCAGGATTTAGACTGCTATAGGTATGTAATTCAAGACAAGCCACTAATTGTCGGTTTTCATACTGCTCTTTTACAGCAGCTGTCGTCGCTGCTACTTTTGAAGGAGAGTGGGCAAAATCTTTATAGGCGACATTTGTTGCTGTTTCAGCGATCTTTTCAAGGCGTTTGCTCGCACCTTTGAAGGTAGCAATGGCTTCATAGAAATCGGCTTCAACGATGCCCATATGTTGGCAAATCCATTTGGCTCCCGCCAAGTTATTTAGATTGTGTTTCCCAAAAACTTCAATCGGCATTGGACCGTCTGGAGTGTCTAATAAGGTTTCACCATCTTCAACAGTGTAGCTCGGTGTTTCATAAGGATAGCGTTTGATATGTGTGGTTGTATTTTCAACCACTTGAACCACCGCTTCATCCTCGGTATTGTATACAAGTGCACCGCCGTTAGTCATGCTATCTACAAAAATCTGAAACTGCTCTACATAATTTTCGAAGGTTGGGAAAACGTTGATATGATCCCAAGCGATTCCACTTAGCAACGCGATATTGGGTTTATACAAATGGAATTTAGGTCTTCGGTCTATAGGACTACTTAAATACTCATCCCCTTCTAAGACCATAAAATCTGCATCTTCTGTGAGGCGTACCATGGTATCAAAGCCTTCTAACTGAGCTCCCACCATATAATCGACTTCCTTATCCCAATAATGCATCACATGCAAAATCATAGAGGTAATCGTAGTTTTTCCATGGGATCCACCTATTACGACTCTGGTTTTATTCTTTGCTTGTTCGTACAAATATTCTGGGTAGGAGAAAATAGATATACCCAGCTCCTGTGCTTTTAGGAGTTCGGGATTATCTTTTTTGGCATGCATCCCTAGGATAACAGCGTCGATATTTGCAGTGACTTTTTCTGGATACCAACCAAAGGCTTCTGGCAGTAATCCAAACTTATCTAATCGAGATTTGGAAGGCTCAAAAATGGTATCGTCACTTCCGGTAACGGATTCTCCTTTATGATGTAGGGCTATGGCCAAATTGTGCATTGCACTTCCACCAATTGCTATAAAATGTATGCGCATAAAATCGTATTCTTAAACTACTGTTTGTAAAAATCGTAAGTCGTATTCTCCACCTGTGGATCTAATTTTAAGGTGAATTTTTTCACTTTTCCCTCCTCGACTATAAAAGGAAAAATAGACTCTCCATAAAGGACATTACTAAAGGATGCTAAAAAATTATCATTTTCAAGATGAGCCAAATTGACAAATAGTTTTTTGTGGTGCTCGAATGTAATTGTTAAGCCCTCATCTCCTTTACTAATATCCAACCACCCATAAACATCATTGACATATCTTCCTGTAAATTTCTCTAATGAAACCGAAGGCTGCAATTTCTTAGCAACTTGTTCTTGTAAGGCTTCACTATTTGCTGCATCACGCATTGTTGTTTGGGTATAATAGTCGTGATATTTATCACTCAACATCCTAGGTTCACTATCTATAAACGGACCTAAAATATCATATTTCATCCCTTCAAAAAGGTAGTTACTATCAGTATTTGTGAGAATCACAATGCCCAAACCTTCTTTAGGCACCGTTGTTACAGAGGTAACATACCCATGAATTCCCCCAGTGTGCATAATTAGAGTATGTTCTTCTACAGCTTTTATATCCCATCCTAGTCCGTATAGACTGAAAGGATCTCTAGCTGATCCCATTAGGCTGCGCGGAGTAATAGTTTCATTGATTGCATTTACAGGAATCACTTGAGTGTCATTTAGCTTTCCATTGTTGAGTAAGGCAATTACCCATTTTGACATATCTGAAATAGAAGATGAAATACTTCCTGCCGGGGCAGTAGCATCTATATCACCATATTCAATAACTACAGGTTCTCCATCAATAATTGTATGTGCCAAGGTTCTATTGGTCGCTGCATTTATTTCTTGACTTAGTGCGAGAGATTGTGTCATCCCGAGTGGTTCAAAAATGCGTTCTCTAATTTGTTCTGCCCAGGTCTTCGTAGTTGCTTTTTCAATAATTTCTCCAGCTATAGTATAGCCAGTATTAAAATATCCCCACTTTTCTCTAAAGCCATAGGTGGGTTTGATTCCAGCAAATTTTCTAATAATTTCCTCAGAGCTGAGATCATTATCAAAATTTAAAAAGTCGCCTTGAAAGGTTTCAAAACCAACGCGATGAGAGAGGATATCAATAACATTAACATGTTCAGTCAGGTAAGGATCATACAGTTTAAAATATGGTAGCCATTTTTTAACTGGATCATTGAGAGCAAACTTTTTTTCTTCGGCGAGTGTTGCCATTAAAACGGCTGTAAATGCTTTGGTATTACTACCAATCATGAATAAGCTATTCTCGTCTATGGGTGTATTTGAAGCATAATCGGTTACTCCGTTAACATACTGTTTGACTACTTTTCCATCTTTGACAATGGCCACCGCCAAAGCAGGAATTTTCCATTTTACCTGTTGTTCCTTTAGATAAGTATCTAAAGAGTCTTTTATAAAAATTGGGAGTTCATCTTGCGCAAGGCATAATTGAGAGAACCCAAACAACACCATGAGGATCAGTATACTTCTTGATTTCATAATTGAAGGTTTATTCTGTGAAAATAAGAAACTGCCAAGAACTTATGTAGCCGTTTAATCAAAAAATGCGCGCACCTAGACTAAGGGATATTCAAATATTTGTGTGTTTGCAGAGACACTTTCCATTTTGGGTGTGCCATTACGTAATCTACTATTAAGGGTATCATTTTTTCACGTACGCTCCATTCTGGTTGCAGAAAAAGGGTGCAATCTTCCCCAACTTTTGCGGCGTATTCTTCGGCAAACTCAAAATCACTTTTATTATATATTATAACTTTCAGTTCGTTTGCCTTTTCGAGTACTTCGGCTTTTGGAAGCATTCGTTTTTTTGGTGACAAGCAAATCCAATCCCAAGTTCCGGTTAATGGATAAGCTCCAGAAGTTTCAATATGCACTTGGAGGTTTTTTGCTTTTAGCTTTCGCGTAAGCGGTTCCATATCCCACATTAAAGGTTCTCCTCCTGTTATTACGATAGTGTCACTGTATTTAGCAGCATTTTCAACGATGGCATCTGCTTCTGTAGGTGGATGAATTGCAGCATCCCAACTTTCCTTCACATCGCACCAATGACAGCCAACATCACATCCACCAATGCGAATAAAATAAGCACTCTTTCCAGTGTGTGCTCCCTCACCTTGAATGGTATAAAACTCTTCCATTAAAGGTAATAGTTCGCCTAAATCTACGCGTGATTTTATTGCTTCTTTTGTCATAGGGGGCAAAGATAAGACTTCATAATGAGTCGGCGATATTCAAAGTCCACTTTAGGTCGCCTTAGAAGGCTAAGAGCATAAAAAAAGCTGTTTGTGATTCACAAACAGCTTCCATTCTAATTCTAATTCGCTTTGAACTTATTAAAGCTCAAGTACGCTATTCTCTGCAGATGCGTAGTCGTTCCATTGGAAACGATCTGCTTCTGATTCATTCTTCCAAACTCCATCTACGATGTAGCGGAATTCATAAGAAGTTTTAGCTGGGAGATCAAAGGTTCCTTTAAAGGTTCCGTTTTTTAATTTTTTTAAATCTGCTGTGGTGTTCCAATTATTGAAATCTCCCGAAACAGCAACTCTTTGAGCATTTTCTGCTGGTACAGCAAAAGTAACCTTACAAACAGGTTTTGACTTTAGATATTTCTTTGTTACAGGCATAATATTAATGTTTAATTAGCACATCAAAGATACTATCCAATTTGTTTAAATTTCACAAAATCAACAGGTTACATTCATTTTTCACATATTAGTAAAATTGTAGCTTGCTTTTTTACAATATGATAACACGCAAACGTTTTCCTAAATTAAAATCTTGGGATTATTGGTCTTTTGGGCTAGAGTTATCATCAGTAAAAATGCAAAAAAGGCAGACAATTTTACTTCTTGTCTAAAATAGCGAGCAACTGTTGTAAATCCTTCTCTGTATTGAAATATTGAAAACTCACTCTAACCCCTGAACCTCGTGCGACACAAATGATATCATTCTCGTCTAAATGTTGCACTAAGCTTTGATCGCCTTTTAAGTTAAAAATTGAACTATGTAATGAGCGATTTACAACCGCCTCTTCTAATAAACCTCGCTTAGCAAAAGCTGCTTTCGCTTTTTGACTAATATCTTCAATACGCTCTTGAATGTTAGACATTTTAAGTTGGTAAATGAGATCAATAGCTGCCCCTAGGCTTCCAAAATTTAAGGTGTCCTGATGTCCTGGCTCAAAATGGCCTAGAAAATTGCCTTCCTGGGGTTTATACTTCCCTTGAAACGAATTAAACCCAGTGGTTTTTGGCGCTATTTTCTGAGCCACCTCTTCTTTGAATAAAAAAAAAGCATTTCCATAACCGGCGTTCATCCATTTATAAGTGCTTGCCCCAATGACGTCAAAAGGAGAGTTATCAAAATCAAATACTTCGGTCCCCATATACTGGGTTCCATCGGCGATGAGTAAGGTATCGGGGTAGTCGGCTTTGAGTTGGCGCAAGAAGTCGTGGCTAATTTTTATTCCGTTGAGCCATTGTACCATTGAAAAGGCAAAGATGTCGGGTTGCGCTTTCGCGAAAGCGCTCTTCACATTATCCTCGAGGTTTTCATCGATTTGTGTATAGCTCACCTTAAAATCTCTAGCCGTAAAAGGCCAAATTACAGAAGGGTAGTCATCCTTTAAAAGCAGCACTTTCTTTGAAGGAGCAATTCCTTCTAAGAGGGTGTTCATGCCATAGGAAAAGTTGGGAGTTAGAGCAACCCTATTTGGGGCGCAAGAAAAGAGCTTTCCCACTTTTTCACGTACACCGCTGAGCACTTTCCCTTGTTGATCCTTTAGTTTGCTCCCCATTACTAAAAAGTCTAGATCATGTTCTTGACGCCATTCCAATACAGGTGTAGACAAAAGTCCTGCAGCAGCTGTATTGAGATAAGTATACTGCTTTAAAACAGGAAATAACTTACTAAAGTTCTTCATGGATAACAAAATTTAATTAGAAAACGGTATTTTTATATAACCGTTCTAAAGGTCGTATTTATGTCGCTATTCTCAAAGAAAACACAACCCTCAATTGATCCTGAATTAAGAGAGCAATTTGAAAATGCCCAAGCTCGTGTGCGGGAGAAAAAAAGATTGTATAGACATTTGGTGCTATTTGTAGCGGGTGCTATCCTGCTCATTATTATCAATCTCGTTTTAGGTATTGGTAAGGATTTTACCATGTTTAATATTGATTGGTTTGTATGGGCGATCCTTTTATGGACCTTCTTTTTCTTAGTCCACTTTATCAATGTGTTTATCCTTAGCAGTTTTATGGGAAAGGAGTGGGAACAGCAACAAATTGATAAACTCATGCTGAAACAGAAAAATAGGATCAGCAAATTGGAAGATAAGATTATAGAATCATCGCCTACGATTGAAAAAAAAAGTCCAAGTCTGACGGACAAGCCATCGGCTCCTATAGACCCGAATACTCCCCTATGATTACAATGATTGCGGCCGCGGCTGAAAACAATGCCTTAGGCAAGGACAACGAATTAGTTTGGCATCTTCCAGATGATTTTAAACGATTTAAAAAGCTCACAACTGGACATCATATTATAATGGGTCGCAAAACATGGGAATCTTTTCCGCGTCCATTACCTAATCGTACGCATGTAGTCATTACTAGAAATACTGCCTATAAAGCAGAAGGAGCTGTTGTTGTTCATGATATGGCAGATGCGCTCGCTTTCGCGAAAGAAGATCCTAATACCTTTATTATTGGAGGCGGTGAGATTTATAAAATAGGATTGGATTATGCAACGCATATCGAACTGACAAGAGTTCACGGCATCTACGAAGCCGATGCATTCTTCCCTATTATTGATCCTGAGAAGTGGAACCTACAAACATCAGAGTTCCATGATAAGGATGAAAAGCACGAAGTGGGGTTCACCTATGAGACTTGGATAAAAAAAGGCTAACACACATTTTTCATTAAGCATTGAATCATTAGTTCATTCAACCATTAGATCCTTAAACCATTGAATCCTTAGTTCATTCAACCATTAGATCATTTAATCATTGTGTCTTTCTATCATTTTGTATTTTTGCCTTAATCTAAACAACCGACAATTATGAATGCATATATTTTTCCAGGCCAAGGCGCACAATTTTCAGGCATGGGCTTGGATCTCTTTGAGAATCATCTCGAAGCGCAGGAGCTTTTTTTAAAGGCAAATGACATCCTTGGTTTCAACATCACAGATATAATGTTTGAAGGCGCAGCAGAGGACCTCAAACAAACAAAGGTTACACAACCTGCTATTTTCTTACACTCGGTTATTTTAAGTAAGGTTCTAGGCTCTTCCTTCAAACCAGATATGGTCGCTGGTCACTCCTTGGGAGAATTTTCTGCTTTGGTGGCCAATGGAACTTTGAACTTTGAAGACGGTCTAAAGCTTGTTTCACAGCGAGCAATGGCTATGCAAAAAGCTTGTGAGGCACAACAGTCAACAATGGCTGCTGTTTTAGGGCTCGAAGATGCAAAAGTTGAAGAGATTTGCGCAGCTACTGCTGGAATAGTTGTTGCGGCAAATTATAACTGTCCTGGACAACTAGTAATTTCTGGAGAATTAGCAGCTATTAATGCTGCCTGTGAAGCCATGAAAGAAAACGGTGCTCGTAGGGCTTTGGTTTTGCCAGTCGGTGGTGCTTTTCACTCCCCACTTATGGAGCCAGCACGTGAAGAATTGGCAGCGGCCATTGCCGATACTCAATTTTCTAAACCTAGCTGTCCAATTTATCAAAATGTAAGTACGACAGCTGTTACCAATCCTAAAGAAATTCAAAAGAATCTCATTGCACAATTAACGGCACCAGTAAAATGGACCCAAAGTGTTGAGCAAATGATCGCTGATGGAGCTACACAGTTTATTGAAGTAGGGCCAGGAAAAGTTCTTCAAGGACTAGTGCGAAAAATCAATCGAGAGGTTCAAGCATCGAGTGCAGTAATTGAATAATCTTTAAAAGAAGAACAAAAAAAATCCCGATAGAAACTATCGGGATTTTTTTATGGAATCTAGGTATTAACTAGTGATCAGTAGCAGCTTTCATTTTATCAGCTCCATCTTTCATTTTAGCAGCAGCATCATCACCTGCATCTTCAATAGCATCTCCAGCTTTTTTCATAGCATCTTCAGTCTCTTTTACCGCTTTTGAAGCAGACTCTTCGATTGCGTCACCAGCTTCATCAACAGCATCAGCAGCGTGATCCAATGCGTGGTCTGCAGCATCTACAGCACTATCAACAGCGTCACCAGTAGCATCAGCAGCTTCGTTTACTGCATCTCCTGTAGCATTTACAGCATTTTCAACAGCATTTCCTGCATCGTTTGCTTTTTCTTCTACTTCACGACATGAAGAAATACTTACGATTAGAGCTAAGGCAGCAACATTTAAAATAATTCGTTTCATAATATAATTTAGATTAGTGATTAGTTCGGGCCAAAATTAACATTTATTAACTTTCCAGCAACTTTAACTCGCTGTAAATTGAAAAAATACCGACAAAACGCATAAAACACACTTTATAAGGTAATTTTAAATGATTTTTTGAAATCCGAATTACTTCATATACGATTCAAACCGCTGCTTGGACTAGACGATTCTAGGAAATTTTCTAAACATTTAGAATTAATAGTAGGAATTATTCCTATTTTTCATAGATTTACCATATGGGAATAAACGATTTAGCATCAGAAATACGCAGATTTAAAGAAATAAGGGAGGATCATAACTTCACTCAGTCTGAATTTGCAGAACAGCTCGGAATCAAAAATTCTACAGCTGATATCGAACGTGGGCGCACCAAACTTTCCGGTCGTGTGGTCACAGAGTTATTGCGATTGTTTCAAGTAAATCCTTTATGGATTTATGGTTTTAGCAATCAGAAGCATCTCAACACCGATAAGGGAGATATAAGTCCTAAAGTTGTTGTTGTAGACAAAGAAGACAAGGAAAATATGCTTTTAGTTAATCAAAAAGCAGCTGCTGGCTACCCTAACAATATTCAAGACCTAGAGTGGTATCAAAAATTGCCTGCTTTTGATCTCCCATTACCTCAATATCGCAATGCTACCTATCGTGGTTTTCAAGTAGAAGGAGATAGTATGCTGCCAAACTTCAGGCCTGATGATTGGGTGCTTGCAAAAGGAGTAGAAAGCCTAGACTATGCTAGTGACAATAAAGTATATGTTGTCGTTATGCAAGACGCTGTAGTCGTTAAAAAATTGCAGAAGCTCCCTAATTCTTCAAGAGTTTTATTGATCTCCCTCAATCAAGAGTATATTCCCTATGAGGTCGACATCAGTGACATTCAAGAAATATGGCAGGTAAACAGTAAGCTCACCTTCAATCTTGATGCTAATTCTGACAATAATTTGCTCAAGGAATTGCAGCAATCTATGTTAGAATTAAAAAGTCAAATCACCAACTTAAACGCCTAATGGGTTTTCCTGAACTCTTTCATTTTCTCGAACGCTTACAAAAGAACAATAGCAAAGAATGGATGGATGCCAATCGCAAAGAATACCAGGCGGTGCGTTCTTTTTTTGTTTCTTGGCTGGACACCTTAAATTCACGACTGGCTCAAATTGATCCGGCATATTTTGACACTCCAGGAAAAAAGGGCATCAATAGGATTAATAATAATTTGATGTTTGCCCCTCATAAGTCTGTTTATAAAGATCATTTTGCTGCTGGCTTAGATCAGCGGACTAAGCAAGGAGATTTCTACATTGAGGTAGGTTTAAAAAATTGCTTGTTAGCTGGGGGTTATTGGAGACCAGAACCTAAGGTATTAGCGAGTATTCGTTCTGCTATTGACTATAACGGTGAGGAACTTGTGGCTATCATTGAGAAACCATCGTTTAAAAAAATGTTTAGGGACTTGTACAAAGATGTGACTTTAAAAACGGCGCCTAAGGGGTATTCACAGGATCATCCTCATATTGACTTACTACGTTTAAAAACTTTTGGAGTTGAGTGTACCCTTCTACCAAAAGGACATTCTGATTTGCGTAAAGGATTACCATCTGATTTTACAGCATATATTGAAAAGGTCTATCTTGAAATGTTGCCTTTTAGAAGATATTTACGGGAAGCTGCAACTGTTGAATAGTACAGTTTTCTTGAATTTAAATGAATAAGGTCTTCTAAGTACAGTGTCTATAACTTGGTAAAGAGGTCCCACACTACAACGCCACAACTCACAGATATATTGAGTGAATGCTTGGTTCCAAACTGAGGGATTTCAATAACAGTGTCGCTAGCTGTAACTACCGACTGCTGAACGCCCTTGACTTCGTTGCCAAACACTATAGCATATCTACCACCCTTCTCCGGTTGAAAGGCATCTAACATCACGGCATTTTCTGCCTGCTCAATAGCACATACATGAACTCCCTCTTTTTGTATGTTGGCGATAAGTTCATCGGTACTTTCAACATGTTCCCAAGAGACAGCATCAGTGGCTCCTAAAGCTGTTTTTTGAATGTCCTTATGCGGCGGTTGGGCGGTGATCCCACAGAGGTAAATTTTTTCGACAAGAAAGGCATCGGCGGTTCTGAAGACAGATCCGATATTATTTAAACTCCTGATATTATCCAAGACAATTATCAAAGGCGTCTTTTTAGACCCTTTGAATTCTTCAATGTTCTTTCGGAAGAGTTCGCTATTTTTTAACTTTCTACTCATGCGTACTTAGGAACTTCCGTTATTTCTGATTGTAACCAAAACGGCGTAACTGCCTTTGATCTGATCTCCAATTCTTATTTACTTTAACATACAGTTCCAGATGGACCTGCTTGCCAAAGAATTTTTCCAGGTCCTTACGAGCTTCCACACCCACTCTTTTGAGAGGGGCACCTTTATGGCCTATAATAATTCCTTTTTGACTATCGCGTTCTACCATAATTACGGCACGCATTCTAATAATTGTCTCTTCCTCGAAGAACTCTTCAGTATCAATTTCTACTGAATATGGAATCTCCTTCTTATAGTGCATGAGAATCTTTTCACGGATGATCTCATTAACAAAAAAGCGTTCTGGCTTATCTGTAAGTTGGTCTTTAGGGTAAAAAGCTGGCGATTCTGGCAGTAATTCGATGATTCGATTGAAAACTTCTACAACACCAAAATTTTCAAGAGCTGAAATAGCAAATATTTCAGCATTGGGAACTTTTTCACTCCATAGTCCGATGGAAGCCTCTAAAAGTTCTTGATTACCAGTATCAATTTTGTTAATTAACAGAAGTACTGGAATCTTTGCCGATCGAATTTTCTCAAAAAAAGCTTCGTCCTTAAGTTCTCTTTCACCTAACTCTACGATGTAGAGTAATACGTCAGCATCTTCAAAAGCACTTTTTACAAAGTCCATCATTGAAGCCTGTAATTGATATGCTGGCTTGATAATTCCAGGAGTATCGCTCAATAACATTTGAAAATCTTCTCCATTGACAATCCCAAGAATACGGTGTCTTGTTGTTTGCGCTTTAGAAGTAATGATACTCAAACGCTCTCCAACAAAGGCATTCATCAAGGTAGATTTCCCAACGTTAGGATTCCCAATAATATTTACAAAACCTGCTTTATGTGACATATGGTAATTTTGTGCAAAGGTAGGTTAAATAGGTAGGAGTTAACACAATTCGATTTTGAAAATGCCTGTGGTTTTGATTGCATTAGTGCAGACTATTACAAAGCCAAAGTCGTTTCTATGCTAGATCAAATGAGAAAGCAGCATAAATCTATAAAATATCGACAATCTCTTATTTAATTTTGACAAAAATTAACGTCCTTTGTGTCACAATAATATAAACTATAGATTATGTCTTTTAGAGACCTTTACGAATCAGGAGAACACCGCAATCAATTGGCTCATTTTGCAACTATTGTAAATTTAGCTGCGACTGATGGCGAAATCAATGAAGAAGAAAATAAACTTATAGAGCGATTTGCAAGAAAATTGGACATCACAGAAAGTGAGTTTAAAGAGGTGATGAAATCTCCTAGCAATTACCCTATCAATCCTCCTACTTCGGCAAGT
Source organism: uncultured bacterium (assembly GCA_963974305.1). GTDB lineage: Bacteria > Bacteroidota > Bacteroidia > Flavobacteriales > Flavobacteriaceae > Dokdonia. Next base: position 40,993 of record CAXBCS010000025.1, read on the forward strand.
GTTCGTTTGGAACGATTATATGATTTATTTAAAATTATATATGTTGATCATTATATCGACGGACCAGAATTGAAATTATTAAATCGTTATGCGACTGGTCTTGGATTTTCTCAAGATAAAGCCGATTCGATTATTGCCAAATCGATGAAAATATTTGGTGGAAAGATTGACTTTGAAGATTACGAATATTTCGTTTCTAAATAAGCGACATTTTCAACATACCGTATACTTCCTAGAAGTACTAATAAAAGCGCCTAATGGGCGCTTTTATCTTCTCCTAAATTACCACCTGTAATTTTACGAATAAGAGGCCCCACTGTTAGTCCCTGTACAATAATGGAGAAGACGACAATAATATAGGTAATTACTAAAAACAAATCCCGCTCCATCACCTCTGTGAGTCCCAGGGCCAAGGCAATAGATATACCTCCTCTTAAACCACCCCAAGTCATTATTAGATTCGTTTTAGGCACAAAATCCAAGCGGTTTTTGAAAAAACTAATAGGCAATTGCAAAGATGCATAACGACAAATCAAAGTAATTGGAATCGCCAATAATCCCGCGATCACATATTTTCCTTCTACAGCAAGCACGAGCATTTCCATGCCTATCAATACAAAAAGTATGGTGTTTAATAATATGTCAATAAGCTCCCAAAATTTGTCGACGTAATTTTCAGTTACGGCAGACATGGCTGAGTCCCGCACAGTGTCATTCCCAACAATCAATCCTGCTGTCACCATAGCCAAGGGCGCCGAAACATGAAGTTTTTGAGCAATGGCGGTTCCCGTCATTACCGCCGCTAAGGTGATAATCACCTCAATATCATAATCATCAATAGACCTCATCAATCTATAGGTAAACCATCCTACTACTCCGCCAAGTAAAATACCTCCGAACACCTCGTGTATAAAAAGAGTAGCGATATCTAAAATTTTGACATTTTCACTTCCCATATCGGCAATTTGAAAAATGGTCAGAAAGACCACTACTCCAACGCCATCATTGAATAAGGACTCCCCAACAATCTTCGTTTCTAATTTTTTAGGAGCTCCTACTTTTTTTAAAATCCCTAATACTGCAATGGGATCTGTAGGAGATATCAAAGCTCCAAAGAGAATACAATGAATATAACTTACCTGTAAATCGATGAGTTGTAAAACATAAAACATCGCGGTACCAACCAAAAAAGTGGAAATCAAAACCCCTATGGTAGAAAATGCCAAGACGGGCCAACGCTGCACTTTGAGTTGTTCAAAGTTTGTATGCAAGGCTCCTGCAAAAAGCAAGAAACTCAACATAATATCCATGAGCACCGTTTTGAAGTCAATTTGCACTATCATAGCCCTCTCTGCCTCAAGTAATGTATCGTCAAAAAAGTAACCAAAGGCTACTACGCCAACGGTAAAAACTATGGTAATGAGCATAAGCCCAATGGTGTTGGGTAATTTTAAAAAACGAACATTGATATAGCCAAAAAGGGCAGCCGTAGCTACCAATATAGTAATGATAAGAAAGGAACTCATTTGAATAATTTTATGCCTGCAAGATACTACAAAAAGGGCAGTCTCTTTGGATCTCTACTGGATTAGGAACGAGGTTTATCCCGCAAACGATCATATAATACGATACTTCCCGCAACCGCCACATTCAAACTATGTGTAGAAGGAAATTGCACCAAATGATGAGATTTTTCTATAGCGAGATTAGACATTCCGTTATCTTCAGCTCCTAATAAATAAACACACCTTCTAGGGTGTTCAAAATGTTCCAATGGCTCTGCATTTTCATGCATTTCAACACCAACAATACGCGCACCTTTTGGAAGATGCTCGTAAAAATCTTCAAAGCGGGCATAGTGAAAATACGGCATAGCATGAACTGCATGATGCGTATCACTCGCTTGTTTTGCATACCGATTACCGATTGTAAAAATGAAACTCGCCCCTAAGTTTTGAGCAGAACGCCATAGCACTCCCAGGTTTTCTGGTGTTTTGCCATTGAGGATTCCAATTCCAAAAAATTCGTTTGTAAAGTTGTCTGGTTGCATGGTGATAGTTAATAACATCTAAGTTGAGCACTTCAGAACGAAATTACAAAATCCTCTTTTATTTAATTTCAAAAAAAAAGGCGAACTTCTGTGACTATTTCGCGAAAGCGATACTAATAGCCCGTAAACAGAATCATACATGCGCAGAGAAGCTGCTTTTACAGCAATGATTAAAGATAACGAAGGGATCATTTTCAAACTATCCCGAGCATATTGCGATACGTACGAAGACCAAAAAGATCTCTACCAAGAAATCGTTTTCCAGTTATGGAAAGGCTTTGGTAGTTTTCGAGGGGACTCCAAAGCGAGTACTTGGATGTATCGTGTCGCATTAAATACCGCCTTCTCCTTTTTGAGAAAAGAAAAACGACGAGGACATTCAGTGGCACTAGATAATATCCAACTAACCTACGAACCGCATGATCCAATTCAAGAAGAGCGCATCAAGGAAATGTATAGGCAAATACGTAAGCTAAGTGATCTTGAAAAGGGAATTATGTTACTGCTGCTCGAAGGAAAGAAATACGAAGAGATCGCTGAGATTACGGGACTAACACGAACTACCGTGGGAACCAGAATCTCACGAATTAAAGACAAATTAAAAAAAGAAATGCATCAACATTAGGGATATGGAACTAGAAGAAATGCAGGCAGCTTGGACTCAAATGAGTAACCAACTAGACGAACAAAAGAAGCTTACAGATGATATCATCATGCAAATGACGCAGGAGAAATTCTCTAAGCAATGGAATACAATTGGTGCCGCAGAAAAAGTCGGTACCGTTATTAGCTATATCGCCGCAATAGTCTTGTTGTTTCACTTCAACAAACTAGACACCCCTCTCTTACAAGCCTGTGGTGTCTTATGTGTATTGATTCTATTTATTGCGCCTATACTTTCATTAAGAAGTATTTATGGCTTACAAAGCATTTCAGTAGCTGATCCCTATTCTAAAATGATGGAACGCTATGCCACGGCTAAGAAGCGTTTTGTCAACTTTCAAAAAGCAAATATGATTATGAGTTTCTTCTTTATGCTTTTGACGATACCTGTATCTGGAAAACTATTTAATGATGAAAATCTTTTTGAAACCTTAGACTCCAAATTACTTATAGCTCTGCCTTTTTGTTTTTTATTCTTCTTTTTGTTGATACGGTATGTCACCAAATGCTATAGGGGTGTCTTGAAACGATCTGAAGATATTCTAAATGAGATTGAAGATAAATAGCTTATCGTTTTTGAAAACATTGTTCGAGCATCTGATATAACTCTGGATGCTTGCGTTTGAACAGATCCGGACGTTCAAAGAAATACTCTGATGCCACAGCGAAGAACTCGGCTTGATTGGTAGCTCCGTACTTTCTAATATCTGAGGTATCATTATTAATGGCTTCCATTTCTTTGTGAATTAATTGTAGCCATGGAGTGATATATTGATGTTCCAAGAGCCGTTCTGGAATACCATCAGTCATCCCGTCGGTTTTATCTATAAGATGCACAAACTCATGAACAGCTGTGTTTCCTTTATCGGTAGCATTGTTAAATCCATGGTAAAGAGCTTTGCGTGACAGGATCATTTGATTTTTAAACCTGCCTGTTCCTACCAAACCTCCAATATGACGATCGCCTTCAGTTTGAGCAAAATTAAGATCTTCATTAAAATGATCTGGATAGATAAGTACTGTACTAAGATTGTTATAATGCCATTCTGCAAAATTGAACACAGGAATAACAGCAGATGCAGCCACTAGCATTTTGTCTTTATCAGTCAATTCAAATTGGACTGCTTCTACGTTGATTTCCGACAAAAATGCCATCATTCTAAATCTAAATAGGTCCTGCTCCTCTTGCGTTAGCTTTTTGTAGAACGCTACATTTTGAATCAGAGCGGTATGCCAATGCTTTGGTACAGCTTGTGGGTTGCGCTTTCGCGAACCTGCCTTGCCGGTAGGCAGGAGCGTAAACACTCCATAAATCGCAAATCCGACCAAGAGAAAAAACAGTAATCCGAAGAGTATTCCCATACCATATGATTGAAGTGGAAAGATATAGGAATGTTGTGAGATGTCAAAAATGCTTAGTAGTTTACGCTTGCCAAAATATCTGCTCTATTAGAGCCTATTCTAGAATTATTCACATCTTTGGAGACGGTATATGTTTCAATTTCTTGATTTGTATCCTTCGCAAGTATTGCCTTGATATCGGTATCTGACAGCGAATCACTAATGTAAGCGTCCCAATTTTCGGGATGCAACATCACAGGCATGCGTTTTTTTGAATTGTGTATTT
>CAXBCS010000026.1:0-45008 GCA_963974305.1 uncultured bacterium
TTGCTTTCATAGTTTTCCACTCTTTTAGTGGTCAACCTATATCAGGGACGTACATGAATCTTGAATCTTGAATCTTGAATCTTGAATCTTGAATCCCAAACCCCTTTCAATGATAGATGCATACTATTTGAAAATATGATACCTTTGCCCAACGGAAATTTAAAAGTCATTCAGGCCAAGTAATTTCTAATGAAATCACCCTTATAGAACGATAAGATATGTTTGCAAATAAAGCCAATGCAATTTTCAGAGAAGTCATTGAATCCTACCACATTGTAAATACAGTTGACCAACCTTTCTACAATAAGTACGATAAGGAAGAGGATCTAATAGGGCATCTTTTATACCGAAAGTGTTGGATTGATACTGTACAATGGCATTATGAAGACATTATTCGTGATCCGCAAATTGATCCGGTAGCCGCTTTAACATTAAAACGTAAGATCGATGCCTCTAATCAAGATCGCACCGACATGGTGGAATATGTTGACAGCTATTTCTTAGATAAATACAAGGATGTGGTGGTTAAGGAAAATGCAACTATCAATACCGAAAGCCCAGCTTGGGGAATTGATCGTTTATCTATTTTGGCTTTGAAGGTGTATCATATGCACGAAGAAGCGACTCGCGAAAATGCTTCCCAAGCACATCGGGATGCTTGTCAGACAAAATTAGATATCTTGTTAGAACAACGTGTTGATCTTTCAACAGCTATTGACACTTTGCTTAGTGATATTGCTCACGGAGATAAGTATATGAAGGTTTATAAGCAAATGAAAATGTACAATGACGACGAACTGAATCCAGTTCTTCGTAACATTAAAAAATAAAATTCCTGTTTCTTTTTTACTGGGAAGCTCTACTCGATGGTACAACCACAATTAAAACATTTGCTCGTCATTCGTCTTTCTGCGATGGGCGACGTAGCGATGTTGGTTCCTGTGGTGCACGCTTTCGCGAAAGCGAACCCTGAAGTAAAAATTTCATTCCTTACAAAACCATTTCATAAACCTATAATCGACACTATTCCTGGTGTAAACTGTATAGTCGCTGAAGTAGATGGCAAGCATAAAGGAATATTCGGATTGTGGAAATTATCACGCCAACTAAAAGCCAGCGGAATTACCCATGTCGCAGATATGCACAATGTCCTGCGTTCAAAAATGCTGCGGAGCTTTTTTAAAGTACCTAAGTCCGTTATTGATAAGGGGAGAAAAGAAAAAAAGCAGCAAACAGTGGGCAATTTGAACACTCTGCAAGCCCTCAAGACAACAATTGTTCGCTATCAGGATGTTCTGGAAGCTTTAGATTTCTCAAAGATTACACCTGAAACCTTAGGTCGCCCTAATCCCACTGAGAAAGTGGGCTCTTTTGCTCAAAAAAGTCTTAAAAAGTGGCTGGGAATTGCACCTTTTGCTGCTCACTTAGGAAAACAGTATCCTGCTTCTTTGATGAAAAAAGTAATTGATGAACTTGCAAAGGAAAACGACTACCAGATATTTCTTTTTGGAGCTCCCAATGAGCAAAATAAGCTTAAAGATCTCGCGGGAGACAACAATGAAGTGACTATTGTCGCTGGAAAACTCTCTTTTGGAGATCAAATTAATTTCATTGGCCAACTAGATGCAATGATTTCAATGGATAGTGGAAATGGCCATTTGGCTGCTATGTATGGCGTGCCTACAATAACTTTATGGGGAGTAACACATCCTGTTTTGGGATTTGCGCCTTTTGGGCAGGAGGAACATACCCTTATCTCCGACCGTACTAAGTATCCTCGCATTCCAACAAGCGTTTATGGAAATGTAATTCCTGATGGTTACGAAGATGTAATGCAAACCATTCCTCCTGAAATGGTGATCGAAAAGGTGAAATCACTTTTGTAAATTTTACTGTGCGCGCATAGTAGTATTATGTCTATCTTTGAGACCTAATGCACTATTAAAATGGCGACAACGAAACCTTTATTAACTGAAATTCTCGGAATCACTCATCCTATAATTATGGCTCCTATGTTTTTGGTGTCCAATGTTGCGATGCTTAAATCAGGAATGGAAAATGGTATTGCAGCCTGCGTTCCTGCATTAAATTATAGAACCATTGATGAACTCAAAGCCGCGATTGTTGAGCTAAAGGCTGCCAAAGTTCCTGGAGGTGCTTTTGGGATCAATTTGATTGTCAATAAATCAAATATGAAGTATCCGGCACAATTGGATGCAGCTTGCGAATTAGGAGTAGATTTTATTATTACTTCTCTTGGCTCACCGCGCCTAGTTATTGAGAAAGCTAAGCCTAAAGGCATCAAGGTTTTTTGTGATGTTGTTGATCTAGCCTATGCTAAAAAGGTAGAAGAAATGGGCTGTGATGCTGTCGTTGCAGTCAATAATCTTGCTGGTGGACATAGAGGAGATATGTCTCCTGAGGATCTTATAAAAGAGCTAGACGCAAATTGTAATATCCCAGTGATTACAGCTGGTGGGGTAAGCAATAAAGCCGACCTAGACCGCGCTATCTCTTATGGCGCAGTTGGCGCTAGTATTGGTAGTCCGTTTATTGCCTCCGTTGAAGCTCCCGTTTCTCAAGAGTATAAGCAAGCATGTGTAGATTATGGGGCAGAAGATATCGTAATGACACAAAAAATTTCTGGGACACCTTGTACCGTTATCAATACACCTTATGTTGAGAAAATAGGCACAAAGCAAACTTGGATAGAAGGGCTGCTCAACAAGAACAAGAAACTTAAAAAATGGGTCAAAATGATCCGTTTTGCCAAAGGCATGAGAGACACCACTAAAGCTGCTCAAGGGGCAACGTATAAAACGGTGTGGGTTGCTGGTCCTACCATTGAAGAGACCAAAGCCATTGAACCTGTCGCGACTATCATCAAGCGTTTTATCTAAAAAAATTACCTTAAATAGCCCAAAGCTCTTAAATCTTCTTCTTTATCAACCACTTGAGAACTTCCATCAACTAACACTATGTTACGATTGGAGACCTTTAGAACGTCTGTGTAGTAGTGATCGGTTAGGAGGATTCCTTTTTTCGTTTTAAGCGAAAGTAAAAACTCTTGAATTGCCTCTTTATAAAAAGGTTCAATCATAGAAAAAGGCTCGTCCAACAATAGAAATGGATGCGGTAAGTGTGCTACGAGCAATAATTCTAAATATCTTTTTTGACCCATTGAAAGTGTGCCTATTTTTTGGGCGGCAATTTTCTCAATAAAAGGAGCACGGAAAATATTGTCCTGTTCATCACCATCTGTATAAAACAAGGGAATAACATCTCTTACTTTCATGTGCCGAGGCAAGAAATTTTCTTGCGGTAAATAGCCAATGTGTTGTGCCTCTATGTTTTTTCTAGGAGCTAATGGAATTCCGTTCAATCGAAGGTCAATCGCATTTGCCTTGAGTGTTCCGAAAAGGATTTTCAGGAGGGTTGATTTTCCCGAGCCATTGCGACCAAAGAGGCCTAAGATTTCGCCTTGAGCGAGCTCAAAAGACACCTGAGTTAGAATCTCTTTCCGTCCATAGCGTTTCCGCGCAAAGTATAGCTCGAGAGAGTTTTCCATTAGAAAATCTGAGTAATTAGTGCGAGTATAATTGCAAGTCCAAGATTAATTCCCCAGCTAGCCAAGATCAAATGCATTTTGGAGTAGCCTAAGTTAAAATACATATAGTACTGCTGTTTTTGGAAATACCAAAAACCAAGGATTCCAAAACCGGTTCCGAAGACTCCAAAGATGAGGAGTAAGTTAAGCAACCAGGCGCCTAGGCTGTCATAGATTCCTGCCAATCCTACAGCAGGAAACAGACTTGCCACCAAGGCGTATAAGGTTACATCTCTATAATACATCCACATTTGATCGTAATTTTTTATTGGATTGTGCTTCAAAATACATAAATGCAGTCCAATAGAACAGATTCTTAACAGTAGATTAGGACACAAAAAAAGCGCTGTTATTAAAAAGCGCTTTTGTAATGTGGTTAATGATTCTCAATTATACATCATCATAATCTACCACAATGCTCGCTGAGGTAGGGTGTGCTTGGCAGGTTAGGATTAGACCTTCTGCGACTTCACTATCGGTAAGGATTTGATTTTTTCGCATGGTAGCGCTTCCTTCAGTTACTCTAGCGATACAGCTACTGCAAATCCCTCCTTGACAGGAGTGAGGAGCGTCGATATCTTGATCTAGTGCAGCGTCTAAGATGACTTCATCCTGTTTCATTTTGAACTCAAAAGTTTCATCATCTACGATTACCTTAATGGCGCTTTGACCATCCAAAGCAGCATCTACATGACCCGCATCATCACTTGTGGTGAAGAGTTCAAAATGGATCGCTTCTTCAGGGGCCCCGTTTTCCTTAAGAACGGTAGTAACCTCTTTTATCATTGGTTCTGGACCACAGAGGTAAAAGGCGTCAAAGTTGTTGTCTGCATATTTGTTTTTGACTACAAAATTGACAGTAGACTTCATTATGCGTCCAAAATGAGCCCCGTCTTCACGTGACTGACTGTAAATAAGTTCCATTGAAAAACGCCCTTTATAGGTATTTTTCAAGTTGAGTAATTCTTCTCTAAAGATGGTTTCTTTAGGTGTTTTATTTCCATAGACAAGTACAAAAGTACTTTCTGGAGATGCATCTAGAACAGTTTTAATTATTGAAATAACTGGAGTGATTCCAGATCCTGCTGCAAAGGCTGCATAGTTGTGCGGTTGTGAGGCCGTCGTATTGTCCACTTTAAATTTACCTTCTGGAGGGTGTACCTCAAGAACATCACCTTCCTTTAGTTCTCGATTGGCCACTTTTGAAAAAGTACCATCTTCCACTTCCTTTACTGCAACTTTAAGTAGACCACTTTGAGGCGTACTACAAAGAGAGTAAGCGCGACGAACTTCTTTGCCGTCTACAGTTGCTTTAATGGTAATATATTGTCCTGCTTCAAAACGAAAGTCGTCTTTTAGGGAAGAAGGAACCTCAAATGCTATAGAAACGGCAGATGGGGTTTCTCTAGTTATAGTCTGAATTGTAAGTTTATGAAATTGGGACATTGGTAATTTTTGGGCAAAAATACGAATGAGTATGGATTCATTTGTAACAATTGTGAGTTTTTAAGTACTAACAACCCGTAAACAATCAAGAGCAATGATTAAACACTTTTTAAACCTGGAGTGGAAAGCATTTTTTAGAAGCGCTTCCTTCCAAACCAATCTCGCCCTGAAAATCCTGATGGTATTTGGCGCTTTGTACTTCATATTCATCTTTGGTGGTATGGGAGTAGGCCTTTATTTTCTTCTGGAGGATCAGGATTTAGAACCGTTAAAAACGGTAAATCAGTTTATGATTTACTTTTTGGTTATTGATCTCATTTTCAGATATTTTTTTCAGAAGATGCCAGTGCTCAATATTAAGCCCTTGCTACTAATGCCTTTTAGGAAGAACAAAATTGTACAGTTTGCCCTAGGTAAAACAGTGCTTTCTTTCTTTAATTGGATGTATGCTTTTTTCTTTATTCCATTCAGTGTGGTGTTAATTGCTCAAGGGTACGACCCAATAGGAGTTTTAACTTGGCACTTAGGAATGATTGCTTTGATATATCTTAATAATTTTATCAATGTATTCTTAAATGATGTCACTGCAGTCGTGGTCGTAGTAGGATTAATTGTTGCCGGTCTTGGCGGACTTCATTTTTACGGATATTTTGATATAACCGCATATACACAACCATTTTTCCAAGGGCTTTATGAATCTTCATGGATGGTATTGATTCCTATTGCTGCTCTGATAGCTGTAAGTTATTATGCCTTTAAATATTTCTTAGAGCGTTTATACCTAGATGCTGGATTTGCAAAGAAGGAAGATATTGCTACCAATGAAAATTACGATTGGCTCAACCGTTTTGGTAAACTAGCCATTTTCTTAAAAAATGATATTAAACTGATTCGACGGAACAAGCGCTCGAAGACGACCATTCTTATGAGTGTGATGTTCTTATTTTATGGACTCTTATTTTTTGGTGGTGCTATCGAAGTATATGAAGGTCCTTTCTGGAGGATGTTTGCAGCGGTCTTCGTGACTGGTGGATTCCTCTTTAGTTTCGGGCAATTTGTGCCAAGTTGGGACAGTGCCTATTATCCTTTAATGATGACCCAAAACATTCGATACAAGGAGTATTTGCGTTCTAAATGGTGGTTAGTGGTTATTGGAACTGCAATTTCCTTTGTACTGTGTATCCCTTACATTTATTTTGGATGGGAGACTTTAGCGGCCATTGCCGTAGGAAGTATATTTAATATGGGTGTCAATGCACACTTGGTACTCTTAGGAGGAGCTTTTATTAAAACACCCATCGATTTGACCAGTGGAAAGAAAGCATTTGGAGATAAGAGTTCTTTCAATGTAAAAACCATGTTAATTAGCCTGCCTAAAATGTTAGGCCCGATGGCGCTTTATGCGATTGGACATTTTACACTTGGCCCTGTTTTTGGATATGCATTAGTAGCACTTGCTGGACTAATTGGATTTGCCTTTAGAGACAAGGTATTCAATATGATTATCAAGATTTATAAAACTGAGAAGTACAAAACATTAGACGCTTACAAACAAAAAAATTAAGACGATGATCAAGATACAGAACCTTTCAAAGACGTATAACGGAGTAACCGTTTTAAACCTAGAACATATTGAAATTCCAAAAGGACAAGCCTTTGGATTAGTTGGAAATAACGGCGCTGGTAAAACAACACTTTTCAGTAGTCTCTTAGATTTGATTCAACCCACAACAGGATCCATTGAAAACAAAGGATATATTGTCAATTTAAGTGAAGAGTGGAAGTCCCACACTGCTTCTTTTATTGATGAGTCTTTCTTGATTGGCTACCTGACTCCTGAAGAGTATTTTTACTTTATCGGAGATTTGAGAGGACAAAACAAGGCAGATGTTGATGCTCTGCTTGCAACTTTTGAAGATTTTTTCAATGACGAAATCATTGGAAAGCGTAAATACCTAAGAGATTTGTCAAAAGGAAACCAAAAGAAAGTAGGTATTGTAGCAACACTTATTGGAAATCCTGAGGTGATAATCCTAGATGAACCTTTTGCAAATTTAGATCCAACAACACAAATTCGACTGAAAGGAATCATTAAAAAGATGGCCACCGATCAAGATGTGACGGTTTTAGTCTCAAGTCATGACTTACAACATGTTACAGAGGTTTGCGAACGCATCGTGGTTCTTGAAAAAGGAAATCAAGTGAAGGATATCATGACATCTCCTGAAACATTGAAAGAGTTAGAACATTATTTTTCTGGAAAGGAACCGCTTTTGGTTGCTTCGGAGGAGGAGTAGTATTAGATAAAATCAACTATCATAAAAGCGTCTTATTAGACGCTTTTATGTGTTTTAGAATTCTCTTATCTATCGTGTACACAAGGGAATCTGGTAATTTGCAGCCCTAAATTCTCATTTTTTCAAAAAGAAACGTATTTTTACAGACTGCGATACTAAAAGCAGTGTTTTACTGTTTTTATCTTAAATAACTATCAGCTTTGAAGCAAAACGTACGTTACGCAATTTTAGTAGTGCTGGCTACAGCAACACTTGTTGGCTGTTCGCGAAAGAAAAATTCGTTTGTCAGTCGAAACTTTCACGCAGTTACCGCCGAGTTTAATCCCTTGTACAATGGGCATGTAGCCCTTGAACGTGGTCTAGATGGATTGGCAAATACCTATAATGATAACTATTGGAATATTCTTCCCGTTGAACGTGTTCAATTATTTGAGGATGTTACGAAGCCAGGAGATTCTAAGAATCCTGATTTTGATAAGGCAGAGGAAAAGGCAGTTAAAGCCATCCAACGCCATTCCATGAAAATCGACGGAGAAGAAAGCAACCCGCAAATGGATGAAGCTTTTATCCTTCTCGGAAAGTCTAGATATTATTCCCAACGCTTTATAGCAGCTCTTGAGTCATTTAACTATGTTCTGGCATATTACCCAGCGAGTAACAATATCGCACAGGCCAAAATCTGGAAAGAAAAAACTAATATTCGTTTAAGTAATAATCAACTAGCGATTGATAATTTACGCAAGTTATTTAAGGTTGAAAAGAAATTGAAAGATCAGGATAAAGCAGACGCATATGCGATGTTAAGCCAGGCATTCACAAATCTTGAACAACATGACACTGCATTGATTTATATGAAGGATGCAGCTCGCTTGACGCGAAAATCAGATGAACGTGGCCGTTACCATTTTATTAAAGGGCAGTTATACAACGCCTTGACATTCAAGGATAGCGCAAATATGGCTTTTGATGAGGTGATTGCATTAAATAGACGCATCCCGAGAAAGTATTGGATCAATGCACAGATTGAAAAAATCAAAAACTTCGATTATGAGACTGGAGATGTTGCTGTACTATTAGAGCACATTGAGGACTTAGAAGAAAACAGAGAAAACAGGCCATTCTTAGATAAACTATACTACACCAAGGCAGAATACTATATGAACGTTGGGATGGAAGACTCTGCGATAGCTTTTTACAATAGATCCCTGAGACAGAATAGCCAAGACCAATACTTAGTTTCGAGAGATTATCTTTCGCTAGCCGAATATAATTTTGATGCTACCGAATATCAAATAGCTGGGGCTTATTACGATAGTACTTTGAATCAATTAAAAAATCGAACACGGGAACATCGTCAAATTAAAAAGAAACGCGATAATCTTACAGACGTCATTAAGTATGAAAATCTTTCGCAACGCAATGATAGTATCATGAAGCTTGCGTCAATGTCTGAAGATGAGCAGCGAGCATTCTTTGAAGATTATATTAAGAAATTAAAAGAACGGGCCAAACAAGACTCAATTCGTAAGTCGGAAATTATTCGCAATAACGAATTCTTTAAAAAGGACGTAGCTGTTGGTGGTAAAAATGACAGCAATTCTAAAGGCGGTCGAAGCGGAAAATCTGGCGGAACACAAGTTGGCGAATTCTACTTCTACAACTCTACGGCTGTTGCCTATGGAAAACAAGACTTTAAAAAAGTCTGGGGAAACCGTGGATTAGCTGATAATTGGAGACTTTCTTCAAAGCAGCGTACACAATTAAATGGAAGCGGAGTTCCTGTAGATATTGTTCCAGAAAAGGAATTTGAAAAAGATTTGAATGTAGATACTTTTTTAGCTACTATTCCGCGTACTGAGAAGTCATTAGACAGCTTAAAGCGCGAGCGGGATTTTGCTTTCTATCAATTAGGTCTTATCTATAAGGAGAAGTTTAAACTGTATCCTCGTGCGGCTGATCGTTTGGAAAGGGTTTTGACTTTTAATCCTGAAGAGCGATTGATCCTTCCTACAAAATATAACCTCTACCAAGTGTATCAACAGATGGACGAAGGGGCGAAAGCAGAAGGTTTCAAAAATGATATCACGTCAAATTATTCGGACTCTAGGTATGCAGCGATACTCAACAACCCAGATGTTGAACTTGAGTCAGATGCGCAAGGAGCAGAGGCTGTTTACAATAGCTTATATCGTGAATTTGCAGATCAGCAGTACGCTTCAGTTTTAGTTAAGTTAGATGAAAATATCGAACGTTTTTACGGAGATCCATTTGTGCCAAAATTTGAGCTTTTGAAAGCAACAGTTTTAGGGCGTTATGAAGGATATGACTCCTATAAAAAAGCATTGAACTTTGTCGCTTTGACCTATCCAAGAACAGATGAAGGGAAAAAGGCACAAGACCTTTTACAAACAGCCGTGCCTTCATTAGCTTTTAGAAAATTTTCTGCAGATGCAGCATCAAAAAATTGGAAAGTAGTTTACGCCTTTGATGCTAATGAAGTGGAAGCAGCAACAGCATTAAAAGATCAAATTGACGCGGCTCTTGAATCTTTAGGATTTACTGAGTTTGCTACGTCTATAGATGTGTATAACGCTTCACAGTCATTTGTAGTCATTCACTACTTAAAAGAGCGATCAAGAGCAGAAGGTCTTGCAGAGTTATTGGCAGAGAATAAGGATATAAGAATTACACATCCGAGTACGGTCATATCGTCCGACAATTATAAATTGGTTCAATTACATAAGAATTTAGAAGAATACATCAAATAGTAGCTTCGTTAACCCTCCTATAACACCCCCTAGGTTATGTTTTCAGATAATAAAAAAGGAAAAGCAATAGACCCAACGAATAAGCAAAATAGAATAAGTCAAGGCACTAAAATTGTTGGAGATATTACTTCTCAAGGCGGTTTTCGTATTGATGGCGAAATTGAAGGAACTCTGAACACTCCTAATAGAGTGGTTATTGGAAAAGATGGAGTAGTTAAAGGAACTATCATCTGTAAAGATGCCGATATTGAAGGACTAGTAGAAGGAACGCTTACAGTAACTAATTTACTTTCCTTGAAATCTGCTGCCTGTATTGAAGGAGAGGTAATTGTAGGCCGACTTGCAGTAGAGCCTGGTGCTACTTTCAATGCTTCTTGTGAAATGAAGGGTAGTGTAAAATCACTGGCAAAAGATGGAAAAAAACAAGGGGAACGATCCGCTTAAGGGCTGGGTTGTCTTTTCTGGTGTTGCAATTCAGATGGGAGTTATCATATTTCTATTTGTAAGAGGCGGACAGTGGTTAGACTTAAATTATAATGATAGTGGGAAGTTGTATACCGTTCTTGGTACGCTTCTCGGGGTAGCACTCTCTATGTTTTTAGTGGTGCGACAGACAAAAAGAATGAATCTTTAGCGCATGAATCTCTCCTTTTTTTCCTTTGCATATAAATTGTTGGGGTTGTTAGTTTTAGTTTTTGGAGTGCATGTTTTGGCGTTATATGCTCGACAACTACCTATGTTTGGCGCTCAAATCACACTCTCTTATGTATTAAACTTTGTGCTAGCCCTCGTTGTATTTTTTATGGTGGACAGAGCTAGTGAAAAGCAGAGTGCTCAAGCTGGATTCGTATTTGTTTTTGGAAGCGCCCTAAAGTTTGTGGTGTTCTTATTGGTTATAAAACCTCTATTTAAGGCAGATGGAGAGATTTCAGGATTAGAGATTGCCTCCTTTTTCGTTCCTTATGTTTTATGTCTGATTTTTGAGGTGTACACACTTTCAAAACGACTTAATAATCAATAAAAAGCAGCGATTTTTCATACGTAAAAAAAAGCCCATCTTTTCTTTTAGCTTTTGAATTTATAACCGTATTTTTGCACCGATTTTTAAGGACACTATTTTATTTGTTCGGTATGCAAAGAAAAACGTTGATTAGATTACTTCCTATTTTATTAGTACTTGTTTCTTTTGTCTCATGTGGAGAAAAGGCAACAACAACGCGCGAAGAACGTAAGGAGGAAGTGAAAGAGTATGTACAACATCACCTTTTAGATTCTCATGACTTTAGTTTGTATTCATCTACTGATGATGCAGGTGTCGTTCATCATTATGGCTTCCCACTTCCAGTGATTCTTTGGGATGATGGTTTGCAAGTGTTTTCTTCTTCTAAGTTTCACCATGGTGAATCAGTAGCTGAAGCAAATGGAAACTATTATAAATTAGAGCACGCTAAGATTTACAAAACAGATGCAGCTGGTACTATAAAGTACGACGATGCGCATCACGCTACTAACGCTAAGCCTTTAGACCTTTCAATTACCAAGGGAGTATTCATGATGTTGCTTACTGTACTATTAATGTTCTTCCTATTTAGCAGCTTAGCTAAGAGTTATGCTAAGAATGGAAATATCGCAACTGGAGCCGGTCGCTTTTTTGAGCCTATCATATTATATATAAGAGATGATATCGCTAAGCCTAACATAGGTGAAAAAGATTACAAGCGTTTCATGCCTTACCTCTTAACAGTTTTCTTCTTTATTTGGTTTCTGAACATTTTCGGATTAACTCCACTCGGTGTTAACGTAACAGGAAACATAGCCGTAACAACAGCATTAGCATTAATCGTATTTGTGATTACTACTTTTTCTGGGAAGAAAGATTACTGGAAACACATTTTCGATCCACTTGGCGATGGAATGCCTTGGTTTGGAAAGATCGTTATTTATATCATTTTAGTTCCTATTGAAATTTTAGGAATGTTTATCAAGCCTTTCGCTCTTCTTATTCGTCTCTATGCAAATATGACTGCAGGACACGTTGTATTAGGTAGTTTGATTGGTCTTATATATATCTTCCAAACATGGATAGGTGGAACCCTTTCGTTTGGATTAGCATTCGCCATTTCCTTAATTGAGGTATTGGTTGCACTTTTACAAGCCTATATATTTACAATGCTTGCAGCCTTGTATTTTGGATTTGCAGTAGAAGAGCATGATCACGGGCACGATCATGAAACAGAAGTAGCTCACTAGTAGGCTTTCGCGGAAGCGAAATCCTCACAACAATGAATTTTTAATTTTTTAAACTATATTTTTATGACAATTCCAATGATGTTACAAGACGGAGGTACAGTGATACCTTCAGTAATCGGTGCAGGATTAGCAGTAATCGGTGCTGGTATTGGTATCGGAATGATTGGTGGAAAAGCTATGGAAGCTATTGCACGTCAGCCTGAGGCTTATGGAAAAATTCAAACAGCAATGCTTATTGCAGCGGCGCTTATTGAAGGAATTGGTTTTGCTGCGATTTTCGCAGGATAATCATCCATTATTCAAACAGACAGCTGTAACGGTTGGTTACAGCTGCCTGTTTACTTTTAAAAGAAACACACCACTTTAGTATATCATAAAATGGAAAAATTAATACAAGAATTTTCTTTAGGTCTTTTTTTCTGGCAAGCGGTTCTATTTATTGGATTGTTATTTTTGTTACGCAAATTTGCATGGAAACCTATCTTAAACGCTGTTAATGAGCGCGAAGATGGAATCCGTAATGCACTTGCCTCTGCAGAAGATGCAAAGAAAGAAATGCAAAACCTTCAGGCAGACAACCAAAAGCTAATCAAAGAGGCTAGAGCAGAGCGTGAAGCAATGCTTAAAGATGCTCGTGAGATCAAAACAAAAATGATCGAAGATGCAAAAGGGGAAGCCAAGGCTGAAGCAGATAAGATGATCGTTCAGGCACTCGCAGCTATAGACGGAGAACGCAAATCGGCAATCGCTGATTTAAAGAGCCAAGTGGCTTCGTTATCTATTGAGATTGCAGAGAAGGTTGTAAAAAGCGAACTATCAAATAAAGAAAAGCAACTAGGTCTTGTAGAAGAGATGCTAGGTCAAGCCACTTTAAACTAAATCCTAATGGGTAGTACAAGAGCAGCAATACGATATGCAAAAGCAATGCTAGAACTTTCTAACGAAGGTGGGAACGTTGCGGCTGTATTGAATGACATGAAGAGTGTCGTATCGACCTTGGAAGCTAGTAAAGAGCTTCGTGTGGCCTTAGAAAGCCCAGTGATTAAAGGAGAGGATAAACGCGAAGTGTTACGTCTAGTATTTGACAGTTCTTCTAAAGAGATGAGCGGACTTATTGATATTCTTATCGATAATAAACGCCCAGGTCTAATAGAAGATGTAGCAAAAAGCTTTATCAGTCTATATAATGAGAGTAAAGGTATTGAAGCAGCTACCGTAACTACGGCTGTGGCTTTGACGCCAGAATTAGAAGAAAAAGTACTTGCTAAGGTGAAAGAACTTACAGGAGGTACAGAAGTAAAATTAGAAAGCATCATCGATGAAAGTATCCTTGGTGGTTTTATTTTACGTGTCGGTGATAAGCAGTATAATGCAAGTATCGCTAGCCAATTAGGCAAACTGAAAAGAGAATTTAGTAATAGTTTATAATAAAACTTTCGCGATTCTACCTGTCGGTAGGTAGGAACGCTAAAACAAATACAAAATGGCAGAAGTTAAACCAGCAGAAGTTTCAGCAATTTTAAAAAAACAACTTTCAGGTTTTGAAGCATCAGCTTCACTAGACGAGGTTGGAACAGTATTAACAGTAGGTGATGGTATCGCACGTATTTACGGACTTTCAAATGTTCAATACGGAGAGTTAGTACAATTTGAAAGCGGACTAGAGGCTATCGTTTTGAACCTTGAAGAAGATAACGTAGGTGTTGTACTTCTTGGAAAGGCAAATGATATTAAAGAAGGTTCTATTGTAAAACGTACAGAGCGTATTGCTTCTATCCAAGTTGGTGAAGGAGTAGTAGGACGTGTAGTAAACACTCTAGGTCTTCCTATCGACGGAAAAGGACCTATCTCAGGACAAACATATGAGATGCCATTGGAGCGTAAAGCACCAGGGGTAATCTTCCGTGAGCCTGTAACTGAGCCATTACAAACAGGAATCAAAGCTATTGATGCAATGATCCCAGTAGGTAGAGGACAACGTGAGTTAGTAATTGGTGACCGTCAGACTGGAAAGTCAACGGTATGTATCGATACTATCCTTAACCAAAAAGAATTTTACGATGCTGGGGAACCAGTATATTGTATATATGTAGCAATTGGTCAGAAGGCTTCTACTGTAGCAAACATTGCTCAGGTATTAGACGACGCTGGCGCACTAGCCTACACAACTATAGTTGCCGCAAACGCATCAGATCCTGCAGCAATGCAAGTATATGCACCATTTGCTGGAGCAGCGATTGGAGAGTATTTCCGTGATACAGGTCGTCCTGCTTTAATCATTTATGATGATTTATCTAAGCAAGCTGTTGCCTACCGTGAGGTATCTCTTTTATTACGTCGTCCACCGGGACGTGAGGCGTATCCTGGAGATGTATTTTACCTTCACTCTAGATTATTAGAGCGTGCTGCAAAGGTGATCAATGATGATGATATTGCTAAGGAAATGAACGATCTTCCAGATAGTTTGAAGCCTCTAGTAAAAGGAGGAGGTTCTTTAACCGCCCTTCCTATTATCGAAACACAAGCGGGAGATGTATCTGCCTATATTCCTACCAACGTAATTTCGATTACTGATGGTCAGATTTTCTTAGATGGAGATTTATTTAACTCTGGGGTTCGTCCAGCAATTAACGTAGGTATTTCTGTATCTCGTGTTGGAGGTAACGCACAGATTAAATCAATGAAGAAAGTAGCAGGTACTTTGAAACTAGATCAAGCACAGTTCCGTGAATTGGAAGCCTTTGCTAAGTTTGGTTCAGACCTTGATGCAGCAACATTAAACGTAATTGAAAAAGGAAAGCGTAACGTTGAGATCTTAAAACAAGCTCAAAACGATCCGTTTACCGTAGAAGATCAAGTAGCGATTATTTATGCAGGTTCTAAAAACTTGTTAAATGCGGTACCTGTAAATAAGATCAAGGAATTCGAAAAGGATTTCTTAGAGTTCTTAAACGCTAAGCATAGAGATGTATTAGATACTTTGAAAGCTGGAAAGCTTACAGATGAGGTAACAGATACTCTTGCCGCTGTAGCAAAGGACTTAAGCGCAAAGTATAACTAGTAGTAGTTCGCTTTCGCGAAAATGCGATCATGCTCATTTTGGCCCAGCTTAAAGTGAAGTAAGATGTATACAAGTCGTGATTAAGGAAATGGGATTTCCGCCTTCGCGGAAATTTGAAGAATAATAAACAAGAGCGCCAATGGCAAATCTTAAGGAAATCAGAAATAGAATCTCCTCCGTATCTTCTACGATGCAGATTACCTCTGCCATGAAAATGGTATCGGCTGCAAAATTGAAGAAAGCGCAGGATGCTATTACGGCTATGCGTCCGTATGCAGATAAGCTTACAGAGCTTCTGCAGAATTTGAGCGCAGGTATGGATAGCGATTCTGGAAGTAACTATGCAGACAACCGTGAGGTTAAAAAGGTGATCATCGTTGCGGTGTCATCTAACAGAGGTCTAGCTGGTGCTTTCAACTCTAATATTATTAAAGAAGCAAAACTTTTGGCTGCAACTAAATATGCAAACCAAGAAGTGAGCTTTGTGACTATCGGTAAGAAAGCACATGATATCTTAGTTAAAGACAATACCATCGTTGTAAATAACAATCAAGTATTTGACGATTTAACTTTTGATAATGTAGCTGCGATTGCCGAAGATTTAATGGAGCGTTTTGCAACTGGAGAAGTTGATAGGATCGAAGTGATCTATAACAAATTCAAAAATGCAGCAACGCAAATCGTAACGACAGAGCAATTCTTGCCAATTCTTCCTATAGTTTCTGAAGAAGCGTCAACTGCCGACTATATCTATGAGCCATCAAAGCCAGAGATTGTAGAAGGTTTAATTCCTAAAGCGTTGAAAACTCAACTTTTTAAAGGAATTAGAGATTCTGTAGCTAGTGAGCACGGTGCACGTATGACTGCGATGCACAAAGCAACCGATAATGCGACAGAATTAAGAGATGCATTGAAATTACAATACAACAAAGCACGTCAAGCTTCTATTACAAACGAAATATTAGAAATCGTAGGTGGTGCTGAAGCATTGAATAACTAAATTCATTCCCGTGAAGACGGGAATCTCCATACGTAAATGCCCAATCTTATAAAGATTGGGCATTTTTTTTGAACTTTGATTAGACCCTGTTTTCGCAAGGTTTTCGAGCTTTTTAAGAAGCTTTTCAAAACTGTTTCTAGGAAACGATTATCGGGAGTGACCGTAAACACTGCCTTTGCTTATATATTTACAGAACTTTCTTCACAATATTTTGGTTTGAGTTGTAAGCCCCGAGATGTCCTTATCTTCGGGGTTTACTTTTTTTAAGCCTGAAGCGACCCTCCTCTTCATCAACTAGGGATTTTCTTTTTAATACCTTTACAGCCTTGCTTTTGAATCCTGTATAGAAAAACCTATGAAAATGCTAAAGTCCTTATTCGCCTTAATTGGCTTTTTAATACTGCCCCTTACTATGACCCAATGCGGAACCACAAAGTCTGACCTGCAAGAACCCCCATTTCAAACAGCTGAAGTCTATTATAAACAATGGATCGCCGGTGTTCAAGGTGGCGGATCTGGTATTGACTTATATGTTCCTATTACCGACATGTCTGATGGAATTCAATTGGAGAAGGCCTTTTTTAAAGGAAAGGTAGCTCCACTAAACGCTACTGAAGGCAAAGTTTTTGTTGCTCATTTTTTTACTGACCTTAATAATGAAAGAGATTTGACCCTGCATGCCGATGCAATTGAAGAGGCTGTAAATACATCGTCTTTGTCTGAGTCTTTCCCCTTTCCATTAAAAACTGATGAAGCCGGTATCTCTTACAAAGAAAATGGTGTTTTAAAATACACAAAACTTACAAACATCATACAAAAAGAAAGTATTCCAAGACCTACTGCGCCTCCAAGAGGAGATATAGACAAAGGCTAATAATACACTCATATATTCGTTACATTTAGGAGCACTTAACACCACTTTTTTTGAGTACGCTAAAAAGCCTTTTTAAACACACCTTCGTCTATGGTCTTGCCACTGTGTTGCCAAGACTACTTACAATGCTTTTGACGCCTTTATATGTCGCTTATCTTGAAGATCCAGCGGCTTTTGGAAAGGTCACAGAGGTCTTTGCCTTCATTATGATCTTAAATGTTCTCCTTACCTATGGGATGGAGACTGCTTTTTTTAGATTTTATAGCGACGCTACATACGGACTCAAAGCATTAAGTACCGCCCTTATTTCCTTATTGGTCACTACGCTTCTTGCTGCAATGCTAAGCTACGTAGGAATAGTGTCTATAGCCGAGTGGACCGAGGTTGCAGTACAATATTGGAAATGGGTAATTGCTGTGATTGCATTAGATACACTTACAGTGATTCCTTTTGCTTATCTGAGGGCTCAAAAAAAGTCCATGAAATATGCGTTGATCAAACTCTTAAATGTGGTGATTTCTGTAGGTCTTGCCACCTTTTTCCTTGTTTTCCTACCTCAAGTCGATATTATAAATCAATGGCTGCCTCAAGATGAAATAGAACTCGTATTCATTGCCTTTTTTGTCGCAAGTCTGGTCATGTTTGTGATTATGAGCCCTGCTTATTTTAGGAAGTGGGAATTTGATAAAGCGCTCTGGAGAAAAATGGCCATATATGGCATCCCAATACTTATTGCAGGTATCGCTTTTGCTATCAATGAATCAATTGATAAAATACTGCTTCCAAGACTATTGCCCGAAGATATTGGAGAGACCCAATTAGGAATTTATGCAGCCTGCTACCGACTTTCTGTTGGAATGACCTTATTTGCTACAGCTTTTAAATTAGGGGTAGAACCCTTTTTCTTTAGTGAATCAAAAAACACCAACGCAAACCAAATGTATGCTCAGATCACAAAGGTATTTGTGGTTTTGGGATCTGTCGTTTTACTTGCTTATATCGTATTGGTAGACATTATCAAGCCAATACTAATCCCTAAAGAGGTCTATTGGGAAGCTATGCATATCGTCCCACTTATTTTAATCGCCTATTTGTTCTTTGGAATTTACCAAACCCTTTCAGTTTGGTACAAGGTGACAGATCAAACAAAATATGGCGCTTATATTTCTGTAGTTGGTGCTATTTTAACTATTGTAGTAAATATTGCACTCATTCCAAGGATAGGGTATTTGGCAAGTGCTATTGCAACCCTTGGGGCCTATGGCCTTATGATGGTGATTTCTTATTTAATGGGGCGCAAACATTTAGATGTGCCCTACGATATTAAAAATCTAATTTTGTACGTTGGCGTATCAGTTGCTTTTTCCTGTATTTTCTTTTACTATTTGAGAGATTATTTTGGGATCGGCAGTTGGCAATTGTATCTTGTTGGAACAATAATGACCACTGTACTAATAGGGGTTATTGTCATTAGAGAAAAGGCCTTAATACGAATCTTATTAAGACGAACATAATTTATATATCTACCTTTTATCAGCTATGAAAATAAGAGTCATCAACAAATCAAACCACGCCCTACCGCATTACGAAACTTTGGCAAGCGCTGGCATGGACCTTAGGGCTAATCTTACAAATGCAGTAACGATTGGACCATTAGAGCGCACAATAGTCCCTACAGGCATCTATATGGAGCTTCCTGTGGGTATTGAAGCACAAGTAAGGCCTAGATCTGGCTTAGCTGCCAAAAAAGGAATCACAGTTCTCAATGCACCAGGAACAATTGATGCCGATTATCGTGGAGAAGTAGGGGTGATACTCGTTAATCTTTCCAACGAAGCCTTTACCATTGAAAACGGTGAACGCATCGCTCAAATGGTGATCGCCAAACACACACGCGCAGACTGGGAAGAAGTTTCAGAATTGTCAAGTACAGAAAGAGGTGCTGGCGGTTTTGGGAGTACTGGGGTAAAATAAATTCCTGCGAAGGCAGGAATCTCTCATTAGAAGTGCAAGAGCCTTTGGCGTGTGACACGGAAACAGGAATCTTTGAATGAAATGGTGTGTTTACATCATGACAAACAAATCTAATAAGGTTTTATACATTGGCCTTACGGATAATATTGACGAAAGAGTAAAAGAACACAAGCTTAAAGTATATCCTAAGTCTTTCACAGCGAGGTTCAATTGTGATAAACTAGTTTATTTTGAAGAGATTGAAGAAGGACTTAAAGCCACAAAACGTGACAAACAAATGAAAAAGTGGAAGCGTCAGTGGAAAATAAATTTAATTGAAGAACTAAATCCAAGTTGGTCTGATTTAAGTCTGAACTAGAACTTTAACTTTAAGAGGTTAAGAAATTAATAGAATGTCGAATTAAAAGAGATTCCCGCCTTCGCGGGAATGAAAAATATAGTTTTCAATGAAAATAATAGTCCCAATGGCTGGACGTGGTTCCCGCCTCCGCCCACATAGTTTAACAGTACCAAAACCACTCATCCCAGTAGCTGGCCAACCCATTGTGCACCGACTTGTGCGCGACATCGCTAAAGTGCTCAACGAACCTATCGAAGAGATTGCCTTTGTACTTGGAGATCCTGCTTGGTTTGGAGATGAAGTTGTAGGAAGCTTGGTAGATCTCGCAGAGAGTCTTGGAGCACATCCTTCAATCTATCGTCAAGATCAACCATTAGGAACAGGGCACGCAATAATGTGTGCTGAGGAATCATTATCAGGCCCCGCAGTAATTGCCTATGCCGATACCTTGATTCGAGCGACTTTTAATCTAGATCCTGATGCAGATAGTGTTATTTGGACCAAAAAAGTAAAGAATCCTGAGGCTTTTGGAGTTGTAAAATTGAACGCAGATCAAGAAATCATCGAACTGGTGGAAAAGCCAGAGACCTTTGTTTCAGATCAAGCAGTGATAGGAATATATTATTTTAAAGATGTTGGCGTTCTTAAAGGGAAGCTCAAGGAAGTATTGGAAGAGAACATCATGAACGGTGGTGAATACCAAATTAACGATGGTATAAAAAAGATGATGGCAGATGGGAAGGTTTTTAAAACTGGAACCGTAGATGAATGGATGGACTGTGGAAATAAAGCAGTGACTGTTGAAACTAACGGCCGCATGCTGCAATTTCTTCATGATGACGGTGAAGAAGAGCTTATTTCCCCTAGCGCAAAGCTGGAGAATGCGAGTATCATTCCTCCTTGTTTTGTAGGTAAAAATGTAGTTTTAGAAAATGTAACCATTGGCCCTAATGTCTCTATTGGAGATGGCACAAAAATTGTAAACAGTACTATCAAAAATAGTTTGATTCAATCCAATAGCCTCATCAAAAATGTGCAATTGGACCAAGCTATGATAGGAAATCATGTAAAATACGACGGGAATTTTAGCCAAGTGAGTTTGGGTGATTATACCGTTTTAGAATAAGGAGCCTTTCGGCGAAAAGGATTGGATTATGAATAAAAACACATTTATATTATTACTTTTCTTGTGTATGAGTATGCTTTCGCGAAAGCGTATGCACGCGCAGGAACCCACACCTTTTGCCGATGAAAATGTAGATGACCTAGAAGATGTGTCTGATGCCTTTCAAGAATCATTTTTTGAAGCCTTAAAGCAAAAGGCCATCCAGAACCACGATCGAGCAATTAGAGCTTTGAACATCTGCATCCAACAAGAACCGGATCGCGCCTTTCTTTATTTTGAACGCGCCAAAAACCAAGGAGCCCTTAAGCAATATGACCTGGCCGAACAAGACCTAGTAAAAGCACTTGAATTGGACCCTAACCGGGAATCGATGTTGGTTTTATTATATGATATTTATTATAAAACCAGAGACTATGCAAAGGCAGAAACGATCGTAAAAAAGTTGATTCCCTTTGACACTCAGTACAAAGAAGATTTGGCACGCATCTATTCACAGACCAAAAAATACGAGGAAGCCTTAGAGTTACTAGAGGCCTTAGATATCGAAAAGGGGAAAGATTTATATCGTGAGCGACTCCGTGCTAGTATCTATCAACGTTCTGGAAACGGGGCTTTGCGAACTCAGGCCACCGAGGCTAAGATTGCTGCAGACCCAAACAACGAAGAAGAGTATCTTAAATTAATTTTCTTGTATAGCGAGGAGGGTAACAGTGCCAAAGCATACGAAACGGCCTTAAAGCTTCAAAAAATCAATCCTGAGGCTGAAGAAGTTCAACTCGCCTTATATAAATTCTATTTGGAGGATGGCAAGACTGAGGAAGCGATTAAATCCATGAATGTCGTGCTAAAAAGTAAACGCATGGACGGAAAAGCAAAGCATATCGTATTAAACGATTTCCTCACTTTTGTAAATGATAACCCAGCTTATCAACCGCAACTCGAAAAGGCCATCGCTATCTTTGATACCCAGGTTGCCGACGCTAATGTATATGAACAATTGGCCGATTATCACCTTAAAAAAGGAGATAAAACACAAAGTCTTAAGTATTTCGAAAAAGCCCTAGCATCAGATTCAGAAAATATAGAATTGATTAAAAATACCGTGCTTTTACAGCTTGATACACAGCAGTATGAAAAGGCCACAAAGATGACTTCACAAGCTTTGGATCTTTTTCCATCCCAATCTATTTTATACCTCATACAAGGGGTTGCATACAATAAACTTCAGAAATACGATGCCGCTATTGAGAGTCTAGAAATTGGAATTGACTATATCATTGAAGATGTAAAAATGGAATCTGATTTTTACCAACAATTAGGCGAAGCCTATGCTGGCAAAGGTAATTCTACTAAGGCCTCCACCTTCCTGGAGAAAGCAAAATCACTTAAAGCACAGTTAGACTAATGAAGAATATTTTTTTAATTCTGTGCAGTGTATTCATTTTCGCAAGTTGCGGGAGTACTAAAAGCATAAAAAACACCGGAGAAGTGGAAGACATCGCTACTGCAAAACTCATTTCAAACTACTATAATAATGCTTTCGAATTCCAAACCTTAGCGGCTCGATTGAAAGTACGATACAAAGACCGAAAGAACAGTCAAAGTGTTACTGTAAGTCTGCGTATGGATAAGGGGGAAACTATTTGGTTAAGTGCCTCCATATTAGGAATTTCTTTGGCGAAAGCAAAGGTTACACCTACACATGTTTCCTATTATGAGAAAATTGGACGCACCTATTTTGATGGAGATTTTGGATTCCTGAGTCAGTACTTTGGAGTGGATATGGATTTTGAACAATTGGAACGTTTACTCGTTGGAGAAACAGTTTATGATCTGCGCAAAGGGAAATATGTGATCAATCAAGTTGATAACCAATATCAAATTACACCCAAAAAACAATTAGAGCTTCTAAATCTTTTCTTTTTCTTAGAACCTCAAAACTTTATTCTTAAACAACAACGAGTGACCCAACCCAAAGACAATCTATCTTTGAACGTAGACTATAGAGAACAACAAAAGCTCGACGGACTTACATTCCCTCAAAACGTATTTATAGAAGTTCTAAAAAAGTCAGATAGAACAACAATTGACCTTGAGTATAAGTCGGTTGAACGCAATGTGGATTTGCGATTTCCGTTTAGCATTCCATCAGGGTATAAAGAAATCAAATTTTAGTGTCCGTACGCAATCATCTACATAGCATCCTCATTGTTTGCTTCCTTTTGGGAAGTGTGACTACCGTTTTGGGACAATCTAAAAAGCAGCAAGAACTTGAACAACGCCGTGAATCTTTGCGAAAGGAGATGCAGCAATTAATGCTCTTGCGCGAAAGCAATAAGAAAAAGGAACGCTCTGAATTGAATCAGGTAGAAGACCTAGATCAACAGATTAAAGTGCGTCAGGACCTTATTAAGGTTACAAACAGACAGGCAAATTTACTTAGTCGTGAAATTGATGAGAATCTCAATAAAATGGAAAACCTCCGTGAAGAACTCACTCTTTTGAAAGAAGACTATGCCGATATGATTCGGAAATCATACAAGAGTAAAGGAGGAGAAAGTAAGGTGATGTTTTTGCTCTCCAGCGAAAATTTTAAGCAAGCTTATAAGCGTGTGCAATACATGAAACAATACGCTAATTACAGAAAAAAACAGGGGGAACAAATTAAAGAACGAACCGAACTTTTACAGCAAACAAACAAAGAATTATTACGCCAAAAAAAGGACAAGGATCTTCTAATAGCTGCAAACCGAAAGGCCAAAACACAGTTGGATAAAGAAAAAGGTCAACATGATGAGTTACTTAAACTCATCCGTAAGAAGTCAAGTACTTTTGCTGCCCAGATAAATAAAAATCAAAAGGAATCAGATCGTATTGAGCGAGAAATCGACCGATTGATAGCAGAAGCAATTGCTGCGAGTAATAAGGAGGTCGGAAATAAAGCCACTACAAAAGGAAGTAAAACAACCTTTGCTCTTACGCCAGAAGCCAAATTATTAGCAGCCGATTTTGAATCAAACAAAGGGAGGCTCATCTGGCCTGTTGAACGTGGCCGTATTGTAAAAGGTTTTGGTGTGTCGAGGCACCCGTCATTGCCTAATATCACTGTAAATAGTAGCGGTGTAGAAATAGAAACTTCGCCTAATTCAACGGCAAGAGCAGTATTTAAAGGTGAAGTTATCGTTATTCATAAAATTCGTGGAGCCCATAGTTCGGTGAGTATCCGACACGGAAATTACATTACCATTTATAATAACCTTGAAAATATTCGTGTAAGAAAAGGTGATACCGTGGAAAGAAGTCAGGTAATAGGTGATGTAGCGGCCTCTAATATTTCAGGAAAGACTGTTTTGAAATTTGGGATTCGTAAGAACACCACTAAAATGAACCCTGCGCAGTGGGTGTTAAATATGTAAAAATCTATTGGCAGAGCATTTGGGGTACTTACAGCCTTATTCTTTATGACTACATCAAACTATATTTTTACGCTACATAAACAAGGCTTTAAGCTCTGTAGCGTCCTTTGGGCTCATCTTTCCTGCTAGTACTAAGCTCAACTGTTTTCTACGAAGAGCTGCATCAAAACGCTCCATCTCAAGTTCGCTTTCTGGATGTACCTGAGGAACAGGAACAGGTTGACCTGATTCGTCTACGGCTACAAAGGTGTAAATAGCCTCATTTGCTTTACTACTGATACCGCTTTCACGATCTTCAATCCACACATCGATAAAAACTTCCATCGAGGTTTTAAAAGCTCTTGATATTTTTGCTTCTACGGTTACAACGCTACCTAAAGGAATCATTTTATTAAAAGCAACATGATTTACCGATGCGGTAACAACAATACGTCGAGAATGACGTCTCGCTGCAATACTAGCGGCTCTATCCATACGAGCTAATAACTCTCCCCCAAATAAATTATTCAAAGGATTAGTTTCACTAGGCAAAACAAGATCCGTCAATATTGTTTTTGATTCACTAGGTGTTCTTGAGTTCATAAAAAGCTAATTTTGGGCAAAGGTACTCTCTTCTCTAGGAATAACACAAGGAGAATTAGAAATAATGGGGAGGTGTTTGGACGTGTCTATAAGCCCAAAAGATCAATAAAAGAAAAGTAAATACTTAATATTTAGTTCAAATCCAGGTTGAGTAACCAGGCTGTTTTATTATCGTCTTTTCGGATAGAACGTAAAGCTTGTAATGCCTCTTGACTATCTGAATAACTAGCGTAAACTACTTGATGTAAACCAAACTTATTGGTTCCAATCTCTCTAGCTTGATATCCCTTAGCACGAAGTTGAGAAACACGTTTTGCAGCATTTTCTTTATTTCTAAAAGCACCAGCAACAACGTGGTATCTTCCTTGCGGCTTCAGCAAGTTCAAAGTTACCGCAGGTAATGGGTTTTCAATAACAAAGGTCGCCTCTTGAATTTTAGACTCCAATTGTTGATCTGCTTCTTGTTTAGCAGCGTAGTTATAATTCTCTACTTGTTCTAAATAATAATAACTCGCAATACTTGCAAAACCAAAGAGAACAATGGCGGCAGCGGCAGCATACTTTACTAAACCACTATTACGTCTTTCAGGCGTAAATGCAATAGGTGCTTTTGCCTCTAAAGCTTCCACTTCTTCTTTGTAAACTACTCTGGCAACCTGTGGTGTTGTGAAGGTGGAAAGACCAAAGGAATCTGTAAGATAATTCAAATGGTAAGATGGATCAAAGGTCAAATTATTCTCAGCGTTTAGGCTTACTTGACCAATATTCTTAAACGTCAATTGCTCTCCTGAGTGAAGGCGATCAAATAGAAAACGAACATAAGACGCAATTTGAACATTTGCTTCTTCATGAGGCAGTTGTTCCGTTTTTGCGATGTAGTTAGCAAGCAAACCATCTGAATCTACTATTTGCGCATTGAAAGATAAGCGCTTTTTAGGAGGATAAAATGCATGTGTTGATTCATGAACTCTGGCACTTTGATGTTGCGTAAGAAACGCACCAAAACCAGGTAAAATTACACACTCATATCTATAAAGAAGGTCACTGATGTATTGTTCTAACTGCATAGGTTAAAGGTAAAATATTTTTTGCCTTGTAAAAGAAGAAAATGGAGTATTTATTAACAGACTCTCATTGAGTTTATTAGAAGATATCAAAGTTCCAAAATAGCAGCATACTCGCTATTATTCAGCCAGAAAAATTACACTCTTATGGCTTCTAAGCCCCTAAAACTTTAGAAACTTTGGAAGATTTACTTTTCTTCCAAAGTAGTGGAAGTTCAATGTTTCGATAAATGGTACTTTGGATTTTCTATGATAGAAAAAGAGCTTTTGGCATTACTCAGCTTACAGCAAACGCCTAATTTGGGCGATGGGAGTATTAAAAAATTGATACAGTTATTTGGATCGGCACAAGAAGTCTTGAAACAATCGAAGAATACTATTCAAAAGATTGATGGTTTTGGAGATCACAAATTAAAATTATTCGGAGAGGAGCGTTTTTACGCTTTCGCGAAAGCGGAATTAAACTTCATTAAAGCGCACAAATTAAATGTCAGCGCATATTCAGAAAACCACTATCCACGACGTTTAAAGCACTGTATTGATGGCCCAGTTCTCTTGTTTTCTCGGGGAAATATACATTGGAACAACCCAAGGATTATTAGCATTGTAGGAAGTCGGAAAATTACATCCTACGGATTAAGAATGATAGAAAATATCTTGGAAGATTTGGCACCCCTCTGCCCATTAATCGTCTCAGGATTTGCTTATGGTGTCGATATTCATGTACATAAAACGGCTGTGCGACTGGGAATTCCCAATGTTGGAGTCCTTGCGCATGGCTTGAATCAAGTGTATCCAAAAGTTCATTCCAAATACATGAAGAGTATTGAAGAAAACGGTGGTTTTGTCACTGATTTTGCAAGCAATGATGCCTTTGTTCACACTAATTTTTTAAGACGTAATCGCATCATCGCTGGGTTAAGTGAAGCAACCATCGTCATAGAATCTGCAAAAAAGGGAGGGTCTCTTGTAACCGTTGATTTTGCAAATGGTTACAATCGCGATGTATTTGCAGTACCCGGTCGCGCCGATGACCCTCAAAGTTTGGGCTGTAATAATCTTATCAAACATCAAAAAGCCCACCTCTTGACTTCTGCCGCCGACCTCCTTTATATTTTAAACTGGAGAATAGAAGAAGATGCCGTAAGACCTGTTCAAAAGCAATTGTTTATCGAACTCACAGAGATAGAGAAAATTGTGTGGTCCTTCCTCTCAGAAAACGGCAAAGAACAATTGGATATCATTGCCCTCAACTGCCAACTACCGACCTTTAAAATTGCCTCCATACTTCTTCAAATGGAAATGAAAGGCGTGATAAGAGCCTTACCCGGAAAGCTCTTTGAAAGTATTTAGAGACAATTTGTAGGAATCAGTACGTATGATTGAGGCTCCTATTTTTATCTAAAATTTTCATTCATAAAAAAGGGCCACCTAGATGGCAGCCCCTTTATGTTCAATAAAAAGCAGGATTAGCCTTTTACTTTTTTTGTGGTTTGTTCTGGTAGGACATCGTAACCCATATTGTATAAGGTGAATCCAAAAATATCGGCATATTGATCGATAGTCTTAGAAATTGGAGTTCCAGCACCATGCCCTGCATCTGTTTCAATACGAATTAGGGTGGGTGCATTTCCAGCTTGTTTAGCTTGTAATTCGGCCGCAAACTTAAAAGAATGAGCAGGCACAACACGGTCGTCATGATCTCCCGTAGTGACTAAGGTTGCCGGATACGAAACACCTTCCTTAACATTGTGAACTGGAGAATATCCTTTTAAATAGTCAAACATTTCTTTTGAATCTTCAGAGGTTCCGTAGTCATAAGCCCAGCCAGCCCCAGAGGTAAAGGTATGATAGCGTAGCATATCTAATACACCTACAGCCGGTAATGCAACCTTCATAAGATCCGGGCGTTGAGTCATTGTGGCTCCTACTAATAGTCCGCCATTTGAACCACCACGGATCGCCAAATAATCAGAAGAAGTGTAGTTCTCTGCAATTAGGTATTCGGCAGCTGCGATAAAGTCGTCAAAAACATTTTGCTTTTTCATTTGGGTTCCTGCATCATGCCAGGCTTTTCCATATTCTCCACCTCCACGTAAGTTAGGGACGGCATATATTCCACCTTGTTCCATCCAAACAGCATTAGCAACGCTAAAATTAGGCGTTAAACTTATATTGAACCCTCCGTAACCATATAAGATAGTAGGATTTGTTCCATCGAGCTTCATTCCTTTTTTATAGCTAATTATCATAGGAATTTTAGTGCCGTCTTTAGAGGCGTAAAAAACTTGCTTGCTCTCAAACAGTTCAGGGTCAAAATCGACTTTAGGTTTTATATATAGCTGTGAGATACCATTTTTAATGTTGTATTTATAGGTACTTCCAGGAGTATTATAATTTGTAAAACTGTAAAATAATTCTTTCTCATCTTTCTTAGTGCCAAAGCCACCAATGCTTCCAACTCCAGGTAAATCAACGTTTCGAACGAGTTTGCCTTCATAATCGTATTGCATAACCTTGGAAACGGCGTCTACCATATATTCGGTAAAGAAAAATCCGCCTCCAGTTGATGGACTTAAAACATATTCTGTTTCAGGAATAAAATCCTTCCAGTTTTCAGGTCGAGGATCTGAGGCATCAACAGTAACAATTTTCTTGTTCGGAGCGTTTAGGTTGGTGACCAGATACAATTTGGTGCCTACATTGTCTATCACGTAGGTATCACTATCGGTATTATCTAGAATAGTAACTAGTTGACTCTTGGGCTTTGAGAGATCTTTGAGATACAATTTGTTACCGGTAGTTGAAACGCGAGGGGAAATCAATAAATAACGGTTGTCTTCAGTAACGTTACCGTAGATATAGCGATGTTTCTCTTTAGCGGTTCCACCATAAATCAAGGCGTCTTCAGACTGAGCTGTACCTAATTTATGATAATAGACTTTATGTTGGTCTGTTTTTGCAGACAATGCGCTTCCTTTAGGCTTGTCATAACTCGAGTAATAAAAGCCGTCATTTTTATACCAGGACATCCCGCTAAACTTGACATCTTTAAGAGTGTCTTCTACTATTTTTTTGGATAGCACGTCCATAATAAGAATTTTGCGCCAATCACTTCCTCCTTCAGAAATGGAGTAGGCTAGCATATTTCCATCTTCAGAAAAACTCCTTCCTCCCAAGGATATCGTTCCGTCTTCTGCAAAGGTGTTTGGATCTAAAAACACTTCTGCTGTAGAAGGATCTTCTCCAGTCTTGTAACGATACATTACATATTGATTTTGTAAACCGTCATTTTTGGAAAAATAAGTGTAGGCTCCTTCTTTATAAGGCGCTCCGACTTTTTCATAATTCCATAGCTCCGACAGACGTTCTTTTAAAGCTGTGCGAAATGGGATTTTATCTAAATAGTCATAGGTAACGCCGTTTTGACGCTTTACCCAACTTTCAGTTTCGGCACTTTTATCGTCTTCCAACCAACGATATGGGTCGGCGACTTCAACACCAAAATAGGTGTCAACTGTATCTACTTTTTTGGTATCCGTATAGTTCACTGGGATTGTAAGTGTATTAGTTTGTTGTTCTTGTGTACAGGAAAAGGTCGTAGCAGCGAGGACAATGAGAGCTATTTTTTTCATAAGAATATAATTTCAGTAAAAAGATAGCTCAAGGTATGAATAAGATTGCTTTTACGGAACACAGTGACTCATAAAAAAAACCCCCTAAGATTAGGAGGTTTCATTTGTATTGAAATTGATGTCTTATTGCATTAAATGTCTGTAATGCCCCCAGTTCTTATAAATAAAATACCCATTTAATATTGCCACCGCTAAGGCAGGACCAATATTAGGCAGGTCTAATACCGCGTGAAACAATACGATGTTAACTGAAATTGGAATCAAGGCTAGCACAGCTGCAGGAAATGCTTTTTTAAGTATAAATAGAATTCCAACTATAGCTTCTAGACCACCTACAAGAGGCCACATATATTCACTGTCTGTAAAGGCTTGAAAGAGGTTTGCTGCCCCTATATTATCCCCAAATTCAAAGTCAGGCATAAACCAAAAAAACTTATTGAGTCCAAAAACTAAGAGCATTAATCCAAGCCCAATTCTAATAATGGTGTTAAGTAATTTCATGATGGTTGATTTTTTGAGTTGTTCACGCATTTAGACGACAATTGTTAAAATTGCTTACAAGCATGTGTGGAGTGATCAATAATTCCTGAATTAGGCGTTTAAAAGATTTTGGAAGCTTTCCACAAAACGACCTACATGCAAACCATCAACTAAACCATGGTGAACATACACAGCGAGGGGCATAGTTTTTACACCTTTGACTTCCTTCACTTTGCCAAAAGATAATTTAGGAACACTGTCTTTTCGTTGGAAAGTACGCGCATGGGTTATGGAAGTAAAATTTAGCCAAGGTAAGGAGGAACAATGCATTACATTAATAGGATCCTCTGGCGGAAATAAGGAATTTGATGATTTAACTCTAGCGATTTCAGTTTTGGCCGCTTTCGCGAAAGCGTCAAAGTCTTTGTGAAAAGGAATGTTAGAAAAACCAAAGGTTTCGTTTTCCCTTAAGATCGTGGCACTCGCACCAATAGGATCACAAATAAAAGGTTGTCCGTATTCATTAATGCGATAGGTGAAGTTTTCTATTGTATTTGCGGCACATAAAGCAGCATGCAAATAATACAAGAAAAAGGAAATGCCTTTAGATTTTGCAAAGGTATATGCTTTGGTTACATCAACATTTGTGGTACTTCCAAAGTAAGGTTCCTCAAAGCTCTGGAAGAACTCAAAATGTTCTTTGCGTTTCCAGCTGTCGACATCTATCGTTTGCATCCGTTAAGAAAGAAGATCATTTGCTACCAAGTATTCGGCAATTTGCACTGCATTGGTTGCTGCTCCTTTGCGAAGGTTATCTGAAACAACCCACATATTGAGCGTATTCTCTTGAGAAAAATCACGACGAATACGACCGACAAAAACATCGTTTTTTCCCTCAGCGTAAATTGGCATCGGATAGGTATTTGTATCTGGATTATCCTGAACGGTTACTCCATCTGTTTGACTCAGAAGTTTCCGAACGTCTTTTACATTAAAATCGGCATGAAATTCTACGTTTACCGCTTCACTATGTCCTCCAACAACAGGAATACGAACTGCTGTTGCCGTAACCGCTATACTGCGATCATCAAGGATTTTTTGAGTCTCATTGACAAGTTTTAACTCTTCCTTTGTATAGCCATTTTCTTCAAAAACATCACAGGCAGGAATAGCATTTTTATGAATAGGATAGGGGTATGCCATCTCACCTTTTTTGCCAGCAAATTCATTTTCTAATTGCTGTACCGCCTTTACACCAGTCCCTGTAATAGATTGATAGGTAGAAATGACAAGGCGCTTAATGCCGTATTTTTTGTGTAAGGGTGCTAAGGATAAAACTAGCTGAATAGTTGAGCAATTAGGATTTGCAATAATTTTATCTTCCTTGGTCAATGCAGAGGCATTGATTTCAGGCACTACTAATTTTTTAGTACGATCCATACGCCAAGCAGAAGAATTGTCAATTACAACGGTTCCAACTTCGGCAAAATGAGGAGCATATTCTAAAGAGGTATCTCCGCCTGCAGAGAAAATAGCAATCTCTGGACGTTTTGCAATAGCGTCTGCCATGCTCGCAATGACATAGTCTTTTCCTTTGTACGCAACAGTTTTTCCAACAGATCGTGCAGAGGCAACAGGAATTAACTCTGTGATAGGAAAATTACGTTCAGCAAGAACTTTTAACATGACTTGGCCTACCATCCCAGTGGCCCCAACAACAGCTACTTTCATTACTTTATTGTTTAAAAGAATACTTCTTTGAGGTTTATCTTCCTCATCTATTATTATGGGGATGAACTATTTCACACTCAATTACCACAAAGCCCAAAGTTAGTAAGGAATAAGTGAATAGCGGTTAAGGAAAATGGAAAAAAACAGCATCTTTTTTCAGAATATGGTGGTCAAAAAAACCGTCATATCCAGATTAGATATGACGGTTTAACTAGTTAGAAATATATAGTGTAGCGGTTGCTACGAAAGATTATTTCTTAAGAGCATCTCTTATTTCCTTTAAAAGGTCAATTTCAGATGGTCCTGGATCTGGAGCTGGAGCAGCTTCTGCTTTCTTTTTCTTTGATTTATTGTATGCTTTTACAATCATGAATAATACAAAACCAACAATGATTAAGTTGATAATCGCATTGATCCATTTTCCATACATGATCGCATTTTCTGCAGTAACAACAGTTCCGTCTGCGGCAACTACTGCCTCGTCAAGGACTACTTTCATATCTGCAAAGTCGATACCTCCTGAGAAGTGACCTACGATAGGCATCATGATATCAGTTACGAAGCCATTGACAACAAGTCCCATAGCACCAGCAAGTAGTACTGCGATCGCAAGATCCAATACATTGCCTGTCATAATAAAATCTTTGAATTCTTTTAACATTTTGATAATGGTTTTTAGGTGAATAGACCTCGAAGTTACAAAAAAGTGGATTTGTTGAGGTAAAAAGCTAGAAAGTAGACATTCCTATAGATGAAATACACGTTTAACACGTTGAGAGACTGCAGTAAGTACTTCATAGGGTATAGAGTTCATGCTTTCAGCCAATCCAACTGCCGAATGATCTGGTCCAAAAATGATGACATCATCTCCTTCTTGACAATCAATTTCTGTGACATCAACCATAATCATGTCCATGCATACATTGCCAATAATAGGGGCAATTTTCCCATGAATTTGTACATAGCCTACACCATTACCCAAAGCTCTAGAAATGCCATCAGCATGTCCAATTGGGATAGTGGCGGTTGAGCTTTTATTTTCTGCTTGAAATGCACGATTATAACCAACGCTTTCTCCAGGTTCGATCGAATGAATTTGGGATATTACAGACACTAAGGTGGCAATAGGTTTGAGATGTAGGTCTTCTTCAGGGCTGTTTCCATACCCGTATAAACCAATTCCTGCTCTTACCATGTCAAACTGTGCCTCTGGATAATTCAAAATTGCCGAGGTGTTGCTTTGATGTAGAAAAGGACGGTATCCCAGCCTTTCAATTAGTTTTTCAGCAGTTTGCGTGAAGCTTTTTATTTGATTACGCGTAAATGCCTCCTCTTTCTTATCTTCACTTGCCGCGAGATGGGAGAAGATAGATTTTACCTTGATAGCAGTTGTTTGCTGACATTGGTCTACGATAAATTCTAGGTCACTCTTTTTAAAACCTAGTCGGTTGAGGCCGGTGTTAATTTTTAAATGGATGGGATAATTTTTTTGCTTTTTCGCTTTCGCGAAAGTGCTAAACGCTTTTAAAATGCGGGCACTATATATGCTTGGTTCTAAACAACGTTCAACGATATTTTCAAAATTATCTGGCTGTGGATGTAACACTAAGATAGGTGTGCTGACTCCGGCATCTCGCAGGGCCACTCCTTCTTGTGTGAAGGCAACCGCTATATAATCTACACCCAATTTCTCTAAATATAAGGCAACTTCTGCCGCATCACTGCCATATCCAAAGGCCTTGACCACAGCCATCATGCGTACATTAGGCTTTAGTCTGGATTTTAGATAGTCGTAATTATGACGTAGGGATGTAAGATCTATTTCTAAACGCGTTATACCCATCTTAACTTTTCTTATCTGGGGTATTTGAAATAGGCGTGTTCACCTCTTGAGGGTCCTCCACTTTCATTGTTCGTAAACGGTCACGTAACATGGCCTTATAATAGGCACCGCGACTGAGAGGTTCATATTCTTCAGTTTCTCCTAGTAAAACAAGATCTTGTCCTTGAGCTTTTCGATAACTGTATTGTGCTAAATTTCCGGTACGGGTACAAACGGCATGAACTTTCGTTACATATTCTGCAGTGGCCATTAATGCAGGCATGGGGCCAAATGGATTTCCTTTAAAATCCATATCAAGGCCAGCAACAATTACACGTACCCCTCGATTTGCTAAATCATTACACACTTTGACAATTTCATCATCAAAAAATTGAGCTTCATCAATGCCTACCACGTCACAATCATCGGCTAAAATAGGAATGTTGGCGGCCGCTGGTACTGGTGTAGATCGTATTTCATTGGAGTCATGAGAAACCACAAGTTCGTCGTCATAACGCACGTCTACAGCCGGTTTAAATATCTCGACTTTTTGTTTAGCAAATTGCGCACGCTTCAATCTACGGATGAGTTCTTCGGTTTTACCAGAGAACATCGACCCGCAAATGACCTCAATCCAGCCAAATTGCTCCTTATGATTTACCGTGTTTTCGAGAAACATTTCGTACTTTTCTAGACCAAAACGCATAATAAAGCGTTTTTATTTAGGTCGGGAGTAAATGTATCAAAAAACGCACGAATCTCCCCCACTTATTTTAAAGTTATGAAGAAAACAATAAAGGCAGAATTGGTAAGCCTCGCACACAAAATCTTGCAACTACGTGAGGGTTCGGACTATGAGATTATGTTGGAAAAAGCGCGTGAATTACAAGAAAAATTGACGGTGCTCGCTTATGTAGAAAAATTGGAAAAGTCGGGAAAACCTACCATAGGAATGAAAGAAATTGAATCTTCCTTAGAAGAAGTCAATGAAGATAAAGTGATTGAGCAACCAATTATTGAAAAACAAGTTTCGAAGCCAAAGGCTAAAAAAGTAAGCAGAACTCCCGCAGAGATTTTAGCCGACAACCAAGCGCGATATGCTGAAGCTAGAAGCGATGATCATCATAGACCTGATGGCACACAATTTAGTCAAGAAGAGCCATTACATGAGCCTGTAATTGAAAAAATAAAGGATATGGTCGCCGAAATGCCACCAGAAGCAGCCGAAATTGATGAGATGATCAATGCAATTCAACCAACCTCTAATTATCAAAAAAATGATATGTTCGACATTGGTGGGGAATATGCACAAACACCAATTTTTGACCCTGTGGAAACAATCGTGGAAGATGAGACGCCAAAAAATCTGAATGACAAATTAAAAAGTGGTTTGAAAATAGGCCTCAATGATAGAATCACCTTTGTCAAGCATTTATTTAATGGAAGTACAGAAGACTATAACCGTGTTTTAAGTCAGTTGAGTACATTTCGTACAACAGATGAGGCAAAACAATTTGTTACTGAAATGGTGAAGCCAGATTATAATAACTGGGAAGGGAAAGAACTTCAAGAGGAGAAGTTTTTAGGCATTATTGAAGCTAAATTTGGAAATTGATCAAATGACTCATGGAATCAAGGTAACCCAATCCGAAATTTTATCAGATCATTGGTATACTTTACGCAAAGTGACCTATGACTTTCAAAAAAAAGAAGGCAACTGGGAGACCCATGAACGAGAAGTTTATGATAGAGGAAATGGGGCTACTATTCTTTTATATAATCCAGAAACGAAAAAAATTATTTTAACGAGACAGTTCAGACTCCCAACCTTTGTCAATGGGAATAAGAGCGGATTGCTAATTGAAGCCTGTGCGGGTCTTCTAGACGCCGATAATCCTGAAGATTGTATTCGAAAAGAGACAGAAGAAGAGACAGGTTATAAGGTCACAGATGTCAAGAAAATTTTTGAATCTTATATGTCTCCTGGATCTGTCACAGAGATCTTGTATTTTTTTGTAGCAAAATACACTCGAGAAATGAAAGTAAGTGACGGTGGTGGAATCGCTGAAGAGCAAGAAAACATCGAGGTGCTCGAACTTGATTTTGAGGACGCTTATGCAATGATAAACGAAGGAGCCATTAAGGATGGTAAAACCATCATGTTACTGCAATATGCAAAAATTAATGAGCTGGTGTAATCGCTTCGCTCATTTGCAATTACCAATCTAACACCAACCTAATGAAAGTTCAAAAGATAATCTATTGGCTCACAACCATAGGCCTATGCGGGATAATGATCTATTCTGCTCAAATGTATTTTAGAAATACAGAAATGGTGGAAGGCTTTTTTGAAAGCTTTAATTACCCTGCATATATTGTAATTCCATTAGCAGTCTCCAAAGTACTAGGCGTCCTTATGCTACTTTGGAGAGGTATTCCGTGGCTCACTGAATGGGCCTATGCGGGATTCTTTTTTGATATCGTCTTAGCAGCGATGGCACATAATCATGCAAATGATGATATTACCTTTACTCTCATTGCTCTCGTTTTATTAGTTTTATCTTATTTTTTCGGCAAAGAAGTAAGGCCGATGTATCTTTAATATGGCCAAATTATATTTAGTTCCAACACCTATAGGAAACCTCGAAGACATGACTTTTCGAGCGGTTAGAGTGCTTCAAGAAGCAGACCTAATACTCGCAGAAGATACACGTACAAGTGGTAAACTGCTCAAACATTTTGAGATCACTACCCAAATGTATAGTCATCATATGCACAATGAGCACCAAACCGTTGAAGGGGTGGTAAAAAGAATTCAAGGAGGTGAAACCATTGCGCTCATAAGCGATGCAGGGACTCCTGCTATTTCTGACCCAGGTTTTTTGCTAACTAGGGCCTGTGTTGAAGCCGGTATTGAAGTAGATTGCTTGCCTGGGGCAACGGCTTTTGTTCCAGCCTTAGTTAACAGCGGTTTTCCAAATGATCGCTTCGTTTTTGAAGGCTTTTTACCAGTTAAAAAAGGACGACAAACACGCTTTCTCGCACTTCAAGAAGAAAGCCGAACGATGATTTTTTATGAATCTCCTCATAAGCTTGTAAAGACCTTAGGTCATTTTGTCGAGTATTTTGGAGCCGATAGACCGGTTTCTGTCTCTCGTGAGATAAGCAAGCTACATGAAGAAACCATCCGAGGAACCGCCGAGGAAGTATGTGCGCATTACACAAACAAACCTCCAAAAGGAGAAATCGTCATTATAGTGGGAGGAAAGAAATAAAAGGGAAGCCTTGAAATGGATACAAAAGTCGTTTTTAATAGGGCTCCTCCTTATTGATATGCAATTTCGCGAAAGCGCTATCTATTGCAAACGCTTAAAACGTATATTTTGCCGCTAGTATTATATTCCTTCCGGGAGCGGCAATCCCTGAAGAGTAGGTACGGTATCGTTGATCAGTTAAATTATCCAAATTCACAGTGGCTGTCCACTGTTTGTTGATTTGATACTGTGACGTAAAATTGAGGGTGTACCAGCTAGGTGAATAAGGATCCCCATTAGAATCCAAAGCGTATAACCACGGCTTTTCTGCTTCAGAAGGCGCTAGCTCATCTGCTGTAAACTGACCATTATATTCGGCATAGGCATCAAATTTCCATTTGCCTTTCTGATACTTAATATGGGTATTTCCAAAACTAGGGGCAACGTGTCTCACAGCTTCTTCTGTACCATCACCTTCTTCTTGTGTTCCATCTGTAATATTGAATTGTGAAGTAAGTTGTAGGTGTTTTGTAAAATGAACAGCTGCTCCAAGTTCAAGCCCTTTGATCGTAGCACTACCAACGTTTTGAATGGCTTGTACATTGGTTTCTTCGCCTTGATATATAATTGTTGATGAGCCATTGAGTTCATAATCACGACGTACGAGCGCATTTTCAAGAAGGGTATAAAATACTCCACCATCAAAGGTGAAAACATCATCAAAATTTAAGGTAACACCCGCATCTAAATTATATGCATATTCCGCTTTCAAATTGGTGTTGGGCACTACGATATCACCGTCACCACTTTCAAATACTTTACCTATATCATCGATGTTTGGTGCTCTAAAAGCAGTAGAAGCATTAGCTTTCAACTCCACAGTTTTAGTGGCTTTATAATTGATTCCTAAACTCCCTGTTAGATTTCCAAAATCTGATCGAGACTCTTCAAAAGGAAAATCAAAGAAGACATTATTACCGCTAAAATCGGTAAACGTAAAGATATGATTATAACGAAGGCCTGAGATTAGATTTAGCTTATCATTGAGTGTAAACTGACCGCTTATATAAGCAGCCGCTGAGGACCAATTAGACCCATCTGGATAACGAGTATCTGTGGCTTCAAAGGCTCCTGTATTAATATCGCGCAGAGCGCCATTTGAATTGACGTGGTTTACTACATATTCGACTCCATAAAAGATCTTATTGCGGCCTTGACCAACCCCTTTTGTAAAATCCAATGCTGTAGATAAGGCATTGACCCTTTCTGTTCTTGTGCGTAGCTGAGTACTACCAAAACGTCTGTCGTTACGACTCTCTTTAAAGTATTGATAAGCAACGGTAGCCTGCATGCGGTCAAAAGTTATTCCATTACCCTCGTGATTGACTTGAAAATTAGTCATCAACCATTCCTGAGGACCATAAAACCATTCTGCTGAGCGTAATTCTCCATCATCATCAAGCTGGGTGAGTCTATCGTAACGATCAAAATCTGAAGTATTTGAATAGAGAACATTGAGGTTGAAGTCCCAAAATTCGTTGGGAACATATCTCGCTTTTTGCATCAAATTATAGGAATTAAATCCTGTGCTAATTTGTGTTCTTGGGTCGTTGTTTTGTAGGACGACATCTTCACCATTTATTTGAGTGACGTACTCAGGGCGCAAATAGTCAGTAGGTCCATTAGATCCCATGCGTTGATCGTTGTAATCAGAAAAGCTGGCACTTGTTAAGAATGACCATTCTTTGTGGCCATAATTGAAATCAAAATGCCCAGTTTTTTCCTCATTGGCGGTTGAATACCTAACCAATGCATTCCCGGTAAGTATATGATTATCATCTCCAGAAAGATGAGGTTTTTTTGTGTAAAAGTTCATAACCCCACCTACGGCATCACTTCCATAAATTACAGAACCAGGGCCTAAAATAACTTCGGTGCGGTCAAGACCAAAAGGATCAATAGATATCACGTTTTGCACGTTACCACCCCTAAATATGGCAGTGTTAAATCGTACCCCATCCAAGGTAATCAGTAGTCTATTTGTAGAAAATCCACGAATCAGCGGACTACCACCT
Organism: uncultured bacterium; assembly: GCA_963974305.1. Lineage (GTDB taxonomy): Bacteria > Bacteroidota > Bacteroidia > Flavobacteriales > Flavobacteriaceae > Dokdonia. The sequence goes on from CAXBCS010000026.1 coordinate 38,803, forward strand.
CCAAGTTGGCTTTTTTGCACAAAAACCTGACCAGTACTTTCTAATAGATCGGCAGCTGTTTGCGGATTTGAAAAGGCGATGTTTTCTGAAGTAAGTCCGAGCACTTTTTGAGGCACATTGCGTTTACTTTGCGCAAATTTACTAGCGGAAAGAACAATTTCCCCAAGCATATTCTCCTTTTGCTTTAGGTATACTTTGTATTTAAAAGTGGCTAATTTAGCCTTGGTAAATTCGGCATTCTTATGTGCGATCTCAGAGAAGTAAATGGTTTCCGCTTTCGCGAAAGCAGAAACATCTGCAATCCCATCAAAATCAGTTACTACACTTTTAGTTTTTTCTTGATTGTATAGTGCTACCCCAACTATAGGTTCACGAGTATCAACATCAAGCACTGTAACTTCTTGAGCAGAGAGGAGCATTGAAAAGAAGAATAGTAGGAAAGTTACTAGGCGCATTTAGGTAAAAATTGAATTTAAAACAGCTAGAGAGCGCGGTTTTTTAAAACCGTGCAAATGTAACTCATAATACTGTAATAGCATAGTGAGAAACGCGGCCCGTTGTTTTTGGTTGAGTATAACATTTTGCAGTGCATCAAAATGTATGCCCAAGAGCTGTTTTAAAACGTTAATTGTTTCCCCACTATAACAATATTTGTTGCGTTCTTCATTTTCAAAAGTGCCATCAATTAGGTTGAAATAGGTCTTGTTTAAATCGCTATCATCTGGATAAAAACCAAGGTGTTTACTAAGGCGAACTAAAAAAAGCAAATGAAAATTTGCTACGTGATTGTGTGCATCAAGCCATGAGGTGGCTGCAATGAGATATTCAAAAAGTGCGGGATTTGCTTCCTCCTCTTGAATAGCAGATCTCAGTACATCGGAAATAAAGAAAACAATAGCCGATTTTGCGACCTCTGTATGTAATGTTTGATAATGCTCGAGAACCTTGGCTTCTCTGATATTCTCAAGGGTGCCTTTGTCTTTGTGATAGGCTTCGATCTCCAACTGTGTCAAGGGTTGAAACATAGCCGTTCTGAGCTTGCCCTTTTTGGACTTTAGAATATTGCGTAGCAAGTAAGTTTTAAGTCCGCTACTCTCGGTAAAACACTTGACAATGAGATCTGCCTCACTATATTTAAGGGAAGAGATTACAATGGCTTTGGTTTTAATGAGCATTATCGAATAATGAGCAATTTTCGTATTTGTGTTTCTAAGGCATCAGGACCAGTAATGAGCACAATATAAACTCCAGAAGCCACTTTATGGCGACCAAAGGCTGTGGTATCCCAAGTTAAATTTCCAGCAACAGCATTGTCTTCATAAACCAAGTTTCCAGTAATATCTGTGATCTTAACATTGGATCTTGCGGTTAGGCCATCAATGGTAACATCACCAGTAAAACTAGGACGTACCGGATTGGGATAAACAATTACCTTCTCTAAATCTTCGGCAGGAGGTGTCGTAGATCCATCAAAAGAAACCATCCCTCTATTAGTCGCAAAATATATCGTTCCTGTTTGTGGGTCTAAAGCCATGTCTTGAACGTCATTTGAAGGCAATGGAGAATTTTCGGCCGTAAAATGCAGCAAGGTTTCCTGTCCATTCGGAGAAAAGTAAAATACGCCAGAGGAGATTGTTGATATCCACTTATTATTGGATCCGTCAACAATGATGTCAGTTATTACTTGATCATTAAGTAACTCTTGAGGAATACCATCTTGTAAAATGATAATGGCATTGGTCGTTATTTGCGGATTTTCAAAAATGCTTGATGGCGAAAAGAGTAAGCGCAACCCACGACGAGTTCCAATCCAAAGAGTGCCTCCTCGATCAACAGCCAAGGCTCTCACGTCATTAATGGGAAGATTTGCCGCTCCTTCATTTCCAGAAATTCGTGCCAATGCGCCTCCATTTGGGTTATAGGCAACAAGGCCAGAGTTATCTGTTCCTACGTATAAAACACCATCTGAACCAAAAGCGATATCAACAAGACCAAAAACACTTTCAAAATCTGGAAGGACATCTTCTATAGAAACTCCTTGAAATTGTCCGTCTGGAGTCACCTTAAAAAGTCCATTGCGAACTCTTGAATTGGTTATCCATAAATTATTCTGGTTGTCATAAGTACCTCCATTGATTCTGACCCCTCCATCAGTAACGTTGAATCGTTCTAAAGGACTATTGGTGTCGTCATATAGATTGGTCGCAACATTGTCGTTTATTTCAAGCAAGCCAGAGTGGAAAGAAGGAATAAAAACTTGAGATGGATTTTCTGGATTGATAGCGACATTGGCAAGATCTGTGGCGCCTAAGACTTCCGTAAAAGGAATATTTGTCCACCCACTGTCCTGCACAAAATGACTAATTCCTTTTTCACTTAAAGGGAAAGGATTGTAGGTAAGGGTATAGGCTCCGTAAACGGCCCATAGTTCGTTTGCCGTTGCGTCAATACTGAAAATATCATTTTCTATAGGGCCATCAGGAAGTAATTGACGTCGATTACCATTTCCCGTTAAGGGGAAGTCTACGACTCCAGTTCCTCTAGTACCAATATAAAGATGATCGTTAAAAAAAGTCGTACAACTATAATCATTTACAAAGCCATCCAAGGCTCTAATACGCCGAGTAACTTCATCATTTTCATCGCGTAATTCTATTGTGGAACGCAAGGTAACCTGCAGGGAGTTTGCGGTACCACGTAAATCTTGTATCGCTTCGTCATACCTCAAAAGGATAGGGAAGAAGGTGCCATTTGTGGACTTGCGCAGTCTAAAAAAGCGGGTCCCTACGTAAATAGCATTTTCATAAGTAGTAATAAATAAAGCATGCTCATTTGAAACTGTCGACCAATTATTAAAGTCTATAATATTGGAATTGCCTACCAAAGCACGGCGTACCCCACCTTCACCAGCCGCCGCATAGATATAATCACCAAAGATTGTGGTTTGTCCTATGTTTAAAGCACTGCCACCATCACCAATAAAGTATGAATCATCAAACTCTAGACGACCCAAATCAAAAAGGGAAATACCAAAGCCCGTAGAGATATACACAAAACCATTGTATTCCATAAAATGGTTGATTCGTTTTTGCGTTGGAGGAATGGAAGGTTTATTTAAAATATCAACAACGGTAAGTACATTTTGATTATCACCTACAATGACATCAATGACACCATTTTCGTATCCAACCAATAAGGTTTGAAAATTGGCACTGTAATATATAGTAGAAATATCATTACCAGAAAGGCCATTGATGGTAGACTTTGTCGTCAACGATCCATCCAGAGTAGAGTAAACAAAGACTGCATTTTCTGAAGCGACATATAGTGCTCCATTGCCTTCGGAAACATCATTTACTTGGCCGTAGGCAAAATAACCGGTCCATTCATCGGAGAAATTTTGTCCGAAAATTAGACAAGACGATAATAAGCAAAGCGTGAGAATTAAGTGTTTCAAGTGTCTTTTTTTAGTACATATAGAACCCTTCAAAAGTACAATTATTGCCTGAGGTAGTAAAGCATGACTGCAAGCCTTTCACAAAAGTCCGATAGTAGTAGAAGCATTACAAATCTTGAACACATTAAAGTCAAAAAAATAAATCACAGAGAAGTAAACTTGGGGTCTATTCAAATAAAAAGGACGGCTATGAGCCGTCCTTAAAAATAATATAACAAGAGTTATTAAACAACTCCTTGAGCCATCATTGCATCGGCGATTTTTACAAAGCCAGCAACATTTGCTCCTTTTACATAATCAACATATCCATCTTCTTGAGTACCGTATTTTACACAGGCAGCATGAATATCTAACATAATATTGTGTAGTTTTTTATCTACCTCTTCAGCGGTCCAATTGTAGCGCATGCTATTTTGAGACATTTCCAAACCAGAAGTTGCAACACCACCAGCATTTGACGCCTTTCCTGGTGAGAACAATATTTTTTCTTTGTGGAATACTTCAATCGCATCTGGAGTAGATGGCATGTTTGCGCCTTCTGCAACACAGATACAACCATTGCTAATCAAAGTTTTTGCAGCAGCTGCGTCTAGTTCGTTTTGAGTAGCACAAGGTAGGGCAACGTCACATTTTGTTCCCCAAGGCTTTTCACCTTCGTGATATGTCGCCGATGGATATTCAGAAACATACTCACTGATTCTTCCGCGACGCACATTCTTAAGTTCCATAATAAATGCGAGTTTATCTGCATCTATTCCGTCTGTATCGTGAATAAATCCTCCAGAATCAGAAAGAGTGACTACTTTACCTCCTAGGGCTGTAGCTTTTTCTGCAGCGTACTGTGCTACATTTCCAGACCCAGAAATAACAACTGTCTTTCCTTTAAAACTTTCGTCTTTGGTTTTTAGCATACTTTCTGCAAAGTAAACATCTCCATATCCAGTAGCCTCAGGACGCACTAACGAACCTCCATAAGAAAGTCCTTTTCCTGTAAGTACACCCGTAAATTCATTGCGTATACGCTTGTATTGACCAAACATATAGCCAATTTCACGACCTCCTACACCAATATCTCCAGCAGGAACATCCGTATTAGGGCCAATATGACGGGATAGTTCTGTCATAAAGCTTTGACAAAAACGCATTACTTCGGAGTCAGACTTCCCTTTTGGGTTAAAATCTGATCCACCTTTCCCACCGCCCATAGGCAAAGTAGTAAGGCTATTTTTAAAAACTTGTTCAAAACCTAAGAACTTGAGAATACTCAAATTTACAGAGGGATGAAAACGAAGACCACCTTTGTAAGGCCCAATCGCACTGTTATATTCAACGCGGTAGCCACGGTTGACATGAATTTCACCACTATCGTCTGTCCAAGGAACTCTGAAAGTAATTGTACGTTCTGGTTCAACCATGCGTTCCAAGAGCTTTTGCCCTTGATACTTTGGGTTAGCCTCTATAAATGGGATTACAGTTTCGGCAACCTCATGCACAGCTTGCATGAATTCAGGTTCGTTTGGGTTACTTTTAGCAACGTGGTCGACAAAATTTTTAATGCTGTCTGACATAATTTTTTATGGTATTGGATAATTTAAAGAATTATTCTACGTTTTTTTGTTGATGCAAATATAAGTTATCTCAATATTTAGCTTCTTTTTTTTTCGATTTTCGTAAAAATTATAGCATATTTTTAAGATATCTAGGTTTTTTTAGATGTGTATAGCACAAATATTCTAATGTAAGCCTAGTTTTTATATATTTACCTTTGTCTCAAACTCTACTAATCTATGAAAGCCAAACACCTACTATTGGCAGTCAGTATGTTTTTCTTAGCTCATAATGAGCTAAGTGCTCAGTTCGGATTTTCGCATGAAATCGGTATTATCACTGGTCCCGTGGCGTTTCAATCTGATTTTGGGTTACGTAATGATTTCGACACTAACCGCGGAAACATTGGTTTCGGAGTTGGTTTAGTGCACTATTTAAACTTCTCATACCGTGCAGATTGTAACTGCTATTCTCGTGATACTTACTTCAATGATCACTTCAAAGTGAGAAATGAAATAGATTATCACATCACAAACCTGAACCATTTTGGTGAAGAATCTGAGGATAATGACTTTGGAGGTCTTCTTTTAAGAAGTCACAAAGGAAAAGCCACAGTTCTAGAAATTGGAACTCAATTGGAGTATTTCCCGATGAGTATTCGTGATTTTGCAGCTGGTGCATACCGAGTAGCTCCTTATTTTAGTCTTGGAGTACACTTTGTGTCATTTGATCCAGAAGCAACTTCAGACCTAGGACCTATTGGTTCTCCTGCAACAACTTTTGCACCCTTCTTACAAGGAGACGGTAGATATGGAGGTATTGATGATAGTGCAGGTTCTACTTGGGCTATTACATGGAGTACAGGAATTCGATATAAACTTGGAATCTTAAGTGACCTCGTTTTAGATGCGCGTTGGCATTATTATACATCCAACTGGGTTGATGGCTTGAATCCTGATGAACGTGCTTATCCACCCAATAGAGCAAACGACTGGATTTTTTGGTTGAATGTAGGGTATATCTATTACTTAGATTAAACGCAATACGCTTTGTACCTGCGCTAAAGCTTCGGCGACACGCGGTCGCAAAAGCGCACATAAAAAAAGACCGTCTAACTTCGTTAAGACGGTCTTTTTTTGAATATTATTTGCCTAATGCCTAATGCCTAATGCCTAATGCCTAATGCCTAATGCCTAATGCC
>CAXBCS010000027.1:0-43638 GCA_963974305.1 uncultured bacterium
AGACTAGTGATAGCAATCATTACAGCTACGGGACGATAAGCGGACAATCAAAAAAATAATTTTCTTAAACACTAAACACTAAACACTAAACACTAAACCATTTCCTTTCCCTGGCCATAAAGGAGGAAAATGATTCAGTTTTTTCTAAAAACTTAGGCACAAAGGGCGATTGGTTTTGGAGTAGAAAAAAAGAAATTACCAACAACCAACAACCAACAACCAACAACCAACAACCAAAAACCAACAACCAATCATGGATATTCAAGAGTATTTTAGCTTGTTGTTTACAGACTATACCCTGCGTACAATTACGTTAGGCACGGCTATTTTGGGGGCGATCTGTGGGATGCTAGGAAGTTTTGCGGTGTTGCGAAAGCAAAGTTTATTAGGAGATGCTATTTCGCATGCGGCCCTGCCTGGAATTGCTATTGCATTTTTGATTACTGGTACAAAAGACACTAATGTTTTATTGATTGGAGCCTTGGTGAGCGGTTTGATTGGTACTTTTTGGATTCGTGGAATAATTACAAAAACTCACCTTAAAAGCGATACGGCTTTAGGGCTCATTTTATCACTTTTCTTTGGTTTTGGAATGCTGTTGTTGACCTTTATTCAGAAACAACCAAATGCCAATCAGGCGGGCTTAGATAAATACCTTTTTGGACAAGCCGCAACACTTGTTGAAAGTGACGTGATTCTCATGGCTATTGTTACGGGAATTTGCCTCGTTATTTTACTTCTTTTTTGGAAGGAATTTAAGATTTTACTCTTTGATGAGGACTATACCAAAACCTTAGGTTTTAATACTAAGTTTATCGATATTTTAATCACATTTTTCATTGTTCTAGCGATTGTTTTAGGCTTACAAACTGTTGGTGTGGTGTTGATGAGTGCCATGCTATTAGCTCCTGCAGCGGCTGCGCGTCAATGGACAAATAAACTGAGTGTCATGATAGTGTTGGCTGCTATTTTTGGCGCATTTTCGGGAGTGTTTGGGACAGCGATAAGTGCAAGTCAGAATAATTTATCTACGGGTCCGGTAATCGTTTTGGTTGCTGCTGTTTTTGTATTGTTTTCGTTCATCTTTTCACCAGGAAGAGGGATCCTATTTAAGCAAATTAGATTTTGGCAAAATAGGCGAGATTTAAAGTTGCAAAAAACCTTACAATTTATGTTTGATATTGCAAAAACTCACGAGAATATCTCCCACCCGCATGCCATTAAAATTTTGAATAATTTTCAAGGATATACCCGTGGATCTTTAAAGGAAATGATTGAAAAAGAATGGGTAGAAGTAGAGGGGCAACAGTGGTCTCTCACACAAGTTGGCTATGAAGCCGCAGAGAATTTATACAAACAACAATAATGACAAATCCGCAATTAGAAATACAGATTATTGCAGCCGTCGTTGCTATTGCCTGTGCGATACCAGGAGTCTTCTTGGTATTGCGTAAAATGGCCCTCATTAGTGATGCGATTAGTCATTCTATTTTACCGGGAATCGTCATTGGATTTTTTATTACTCAAGACTTAAATTCTCCCTTGCTAATTCTGCTTGCTGCGATTACTGGAGTTATCACCGTTGTTTTAGTAGAAGCTATTCAAAAAACAGGATTAGTCAAAGAAGACACTGCCATAGGTCTTGTTTTTCCTGTGCTCTTTAGTATAGGAGTAATTCTCATTGCCAAAAATGCCAATGATGTTCATTTAGATATCGATGCAGTGTTGTTGGGTGAATTGGCCTTTGCACCCTTTGATCGACTCTTGATTTCAGGGGTAGATGTGGGTCCAAAATCACTCTGGGTAATGGGTGTGATTCTCTTGATTACCCTTAGTTTGTTAATAGCATTTTTCAAGGAATTAAAGGTGAGTACCTTTGATGTAGGGCTTTCATCTGCCCTTGGATTTTCTCCAGTGATTTTGCACTACGGACTAATGTCTGTGTCATCAATAACTGTAGTAGGCGCCTTTGATGCAGTGGGGGCTGTACTTGTTGTTGCCTTTATGATTGCACCAGCGGCAGCGGCCTATTTATTGACGGCCAACTTGAAAAAAATGCTCTGGCTTTCAGTTTTATTCGGGGTGGCAGCAGCGATCTCTGGCTACTGGGTGGCACATTGGTTAGATGCGTCTATTTCAGGGTCCATGTCAACCATGTTAGGAATCTTATTCCTAGCGGTGTATTTATTTGCCCCTACCAAAGGGCTTATTGCTGTTTTGTATAGACAAAAACAACAGCGTATTGAAGTGTCATTGATTACCTTTCTATTACATTTAAATAATCATACTGAAGAAAGTGAACGCCATATTAATCACTTGAACGAACATATTAATTGGCAAAAAGTTCGCTCTAAAACAGTGTTGGAATTGGCCTTAAAAAACAATATGATTTCCATTAGCGAAGATGTAGTAATGCTTACTCAAAAAGGGAAAGAATTTACCGATCTCGCCTTAGAATATATCGTGACTAATAAGGATGAAAAAATCGAACATATGAAAGATGATTTTTTCCTTTTTCGAGGTTGACTTTGGTCTAATTTGCAACGTGGCTCACTCTTTGAAGTCTTTAATAAAAATAATGATATGAAAATCCTTTTTGCATTTGTCTGTATGCTCTGTTTTACAGCTTTTAATCCTGTATTAGGTCAGGAAAAAGTGATTGCTAAAGATTCTACCAAAGTTGTAGTCACTCCGCCTATAATAGCGGTGAAAGTCCTGCTTGGAAAAAAGGTGACCTTATCAAAAACAGAGATAACTTTTGAAGCAGTTTTAGAAGATTCCCGATGCCCAAAAGATGTAACCTGTATTTGGGCTGGTCAAGCAACAATTAGAGTACGAGTGAAACCACAAGGAAGTCCAGAAGAACTTAGGGAGATTACCTTTAGTCCAGGGCTTCAGGGGCCTGTGCTTTTAGCCGTGACTAAGGATTGTCGAATAGTGGTAGATAATCTACATCCTTACCCTATTACAAGTACCGATGAGGCAGCCAAAAAAGGATACTTTATCAGTTTACGAGAACTGCCATTAGAAAAAGAGTAACACCTCGTTTCTAAAACAAAGTGCTAGTTATTTTTTGGGTTTATTTTGAAGGTAGGCCTTTAAAGAAAATAGTAGAACTATCTCAATACCAAAGCCAAAAATGCAGTTTAACACATGGACGCCCAAGACTTGATTCAAGATTAGGAAAAGTGTAAAATTGCTGAGAAAATAAATCAATCCAATGGCAAAATCTTTTAGAAAACTACTGCTATCATAGCGATAGTCCAAGAAGTAGCCAATTATAACCATTATAAGTCCCATTTAGTGACAACCACAACTGCCACTGCCGCAATCTCCTTTTGATTTCTTTTTTAAAAAAGCAGGTTTCCAGATAAATTTAGTCACCAAATAACCCAAGGCAGCGCCAAAAATAATCAAGACCAATATGTTCTGTACTTGTTCCATAGTTTCTTAGTAGAAAGGCAGTGTCCAGCCTAACAAAATTTTACAATTATTTAAGTAATTGATATGCTATTAGAGCTACAAGATACGCAAAGGCGCTCATAACCCCTAGTTGGAGCATAGGCCACTTCCATGTATTTGTTTCCCGTTTTACAATGGCGAGCGTACTCATACATTGCATGGCAAAGGCGTAAAATAGAAGCAAAGACATACCACTCGCAAAATTAAATAAGGGTGTGCCGAGCACAGGATGTCGTTCTTTTGCCATTCTATTTTTAATGGTTTCTTCCTCATCATCACCTACGCTATATATGGTGGCTAGCGTTCCCACAAATACTTCTCGAGCTGCAAAAGAGGTTATCAAAGCGATCCCAATTTTCCAATCATATCCCAAGGGTCTTACAGCAGGTTCAATCGCTTTTCCCATGTACCCTATGTAGCTGTATTCCAGTTTATGTGATGCGATTTTTTTCTCTAAGTCCGCTTTCGCGAAAGCGCCACTCTCCATTTGAGCGGTTACAATACTCTCGGCATTTTTAAAATTATCGTTGGGGCCATAGGAGGCAAGTACCCATAATACAATCGAAATTGCCAAAATTATCTTCCCGGCATCCACCACAAAAGATCTTGTTTTCTCAATTACATTGATCGCTACATTTTTTAAAAGAGGCAATTTATAATTAGGCATTTCTACTATAAAAAATGTCTTGGATTGAATCTTTAAAACACGATCTAAAATCCACGCAGAACCTATAGCAACTCCAAACCCAAGGAGGTATAACATCATAAGAGTTAAGCCTTGTAGGTTGAAGAATAAAATGTCTGTATCTGGAATAACAAGTTCTATGATAATTAGATAAACCGGTAGTCTCGCAGAACAGGTAGTAAATGGAGTTACCAATATTGTAATGAGACGTTCTTTCCAACTTTCTATATTTCGAGTTGCCATAATTGCTGGAATCGCGCAGGCAGTTCCTGAAATAAGTGGAACTACACTTTTACCACTAAGTCCAAAACGTCGCATAACACGGTCCATCAAAAAGACTACTCTACTCATATAGCCACTTTCTTCTAAAATCGAAATAAAAAGAAATAGAAATGCAATTTGTGGTATAAATATGGCGATTCCTCCTAAGCCTGAAATAATTCCTTCGGCAAGAAGATCGGTCAAGGCGCCAGGGGGTAAGGTGTTTTTAGTCCACTCGCTCAAATGAGCAAAGCCAGTGTCAATCAGATCCATCGGGTATTTGGCCCATTCAAATATGACTTGAAAAATAAGCATTAGGATAGCCGCAAAAATCACATAACCCCACACTTTATGTGTAAGAACTCTATCCAAGCGCGAACGTAAATCTTTGGCGTTAGCTGTATCAATAGTTTGCGTATCCTTTAGGACCTCATTGATAAATTTATACCGAATGATTGTTTCCTTTTGTTGGAGACGTTTTAAATTACTGGCAGACTCTGTTTTAAAAGATGCAATGGTTTGCATTTCTTTCCGTTCTACTTTTCCAAAATTTACATCTTGGGTAATTACCAACCAAAGTTTATAAAGATCCTGCTTTGGGAATGCTTTACGAAGGCGATCAAAATATTCTGGGGCAATTACAGAGGCATTTACACAAGGTTCTGTGGAGATGTTTTTATAATCGGCGATCAGTTCTTTGAGGGCAGTGATGCCTTCATTTTTCCGACTACTAATGAGTGCTATTTTGGTCTTTAGCCTAGTTTCCATTGCTGGAATATCTAGAGAGATGGCTTTCCGTTTCATCCGATCTGCCATGTTAATAGCAAGGATGGTGGGGATTCCTAAATCTTTAATTTGGGTAAAAAGGAGGAGATTCCGTTTTAAATTTTCCACATCAGAAACCACTACTGCGACATCTGGAAAATCTTTGTCATTTTTATTGAGCAATAACTCAATCACTACATTTTCATCTAGAGAAGATGCATTGAGGCTATAAGTGCCCGGAAGGTCTAAAATGTGTGCTTTTACGCCACGAGGGAGTTTACAAATCCCTTCCTTTTTCTCGACGGTAATTCCTGGGTAATTTCCAACTTGCTGGTTAAGGCCCGTGAGATGGTTAAAGACAGAAGTCTTTCCAGTATTTGGATTCCCAATTAGGGCGACGTTGAGTTGTTTTGCCATCTAAGCCGGCGTTTCGATAAGGATATGTAAGGCGGTTTCTCTTCGTATGGCGAGATGACAACCGTTTACATTGATATACATGGGGTCTGCAAAGGGAGCCAACTGCAATAGTTGTACTTCATTGCCAGGAAGGCAACCCATTTCTAGCAATTTTAAAGGCACTTCATTAGTAGCCACATCTATGATGATGGCTTTTTCTCCTTTTTGTAAATGGGCGACTGTCTTCTTCATTTTTATTTAGAATGAATTTAAACAACGCAAAAGTACGAGATTTGAATGGAATGAAAAAAGAGTTTAATAGCTAGTTTTACAGGATGGGAAATTTTGAGGCTTTTGGCTTTGTACTACCGTATTTGTTTTGGGCAGAAATTTAAGAACTAAGACCGCTCAAGGGTTACAAAATCATGCCTTACGAGATCAATATTTTAAATGCCCTTCGACAGGCTCAGGGTGACATAATTATTTTTCCCACCAAGAAACTTTAGGCCGGTATTCGAGCTTGAGGATTTCAATATCGGTGAGTAGTCTGTCAATATCTTCATCTTTGGTGCCGTCATAATACCCTCGGATACGTTGTTTTTTATCGACGAGCATAAAGTTCTCTGTATGTACCATGGCATCCTCTTCACCAGGAACATCTTTGACTGCCAAATAACTTTTTCGCGCAAGCGTATAAATTGTTTTTCTAGGCCCTGTAAGCAAATTCCACCGACTATCATCGACTCCTTTTTCAGTGGCATATGCTTTGAGAACCTCTGGAGTATCGTATTCTGGAATCACTGAATGAGATACTAATAATACTTCTGGGTCGTCTTTCAAGGCATTTTGAATTTCGACCATATGCTCTGTCATTATGGGGCAAATGGTTTGACAGGTAGTAAAAAAGAAATCGGCTACATATATATTGTCCTTATAATGCTCTTGAGTAATAGTGTCTCCGTTTTGATTGAGGAGGCTAAAGGAACCAATTTTGTGGAATTTCTTTACGTATTGAACAGTGCTATCGACCAATTGGCTATCTACCATGGTGGGTTGGTAGATTGGAAGTTTGGGTGTAGGTTTTAGTAACTGGTAAATCACGGCAATAATGATAACCGAGAGTATACCTAGGACAATGGCAAAGGATTTGTATTTGGCAAAAAAGCGCAGCATAAGCCTATTTTTTTTGCAAAATTACGACCCGCTGAGGATTCAAAAGAGGGATAAGACTTAAAATTTTCTAAAAACCAAAGTCATGGTTTTGGTATCGCTTCTTAATGAAGGATGAAAAGGTTACTTTTGTGCGTTTTAATTTTTGATACAGATACATGGATTTATTCATACAAATAGCCCAACTTATATTAGCTCTTTCTATTCTTGTGATTCTTCACGAGTTTGGACATTTTATACCCGCTCGATTATTTAAAATTAAAGTAGAGAAGTTCTTTCTCTTCTTTGATGTCAAATTTGCTTTGTTTAAAAAGAAAATTGGCGATACCGTTTATGGTGTTGGCTGGTTGCCTTTAGGCGGTTATGTCAAAATCGCAGGAATGATTGATGAGAGTATGGACAAGGAGCAAATGGCAAAACCACCAGAACCTTGGGAATTTCGTTCTAAGCCGGCATGGCAACGTTTGATTGTAATGGTAGGAGGGGTGACTGTAAATGTCTTACTCGCTTGGTTTTTATATAGTGCGATGTTAATGTATTATGGTGATACTTATGTGCCAGCAAACAAATTGAAATACGGAATTGGTGTTAGCAAAGCTGGTGCTGCTCTAGGATTTCAAAATGGAGATCAGATTCTTGCGGTAGATGGAAAAGAAATGGATCGCTTTGATAAGTTTCTACCTATGGATGTATTATTGGGAGACGAGGTTACAGTAGAACGTAATGGACAACCATTGACATTTACGATAGATGAGACTGGAAAGAAGCAAGTTTTGGAAAGCCAGGAGGGACCATTTATTAGTCCGCAAGCGGGAACTATTTTAGACAAGGTAGGAGATACAACGATTGCATACGCTGCCGGATTTAGAGGCGGTGAAAAGTTGCAAGCGTTTAACGGAAAGACGGTTACTAATTGGACTGAAGTACAAGATCAAATAGATGTGGTCAAAGGAGATTCTGTGCGCATAGATTTTGAGCGTGATGGTCAAAGAAATACTGCGGTATTTTTCCTTCCTAAAGAAAGTGTATTAGGTGTTCGAGCCGATTTAGATGAATTGTTTATTACGGAAGAATTTACATTTATGGAAGCTGTTCCCAAAGGATGGACACGTACTGTAGGGGTTTTGACAAAACAGATCAGACAATTTAAACTTATTTTTAATAAAGAGGTGCAAGGTTACAAACAAGTAAAAGGACCTATTGGCATTGTGAGTATGATGAAAACTACTTGGCAATGGGAACCTTTCTGGAATTTTGTGGCTATGTTTTCAGTGTGGTTAGCGTTTGTAAATATCCTTCCTATTCCAGCATTGGATGGCGGACATGTAATGTTCTTGTTATATGAGATGATTACGGGAAGAAAGCCGAGTGAGAAGACTTTAGAACGGGGTCAGATTATTGGTTTTATTATTGTAATGGGGCTGATGGTGATCATTTTTGGAAATGACATTTGGAACTTGATTAAGGGGAGTTAATGTGAGTACGCTTTCGCGAAAGCGCAACACATAAAAATAGTGATGTATTAATTTGAAGAAGTCTCCATCAAGTTAAATAATATAAGCCGACGTTCAATGGATGTCGGCTTTTTGGTTTTTAAGAGATTTGATATTTTAATGAATTTAAAATAATGATTATGGACGCATTCGAACTTATAAAGACAAGACGGTCAGTTTTCCCAGCACAATTTAGTGATCGTGCTATCAAAAAGAGTGACATTGAGACAATTCTAGAAGCGGCAAATTGGGCGCCATCGCATAAGAAGACTGAACCTTGGCGGTTCAAAATTATGCAAGGCGATACTTTAGAAAGGCTGGGGGAGCATTTTTCAATGACTTATTCGGCCATTACTCCAGTAGAAAAGTTCTCTGATTTTAAAAAGAACAAAGTAGCGAAAAATCCCACAAAGGCGCAGGTAGTTATCGCTATTTGCATGCAACGAGATCCTAAAGAAAGAGTCCCTGAATGGGAGGAAATTGCAGCAACGGCAATGGCTGTTCAAAACCTTTGGTTAATGGCCCATTCTTTGGGGATAGGAGGCTATTGGAGTTCGCCATCATTGAAGGATTACATGACTGAATTTTTAGATTTGGGTGAAGGCGAAAAATGCCTCGGTTTTTTCTATTTGGGATATGAAAATGAGCCACAAATTCAATCGGCGACAAGAGGACCAATATCTGAAAAAGTGTCTTGGATGTAAGAGGTTTTTAATTGCCTTCATTATTCTAATTAGCGAAAAATCATCCTAGACGAAACCACCCTTGAATTTTTTACGTAGGTATTTCAAATCATTGATTGTTAGTGCATAAAAATTCAAAATTAGATCATTTTTTTTCGAATTTGTGTATTTTAACGGTATAAATAGTGTTTTTGTCGTTATTTAAAACATATTAGTACTCAATGAATTAAATTAATCCTAAAGATTTATATTCGTGAAGATTTTACGCAAACAAAATCGTCAATTAATAATTTCCCAGATCCCTCAGGATTTAACCAGCGTATGAATAAAACTACTCTAAGTAGGAGAAAGGAGCAATTATTTTCTCCAATTTTTTTTGTTGTATTAAATCTCTATTCTCAAAGAGGATTGTCTCACGCTGCAATTTCTTCAAATGTGATTGATTTTTCAAACCAATTGACAGAACAATATAACAACACCCATTTCACACAACAATTTAACGATTGCCGTTTAGGATTCTATAGGGGTCTTAGAGCGATATTCGTCTATACTTAATCCCATGAGAAACAGTACTTTTTTTTCCCAATTCAAAAGCTTGACTAAATTTATTTTAGTCATCGTTTTATTGTTTTTTTCTTTTATAGCTCAGGCACAAACTGTTACTTTTAAAGGAAATACCAACCTTATTATTGATAGTAATAAGTCTTGTCCTGGTTCACAGCAGGAGGGGCCTTTGGGTGTTTATTTGCCTTAAGAATTTTGTAATACAACAGGTGTCGTTAGCGCACCCTTGACTGCTACTTTTACTGTTACAGGAACTGGATACGCACTTGGGGGAAATCAAGTGGCCTCCCAAAATGTAGGCATCTTAGGTGTTGGGGAGTGTAAAACTATTTACTGGTTTATTATTTATCCTTGCGCGCCAGAAGCTCAAGTTGGTAATGTTACTGTAGATTTGGTTGATGACGGCGGTGCAACCCTCGCCTCATCTGCAGATGTTTTGATAACCGAAAAAGGAAATAGTGCATCAGCAACAGGACTCCTAGGAACTCAATTATTGACTTCAGAAAACGGTATTGGTCAAATTTCTTCTTATGATGTACAATATGAATTTGGAAACACTGGAGCCGGAGATGACATTAATTTTCAACCAGTAGGGAATACAAATTTTGATGCAGAATGTTTTCAATTAGTTGGAGTAGAGATTTTAGAATCTGATTTTTCTTGTATTTCTGTAGGAAACTTGGACGAGATGTTTTTCACTATAGATGCTGCCTGTGCTGTATCTGGCTCAGGTAATTTTGTAAAGGCTAGATTTTTCTTTCAACTTAAATGTGTTGGATCTTCAACAGAAGCTCAGCCTTATGCTTATGGACAATCTGGAACCCCTTTAAAATACTCTGGCAACTTTGATTCTGTACCATTAACAGTATTGCCTCCAACGGTCAATTATCTTAACATTACAAAAACGGTTTCACCAACTACAGCGCCAGCAGCACCAACAACAATTACGTATACAGTTGCTATAGAGAATACATCGGCTGCTCCGGCATCTATTGACAATATTGCAGATCTTCTACCTGGAACTTTTGCATTTAATAGTATAGATGGAACAAGTGATGTTACAGTTGTCAATGCGACTGTAGTGCCTAATTCAGGTGATACTGGAACAATAGATTTTGTTGGAGGTTCAGCAGCAGCTACATATCCATATACAGAGTTTTTTATACCTGCTAATTCTACTTTAAATCTAGTGTACTCCGTAGATATCCCGGGTGGAACTGCAGGTGGAGCATATGATAATAGTGCAACATTTACTGCAGGAACGTTTACATCTGATCCCGCGACCGCGACCTTTTTACTCAACTTTGATGATGATAATGATGGAGTTGCAAATGATGTTGATATTTGTCCTGGATTTGATGATAATGCAGATAATGATAATGACAGCGTGCCAGATGGTTGTGATCAGGATGATGATAATGATGGTATTATTGATACAGACGAGGGGCTTTTATGTTCGCCATCACCAATAAATGTTGGTGCAGCACCTGGTGGAAATCAAGCAGGGGTTGGTGAAATTCTAGATATTTATGATTTTGATGGAATTAATGTAGACGTAACCACCGCTATTGTCGATATTGATGGAAACACCGCATTGACACAATTATTAGTCGAAGATCCAATGACTTTAAGAATTCAAGGTGATAATGCAGATGATGGCACAGGGGAGAGTGTTAATTATATCTACACTTTTAGCGAGCCTGTAGTAGATCCAGAATTTTTATTTTCAGGAATTGATGGTGGCGATCGAGTTACTATTAGTGCTACAGGACCCAGTTCTGTAAATGTTGTTATAGGGAATATGATGAGTCCTTCTTCCTTAAGCGGGAATTATAATGGGACTCCGCTTCCTTCCCAAAATCCGAGTGGAACAGATCTCTTTGCAATCAGTAATAATAACACCGCATCTCCTACCATCACTTCCTTTACTTCTGGAAGTAGCAATACGACCTTAAATGCTTCTGAAATAAAGATTTCAGGAATTGTCACAAGTTTTACAATTACAACTAGAAAAGCGAGAGAAGATGGAGATAATGTTAACAATGGGAACGTTACTTTCCTGTTTTCGGACTTTAGCTATTGCTCGGCAGTTGATACGGATAATGACTTGATTCCAGATTATTTGGATAGTGATTCTGATGGAGATGGTTGTTCTGATACTGTTGAAGCTGGTTTTGTTGATGCTATCGCGGCAGTCGACGAAGATGGACAACTTGGTGATCCTTCACCTCCTACTGTTGATCCATCAACGGGACTCGTAACATCAGGAACGGGATATACAGAGCCTACAGATACTAATAGTGATGGCACTTATGATTTTCAAGATGCAAGTATAAGTAGTGCGTGTTTCTCAATAGTAGATGATACTGACGTAACCGACGAGGATACCCCAATAAATATTGATGTTCTTGACAATGATACTGTTGTAGGTACTTACGATGGAGATCCAGGACATGAGATAATTGCTGTTACTGATCCAGCCAATGGAACGGTAACGATCGAAGCTGATGGTACCCTTACCTATACTCCTGATGCTGATTTTAACGGTACAGATACCTTTGATTATACAGTAACGGTAACCAATCCTGATGGCTCAACAACCACGGAGACTGCTACGGTAGTAGTAGGAGTAGCCCCAATAGCGGATGTTGTTGATGATGCTGATTCTACCCCAGAAGACACTGCAGTAAATGTTGATGTACTGGCAAATGATACCTTTGAAGGAACGAATAATGCTGTTAGTTCAGTAACTGATCCAGCTAATGGAACGGTGACTATCGAAGCTGATGGTACAGTGACTTATAGCCCTGATGCTGATTTCAATGGTACAGATACTTTTGATTATACAGTAACGGTAACCAATGCTGATGGAACCACTACGACAGAGACTGCTACGGTAATTATTACTGTAGACCCTATTGCTGATGTAGTTGCTGCAGATGATGCTGCCACTACGGATGAGGATGTAGCTGTAAATATTGATGTGTTAACCAATGATGATTTTGATGGTGGAACTACGCCTGTTATCACTTCAGTAACTGATCCAGCTAATGGAACGGTAACTATCGAAGCTGATGGTACGGTGACCTATACACCTGATGCTGATTTTAACGGCACGGATACTTTTGAATACACCGTAGAGGTTACCAACCCAGATGGATCTACGGCTACGGATACTGCCACGCTAGTAGTAGGAGTAGCACCAATAGCGGATGTTGTTGATGATGCTGATTCTACCCCAGAAGACACTGCAGTAAATGTTGATGTACTGGCAAATGATACCTTTGAAGGAACGAATAATGCTGTTAGTTCAGTAACTGATCCAGCTAATGGAACGGTGACTATCGAAGCTGATGGTACAGTGACTTATAGCCCTGATGCTGATTTCAATGGTACAGATACTTTTGATTATACAGTAACGGTAACCAATGCTGATGGAACCACTACGACAGAGACTGCTACGGTAGTAGTAGTTGTAACTCCTGTTGATGATGTAATGGATGATACTGCAACGACTCCACAGGACACTCCTGTAGATATTGATGTATTAACAAATGATGGTTTCGATCCTGGTACCGACGTTGAAGTAACGGATGTTACGGATCCTGCAAATGGAACGGTAACGATCAATGCTGATGGCACTGTGACCTACACTCCAGATCCTGATTTTACCGGGACTGATACTTTTGATTATACGGTGACTATAACTAATCCTGATGGTTCGACTACGACAGAAACGGCTACAGTAATTGTTACTGTATTACCAGTGTCTATGGAGATTACTAAAACGAGTAATTATGATGCAACTACGGGTGTAATTACTTATACATATATTGTTGAAAATACAGGTGATGTAACCTTATTTGATATTGTTGTTAATGAAGACGCTACAGTATTTACAGGTTCAGGTCCATTACCAACACCAGTTTATGATGCAGGAGGTACAGATGAAGATGGGGAGGCTGATGCTTTGGATTTACTTCCAGGTGCTTCTTTAACCTTTACGGCTGACTATACAGTTACTCAAGCAGATATAAATGCTGGTCAGGTAGATAACCAAGCTTCAGCTTCAGCTGTTCAAGAGAACGGGAATCCTGCAGAGGATACCGCATCTGATGATGGTATTGATAATGATGGAAATATCGAAGATGATATTACCGAAACTATACTTCCAGTTGGAACTATTACGGGAACTGTTTATAATGATCTTAATGGTAATGGAATTCAAGATGCAGGCGAGCCAGGTATACCAGGAGTAGATATTGAAGTAACAGATGCTCTTGGGAATACTCAAACTGTAACTACTGATGCTAATGGAGATTACACAGCTGAAGTAATAGCAGGTACTGCAACAGTAGATATTGATGAGACAAGCTTACCAGTAGATAGTGTGCAAACAGGAGGAACTGATCCTACAGACGTTAATGTAACTGCAGGAGGTACTTTCTTTGAGGAAAACAATGGATACAATGTACCTGGAACTGTTGAAGGTCATATTTATGACGATCTTAATGGAAACGGAGTACAAGATCCGGGAGAACCTGATTTGGCTGGAGTTGATGTTGTAATAACAGACGAGAATGGAAATACTCAGACAGTTACTACAGATGCTAATGGAAATTATAGTGCAGATGTTCCAGCGGGAGATGTTACCGTTGATATTGATGAGAGTACACTTCCAGTTGGAACGGTGCAATCAGAAGGTACTGATCCAACAGTAGTCACAGTGACTTCTGTAAACGTAAGCTTTGAGGAGAACAATGGTTTTGTACTTCCTGATGGAATGTTAGATATTGAAAAGGTAAGTAGTTACAATGTGAGTACAGGAATAATAACCTATACCTATAACGTGACGAACACTGGTAACGTAACTGTATTCGATATTGAAGTGATTGAAGATGCTGGTGTATTTACAGGAACAGGTTTATTACCAGTTCCGGTATATTCCTCTGGAGGTTCTGATGAGGATGGCGAAGCAGATGCCTTGGATTTATTGCCTGGTGCTACATTGTCATTCACTGCAGATTATGTGGTGACCGCAGCCGATATCGCTTCTGGACAAATTGATAACCAAGCGTCGGCTTCAGGAATAGACATAGGAGGTAACCCTCAAGTGGATGTCTCTGATGATGGTGATGATACTGATGGAAATACTCAGAATGATGTTACAGAGACCGATGTTAGTGCTACAGCGCAGCTCACTTTCGTGAAAACGTCCTCGGCAACTGGATCAAATGTTGGTGATATCATCAACTATGTATTCCAAGTAGAGAATACAGGTCTTGTAACTGTAGATAATGTAACCATAGATGATCCAGTTCTTGGAATAACAGGTTTGGCCGTAACGCCTTCTACCTTAGCTCCGGGTGAAATAGGAACAGCAACTGCATCGTATACTATTACACAAGCTGATGTTAATGCTGGTCAAGTAGTGAATTCAGCGACAGCAATGGGACAAGATCCTAGTGGTGTTGATGTAACAGATACGTCAGATTCTGGTAACCCAGCCGATGATACTGGAGCAGGTAATGATGAAACTATTACTACATTGGATCCAAATCCAGAGATCACTTTCGTGAAAACGTCTCAGGCATTAGGAACTGATCTTGGTGATACAATCTTGTATACGTTTACTGTAACCAACACAGGTAATGTAACGGTAACAAATGTTGCGGTAACAGATCCAGTACTTGGAGTTGCAAGCTTACCAGTGACGCCATCTACTCTTGGAGCAGGGGAGTCTGGAGTTGCAACAGCTACTTATATCATTACACAAGCCGATATCGATACTGGTTTTGTAGTGAATACAGCAACAGCAACAGGGAACGATCCTGCAGGTAATCCTGTAGATGACACCTCTGATTCTGGTAATATTGGTGACGATACTGGAGCCGATGATGATTCTACGATCACTTCTTTAACTCCATCACCAAACCTCGATCTTGAAAAATCTGGTATAGCTGTCGACACTAATGGAAATGGAATTATCGACGCTGGTGATGAGATTGAATATACTTTCGTAATCTTTAATAATGAGAATACAACTATTACTGGAATCACAATTTCAGATCCTATTATTACTGTTACTGGTGGTCCAATTGATCTCGATCCAGGGCAAACAGATAGTACAACCTTTACAGGAGTCTATGTGATTACGCAAGCAGATGTAGAGCTAGGAGAAGTAATTAACCAAGCGACTGCCTTAGGATCTGATCCTAATGGTAATATTGTAATGGACGTGTCTGATGATCCTACGGATGCAACAAATGACGATAACGATACTGATGGAGATTTTGAAGATATAACCATAACGATCATTGATCAAATTGGAAATATAGATCTCTTAAAAACGGCAATGGTTATTGATATTAATGCAAATGGATTTACAGATGCAGGAGATCAAATAGCCTATACCTTCACAGTGACTAATACAGGTAATGTGGCCTTGTTCGGAATCGTAATTACAGATCCACTTGTTGCTGTTGTTGGAGGACCTATTGATTTAGGACCTGGAGAAACAGATAGCACTTCATTCACTGCCTTATACACAATAACTGATGAAGACATCATTAACGGCGAAGTAGTCAATTCAGCAATTGCTGAGGGATCAACTGGATTCGGTGAGACTATCACTGATGTTTCTGATGATCCATTGGATACTACGGATGTAGATATCGACGGTGATGGTGATGCAGAAGATGTAACAGTAGTTACTATTGATCCCGTTGACCCTCCAGAAGAGGACGAGATGGTCGTTTTCAGTGGAGTCTCTCCAAATGGGGATGGTGTTAATGATTTCTGGGTGATCCAAGGTATTGAGAACTTCCCTAATAATACGGTTCGATTATTTAACCGTTGGGGAGTTGAAGTATTTAGTGAAAAAGGATACGGTCAAGATGATAAATTCTTCAGAGGTTTATCAAATGGTAGAAGTACCATAGCTCAAGAAGATATGTTGCCTGTAGGTACATATTACTACGCTATTGAATATGTCAACGATGAAAATAAGACTATTCAATTAGGAGGATATATTTATATAACGAGATAAAAGTTGATAACTAGCTAGTGCGTCTTGCACCGCACTAGCTGTTACTAAACAAGAAACAATGAAAAAATATTTTTTTACACTTAGTTTAGCTACCCTCATAGGTTTGATGGGAGTTGTTGACGTTCAGGCTCAACAAGATCCCCAGTATACCCAGTATATGTATAATACGGTGGCTATTAATCCAGCATACGCAGGTAACAGAGGTGTTACTAGTATCGTTGGACTACATAGAAGCCAATGGGTAGGTCTCGACGGTGCGCCAAGAACCCAAAGTTTAAGTTTGCATTCTCCAATTGGAGAAGGGAAAGTTGGACTTGGACTATCTATCGTAAATGATGCCTTAGGTCCTGCTGATGAAACCTACATTGGGGTAGATTTTAGCTATACCATTAATGTCTCAGATGAAGGGAAATTGAGTTTTGGACTTAAAGGGGGTGGACATCTCCTGGATGTCGATTATACAAAATTGAATCTATTTGACCCAACTGACGCGGCATTTGCTCGTAATATTGATAATAAATTCTCACCCATAATAGGTGTTGGTTTGTATTATCATACAGATGACTTATACTTTGGTTTAAGTGCTCCTAATCTTTTGCAAACTGATCATTTTGAAACAGGAGTAAACAATGCGGAGTCATTTATTGCTGAGGAACGCATACATTATTATGGAATCTTAGGGTATACCTTTGATATTTCTGATGATTTAAAATTTAAACCGAGTACCTTAGTAAAAATGGTGCAAGGTGCACCTTTGCAAGTAGATATTTCTGCCAATGTGTTATTGTATGAAAAACTACATGCTGGTGTTGCTTATCGCTGGAGTGCGGCTCTAAGTGCCATGGTTGGATTTCAAATTTCCGACAGTATGTTAATTGGACTTGCTTACGATAGAGAGAGTACTGACCTTGGAGATGTATACTATAATGATGGTAGTTTTGAGGTCTTTTTAAGGTTTGAACTTTTTAATGAATACGACCGCATGCTTACACCGAGGTTTTTCTAAATAAGTTTTATTACATTTATAACAAACTATTTACCAACACAATAAGATATAATATGAAACCT
Organism: uncultured bacterium; assembly: GCA_963974305.1. Lineage (GTDB taxonomy): Bacteria > Bacteroidota > Bacteroidia > Flavobacteriales > Flavobacteriaceae > Dokdonia. Next base: position 17,596 of record CAXBCS010000027.1, read on the forward strand.
TTTACATTTAAACTAATCCCCCTAATTCTCCTTGTGATAAGCAGCTCGATGTTTTCACAAGAAGGGAAATTAAACCGTGCTGACAAGAAGTTCGATCAGTACGCGTTTGTGGATGCACGTAAAATGTATCTGGAAATCGCAGAAGACGGTTATAAATCGGCGGATCTGTTTCAGAAAATAGGAGATTCGTATTACTTCAACGCCAAATATGCAGACGCTGAAAAATGGTATCAAAAACTCGTTGAAAATTATCCATTAGAAACAACACCAGAATACTTCTTTCGCTATTCTCAAACACTTAGAGCGCTAAAAAATTATGCTGCTGCTGATGAAATGATGCTAAAGTTTAACGAGGCTAAAGGAAATGATCTTCGTGCTGAACTATTTGTGGAGTCACCTGATTACTTAAAGCAAATTGGATACCAAACAAGTAATTATACACTTGAAGATATTCGAAGCATCAACTCTAGATACAGTGATTTTGGACCCACAGAATATGAAGGAAAACTGATTTTTGCCTCCTCAAGAGATACGGGTGGTGCGAGTAAAAGAATTCACAAATGGAACAACGAACCTTTTCTTGACCTTTACGGTGCCAGAATAGATGCGGAAAGTGGGACCTTTTCAAAACCCACAAGATTCTCTGGGAAACTGAATTCAAAATTTCACGAAAGTACTACTGCATTTTCTAAGGACGGAAAAACTGTTTACTTCACAAGAAATAATTACAATAAAGGAACTTATAAAAAAGATAAAAACGGGACCAATAAACTTAAAATATACAAAGCAATTAAAGATGGAGATTCATGGAATACTCCAGTAGAGATGCCTTTTAATAGTGACGAATATTCAACAGCCCATCCGGCCTTAAATGCAGATAATACAAAATTGTTCTTTGCGTCTGATATGGAAGGAACTGTTGGTATGTCTGATATTTGGTATGTAGATATTGCCGAAGATGGCAGCTACGGACCTCCTCAAAATTTAGGCTTGCCAGTAAATACCGAAGGAAGAGAAACCTATCCTTTCATTAGTGGCAATGGAGATATTTACTTTGCATCTGATGGACACCCTGGACTAGGTGGTCTTGATATGTATGTTATAGGAAAATCAAAAAAAGGAACTCAAGAAATTATCAATCTTGGGGAACCTGTTAATAGTTCATATGATGATTTTTCTTTTATTGTAAATGATAGTACTCAAGTTGGATATTTTGCATCCAATCGTAAAAGAGGAATGGGTAGTGATGATATCTATCGCTTTAATCAAGAAATTATTCCTCCATGTGATGTTACAATTACTGGGGTGGTAAAGGATCTTGACAATGGCGAACTTATCCCTGGAGCAACCGTTTATTTCATGGATGAGAATAATGATGTTCTTGAAGAAGTTGTGGTGAGCGATGACGCATCGTTTTCTTTTGTTCCTGAATGTAATACCGCTTATGTGGTAAGAGGTACTAAGGAAAAATATAAACCAGCCGAACGATTAGTTAATACACCAACGACCAGCGCAAAATTAGATTTCGATCTTAATCTAGAAAGAACGGTTAAGGAAGCCTTGGTTGGGGAAGATTTATTTAAAACATTGAATTTGAACCCGATCTATTTCGACTTTGATCGTTTTAATATTCGCCCAGATGCAGCAGCCGAATTGGCTAAAGTAGTTTTCTATATGAACGAATTCCCTACTGCAGTGATTAGTGCACGTTCACATACAGACAGTCGTGGACCAGATAGCTATAACCTTAGCTTATCTGACAAGCGAGCTCAAGCCACTGTTGCTTGGATAATTAGTAAAGGTATCAACCGTACAAGAATAAGTGGAAACGGTTATGGAGAAACCCAGCTTGTAAATAAATGTACAAATGGTGTAAAATGTACCGAAGTAGAACACCAACTCAACCGAAGATCAGAATTTATTGTCGTAAGCCAATAGACTTCTATAAAATAGTATTGAAAGAAACCGTCTAAATTTTTAGGCGGTTTTTTTTATGTTGGATTGTTAAGGAATCAATGATTTTAGCGGAAAAGGATGAAAATATTTAATAATATTAAGCCTACAGCCTACAGCCTACAGCCTACAGCCTAGAGCCTACAGCCTACAGTCGTTCTGCTACCACCAACCTAAATCAAAAAGAGTCCCTCCATATTCAATTACTTCAAAAACAAAGAGGAAGAAAAAGGCAGCGGTCACTATAAACTTCATAAAAGTCGAGGCAAGAAAGCCAAGAAAAGAACCAAATGCTGCCTTAATGGCCACATTGGTTTCTGATTTATTAAAGACTAATTCTCCTATAAGCGCTCCCACAAAAGGGCCTATGAGAATCCCAAAGGGAATAGGGGCAAAAATACCCACAATCAATCCGATAGTCGTGCCGATGGCACCAGCCCGACTTCCGCCAAAACGTTTGGTCCCCATTGCTGGAATGATATAGTCCATAACAAAAATAAGCAGCGCCACAAATAAGGTAACACCCAAAAACGTATAATTCATAGGGACAGCCTCTGTGAGATGTAAAAGCAATAAACCTATCCAACTTACAGGCGGTCCGGGAAGGACCGGAAGGAAGCTGCCTACCATGCCTAAGAGAACAAAGAAGAGCCCCAAGAGTACTAAAAGTGTATCCATATGAAATTAAGGTTAGCGCCCATAAGACGTCTTTATTTGGCCTTTGTTACATATTTTATAACTAAAAAATTAGTTTAAACTAATTTTTTAGTTATATTTGAGTCATACAATTGAAATCAAGGATGAAACAACTTACCAAAGCCGAAGAAGATATCATGCAAGTTCTCTGGGATTTGAAGGAAGGAAACGTTGCCGCCATAATAGACGAACTTCCCTCGCCCAAACCTGCTTATAATACGGTGTCAACCATCGTTAGGATTTTAGAGAATAAAAAATTTGTAGACTATCGAAAAAAAGGGAGAGGACATATCTATTTTCCTTTAGTTGCCAAAACCGAATACAGTAACCAAACATTAAATAAACTTATGGATGGCTACTTCCAAGGTTCCTTCAAAAGTATGGTGTCCTTTTTTGTCAAGAAAAATGATATCAGTATTTCAGAGATGGAAGCTATCATGAAAGAAATTAATAAAGACAACTAGTATGGCCACTTACATCATTCAAATCGTTCTTTTTCAAGCTCTATTTTTAGTGGTGTATCACCTTTTTCTAAAAAGAGAAACCTTCTTTAATTATAACCGTTTGTACTTAGTACTCACGCCTATAATATCCCTACTGTTGCCATTGGTGAAAATAGCTGCCTTTAACAATGTGATTCCTACAGATACAATCGTTGCAATTTTACCTGAAATTGTTTTAGGATCCTCAACTGTTCAAACAACAACCGTTCAAAGTGTGTCTAGCAGTTTCCAAGTTTCATGGCAAAGTGTATACCTAATTGGTCTTTTGCTGAGTTTAGGGATCTTTGGAACCAAGCTAATCCAATGCTCGCGCTTGCTTAAGTTTAGAAAAAATAACGAACATATTATCACTATTCCCAATAGTCAAGAAGCATTTTCCTTCCTTAATTTCATTTTTATGGGAGAGGCGTTGGATCCGCTTTCGCGAAAGCAAATCCTCGAGCATGAGCAAGTTCACGTCCAAGAAAAACATAGCTATGACCTTCTCGTATTTGAAGTGCTTCGTATCGTTTTTTGGTTTAATCCACTCGTGTATATCTATCAACGTAATATCGCCATCGTTCATGAGTATATTGCCGATGCCAAAATAGCAGGAAGTACCACAAAAAAAGAATACTATCAGGACTTATTGAACATGACCTTTGGCACTCAGCAATTGTCATTTACCAATACCTTTTTTAATCATTCATTCATCAAAAATCGAATTCTTATGTTACAAAAATCAAAATCAAAAAGAAGCGCACAATTAAAGTATCTACTTATTATTCCAGTAATTTTAAGCATGATGATGTACGTTTCTTGTACCTCTGAAACCAGTGAAAAAATCAGTGGAGAAAATTTAACTTGGCAAGAGAAGGTAGATAAACTCTATGCGCCATACGAAAACAGAGAGTCCGTTAGTCAGGAAGAATTCAACGCATTTATTGCTAGCACTGCAGAAATAATGAACGCTAAAGACGGTAACCTAAATGAAAAAACTGACGCCATTGTAAAATTGCAAAATGCGATGTCTGCAAAATATAGTGCGGGTTTGAGTATAAATAACGAAGAGCGGTTAGAACGGGAAGATATTCCTTTTGCTCTTATTGAAAAAGTTCCAGTATATCCGGGTTGCGAAAGTAGTGGTGATAACGCCGTCGCCAAAAAATGCATGTCCCAATCTCTAACCGCCTTTGTAATCGATAATTTTAATGCAGATATTGGATCAGAAGTTGGCCTTTCAGGTATCAATAAAATCTTTGTTCAATTCAAAATTAATAAAGATGGGAAAGTAGTTGATGTGAAGTCAAGAGCTCCGCATCCAGCATTAGAAAAAGAAGCAGAACGCGTTATCGCTATGCTACCACAAATGCAACCAGGGATGCAACAAGGAGAAGCTAAATCTGTATTATACAGCTTACCTATCGCATTCAAAATAGAAGAATAGACCTATTTACGATATGAAATACCTGTTTGTTTTACTTCTAACAATAGTATCCATCAAAGCCGAAGCTCAGTCTTCGGCTTTGAGCATTGCCGATAGCCTCACAGCTGTTGGAAATTATTCAAAAGCTATTGAACAGTTCCAATCTATCAAAAATCCCACCGCTCAAATAGACCTAAAAGTTGCTCGCGCATATAAAGCGATAGGAAATGGAAATTTAGCCTTGAAAGCCTACAAAACCTCCCTTCGTAAAGATCCCAATCAAGTGATTGCTGCGACAGAATTCGGCCGCCTCCATATCGCTCAACGCAATTTTAAACAAGGAGATAGTATCTTTAAATCCCTCTCGACGCTTTACCCTGACAATCCAGAATTTCATTATCAACGCGGTCGTGCTTTACGCAATTTAGGTCCGCAAGCCGACATAAATAATGGCGATACTTTAATGGTTGCTGCGCATAGCGCTTTCGCGAAAGCGGTAAAACTGGACTCCTCCCATCAAAAGTCAATGAACCAATTAGGATTGTACTACCTCAAAAAGCAACAGTACGACATCGTAGAACGCATAGGAAAGAAAGCTCTTGAAAGCAATCCTAACGGAATTGAAATGACCAATCTCATGGCGCTTAATTACTACAACAAAGGATGGACCTCAGAAGCTATAGAATGGTTGGAAAAACTTATTTCCCTCGGACAATCGTCGGCCTTTATTCATAAGCGTCTTGGCAGATCCTATGCCAAACAAGGAGATTATGAGGCCGCCATAGAACAATATGCCATCGTACTTGAAGAAAATGATAAAGATCCCAGCGTACACCTAGAACTCGCCCGACTTTACCAACGCTCTCATGAATTTGAAAAGGGAATTCGGCATGCAGAAATTGCCATATTTTTGAATACACAGCCCTTAGATGAAGAGTATTACACCCTTGCCACCGTCTTGAAACTCGATGGACAGTTTGAAGCTGCAATTGAAAATTATCAAAACACCCTCAAAGAAAATCCGGAGCACATAGAGGCACAATATGGCATTCCTGTTGCTGCCGATAATTACTACAAGAACAAAAGGGAAGTGCTCCTTTTGTATGAACGTTTTGTCAAAAAATATGCTAATGCATCCGACTATAAAACAAAGTATTTTGTCAAATTAGCGCAGCAACGAATCGATATGCTCACTCAAGAGGTGTTTATGGCAAAGGACAAAGGCTAAGATCCTACAATAAAGGTGCTTGGGGTTGCAAATTTAATTTGTAATTTTCCCAAAAGAATTAGTGCTCTATGATCCACCGTTTTCTCTTAGTGATATGTTGCCTTAGTGTGGTTTCATGTAGTTCATGGGAAACAAAAAAAATACCTGCCGAAACCTATCTCGCACAAGAGTGGGAAGCACTAGATTTAAATCAGGTAGATACCTATCCCACCTTTGAAGTTTGTGGAGATCTCATAGGGCAGGAGGCAATAAAAAAATGCTTCGAAAGAGAAATGACAAATGCCTTTTATGCTTCTTTTGAACAGCATGCCTTCATTGTTACAACACCCATTGATGATACCTTATGGATCGATATGATTGTCAACGAAAAAGGGAAGCTGTGTGTAGATAGTATCCGGATGCAGCAAAGTACCCGTAATGAACTACCGCTCCTAGAATCCTATGTGCACCAAATAGCCACCAATATGGAAAAAATTGAAGCTGCGACCAAGCACGGTATTCCCGTTAAAGCTAAGTTTCACCTTCCGGTGATTTTAAAAGTTGACTAAAGAATAAACTTATATCCCAGACTTACATCCACAGGAAACTCTCCATTATCATCAATTACAAAAGAAAAGGCATCATGATAGTTTAAGGTTAAAAAACCTTTCCCTAAACGTATGTCGGCACCCAAACCAAAAATAAATGGTCCTTGAAGGTTGGTACCTTCTTGTTTAAATGTTACAGGTGATCCATCTTCTCCTTCAACTACCAAAGGACTATCGCGTTTGGCAGATGTAAGCGTTACCAGTTTAGTGTTTAAGTACACGTCAATTGCCTTCGATTTGATAAATTTTAAACGGTAGTTTAAAGAAAATTGAGACGACTGATAATCAAATTCGTCTGATGACAAGGTCTGCTTAAACTGAATCACAACCGCATGACTCGGTAAAGCTGTTGGATCGTAAAGTTCAAAATCAATTCCAAATTGAGGTACAGAAATATTATCTGGATTCGTAGTAAAAACATTATTTGTAACACCTCCAAAAGCTCCCAAACGGTATTCAAGATCTACTAAGAGACTATTATCTGTATAATTAGGATCTACCTGAGTATTGTAGTCATTGACAAATTTTCGCAAACTCCCCAAAGTGAGACGTAACCGCTGTGTATCTACATTAGCGTCACTTGTCATATCCTTTAAAGTATCAATGTATTCTGCTTGGTATTTACCATTAACTTCTGTATTTACCAGTTCAGTAACTGTATTACCTTTTTTAATAAAATATCGATATTCTTGACCTATTACATTCCATAATAAGGTCATAGGTCCCTCGACTTCAGTTTGAAGTTCGTACGATTGTCCATTAACGGTATAGGAATCTGTTTGTGCATTCAAGCAATTCAAACATAAAAATAAGCCGCATAGGCTAAGGAGTAGACGTTTCATATAAGTAGGTTTTGGAAGCTAAAGGTAACAAAAAAACTATTGAGTAAACCTGCGACCCTTCCATGTATAAGAAGTAGTAAAGGCTAATAGTGCAATTGTCAATGTCATGATAGGATAACATAAAGCAACCAGTGGATACCAGAAGAATTTTAGATGACTACCAGTAAATCTTTGTGCCCTTAAAATGAGCAGTCCATCAATAAGATATTTCAAAAAGATTGCTATACCTATGAATGCTACATGGAACCTATAAGTTTGGTCGAAAAGAGGGTATAACAACATGCCATAGGCAATGACCATCAATAAATTTCCTAATAATACTATAATTCCTACCGCTTTCGCGAAATTGCTCTTAAAACCACTCGCTTTTGCTGCCCACCGCTTGCGCTGATTCATAAAACCAGACCAATTCTCTTGAGCAGATGTGCGCACAAGAACATCCTTACTTTTCAAATAGTGAACGGCCTTTGCATCATGATCTAAAAATTTTTCTAAAAGAAAAAGATCATCCCCACTCGCTACATGATCATTGCCCTCAAAGCCTTTTACTTGATAAAAAACTTCCTTGCGATATGCCAAATGTGCACCATTAGCCATTAATGGATTACCTAGACCAAAAGCGCCTATAGTCACTCCGAGCAAACTGTGAACATCTAAAACCTCAAAGGCATGCAAAAATGATAAGGTATTCGTTTTCTCAATAAGAGCTAAGGGACCTGCCACCATGTTGGACCTCTTCTTTTCAATAAAATTATCCAAAACCTTAAGCCATTTTGAGGGTAGTATACAATCGGCGTCTGTGGTAATCACCCAAGAGAACTTAGATACTGAAATCGCCGTTTTGATAGCATCTTTTTTTGGTGATCCCGATTGTCTTCTATTTTCTAAAATGTGTATGTGCGATAATTGATTTTTCTGGATATAATTCTGAATAACTTGTACAGAACAATCTGATGATCCGTCATTGACCATCAAGATCTCGACCTGAGAAACGGGATAATCTAGACGGTGTATACTTTCTAATAAAGCTGGTAGCTGCGCCTCCTCATTTCTGAAGGGGATAATAATTGAAAAGGACTGATTCTTGTTGCAAGCTTCTAAGGTAAATGGAGGCACACGATTATAGCCCACTAGAAACAGGCATATAAGGAATACGTACACCAATATGAATCCAAATATGATCATGCAGTTTTTACTTTTTCTATGGCCAGAGGGCTGTAGGTTAAAACAAAATAACTTCCTGGAATTATTGGAAGCGCCACATTAAGGAGCCACATTACCAGTGTGATGATTAAAATGGCACTTTCATTCGTAGTTGCAAGCCCAAAAACAAGAACTGCTACACCACCGCTTACCACCACATCAAGAAGTTGCATAACGGGTACTAGCGAACTAAGGAGATACATACTACTTATGAGGCCCATAGAAAGGCCATAGCCTAATTCAATATTATAAAGACGGAGTAAAAAATAAAACTGATGTGCAAAGATGAGGTACTTTAAGAAGGCAAAACCTAATGCTTTTTGTTTGGTGCTCGAAGAAAGGGTAGCCGTAAATTCTTGAATTCGTTGCCATGAAAATCCTTTAAAACTCCAACGTATTGCATTGAGGAGTTTTGGAAATAAGAACCAGAAAAACAGAGCAGTTATCACGCCTAGAACATAATGCCAACTAAAAGAGGGGAGCAGTGTAAAAGTGACTACCCCAATTCCAATTATCCCAAAAATTGCAGTCGCAAGCATTTGATACCAATTCCCCAAAAAACTTAGAAATAGGACTTTTTTACGCTGTTTTGGCATAAAATACATGGCTTTGGTTCCAAAATCACCCATTTTGGCTGGCGTACTTAGCGCACTCACATGGGCTGTGAGAGATTGAATTGCGGCAGCTTTAAAAGAAATAGTTTGTGTTTTTGAAACAAGAGATTGCCATTTGAAAATCTCCATAACCCAATTGAATGTAGTCAATAATAGTAATATTCCTATATTGCTATATGTGAATATAAATGTAATTTGATGCCATAAAGAAGTATCCTGAAATGCCTTTGAATTTTGAAGGTAATTCCAGATTACAAAGGAAGCAACACCAACAATCAAAAGTTTGATGAGGACCCTGAGGAATTGTGTAGCTTTGTGAGGTAGCTTGGGCATATTGGCAAAGTAACGTAAAAAAGGAGTATTGGCAGAAGAAAGAATCATATTAGGCATTGATCCAGGAACGACCATCATGGGCTTTGGTCTTATTAAAATCGTGGGTAAAAAAATGGAGTTCCTTCAGATGAACGAATTACTATTGTCTAAATACAACGATCCTTATGTGAAACTCAAGCTCATTTTTGAACGCACGGTCGAGTTAATCGATACCTATCATCCCGATGAAATAGCTATAGAAGCACCGTTTTTTGGAAAGAATGTTCAAAGTATGCTCAAGTTGGGAAGAGCACAAGGAGTGGCTATGGCTGCAGGATTGAGCAGAGAAGTTCCTATAACAGAATACCTTCCAAAAAAAATAAAAATGGCTATTACTGGTAATGGTAACGCTAGTAAAGAACAGGTGGCTAAAATGCTACAATCACTCCTCAAACTTAAAACACTTCCTAAAAACCTAGATAGCACCGATGGACTTGCGGCTGCAGTTTGCCACTTTTATAACTCTGGTAAAATTGAAATTGGAAAAAGCTACTCAGGCTGGGAATCCTTTGTGAAACAGAATGAAAAAAGGGTAAAAAAATAAGGATGGAAGACAACAATACCTCCATCCAATGTAAAAATTGCGGCACAACTATTCACGCAAAATTTTGTCCCCATTGCGGACAAAAGACTAGTGTCCAGAGAATAACATTAAGAGATACCCTCCTCGATTTTTTTGACACGATATTTTCTGTAGATGCACCTCTATTTTACACCATAAAAATGCTTTGCCTCCATCCTGGTACCATGTTGCAGGAATTCTTAGCTGGTAAACGTAAACGATACTATAAGCCAGTTGCATTTTTTGTGCTCATGACAATTATTTATCTTTTAGTACGATCACTTATTGGTTATGACCCTATGTTAGCATCTGCTGTGAAAGTGAGTGGAGATTCTAATGAACTCATGGTTCAAACCCAGAAGTTCATGTTTGAAAACATCAATACATTCCTATTCTTTTTCGTATTCTGGTTTGGGATACTTTTGAAAATATTTTTTTATAAGCGCTACTCTATAGCAGAATCTTGGACTATAAGCTTCTACTTGGTTGGTTTCTATATTATTTTAAGTACGCTCAATATGTTTTTGGCACACTATATCTCTTATGATTTACAATTTGTGATAGTTGCAGTTATTGGTATATATTTTGTTTTTGCCCTGCTCTCGCTTTTTCAAAGACCTAAGTGGTTAATCACCTTAAAAACAATTCCAGTTTATATGATATCCATTGGTTTATACATCTTTTCAGCCTTTACATGTTCATTGCTCATTGTATATCTAAAAAATCGGTAATGGCTTCCATATATATCCACATACCTTTTTGTAAGCAGGCTTGTCATTATTGTGACTTTCACTTTTCTACGTCTATGGGAAAAAAGGAGGCTATGTTGGCAGCAATCACAAAGGAGTTAGAACTTCGCAAGGGAGAATTTGGCGATGAGCAGGTGTCAACTATTTATTTTGGAGGTGGAACTCCTTCAGTACTTGATACCGCCGAGATTAATGCTTTGATAGCAACGGTTTATACTCATTACAACATTCAAAAGGAGCCTGAAATCACTTTGGAAGCAAATCCTGATGATCTTTCAACAGATAAAATCGCCCAACTCGCGGCTTCAAAAATCAATCGATTATCCATTGGAGTACAGTCCTTCTTTGAAGAAGATTTGAAGTTGATGAATCGGGCTCATAATGCGCAAGAAGCTTTGGATTGTATAACGCTTTCGCGAAAGCATTTTCCTAATAGTTCCCTCGATCTCATCTACGGAATCCCGGGGATGACAAATGCTCGTTGGACAGAAAATATTGAACAGGCCCTAGCTTTAGATGTGCCTCATATTTCAGCATATGCGCTAACAGTGGAACCCAAAACGGCCTTAGAAAATTTTATAAAAAAAGGCATAGTCCCACCAGTAGAAGATGAGGTTGCTCAAGCTCACCATAAGATTCTTATCGAACGAATGGAAGCTGCTGGATATGTCAATTATGAGTTCAGCAATTTTGCTAAAAAAGGATTTCATTCTAGAAATAATACCGCCTATTGGAAAGGTGAAAAATATATAGGAATTGGTCCTTCAGCACATAGTTATGATGGGAGTCGTCGCGCTTGGAATATCAATAATAATCCACGCTATATTAAAGCCATTGCAGAAGACAAACTTCCGCAAGAGGAAGAAATACTATCTAAGACAGATCAATACAATGAATATGTAATGACCCGATTGCGTACCCAAGAGGGTGTTTTGATGGAGGAAATAAAGTCTCTTTTTGGAGAAAAAATGAGAACTTACCTACTCCAACAAGCTGAAAAACACATTATAGAGCAACTATTATTTCTAGATGAAGATCGCTTGGTGGTTACCAAACAAGGCAAGTTCTTATCAGATGGTATTGCGGCCGATTTATTTCTACTTAATCTAGTCTAACCATCAGGTATTTGCCCTTTTATCAGGCTATAAGTTTACGTATCTTTACGAAAACCATCCTTTTTTGAAAGCAACTATAACCCATAAAGGCAGCATATTTGCTGTAGATTTGTCCAAAGCTATTGATATTTCTATTCCACTTTCGGAAGATACACATCCATCTGCTTGGTACATTGGGAAGGCCGTTTTTGAACCTGTAAGCGATGGAGATTGGATAGGGAAGGTGAGTGAAGGGGGTGATGTCAATTTCACGACCATTACTTTTAACCCACACGCCCACGGAACTCATACGGAGACGGTAGGTCATATTACAGAAAAGGTGCATTCGATCAATAAACATCTCACCCAATTTTTCTTTACTGCTGAAGTAATTACAGTAGCACCAGAACCCAAGGGAGAAGACTATGTAATTTCCAAAAAACAAGTCGACCATGATCTAAAAGGTAAATCACCAGAAGCTTTAATCATTAGAACCTTGCCTAATGGTCGAGACAAGCTAGATATGGACTGGTCCCATACCAACTGGCCGTACATTGAAGAAAGCGCTATGGTAGGATTTCGCAAAAGAGGAATCAAACACCTTCTTATCGACCTTCCGTCTGTAGACAGAGAAAAGGATGAAGGAGAATTAAAAGCGCATCATGCTTTTTGGGATGTCGATGGCAAAATAAGGCTAGACGCTACTATCACCGAAATGATTTATGTGCCCCATCATGTACCCGATGGTAGATACCTTCTCAATCTCCAAATAGCGCCTTTTGAAAATGATGCAAGTCCCAGTAAGCCTGTATTATATAAAATAGAATAATGCTATATAACATCGCAAAATAAAACCAGTAGCTCAAGTTTGAAGAACTACTGGTTATTATAATATTTAAATTAAAAGTTTGCTTGCCTACACGCCCCGTTTCTTAGAAAGGGATTACACAATCATCTTGACAAAAATCAAAATACATTGCCCAACTGTTTCCAGGAAAATCAGTTCCTTCACCCCAGGCAGTCTCGTTTGCATTTGTCGTATCGTTTTCAACTACAGCATGTGCAGCAACACAAAGACATTCAGGAAGACCAGCTAAACTTACAATATAAGTGTATTCATCTACGCTATTATGTGAGCCCTTAAAAGGGAACTTGCCAACCTTAGGATTACCACCATTGTTTACGGGCATATCTCCACAATCACCTACAAATAAGTGCGTTTCAGTGATTTTCCAATCATTAGTAGTAGAGTAAGTAACGTGGACACTGTTGCCAACTTTGGCAAGAGAAACCGTACCAGCAACTTCATTCTGTCCAGCAATCAAATCAACTTCTAAACAATCAACCACAGACGTTCTTAAGTTAAGAACTTCGTTGTCTGTTTCAATAGATTCTTCAGTACAGCCTGCTAATAATAAAAGCATTAAACAGGAAAAGTATATGTTCTTCATAACTACAATATTTTAATTAGTTATATCTAATTTACTATGTAATCTTGAAATTTCTTTGGATAACATCTACTACTTTTCTATTATTCGTTGAAGCTATTACTATTTCCGTTGAATGTCTCAGATGGCCATATATTTTGTAATCTATTACATTCAAAATCTAAGGTCATGAGAGTGGTGTAATTTCAAAAAAATGTTTAAAATTGTTATATAATATTGAAAATCAGTCCATTGAAACTTTTCAAGCAATAAATATCAAAGTACATTCTTTTGTAATGCTTCCCTCTAATACCAGTATATATACATACTATCTAGTGTACATTCTTGAATTACAACATTAGCATACTAAGAATAAGAGTCCTAACCCTTTACCTTTGCGCAAATCTTTAAACAATCTTAGTACCTTTATCAGATGGAATACTTATTCATAGGACTCGCTTTGGGAACTGTACTGGCTTTTTTTCTTTATCGGAGATTCGGTAATGGCATGGGTAAAAAACACGCCCAAAGTCAGTCGGTGATATTAATGGAAAAAATACGTAACGTATGCAAGTTCATTACCGTCGAGGGAGATTTTGCTGAAATCTATCACTACCAAAGCCTAAGAGATAAATGGATTAAAAAATTAATCGGCACAAAAAAAGCCTTGATTTTAGTAGATGCTAAGGCTCATATAGGTTTCGATTTAACCAAAATAAAAATGGATGCCAATCCAGAAAAAAAATCCATTCGATTATATGATTTTCCGCAACCAGAGTTACTCTCTATAGAAACCGATTTTAAATTCTATAGCAAGTCAGAAGGTTGGGCAAATCCTTTTACTTCTGCCGATCTTACCGATATTAATAAGGAAGCAAAACAGCATATAATTGATAAGATCCCAGAAAGTGGATTGTATAAACAAGCCTCTAACCAAGCATTGGAAACAATACAATTAATGGAACAACTCGTTGGAACCATAGGATGGACACTCGATTATGAAGCAATCATTATTGAAGCATCCAATAGCACAAAGCTCACTGAAAAAACAGCATGATACATCTGATTCTTGGAAATACGGGTGCCGGAAAAACAACCTATGCTCAGGCCTTAAAGGAAAAACTTCAGGGCGTTATTTTTTCAGTTGACCATTGGAATAATACACTTTTTTTGGCCGATAAACAGCCTACAGATGGCGTCGATTGGTTCTTGGAGCGTATTTCTCGTGGTGACACCATGATTCGCTCTCTGGTGAAACAATTGGAGGAGGCAGGTGTAGATAGTATTTTAGATCTCGGCTTTGCTAAAGAAGAACGGAGGGCCAATTTTTGCAATTTCGCGAAAGCGTACTCCTTCAACTATCAATTACATTTTTTAGATATTCCAAAGGAAATAAGACGCCAAAGAGTCGTCCAACGAAATACAGATAAAGGTGATACCTTCCAATTTGAAGTGTCCAATGCCGATTTTGAATTTATGGAAACATGGTTCGAACGCCCAACCGACAAAGAGTTAGTGGGAGCCACCTTAATAACCGTCTGATGCAAAAAGTAATTTACCTTCTTCTTTTGCTACTGTTTACAGGAATAAACAGTAACGCTCAAGACTTTGAAAAAGTGGACGCCCTGGTTTCACTATATCCAAATCGCGTGGATTCTCCAGAAGTATTGGCAAAATTTATAGCACGAGATTTTAAAAAACCTATGGATCAATTGAGAGCCGCATACTCATGGCTAATCAATAATATCGAATACGATCCTCAAGAATATTATAAATTTAAATTTCAATACCGGATCCTAGAAGAACGAAACCAAAAAACAGCCGCCTCGAGAGAATTGATAATCAAACGCACCGTTCAAAATGGTCGTGCAGTTTGTGAAGGTTATGCGCTCACTCTTGAAAGGTTGTGCGAACTCCTTAACATAAACGGCTATGTGGTAAGAGGAGATACGAAAACGAGGGTGAGTGATATTGAGCGTGCCTTTGATAAAAACCATATGTGGGTGGTTGCGGTGGTCGATCAAAAGGCAGTATTAATGGATCCCACTTGGGGTGCAGGACGCTATATTGAACGTTTTATCAAAGCACCTTCTTACTTCTATTTTAATACCGCGCACGAACTATTTCTCAATACACATATGCCAGAGGTTTTTGAAGATGCTTATGTGGCTTTTAAATTATCCAGAGAGAATTTTAGCAAACGACCATTGTTGATACAAAAAGATCTTAAACATAAGTATGTGCTTCCAAAATCAGGTGTTTTAAGAGCAAAAGAACTAGCGAAAGGCATTAGATTTGCATTCCCATCTAAAAATCCTTCAAAAGTGTATTATGTGATTGATAATGGGTCCCAGAAGCCCATAAATTTTGAGGTAGACGGAAACCTTATTCGTTTTGATATTGCTACAAAAGAAAAAGGAAGTTCCCTCGTTATCTACGCAGATGATACACCCATAATAGGCTATAAAATTAAAAAGTAATGGACATTGAAGCATTGAGGTCTTATTGTTTGGGAAAGAAAGGAGTTATCGAAGACTTCCCTTTTGACGAAACGACCTTGGTTTTTAAAGTTATGGGAAAAATGTTTGCTTTAAGCGGATTAGAACATGTCCCTTCCAAGGTAAATTTGAAATGTGATCCAGAACGTTCAGCGGAACTGAGAGAAGATTATGATGGGTTGATTACAGGAGCATTTCATATGAATAAATTGCATTGGAATTCCATCGTAATTGGTGAAGTGCCACCTAAACTTCTACTAGAATTAATAGACCATTCCTACGACCTAGTAGTCGCAAAAATGACAAAGAAAATGCGTGCCGAATTGGAGGCATTATCATAAAATATTGACTTAAAATTTTAAATGAATAACCCTGCCCAATTTTACCAAAGCCAGCTAGCAGAAAAGCAAAAAGAACGTGACCTCCTGAAGAACCAATTGAACCTGTCGAGCACCATCCGATTGATTGTTTTTTTACTCACAGGTTTTGGAGTATACCTCGCTTTAGGCAACGCAAAACTTATTGTCGCTATTCTAATTCTTGGAATTGTAGCTTTTTTGTTTTTGGTGACACGTCACAGCAAATTACAGTACAAAAGAAACTTAGTTGATGCCCTTATTGAAATTAACCAAACAGAACTGAAAGTCTTAAAACGCGATTTTCATGACCTTCCAGATGGTAAAAAATATTTGAATCCTGTAGATTTTTATAGTCAGGACATTGATCTTTTTGGACGAGGTTCCTTTTTTCAATACGCAAATAGAACAGCCCTAGAACCCGGAGCACAAGTATTAGCAAACCTGTTTACTTCAAACAATATAATAGCAATTCCTGAAAAACAAAAAGCCATTCAAGAATTGGCTGCACTTGCAACTTGGCGTCAGCGTTTTTCTGGTATTGCCCGTTTATTAGACACAGAGGTAGCTTCTGAAACCGTTGTTAATTGGCTCAAGGACTATCAAAGCTTTATTCCAAAAAAGGCAAAAATTGCTAGTCGTGTTTTTTCGCTCATTTCTATTCTCGCCTTTGTATTGTACTTCACAGACTTCATTCCTGGCTGGGCTGTTTTTGCCGTTTTTATGACAGGATTAATCATTAGTGGACGCTTTTTAAAAGGGGTGTCATCCTTATCTAATCTCACGGGAAAGGCGCAGAGTACCTTTGATCAATACCACAAACTTTTGTCTGAAATTGAAGGGCAAGAATTTTCATGTATTACGCTTTCGCGAAAGCGAGAAACAGTGATTACAAACGCACAAAGCGCTTCTTCTATACTCCGTACTTTTTCAAAACATTTGGACGCCTTAGATCAACGAAATAACATCCTGATTGGAATTATCGCCAATGGATTTTTCCTTAGAGATATAGCAATTTCTGCCGATATAGAACAATGGATTAGCAGCCACAAGAATGAAGTAGGAATCTGGTTTGAAGCCATTGCTTTTTTTGATGCCTATAACAGTCTAGGAAATTATGCCTTCAATCATCCATCTCATAGTTATCCTACAATTACTGAAAACGGAAATACCCTCAAATCCAAAGGGGCATCGCATCCACTCTTGAATCCTGAAATTGCGATAAAAAATGATTTTACAATTAATAGGGAACAGTTTTTTATTATAACGGGCGCAAATATGGCTGGTAAAAGTACCTTCTTGCGTACGGTTGCCCTTCACATCGTTATGGGAAATTTGGGTCTCCCAGTGTGTGCAGATGAGGCAAGCTATACGCCTATCAAATTGATAACAAGTATGCGCACCACAGACAGTTTGACTGATGATGAGAGTTACTTTTTTAGCGAACTCAAACGCCTAAAGTTTATCGTAGACGAAATTGAGAATGATCGGTATTTTATTATTCTAGATGAGATTTTAAAAGGAACAAATAGCACCGATAAAGCCATAGGATCTCGAAAGTTTGTTGATAAACTAGTGCATTCAAAAGCCACGGGAATTATCGCAACACATGATTTAAGCCTTTGTGCAGCTGCAGATGAATTGCCGCAGGTAGAAAATCACTTCTTTGATGCTAGGATTGAAAATGATGAACTCTATTTTGACTATACCTTCAAACCTGGAATTTGCCAAAATATGAACGCAAGCTTCCTCTTAAAGAAAATGGAAATCGTAGAATAAAAGTTCATTTTTCATAATTACCATTAACCCATTAACCCATTAACCCATTAACCCATTAACCCTTTGGATAGTTTAACTCAAATCGTTCTCGGTGCCGCTGTAGGTGAAGCCGTTTTAGGAAAAAAAATTGGTAACAGGGCCATGCTTTGGGGAGCGATTGCAGGTACTATTCCGGATCTCGATGTTATCGCACGTTTTTTGACCGACACAATTACCGCCACAGAAATGCATCGAGGGTTCAGCCATTCTATTGTATTCTCTGTTTTGATGGCGCCTATTTTAGGTTGGCTAGTACATCAATTAAAAAAACGTCCAGATGTAGGGTGGCAAGGATGGGCCAAGCTCTTTTTCTGGGGGCTTTTTACACATCCATTATTGGATGCTTTTACAACCTGGGGGACTCAATTGTTTTGGCCTTTCGAAAGCCGATTAGCTTTCAACACCATTTTTGTAATCGATCCATTGTACACGGTTCCATTCTTAATTTGTCTAATTATTGCAGCCTTTAAAAAGAGAGGATCGCTTTCGCGAAAACGTATCAATAATCTTGGTATTTATTTGAGTACTGGATATCTCGCGCTGACTTTATTATTAAAGTGGGCGGCCCATACCAAAATCACCGAGTCTTTGAAAGAACAGAATATTGCTTATACCCAAATGTCTACAAGACCAGCCCCCATGAATACCATATTATGGAACGCCAATGTAGATGCAGGAGATCAATATTTGATAGGCGATTATTCTTTTTTTGATTCAAAACCAATCGCGTTTACCTCCTTTCCTAAAAAAAGAAAGGAAGCTGCATCACTAATTTCTAAAGATGAGGTACAACGACTTATCGCAGTCTCTGAAGGTTGGTATATTCTGGAGAAAGAAAAAGAGCAATGGATCTATAACGATTTGCGTTTTGGTTTAATTTCCATAGATCCACAAGACCCAAAATTTGTATTTAGGTACAAACTCACTGAAGAAGTAAATGGATCGATTACCGCAGAAGAGGATCGTCCTGATAGTTCTAATATGAAAGGTATCTTTGGCGCGCTTTGGGACAGAATTTGGGGGAATTAGCTTCTAGAAAAACACCTAAACCGTAGTTTTTCTGTACGTTGATGGAGCGCACATTTTATACTGTCTAAATTTCCTATTGAAATGGGAGAGTGTTTGAAAACCTGCAGCTTCTGAAATATGAACAACACTCAATTCATGATTGTTTCGCAATAATTTGCAGGCATGTTCTAAGCGCACCTCAGTCAAAAACTGGAAATAGGTTTTGTTCGTTCGTTTTTTAAAGTATTTACAAAAAGCATTCGGACTCATTGCGGCAACTTTGGCAACTTCGGCTAGATAGATAGGTTCTGAAAAGTGTTCAAGGGAATAGTCAAAAATCGCATTCATCTTTTGCCCATCTATTTCAGAGATCTTTTTACCATAAACAAAGGACGATAATGTCTCTCTCTTTGCAACCTTCAAAATTGCAATCAATTGTAAAAAATAAGACAGACGATGAATGCCTTTGGCTTTAGTCAAATACTCAAACAAGGCATAAATGTCTGGAGAAGCCTTTATTTTGAATCCCGCTTTCGCGAAAGCGTAAAAATCCCCAACACCCTTACCTTCTTCCAAGTCTAGAAATGTCTTTCCAAAACTGAGCGGACTATAAAAAACGGTGTGCATCAGGCCTTGAGTATTTTCATTTCTAAATACATGAGGCTGATTACCTCCTAAAATAAGCAAATCTCCTTCTTGATAATGATGAATCGCATCTGCTACTACTAATGTGCCTCGGCCTTTTTGAATAAGACTTATCTGTAGCTCTTCATGTTGATGTAATTGCCCATAAAATGACCCCTTATCCACCTGAAAAATAATAGCAGTGTTGGAAGGTTTGGGAATCTTAAAGGGTAAGGCTTTCATTTTACAAAGATACTTTATTGGTGATAAAATATGTATGAATATCCTATTTAGGATAAAATACGCATAGTATTGGATAAAAGAGTAGGATTTTTTTACTCCATATGGATGTAGTTTTGAGTAGAAATATTTTGCAATTGACCTCACAATATTTAAAGGAATATCATTAAAGGAGCGTCAGTAATAAATGAGAAAAAATAAATTCTATTAAAAAACAAATCCTATGAGCTTACAATGGAAAGGCGTAATGCCAGCTGTCACTACAAAATTTACAGACCAAGATGAACTTGATCTGAAAATGTTTGGGGTCAATATAAAAGCCCAATTAGATGCTGGAGTACACGGAATTGTCCTTGGAGGAACCCTAGGAGAAGCTAGTACACTTTCAGATGATGAAAAGAGTGTTTTAACGACAGAAACGGTGAGAATGGTGGACGGAAAAGTCCCTGTACTAATAAATATCGCCGAGCAAAGTACCAAAGGAGCTATCGCTGCTGCCCATAGAGCAGAGAAGGATGGCGCAAGTGGCTTAATGATGCTGCCGCCTATGAGATATAAGGCAGGTGATGCAGAGGTCGTTGAGTATTTTGGAGCTGTAGCACGAAATACAAAGTTGCCTATTATGGTTTATAACAATCCAGTAGATTATAAAATCGAAGTGACATTGGATATGTTTCATGAGATTTTAAAATATGATAATATCCAAGCGGTGAAAGAATCTACACGTGATATTTCAAATGTAACACGTATAAAAAATGCCTTTGGAGATCGTCTCAAAATAATGACAGGAGTCGATACTTTAGCCCTTGAATCATTATTGATGGGAGCCGATGGATGGGTAGCAGGACTTGTTGATGCCTTTCCGGCAGAAACAGTAGCTATTTACGAATTGCAACGGGTAGGGCGTATCAAAGAAGCTCTCGAAATTTATCGATGGTTCTTGCCCTTGCTAGAGTTAGATATAAACCCGAAATTAGTACAGAACATAAAACTGGCCGAGGTGCATACAGGAATCGGTACAGAATATGTTAGAGCACCTAGACTTCCATTGGCAGGAGCAGAGCGTACACATGTGCTTGAAGTAATCAAAAATGGAATAGCAACACGACCGAAGCTTCCTAATTATAAAAATCTATAATGCTAGAAATACGCCCATCTTGCGAAAATTGTAAAAAAGATCTTCCCTTCGATTCAAAAGAAGCGATGATTTGCACCTTCGAATGTACCTTTTGTGCTACTTGTGTGGAAACTGTTTTAGAACATGTCTGCCCCAATTGCGGCGGGGATTTCCATCCTAGACCTATACGACCAGAAAGACTATTGGAGAAGTATCCTGTATCGACAAAAGTCGTACACAAAACAGTAGATTTGGAGGCACATAAAGAAAGATTAAAGGGTTTGAAATAAATTAATTAGGCTAAAAAAAGCCTCCCTTTAATCAGGGAACACTTTTTAGACATAGAACATTACATATGATCACTGGAAAAAATTATATAGGAAATACTTTAAGTGCGAAGAGTGCGGTAACTTATACCACAACAAACCCAAAAACAAACGAGGCTAATAAAACGTTATTTTATGAAGCCAGTAACGAAGAGATCAACAAAGCTGTTGCCAAGGCACAGTCGGCTTTTGCAACGTATAGCCAACTGCCAGGTTCCAAAAGAGCTGCCTTTTTAAATGCAATCGCCGACAATATTTTAGAACTGGATGACACCCTCATTCAATGTTATATGTCTGAAAGTGGCCTTCCAGAAGGAAGAGCAAAAGGTGAACGTGGTCGTACGATCGGACAACTTCGCATGTTTGCAACACTTATTGAAAATGAAAACTGGCGTAATCCTACTATAGACCAAGGAGATTCCAATAGACAACCGATGCCCAAACCCGACTTGCGAAAAGTCTTAATTCCCCTAGGGCCGGTTGTCGTTTTTGGAGCGAGTAACTTTCCGCTAGCCTATTCAACTGCTGGTGGAGATACAGCTAGTGCACTAGCCGCTGGTTGCCCCGTAATTGTAAAATCACATCCTATGCATTCAGGCACTGGAGAATTAGTTTCTCAGGCTATAATCAAAGCAGCTGTGGAAACAGGAATGCCCGATGGTGTTTTCTCTAACCTAAATAGCTCTGGGATTGAAGTTGGCCAAACTCTAGCTAAACATCCTGATGTAAAAGCTATTGGTTTTACTGGAAGTATCCGTGGAGGCCGCGCCTTATACAATCTCGCCGCCGAACGTAATGAACCTATCCCAGTATTTGCAGAAATGGGAAGTATTAACCCCGTTGTAATCACTGAAGGGGCTCTAAAAAATAGAGGAGAAGAACTTGCAGCAACCTATGCCAGTTCTATCACCTTAGGCACGGGTCAGTTCTGTACAAATCCGGGTTTGATTATTGGCGTCAAAAGCTCATCGCTGAGCAAGTTTGTCAAAGATTTAGGCGAAAAGACGTCAGATATGGACGCTCAATGTATGCTCCATCCCAATATTGCAAAAACCTATGCTGAGAAAAGTGAAAAGATGAGTTACGAAAAAGGGGTTCAAATTGTCGCTGCTCATACTGGAGATATCCGTGAAAATTATGTGCACGCACAGTTAGCCACGGTTGAAGGTGCTGAGTTTTTAAGAAATTCAAAATTACATCAAGAGGTATTTGGCCCATTTTCTTTAGTAGTACTTTGTGATGATGACCAACAGCGCTTGGAAATTATACGCCATTTAGAAGGACAATTAACAGCTACCGTTATTGCCGAAAAAGACGAATATGGATCATTAGCGCCATTGGTTACTGCGCTACAAAACCGTGTGGGACGTATCATTTTTAATGGAGTGCCTACCGGTGTCGAAGTGAGCGATGCAATGACCCATGGGGGTCCATATCCTGCGTCGACAGATAGCCGTTTTAGCGCGGTCGGGAATCAAAGTATTGTACGATGGGTGCGACCGTTTAGTTATCAAGATTTCCCTGTTGATTTACTGCCTGATTTCTTAAAAAATTAGGGCAATATGTCCACGGGGATTAAACATAATTCTATGAAAAAAATAACAATTTTTTTGGTTCTCTTTTGTTTCACTTTTGGAGCAAAGGCACAGAAAACAAACATAAAGTTAGACAGTATTATTCAGGAGGTGCAGCAGCATCGGGGTTACGATCGTGAAGCCTACCCAATGGGCTTATTTTCTAAGGATTATTTTGAAAAAGAGGCCGCTTTCGCGAAAGCGCAACTAGAAAAGCTTGCGAAGATTTCAGACAAAGAACTCTCGGAAACTGATGCAATCTCCCTGGAATTACTAAAGTTTAAACTGCAAGAAAGGGTTGATTATTTTGAATACGAAATGTACCTGAATCCGCTCTTGTCTGATTCAGGATTTCACAGTAGTTGGAATTATATGGTCCGTCCCGTTGGTAGTTATGAGGAGGCAAAATTTTACCTAAAAAGACTTGAAGCGATGCCAGATGTGGTAGATCAATATCTGCCTTTACTGAGAGAAGGATTAGAGAAAGGGGTGTCACAACCTAGGGTAATTTTTAATGGGTATGAATCGACCTATGATACACACATTCCTAAAATGAATGAAACGGTGGATGACCATTATTTCCTGTCACCAATTAAAAACCTTACAACCTACATAACACCTGAACAAAAAGACTCTCTTTGGGTTCTTGGAAGAGAGGTGATTACCCAAAAGGTGATCCCGTCTTTTCAACGCATTAAGGAATTCTTTGAAACAGAATACTATCCAAAAACACGAACGAGTATTGGGGTTTCAGAAACGCCTAATGGCGCTGCCTATTATCAAAATAGAATCGATTACTATACAACTCTTGACCTTACTGCCGATGAGATTCATCAAAAAGGGCTGAGCGAAGTAGCTCGTATTCGGGCGCAAATGGAGAAGATTATCAAAGAAGTAAACTTCGATGGTAGCTTCGCCGACTTCCTGCATTTCTTACGAACAGATGAGCAGTTTTATGCAAAAACACCCGAGCAGTTGTTAATGATCGCAAGAGATATGGCAAAACGTGCCGATGCACAATTGCCACGGTTTTTCAAAACCTTGCCGCGTAAACCTTATGGAGTAGCGCCAGTGCCAGATGCAATCGCTCCAAAATATACGGGAGGTCGTTATGTAGGAACTTCAAAAAATAGTTTAGAACCGGGGTATTATTGGGTAAACACCTATGATTTGCCGAGTCGGCCGTTGTACACTCTGCCATCTCTGACAGTTCACGAAGCAGTACCTGGACATCATTTGCAAGGCAGTCTCAATAACGAATTAGGAGACAGTATTCCGCAGTTTAGACGCAATATGTATCTATCTGCCTACGGAGAAGGCTGGGGACTGTATACAGAATATCTAGCTGCAGAAATGGGAATGTATACCACCCCTTATGAACGCTTTGGCCAACTCACCTATGAGATGTGGAGAGCCTGCCGTTTGGTAGTAGATACTGGGATTCATGCCAAAGGTTGGACCCGCGAACAAGTAGTGGACTATATGGCTTCTAATACTGCTCTTTCCTTGCACGAAGTAAATACAGAAACCGATCGTTATATCTCCTGGCCAGGTCAAGCGCTTTCCTACAAAATTGGAGAAATCAAAATTAGGGAACTCCGCAAAACAGCTACTTTTAACTTGGCCGACAAATTTGATATTAGAGAATTTCACGAAGTAATTCTCGAACAAGGAACGGTGACTTTAGAAATTTTGGAAAAGAGGGTGAAGGAATGGGTTAGCCGAAAGCAATTATCAAAAAAATAGGCATTATAATTTAAAAACTTTCAACCATTGATACATTCATTCACCTGCATAGATGCGCATACCTGTGGTAATCCTGTTCGACTGGTAAAAGCTGGAGGACCAGAACTTCAAGGGAAGACAATGAGTGAGAAACGGCAGCATTTTCTAAAAAAATATGACTGGATCCGTAAAGGCTTGATGTTTGAACCTCGAGGTCATGACATGATGAGTGGAAGTATTTTATACCCGCCGCACGATCCTGCCAATGATTTTGCTGTCTTATTTATTGAAACATCCGGTTGTCTCCCAATGTGCGGACATGGAACCATAGGAACCATTACAATTGCTATTGAAGAAGGCTTAGTTACTCCAAAAACACCTGGGAAAATTCGCATGGAAGCCCCTGCAGGACTTGTAGAAATTGACTACCAACAAACAGGAACGAAAGTCGACTGGGTAAAACTCACCAATGTAAAATCCTATCTCGCAGCAGAAAACCTAACTGTAGAATGTCCAGAGTTAGGCGAGATTAGTTTTGATGTGGCTTATGGAGGAAATTACTATGCTATTGTAGATCCGCAACCACATTTTTCTGGAGTGCATGACTTTACCGCTGGGCAGATTATCCAATATAGCCAAATAGTGCGAAATCGCATCAACGAGAAATACCCAAACCTATTTATCCATCCTGAAAACGATACCATTCGTGATGTCACTCATATGCTGTGGACAGGTGATCCTATTGATCCAACATCCGATGGCAGAAATGCTGTTTTTTATGGCGATAAAGCCATCGATCGCAGTCCATGTGGAACCGGGACATCAGCGCGATTAGCACAGATATATGCGAAAGGAAAATTAAAGCTAGGAGAAGCCTTTGTTCATGAAAGTTTCATTGGGTCAAAATTTGTAGGAAAAGTAGAAAAAGAAGTTGCCTTAGGAGACCATAAAGCAATCATCCCAAGTATTCAAGGCTGGGCCCGTATTTATGGTCAAAACACAATCACGATAGATGAAGACGATCCCTATGCGTTTGGATTTTCGGTAATATAAAGGGAAGGATTGAATTATTGAATGAAAAAATGATTGGCAATGGAGAAAGTAAAATTTATTGAACACTTTAAAAGTAGGACCAAAGCACTAGCTGTTGAGATTGTGCTGTTTTACGATTAAATGCCTAAGACCGATGCCACAAGAGTGATGGGAAGGCAATTAATACGTTCAGTCACTTCTACTGTTGCCAATTATAGTGCAGCTTGTATAGCTAGATCATCAAAAGAATTTTATTCTAAAATGTCAATAGTTGTTGAAGAAGCAGATGAAACTATTTTCTGGCTTGAGATGTTCAGAGATACAAAAATGGCTTTAGAAGAACAGTTGGAAAACTTTATAAAAGAAGCTGTCGAAATTGCAAAAGTTATGTCTGTTGCTCGTAAAAATGCAAAATAATTTTTAAATTCCATTAACCCATTAACCCATTAACCCATTAACCCATTAACCCATTAACCCATTAACCCATTAA
>CAXBCS010000028.1:0-43320 GCA_963974305.1 uncultured bacterium
CTGATGTTTTCATTACACTAAGGTTTTAGTGTATCGCTATTTCAGGACGGGACAAGTTTTAGGCACAAAAAAACCACCTCCATAAAGGGGTGGTTTTAATTGCAATTTCGCGAAAGCGAAACGCATATACTCAAAATAACTTCCTATAAGGGGGGCATAGGAAGGGGTGTTTCCGTAGGGAGTACCCATTTTGAGTACGCCTTAACCGTCAAAACGATATTCGCCACTTTTTTCCAAATCGGCTGCGATCTGGTTGCGAAGTGCGATAACATTTGGTTGGTTTTGATATTTAGTAAAACGCTTAAGTCCCATCAACATCATACGTTGTTCATCACCTTCAGCAAAAGAAACAATCGCTTCCTTAGCTTTAGTTTGGATGATATCGACCGCTTGGAATAAATACAATTGTGTCATAGCGATTTGTGTCGCTTGACCTTCAACACCTGAGCGTTTTGCATTTTTCTCCGTACGTAGGATAGCACTTTCAGCCATGTAGATTTCAATTAAGATATCTGAAGCTGCCATTAATAACTGTTGGTGATCTTCTAATTGAGCACCGTATTTCTGAGCAGCAGCTCCCGCCACCATTAAAAATACTTTTTTCAATTTGGCAACCAGCGCTTTCTCTTCTGATAAAGTCGCTGAGTAATCAGGAGTTTCAAAAGAAGGGATACCTGTCAACTCATCGGCTACTGCCATTGCAGGGCCCATAAAGTCTATATGTCCTTTCATAGCTTTCTTCATCATCATTCCTACCGAAAGCATACGATTAATTTCATTTGTACCCTCATAAATACGAGCGATACGTGCATCACGCCAAGCAGATTCCATAGGAGTATCGGCTGAGAAGCCCATTCCTCCAAAAATCTGAATCCCTTCATCTGCCGTATTTTGTACGTCTTCAGAAACGGCTACTTTTAAGATAGAGCACTCAATTGCATATTCTTCAACACCTTTCAATTCTGCTTCTTGGTGTGAGTTACCTGCTGCCTCACGCATAGCGATACGGTCTTCAATATTTTTGGCTGCTCTGTAAGATGCAGACTCATCTACATATACATTAGTTGCCATTTGCGCCAACTTAGCCTTAATCGCTCCAAAATCAATGATAGGAGTTTTAAACTGCTCACGTTCTTGGGCGTATTTGATGGCCTCATCAGTTACACGACGTTGGGCATCAAGACAAGCACCTGCAAGTTTGATACGACCAACATTCAATGCATTCATTGCAATTTTAAATCCGTTGCCACGCTCAGAAAGCATATTTTCAACGGGAACTTTACATTCGCTAAAGAATACTTGACGCGTAGAAGAGGAGTGAATCCCTAATTTCTTTTCTTCATCACCTAAGGCGATTCCATTAGAAGGGTCGTTCTCTACGATAAATCCAGTAATGTTCTTATCATCTTCGATACGTGCGAAAACGATAAACAGATTACAGAATCCTGCATTTGAAATCCACATTTTTTGTCCAGAAATAGCGTAATGTGTACCATCTTCTGAAAGTACTGCTTTGGTCTTTCCTGAATTTGCATCAGAACCAGCTGTAGGTTCTGTTAAACAGTAGGCACCAAACCACTCTCCTGAGGCGAGTTTTGGCACATATTTTTGTTTTTGCTCTTCATTTCCATAAAGTGTAATAGGCATTGTTCCGATTCCGGTGTGAGCACCAAAAGCCGTACTAAAAGATCCTGTTGCTCCAGAGATATAATCACAAACAAGCATGGTTGAGACAAAGCCCATTCCCATTCCGCCATAGGCTTCAGGAACAGCGATACCTAATAAACCTAGTTCGCCCGCTTTACGCATACATTCTTCTGTAAACGCATAATCTTTTTGTTCGAAACGTTCCCAATGCGCCCAGATTTCACGATCTACAAATTCCTTTGTACTATCACGCATCATTCTCTGCTCTTCTGAAAAGTCTTCCATGGTGAAGACATCTTCACAAGCCGTTTCCTTTACTATAAATTGTCCTCCACGTAGGATATCTTTTTCTGTTACTTCTGTACTCATTGTTTTAATGTATTAATTGCGCTTCCGCGAAAATTCTCTTTGGTTTATTATATACTTTTTTTTCAAGTTTGGGAGGCATTTTTGGTAGGCCAAAAAGTGCGAATCATGACTTAAATGAGTCAGGAGTCAGGACGTTGTTTCCAACACATTAAGTCTTGACTCTTGCTTCCCTTTCGTCTTGTTTCATTTAGCGCCTACCTGTCGTCAGACTGGAAAGCGAAATCAAACGTTTACTTCAAAAATTCGTAAATCCCTGCTGCTCCTTGTCCTGTTCCAACACACATTGTAACCATTCCGTATTTTCCGGACATGTCACGCTTGCGCATTTCATCAAAAAGCTGTACCGAAAGTTTTGCTCCTGTACATCCTAATGGGTGTCCTAGGGCAATAGCTCCTCCGTTTACATTGACGATTTCTTGGTTAAGATCTAGTTCGCGCATTACTGCAAGCGATTGAGAAGCAAAAGCTTCGTTTAATTCGATCAATTCAATATCGCTCTGCTTTAATCCTGCCTGCTTTAACGCTTTAGGAATGGCTTTTACGGGGCCAATTCCCATGATGCGTGGCTCAACACCTGCAGCGGCATAGTTGACTAAACGTGCAATTGGTTCCAGATTTAATTCCTTCACCATTTCTTCGCTCATCACCAATACAAAGGCTGCACCATCACTCATTTGTGAGGAGTTACCAGCAGTTACACTTCCGCCAGCAGCAAATACAGGACGAAGTTTATTAAGGATTGCTGTACTTGTTCCAGCACGAGGTCCTTCATCTTTAGTCACTGTATATTTTCTTAATTCTTTTTTACCAGCAGCATTCAAGAAGGTTTCCTCTACTTCAATAGGAACAATCTGATCTTGAAAGCGATTTTCAGCTTGAGCCTTTAAGGCTTTCATATGCGATTGATACGCAAACTCATCCTGATCTTCACGAGAAACATTAAACTGGTTGGCAACAGCTTCTGCTGTATTTCCCATTCCCCAGTAATAATCTTCATGACCAGACTTTACGACATCATAATTCAATTCTGGTTTGAAACCGGTCATTGGCACCGCACTCATGCTTTCTGCACCACCTGCGATGATACAATCGGCCATTCCTGCTTGAATTTTTGCTGTAGCTATTCCAATAGTTTCAATTCCTGAGGAG
Organism: uncultured bacterium; assembly: GCA_963974305.1. GTDB lineage: Bacteria > Bacteroidota > Bacteroidia > Flavobacteriales > Flavobacteriaceae > Dokdonia. The sequence goes on from CAXBCS010000028.1 coordinate 3,166, forward strand.
CAAAAACGGTTTACCGTTACTCCAGGAACATCAACAGTGTCTAATCCCATCAATGAAATAAGTCGTGCCATATTGAGTCCTTGCGAACCTTCTGGCATTGCGTTACCAACGATGACATCATCGATACGGGTTTTATCAAAATTAGGCAGCTCCTTCATCATATATTCGATGGTCTCTGCAGCTAATTCATCTGTACGCTTAAAGCGAAATACTCCTTTTGGTGCTTTCCCTACGGCAGTACGGTAGGCTTTTACTATATATGCTGTTTTCATAATTAAAATTAGTTTGAACTGCGTTCAAAGAATCAAGAATCAAAGGATTCAAGAGTCAGGACGTTTTACTTTTTTAACCTGTCCATAAAGTTTGAAATTTTACTTTGTAACACTGTTACTCGTTTTTCCAAATCTGAGAACATATTTTCTTCAATATATTTTTGTCTCTTACAGACTATTAATTGTGTTTCCCATTCAAAAGCAGAACCTAAACTTGACTCTAGATAGTTTAGAAAATGCTTATCAGTGCTTTTACTGGATCCTTCGGCAATGTTACTTGCTATTGATACAGCACATCTATTCATTTGACTCGTTAATCCGAATTTCTCATAATCTGGAAACGATTTGGTTAGGGCATAGGAATCATCGATAAGACTCATACTATCTTCCCAAATTTGTAGTTTCTTAAAATTATGTCTAGTCATGTTTTAATCCTGATTCTTGCCTCCCTTTAGTCTTGTTTCAGTTCGCAATAGCGAATTACACTAGTTTCTCAATGGTTTCCCTTTCTTCAACATATGCTCAATACGTTCTAAGGTTTTGCGCTCTGTTGTTAAACTTAAGAATGCTTCGCGTTCGATATCTAATAGATATTGCTCGCTTACTCTCGTAGGTTCTGATAAATCTCCTCCTGCCATAACATAGGCAAGTTTATTGGCGATTTTCTTATCGTGTTCTGAGATATAATGACTGGCTTCCATAGAGTCTGTTCCTACTAAGAACATTCCTAAGGCTTGCTTTCCAAGAACGAGTACATCATTACGCATTACAGGTTGTGTATATCCTATATCAGCCATTTGACGTGCAACGGCTTTGGCTGTTGCTATCTGACGATCACGATTTACGACTACTATATCCTTTCCTGGCTTCAAAATATTCAAATCATAAGCTTCATAAGCCGATGTTGATACCTTAGCCATACCAATGGTTAAGAAGTGCTCTTGTAATACATTAAGCTGTACATCTCCTTTTTGGAACATATCAGAGGCACGTAAAGCCATCTCTTTTGAACCACCACCACCAGGGATTACACCAACACCAAACTCAACAAGTCCAATGTAAGATTCGGCTGCAGCGACTACGCGGTCGGCATGCAGTGTTAACTCACAACCACCACCTAGAGTCATTCCGTGAGGTGCCATAACTGTTGGTATAGATGAGTAACGCAAACGCATTACTGTATCTTGGAAATATTTGATCGCCATATTGAGCTCTTCATATTCTTGCTCAACAGCCATCATAAAGATCATTCCAATGTTTGCGCCAACAGAGAAGTTAGTACCTTGGTTTCCTATTACGAGTCCGTCAAAATCTTTTTCAGCCATATCAATAGCTGTATTGATTCCGGCAAGGACATCGCCACCAATACTATTCATCTTAGAGCGGAATTCTACATTCAAGATACCATCGCCAAGATCCTGTACAGAAACACCCGAGTTTGAAAAGACTTCGGTTTGCTTTCTGATATTGTCAAGAATAATAAAACTATCCTGACCAGGTTTTTTGGTTTGTGATTTTGAAGGAATATCGTAGAAGTAAGTGGCTCCGTCTTTTACCTCGTAGAAACTTTTACCTCCAGCAGCAAGCATTTCTGAAATCCAAGGAGCTGTTTCCAGTCCTTCGGCTTTCATAAGTTCGATTCCTTTTTCAACACCAATAGCATCCCAGATCTCAAAAGGACCGTGTTGCCATCCAAAACCAGCCTTCATCGCGTCGTCTATCTTGTATAGTTCGTCTGTGATTTCAGGAATACGGTTTTGTACATAGGCAAAAAGGTGCGCAAAAGATTTACGATAGAAATCTCCAGCCTTGTCCTTTCCTTTAATTAGGACAGGAAAACGATCGGCTACATTGTCTATCGTTTTTGTAAGCTCTAAGGTTGCAAATTTTGCACGTTGTGCAGATCTATACTCTAGCGTATTAAGATCTAAGGTCAGAATTTCTTTTTTACCTTCCGGCGATACATTTTTTTTATAAAAACCTTGATTCGATTTTGAACCTAGCCATTTGTTTTTCATCATGGTATTGATGAAATCAGGCAATTGGAATAAAGCCGAACGTTCGTCTTTAGGGCAGTTTTTTTCAATACCATTGGCAACGTGCACCAAAGTATCTAAACCTACAACATCTACTGTTCTAAAGGTGGCCGACTTAGGACGTCCAATAACTGGACCAGTAAGTTTATCAACTTCTTCAACAGTCATATCCATTTCCTTTACGGTATGGAATAAGCTCATAATTGAAAAGATTCCAATACGGTTTCCTATAAATGCAGGTGTATCTTTAGCAATAACAGAAGTCTTTCCTAGGAATTGTTCTCCGTAATTGTTTAAGAAATCAAGAACCCCTTGATCCGTTTTCGGTCCAGGGATGATTTCAAATAATTTTAAATAACGTGCAGGATTAAAAAAGTGTGTCCCACAGAAATGCTTCTGGAAATCTTCACTGCGACCTTCACTCATAAAGTGAATAGGTATTCCCGAAGTATTGGAAGTAATTAAGGTTCCTGGTGTTCTGTGTTTTTCAAGGTTTTCAAACACTTGTTGTTTGATATCCAAACGTTCTACAACTACTTCGATAATCCAATCGACGTCTTTCACCTTGGCGATGTCGTCTTCAAGGTTACCTGTTGTAATTCTTTTCGCGAAAGCGATATTATAGATAGGAGAGGGCTTACTCTTCAAAGCTGCAGTCAAGGAATCATTTACCATCCTGTTACGCACTACTTTATCTTCTAAGGTCAATCCTTTTGCTTTTTCCTTGTCGTTCAATCCACGAGGAACGATATCAAGTAAAAGTACATCCACGCCAATATTAGCAAAATGACAAGCGATACCGCTTCCCATAATTCCACTACCAATGACGGCGACTTTTCTAATCCTACGTTTTGCCATTATTTGATTGTTATTTCTTCTTGGTTATATATTTTTTTATTTTGAATCAAATCATTGATGGTTTCTATTACCTCATAGAAATGACCAATTTTCTCTTCTGAAATCTGTCCGCGAACCGCACTATTAAAGCGAATTACTTGATCCTTTGAGAATTCCCTTTTTTCAATCCCAAAATCCGTTAGGTGAATAAGAACACCACGGCCATCTGCAGGATTGGGCTTTCGTATAATGAGTCCTTTTTCTTCCATTGTCTTAAGGGTACGTGAAAGCGAAGTGGCTTCCATTCCCATTCGTGGCCCTAAAGCCGTAGAAGGTGTTCCTTCATCTGGATCGATACTCAAAAGCGCAAAACCTACCGCCATTGTTACGTCAAATTTTGAAGCTTGCTCATTATACATTTTCATTACTGATTGCCATGTGGCCCTAAGGCAGTAATCAATTGTTTTATCTTTCATAGATTATGGTTGCGAATAACCTTGTAAATATAATACAATTTATTATGCACGCATAGTATAAATTTAAAAAGTTTTGTAATATCCTAAGGACGTATGGGTTAGATTTTAACAAAATTGTAAAAGCCTAATTTATTTAGTTGTTTTCCGTGGCTTTATTTTGTATTGTGAAGAAATGAATAGGAATAAAAAGCACACAAAAAATGACAATTTGCTCCAAAAGAAAGCGCCCAAAAAAGAAAAAGATATCATAGTCATAGCCTTTTGAATATGGAGGTAGAAAGTCTCTATGTATGGAAGTGATAAAAATAACAAAGCGTTCATTCATAATAATGAAAGAGAATCCTACCACAATTGCAAGCAAAAATATCCACAGTTTACGACTTGACACTCGGTTCATCCAAAGTAGTAATAAAGTCATAGGAATTAGGAATACCTTAAAGACATAAGCTCCTCCATATGGACCTTTCATTCTTTCTAAGCTTCCATTGCCGTTATTTAGAGAAATGGCATCCTGTATAATGAATCCAACTGCCACCATGAGATATACGAGCGCTACAAAAGGCATCATCTTAGTGATACTCTTGATACATCTATCTACATGTAACTGTAATTCTTTTCCGAGAAAACGATAAGGTAGCAGAAGAAGGATCGTAACTATTCCAAACCCAATGAAGAGAGCTTCCATGAGGTAATTATAAAGGTACATGACATCACCCATAGCTATGATAGTAATCGTAAGGCCTCTTTCCGACTCAAAGGAGCAAAGTTATGCTGGCCAACAAATTTGCGGACCGCCTCCGGAGCCGTTTTACTATACTCTCTCAATGCCCAGCCAATCGCTTTATTTATAAAAAATTCTTTGGAGTCTTTATGTTTGAGACACAAATTAAAAAGTAAGTTCTGATCTGTTTCTGATTTGTATTCTAATTGAAACAAAATAGCAGAGCGATTAAGCCAAAGATAATCTACCTCACTATAGCTTTTTATTACTGCCTCTGTTTCGTTTGGGTAGAGTTTTAAATAATTACCTAAATGGTGTTTGCAAACCATATCCACAGTATCCCACCAAGAATGAGTAACAATGAGATATTTAATAAAAGAAATATCTTTCCTTAGAAATTTCTTTTTTAAAAACCGACTTACGAGCTCCACGGCACAATAGTGAAACTCACGTTCTGGCTGTTCATAAAGCCTTTTGCTAATATCAATAATCGAAGAACGATCTAGAGAGGTTTTATAAGCACTAATGAGATTTTTAAGAATCTGTTGACGCAGAGGTGCTTTAACACCTAAAAATGGAAATCTTTGTTTCATATAGGCTTCCATTGCAAGTGCCTGTTCATCGTTTTTCTCTTGCTTGAGTTGTTTTATAAGATCGTCTACAAAACCCATCCTTAGAAACCTACAGCTGCATCATCCCCACGACGATCGGCGCCTCCTTCTAATGAGCCATCCGGTAGTATAAGAATACCATCTACCTTTCCTAGAATTTTGGAAACTTCTTCATTAGGAGCATAGCCTTTAGCTGTGAGATTCTTTAAAATACTTTGATCAAAACTATCAGGTTCAAACATGATCATATCTGGCATCCATTGATGGTGGAAACGAGGAGCGTTCACTGCTTCTTGCATTCCCATTTCAAATTCATGCACATTTAAGATAGTTTGTAATACAGATGTAATTATTGTAGAACCGCCAGGTGTACCAACGGTCATCCAGAATTCTCCATCTTTTTCAACCAGCGTTGGCGTCATGCTCGATAACATTCTTTTCCCAGGAGCAATCTCGTTAGCCTTTGCACCCAGCAATCCGAACATATTAGGAACCCCTGGTTTAGAAGAGAAATCATCCATTTCATTGTTTAAGAAGAAACCAATTTCGTCTACATATAATTTAGAACCGTAGGCTCCGTTTAAGGTTGTCGTTACGGCAATGGCATTTCCAAACTGATCTACTATCGAGTAATGCGTAGTTTCCATACTTTCATATCCTGGCAAATCTCCATGACTAACTTCACTTGAAGGTGTTGCTTTATCCCATGAAAACTTATCCATTCTATTTTTGGCATATGTATCAGAGATCAAAGTATCTAATGGGATATGTACAAAATCAGGATCTCCAAGATAGAAACTACGATCGGCATAGGCACGGCGTTCGGCTTCAGTAATCACTTGAATGGTCTTCTCAGAATTGTGGCCTAAAGTAGACACATCATAGGGTTCAATCATTTCCATGATTTGAGCGAGACAAACGCCACCACTCGAGGGCGGACTCATAGAAATCACGCGTAAATTGTCATAATTAAAAGTTACTGGCGTTCGCCATTGTGCTTCATATGCTTTTAGATCGTCAACGGTCATGATACCGCCTCTTTCTTGGAGGTAAGCAACCATTTTCTGTCCTGTTTCACCGCCGTAAAATTCAGACTTTCCATTAGCAATTATTCGTTCTAAGGTTGCAGCAAGTGCCGGATTTTTTACAGTTTCCGCTTTCGCGAAAGCGCGACTATACAAAACGCTATCACCATTAACACGAGTGAACACTTCACTATAATTAGCAAAGCGAGCTGCCTGATTCTCAGTAACTACATATCCGTTTTGAGCCAATTCTATAACTGGACGTAATATTTTTTCAATTGATAAAGAACCAAATTTCTCATGTACTGCAAAAATCCCTGAAATCGTTCCAGGAACACCCACGGCCATAGCGCCTTCAGTACTTAAGTTGGGAATCACGTTTCCTTCTTCATCTAGGTACATATCTCGGGAAGCCGCACCTGGCGCTTTTTCTCTATAATCCAAAGATCCAATGTCACCAGCTCCTGTGCGATATACCATAAAGCCTCCGCCACCTAAATTTCCTGCAAAAGGGTAGGTAACTGCCAAGGCCATCTCTGTTGCGACCATCGCATCAAAAGCGTTTCCTCCCTGCGCCATAATCATAGTGCCAATCTTAGAAGCTTCTTCTCGAGCAGAAACCACCATCGCCTTTTGAGTTATTAGTCCGCGTTGAATTTCTTTTTTTGGTGGTTCTGTTTTACAACTCGTTAATAAGAGAAGGGGAGCAAGAAATAGGATTAGTTTTTTCATCAAGATTAAATTGGTTTCTGTAAATATATCAAACTTATAGCTCTTTCAACTTCATTGCCACAAAGTCTTCTAACTCGGCAAAAAAAGCAGTGAATTCTTCCTCAAAGGCTTCATAATGCTCTTTGAGGTCTTCAATAGACTCATCCATGGGCACTCGTTTCTTAATACGAAAACTCATGTTATATAAGACGGTTTCTATACCCTCAAGACTCGCATAACTGAGTAGCCAATTCTGTTCCATCATAGGCACCATCATTTTCTGAATCCGTGGGGTGAGTTTTGAGTAATTGTCGTTGAGAAGCTGATAGAAATCTGTAATGTAATCGTCTAATTCTTGTGAGTGATATTGCTTCCAATTTTTAGCTAAAAAATGATCGTACAAAATATCTACAATCACCCCGCTATAATGCCCATATTTGGAATGCAGGCGTTTGGTACTTTGCTTTACAATAGGATGACTATCGGTATAGGTGTCAATCCAACGATGTATCAGGATGCCGCGTTGAATACCTTCCTCATATTTAAGGTATTTCTTGCCTTTAATACCATCGGCTATAAAATTACCAATGGTTAATAATTCATTGGTACCAGATAGATAAATGTGCGCAAGAAAATTCAAAGACGATAGGGTGTTTTTTATTAAAGAGATCTATTGGGAGTGTAAGTTACAATTTTGTTTTGGAGTCGTAGGACTATGAGTCTATGAGTCGATGTCTTGATTGGAGATTAACGATTATGGATTGTGGATTTTTGAGCAAAATAAGACGGAGTTCGAATTTTATTTAACTTTTTCGCCTAATGCCTAATGCCTAATGCCTAATGCCTAATGCCTAAAATCCCCCTCTGTCCTGCGGACATCTCCCCCAAAGGGTGAGAAATGGTTTTCTGGTAGGTTGGTATTTTGATATAAAAGTAGAACTAATTATTTTGACTTTTGACTTTTGACTTTTGACTAATGCCTCATGCCTACTGCCTAATGCCTTCTGCCTATTTACCAAACACCGAACACTCAACCCCAAACCCTGAGATGTTTTTATTTCGATGCTGCGATTTAAGTTTTTGATTTTGGTACTTTTGTTAATAGCATTTTTAGCAGACATATTACATCTGTGATTAGTGTGCACTCAGATAAGAACCTACTAATATTTATATATGACCTTAATCAAATCTATTTCAGGAATTCGTGGAACCATAGGAGGGAACCCTGGAGAGAACTTAACACCTCTTGATACCGTAAAATTTGCAGCGGCTTATGGCGCTTGGCTTAAAAATGATCGTAAAAAAGACGTGTATCGCGTTGTCGTAGGAAGAGATGCTCGAATATCTGGAGCGATGATTCAAGATCTAGTCATGAATACCCTAATAGGTATGGGAATAAATGTGATCGATTTAGGTTTGTCTACAACACCTACAGTAGAGATTGCTGTCCCAATGGAACATGCAGATGGAGGTATTATTCTAACCGCATCTCACAACCCAAAACAATGGAATGCCTTGAAATTATTGAATAGTAAAGGGGAATTCTTAAATGGAATTGAAGGAGAAAAAATCCTACATTATGCCGCCAAGGAAGATTTTACCTTCGCGGAAGTGGACGACCTTGGGAAGATTACTGTCAATGATGCCTATATCGATTTGCATATTGAAGAGGTACTTGCCTTAGATCTTGTAGATGTAGCAGCTGTTAAGAGCGCTAATTTTAAGGTGGTTGTTGATGGTGTAAATTCTACAGGAGGCATAGCAATCCCTAGATTACTTGACGCCTTAGGAGTTACTCCTGTTGAATTGTATTGCGAACCTAATGGGGAATTTCCGCATAATCCTGAACCGCTGAAAGAGCATTTAGGTGATATCTGTAAACTTGTGGTTAAAGAAAAAGCCAACTTAGGTATAGTGGTAGATCCAGATGTTGATCGTTTGGCATTTATTGATGAAACTGGAGAGATGTTTGGCGAAGAATATACTCTTGTTGCGTGCGCCGACTATGTGTTAAGCGTTACTTCAGGAAATACAGTTTCTAATTTATCATCTTCTAGAGCCTTGCGTGATATCACTCGCAAACATGGAGGAATCTATCATGCTAGCGCCGTAGGAGAAGTAAATGTGGTGCAACTCATGAAGGATACCAACGCAGTAATAGGTGGTGAGGGAAATGGTGGAATTATTTATCCTCCTTCACATTATGGACGTGATAGTCTTGTAGGTACTGCACTCTTCTTAACGCATCTAGCTAAAGGGAATATGACGGTCAGTGAACTCAAAGCGAGCTACCCAGCCTACTTTATGAGTAAGCAAAAGATTCAGTTGACACCTAATCTCGATGTCGATGCACTTTTAGAGAAGATGGCTAAAAAATATGCTCACGAAGATTTAAGCACTGTGGATGGAGTAAAAATAGATTTTGAACATCACTGGGTGCATCTTAGAAAGTCTAATACAGAACCAATTATCCGAATCTATACAGAAGCCGGATCCCAAGCAGATGCAGATAGGGTAGCAAATGAAATGATTGCAACCATCAAAGAGGTCGCGGGCATATAAATTTATAGTACATTTGGTTAGTTAATCACTTAGTAATGAATTCAATTAAACCTTCAAAGTCAACAGCTACTCTAGAAGAATATTTTTCTCGCTTTCGTGAAAATATCATCGGTATCGACCAATATTTTGAGTCTCCATACGGGCGAAAAAAATTACTTTACACCGATTGGACCGCCTCAGGAAGATTGTATGGTCCTATAGAGCAAAAAATGTTACACGATTTTGGACCTTATGTTGCCAATACTCATACCGAAACAACGGTCTCTGGTACGGCGATGACTATGAGTTATCACAAGGCCAAAAACATCATAAAAAAGCACGTAAATGCCAATGAGAATGATGTTCTTATTGTTGGCGGAAACGGAATGACTGGAGTCGTAAATAAGTTTCAACGTATTCTCGGCCTCAAATTGCCAGAGAATATGCGTAAGTTTTCAAAAGTACCAGATGATATTTGCCCTGTTGTTTTCGTTTCTCATATGGAACATCACAGTAATCAAACAACCTGGCTCGAAACTATTGCAAAGGTAGTAGTGGTACCTGCTAAGGATGATGGGCGTTTTTGTTTAGATAATTTTGAAACTATTTTAGAAGAATATAAGGACCATCCCTTTAAAATAGCTTCCATAACTGGTTGTAGTAATGTTACGGGAATTCAAACTCCGTACCATGAAGTAGCTAAACGAATGCATGCTCATGGCGGATTATGTTTTGTAGATTTTGCATGTAGCGCTCCTTATGTGGGCATTGATATGCATCCAGAAGATCCAGAGGCTTATTTAGATGCTATTTTCTTTTCACCACATAAATTTCTTGGAGGGCCTGGTTCATCAGGGGTATTGATTTTTAATAAGGGTCTTTATAAAAATGTAGTCCCAGATAACCCTGGTGGTGGAACCGTCAAATGGACAAACCCATGGGGCGAGCATAAATATGTAGATAATATCGAAGAACGCGAAGATGGAGGGACTCCTGGATTTTTACAAACCATACGGACGGCCCTTTCTATAAAGCTCAAAGAGGAAATGGGCGTGCAAAATATCATTGCCCGCGAACATGAATTAATAGATCTTATATGGGGTGAACTCGGCAGTATTGAAAATATTCATATTCTGGCAGGTCAACATACAGATAGGCTAGGCGTAATTTCTTTTTATATTGATGAGCTACATTTTAATTTAGGAGTTAAACTCTTAAATGATCGTTTTGGGATCCAAACACGCGGAGGTTGTAGTTGTGCTGGAACTTATGGGCATTATTTATTGAATGTCGATCAAGAAAAATCTCATGCTTTAGTATGTGAAATATTGGCTGGTGATTTAACGCATAAACCTGGTTGGATCCGGATGTCTATACATCCTACTATGACTGATGAGGAAGTCCGCTTTGTTTGCGATTGTATAAAACATTTAGCTGAGGAGCACACTACCTGGGCAAGGGATTATGACTACCAAGCACATTCAAATGAGTATATGCATCATCAAGATGAAAGTACGTCCAAAAGCCGAATGGAGGCTATTGATACATGGTTTGAGTTCTAGGCTTTTTTTCCTGCTGGAGATTCAGCTTTTTTACCCAACCACTTAAAGCGTTTATGGGTCCATAAATAATACTGAGGTTCGTCACGGATTTGTTTTTCGAGCGCTTTCGCGAAAGCGGCCGTAATTTCAAAATCGGGAAATTCATTGGGTTTTTCTGCAAGTACTTGAAAAGTAGCTTCATAAAACCCTCTTTTTAATTTACAAACATCTAAGTATAATATTGGGGTGTCATATTTTTTGGCCATTTGCTCTACGCCTGTAAAAAAGGGTATTTCATGTCCCAAAAACATAGGCCAGTAGTGGGCCTTAGCCAGTCGCGGCGACTGATCAGCAACAAACCCAATAACTGTAGTCTCTTTTTCTTTTATAATTCTCGCTACCTTAATTCTTGACTCTTTATTGGTAACTAAATTAGTATTCCATTTTCCGCGAATATCACGCGCCATTTTATCAAAATACGGATTGCGTATTTTCTTGTAGATAGCATATCCCGGGTTCTTGAGATATTGTTGCAGAGAAAAAACCCATTCATGACTTGAATAATGTCCCATGACCACCATCGTGGTTTGGTTTGCTTTCTCGTATTGTTGCATAAGCTCTACATTGGTAAAGGTATAACGTTTGCTAAGCTCATCGCTTGTTAAACTAATCGCCTTTACCATCTCTACAAAGGTGTCGCAAAGATGATGATAGAATTGTTTTTCAATCTCCTTACGTTCAGTATTAGAAGCGTTAGGCAGTGCAATTTTAAGATTGTAGCGAACTACCTTTTTTCGGTAACCAAAAACATAATATACCCAGAGGAATACCCAGTCAGAAAAGAGATATAACAGCTTAAACGGCAACTTTGAAATAAGCCATAACCAAGGATAAATAAGCCAGAAAGCAAGAAATTGCATACTAAAATCGTTCTATAATAATAGCACAAATATAGGTATCTTTACGGCTTAACATCGCATATTCTATGGGGGATTTACATCCGGTTACAATAGCTATTATCGTTTTAAATGTGCTCGTTTCATTAAAAGGGTTTAATGATTTTAGCTTTTTTGAAAAGTATAAATTTCAGATTGGGGGTATTGGTCGTGGTGAAAAGATTAGAATGTTGAGTTCTGGTTTTTTACACGCAAATCCGCCCCATTTATTTTTTAATATGATTACGCTGTATTTCTTTGCAGATGCAGTTATTTATCAGCTCGGGCCTGTTCGTTTTGTTATTATTTATTTAGGAAGTCTTATTCTTGGAAATGTACTATCATACTTCTTTCATAAGGAGGAATATCACTATAGTGCAGTTGGTGCAAGTGGGGCTGTTTCAGGAATTTTATATGCTGCCATTTTACTACAACCGGGAATGAGCCTCTATATGTTCTTTATTCCCATACCCATTCCAGCCTACGTTTTTGGAATAGGCTATTTGTTATACTCAATTTACGGTATGAGAACCCGTAATGATAATATTGGGCATGATGCTCATTTTGGAGGGGCTATTGGAGGTTATTTAATAACCCTAGCAATGATGCCCATCTTATTTCAAATTAATTTGTTAATGGTTATTTTACTTGCGGTTCCCATCATAATCTTGTTTATATTAATTAAATTAGGGAAGATTTAAATTCCTACATCCTTAGAAATTATGAAAACTATTATTTTATTCTTAAGCCTATTTATCTTTATGAACACTCAAGCTCAAACCCAACAAATGGAACCACTAGTACATGTAAGTGGAGAAGGAAAAGTAAGTGTAGTCCCAGATTATGTGGATATTAAGGTTCGCGTTGAAAGCCAAGGCAAAGAGGCAGGAGCGGTGAAGGCTGAGAATGATGTGGCAATTGATAAGGTGATAAATTTCCTTAGATCAGCCGGAATTAAAGACAAAAATATTCGCACTGAATATATCAATCTAAACAAGAATTACGACTACAATACCAAGACTTACAGCTATAATGCAAATCAATCTCTTACGATTGTGCTTAAGGATTTAGGTAAATATGAATCAATTATGTCGGGACTATTAAGTTCGGGTATTAATCGTATTGACGGAGTGGTTTTTGGGAGTTCGGACATGGAAAAACTCAAGGCCGAAACACGAATTAAAGCCATACTCAATGCCAGAGAAAAAGCTACAGCCTACGCAGAAGCTCTTGGGCAGAGTATCGGTAAAGCAGTGGTAATTAGTGAATCAGGTGGAAGTTCGCCACAACCTCCTATATACAAGGCACGTATGATGTCTATGGAAGCGTCTAATGACGGTGGAGAAACCATCGCCCCAGGTGAGTTGTCTATTCGTTCAGAAATCCAAGTGAGTTTTCAGTTAAAGATGTAGCTTATTGCTTTTGCGAACTTGCCCCTTCGGCAGACAGGAGCGTTACCCTTTGAACATTTTGTACACGATGGCTCAACACTTCTGTTGTGTCCTGTGATTTTGGACTGCTATAGACTTCGAAAATCAATTGGTCATTTCTAAGTTCATAAGTAGCTGCAAGAACAATGTCCTCGACCTCAAATATCGAATACATTTTAGTACCACTTAATTGGTAATCTAAGATAATTCCATCTCCTTCATCTAAGATATATTGTCCTTTTTTTGGATCCTTGGATTTTAAGATATAGTCTTTACTTATGACCCCATACTTTGGTGAATCGTAATTTGTACGCCAAGTCCAGGTGCTATCTTTTAATATAGGAGTTACTGTAAAAGTCACTTTGGGTCCGTTTGGGACCAAAGTGCCATTTGAATAAATATCCATAGTCCCTGTCCAAACACCTTCACATTGAGTTACAAAATCATGTTGTGCAGCCACAAGCTGAGTGCAAATGAGTATAACAAAGACGAGAACAGTTTTCATGAATCTGTATGGGTTTTTGCAGAATCTGTGATATTGTTATTGATTTCTCGCATCTCTTCCTCAGAAATATAGCGCCATTCGCCAACAGGAACATCTAATTTTACATTCATTATACGATGACGAACCAATCGTGTAACCTCGTAATCTAAGGCCTCACACATTCGTCTAATTTGTCGATTAAGTCCTTGTGTCAAGATGATCTTAAACTTAAAACGACTCAGTTGTTCAACCTCACATTTGCGCGTTACAGTATCTAAAATTGGAACTCCATTACTCATTTGCTGAATAAAAGAGGAGGTAATGGGCTTATCTACGGTCACTTCGTATTCCTTTTCATGGTTGTTACGAGCGCGAAGAATTTTGTTTACAATATCTCCATCATTAGTCAAAAAGATAAGGCCTTCACTAGGTTTGTCTAAACGACCGATGGGAAAAATACGGCTAGGATAATTTATATAATCAATAATGTTGTCCTTTTCCACACGATTGTCTGTGGTGCAAACAATCCCAACAGGTTTGTGAAAAGCGATATACACCGGCTTTTCATTGGGAGGAGAAATAAGCTCTCCATTAACGCGAACTTCATCACCATCTACAACTTTGGTTCCCATTTCTGGAACTCTACCGTTAATGGTTACACGACCTTGATCGATGAGCTTATCGGCAGCACGACGAGAGCAATATCCTACCTCACTCAGATACTTATTGATACGGGTCTTTTTTTGTTCTTCCATAGTTTGTGTAAACGAGCTGCAAAATTACGAGAATAATAAGGCAATCGCGGAATTTGAGATAAAAAGTTCTTTTGGTAGTTGTTAGTTGGTAGTTGTTAGTTGGTAGTGGGTAGTTGTTAGTGGGTAGTTGTTAGTGGGTAGTTGTTAGAGGGTAGTGTGTAGTGGGTAGTGGGTAGTGGGTAGTGGGTAGTGGGTAGAGGTTAGTTGTTGGTTATTAGAGGGTAGTGGGTAGAGGGTAGTTTGTAGTTGTTAGTGGGTAGGAAGGACAATTTTAAATTTGTACGGCTTAGAGCCTAAAGCCTACAGCTTTGTCCTCAGGACAAAAAACGCAAAAAAAATGCCAGTCGGCGACGACTGGCATTTTAAGTACTAAAAAATATATATCAGTGATTAGTCAATTACCTTAACATTCACTGCATTTAATCCTTTTTTTCCTTCTTTTAATTCAAATTCAACAACATCACCTTCACGAACTTCGTCAACTAGACCTGTTACGTGTACAAAATGTTCTTGGTTTGCTTCTTCTTCATTAATAAATCCAAAACCTTTAGTTTCGTTGAAGAATTTTACTGTTCCTTTATGCATTACTATAATTTAATTTGTTAAGCTACAAAATTACATCTTATTAGTACAAGTCGTCTTAATTATCCCTTAATATTTTAAAGTATTTCGCTTTCGCGAAAGCAAAGGCACCCTAAGCCTTACTGTCACTACAAAGGATTCATTAAATTATATGCTTTAATCCTCATTTATTGTAGTAAATTGCAATCAAATTCATCGAATATGGCTCTCACCAATAATGATATCTTCAAAAAAATACGCGTTGCACTCAAATTAAGAGACGACGAAATCATTGAAATCTGTAAGCTAGTTGACTTTCAGGTATCTAAAAGTGAACTAGGAGCCATCTTTAGACATGAAGATCACCCTAAGTATATGGAGTGTGGCGATCAGTTTTTAAGAAACTTTTTAAACGGTTTGGTAATACATAAACGCGGTCCAATGCCAGCGAAAAAAACAGCACCAAGAAATCCTAAGGGAGATTCTCCTAGAAAGGGCTAATTCAGTGCTTTTTTAAGCCAATCGTACTCTAACCTTCGTTTTTTTCAACCGAGCATTGTCTAGTTTCTGGATCAAATGCTTGACTTGGCTTTTATGAACAGCTACAAAGGCTTGATCATTCTTAATTTCAATTGCTCCCAGTTGTTCGCGATCGATGCCTCCTTGTTTGAAGAAGAGACCAGCAATGTCACCCTTGGAAATTTTATCTTTTCGTCCCCCAGATATCGAAAGTGTTTCCCATTCCGATGGTGCCGGTATATCTGCAGTGAGTAAGTATTCTTCTTCCATCGTGGGCATAAATTCAGGAAGTCGTTCATTGCGCCAGTGAAGTACATAAGCAGATCCTTCTCTTTGCATACGAGCAGTACGTCCATTACGGTGCGTAAACTCCTCTTCTCGCAACGGAAGGTGATAATGAATGATAAACTGTATTTCAGGCACATCAATACCACGTGCTGCAAGATCTGTCGCCAATAAAAGTTGATGGGTTCCATTACGGAATTTTAAAAGGGCTAACTCTCGTTCCCTTTGTCCCATTCCTCCATAAAAACAGCCATGTGCAATTCCATTTTCTGTAAGATATTCACTGATACGGGCAATTGTGTCCTTGAAATTGCAAAAAACAATTCCAGGTTGTCCTCCTAAATGACAAAGAGCATCAACCAGGGTCTGAATCTTGTCTTTTTCTGGGGAAACAATGGCCTTTATGGTTAGTTGAGATGTTTTAGTATCTAAATAATCAACAGTAATGAGTTTCTCTGAAAGCCCTACAAATTTTGGGATAGAAACCCCCTGAGTTGCCGATGTTAATACTTTCTTTTCTAAAGCAGGTAGAAAGCTCATGATCTCTGTCATTTCGCCCTCAAAACCTACTTCCAAAGATTTATCAAATTCGTCTAAGACAAGCGCTTTTATTTCTTCTGTAGAGAAGGTTTCTCTTCGCAAGTGATCGGCGAGACGTCCTGGTGTTCCTATGAGAATAGCAGGCCTGTGTTTTATAGCTTGACGATCTGTATTAAAAGACTGACCTCCATAAGCTGCATGGATTTTATATCCACTACCCATTGTGCGCGCAACATTTTCAATCTGAATTGCTAATTCGCGAGAAGGAACAATAATAAGTAACTGAACCTCTTCAGAAGAAGGATTCAATTCTGCGATTAATGGAAGTAAAAACGCCAATGTTTTTCCAGTACCTGTAGGAGAAAGTAAAACTATCTCATTAGTAGAATGGATTGCCAATTGGGCTTCTTCCTGCATGTCATTGAGTTTTTCAATCCCCAATTTTGCTAAAATCTGTTTTTGGTTTTTAATATTACTTATCATGCCGCAAAGGTACAACGCAATCCTAGAATAGTTGGCACGCTTTAGCTAGGGATTCCTACGTAAAAATAGACGCTCATAAAGTGACAAAAACTCCCAATTAGAACAAAGACATGAAAGATAGCATGATTGAAAGGTATTCTTTTAATACTATAAAGAATAGCACCCACAGTGTAGGAGATCCCACCTGCAAAAAGCCATAGTACGCCATCTGGATGGAGCGCTTCAAGTAATGGCTTGTACGCAAATGCAATAAGCCAACCCATAGCGACATACAATACCGTGGAGAGAATATTATATCGTCCTGTAAAGAATAACTTTAGAATAACACCAAAAAGGGCAATGCCCCAAGATATTCCAAAGAGAATCCATCCCGTTTTACCTTCAAGAGTAACTAGAGTATAAGGTGTGTATGTCCCAGCGATGAGAACATATATAGCAGCATGATCGACTATGTTGAGAGCGGCACGCCTCATAGGTTTTGTCGCACTGTGATAGGCGGTTGAGGCAAAATAAAGTACACAAAGGCTGACTCCAAAAATAATAAGACTAACAATAGTGGTTGTGTTTGCGCTATTGCGAAAGCAAAAAAATCCCAATCCAATAACACTCATCACAAAACCAAAGGCATGCGTATAAATATTCAACTTTTCTTCAAGCGGACTGTATTCAAAAATGGGTGGGGTTGTATTCATGAGTTATTCTAAAAGTAAAAAGTCCAAATGTTCTTTGAGGATTTCCACGACGCTATTGGGCGTATTTGAGCCTCCTGCACTCATGACTGCATTTTCTATAAAACGTACATTTCCTTTACGATCCATAAGTATAAGTCTTGGATATGCATTATTCTGTAGGTCGTCTCTGAGATATCTGGAAGCGTCAACCAGATGATCAAAATAGAAGGGTTTTTTATTTAAAAATCCCTCTACGGTATTTTTAACATTAAATGTTATCGCCACAAAATTGACCTTGTCTTTATAGACTTCGGTGAGATGATTGAGATAAGGTATTTCGGCTATACAAGGCGGACAACTAGTAAACCATAAGTTGATGAGTGTAACCTTATCTGTATAATCTTCCTTGGATCTTAACGCATTAGCTAAATCTTGTAATTCAAAATCGGGGAGAGGTTGATTGATTAGTCCTCCTAATCCTGTATTGATATCTAATGGCGACGAATTTGATTGAGAAAGTATTACATCTACATTCTGAATTATAGAATCCTGTCGTACTTTCATGGAGAGCACTTTGTAGTTTGCTTTTGTGTACTTGAAATTCCCCTGCTTCCCGTAGATTTCTTCAATGGATTGCAGCTTTTCGCGAAAGCGAACCTCATTAAAAATCTCGTCTTGAAAATTATAATAGGTTGTCTGTCCACAAATAGGAAGTGCCATCAAAAATAACAATAAGGAGATTGTCAACTTCATAGAAAGGAACTGTAATTAAAATACCAAAATGTTTGTATGAAAAATAATCCTAGATATCCTTGCGATAAGTACGACGACGCTTGTGCAATTCGTGTTCGTAATTATTCCACATCTGCTGGATTGCTTTATTGCTCGCCAATTCTGGATTGGTTTCAACATCAGTAATACCGCGATCGTTAAATAAATCTTGCATCATTTGGAATATAACCGCAGTCACTCCTTTATTTTGGTATTCAGGATCTACACCAATGAGGTAAAATGAGGCTTTGTGGTTTTTCCGTTTGGCCTTGAGTAAATGGATAAATCCAAAAGGGAATAAGCTCCCATTTGCCTTTTTTAGAGCTTCAGAAAAAGAAGGCATAGTAATCGCAAAAGCAACAAGCTTCCCATTCTTATCCTTTACACATTTAACAAAGTCTGGATGAATGTATTTAATGTACTTTTCTTTATAATGATCAATTTGATATTGTTGAATAGGGACAAAAGTCTCTAGCTTGTCATATGTTTTGTTTAGTAAACCAAACATTTCGTCTACATAGGGTTTGATATCTGATGATTTCTTAAACTGCATAGGCGTTAATTCATAACGCTTAGCGATAAGATCTGCAAATTTCTTAACCTTAGGATTTTGCTTTTCCGGGGGATCAATTTTGATTTTAAACTCAACCCATTCTGAAGCTGTTTCAAAGCCTAGTTTTTCAAAGTGCTCCTTATAGTAAGGAAAATTATACCAAGTAATCATGGTATTGAGTTCGTCAAAACCTTCAATTAATAAACCTGCCTTTTCCATGTTCGAAAAGCCCACAGGGCCTTCCAAATACTCTAATTGATGCTGATGGCCAATTTCAGAAACTTTGTTCAATAAGGTTTTGGTGACTTCAAGGTCATCGATGACATCAAACCAGCCAAATCGCATTTTTAGTTTCTCTTGTTCTTTGACTTCAATATGATTGACAATGGCACAAATACGCCCTACGTTTTTTCCATCTTTCTGAGCGAGAAAATAGCGAGCCTCGGCATTTTTAAAAACGGGGTTTTTTGATGGATCCATACTATCCAGCTCATCGGCGATAATAGGAGCGACCCAATGAGGTTCATTTTTGTAGAGCTCAAACGGAAATTTTACAAATTGTTTGAGTTCGGAGGGTGTCGTTAGTTCTTTTAGGGTAATCATAGTTTTATTGCATCGCTAGTTTCCATCACCGTCAAAATCTGGTGCGTCTTTTCGTTTGTTTCTTTTCTTTTGCTTAGCAGCTTTCTTTTTCTTCTTCTTTTCTCTATTGCTTTCTCCTGGAAGTTCATCTTCTTCAATGAGAATCTTTTCATCTTCATCATGCATATCGAAACGATACGAAAGGCCTAAGGATATGTTTTGTCTTTTAGGAGTGTCTTTTGTATTTAATAGCGTTGCAACATCAATTTGAAAATCTGGAGTAATTAAATATGCACCACCTAATCGAATAATATTGTCTGAATACAAATCACCTTTGATTAATTGAAACTCTAAAAAACCAGCAATTTTAGGAGTAAATGAATGGGTCATTGTCGTTATCCACGCATAGGCAGGAAAGTCGGTTCCTATTTTTTCTCCAATGATATTATTAACCCATACCCAACGTCCCCAATTGTTTTGTGTTATTATAGCAGCCGTAGGACTAATTCCTTCTTGATCAATAGTGATAAAAGGATTGTTTTTAGTACCAAAATTAGCCCCGGCATAGACCGCAACAGATGGTATTAAAGACTTCCATTTGAATTTTTTATTGGCAAAGTAACTATAGAGGTTTACCTCTTCTTCTTCATTTGATTTTCCTGGATCAAAAAACAAATACTTAGCTCCCAAAGTGAGTGTTTCAAAGTCACTAAAAGGCTCTCTTGTTGAGTTACCAGTTAAAAAAGTGATTTCATTATTTTGAAAACGCCCAAGCAAGCTAATTTCTAATTGTTCTTTCCAAACTCCGTAACGCGCACTAAAGTCGATCCCCCAAATATCAATCTCTGTATTGAGAAGATTGTGCTTGTCACTTCCAAAATCATATCCAGCTTCAAGTTGTAACACACGCTTCCCAACAGCATAGGCACCCTGAGATTGTCCAGGTCTATTGGAATTTAATGTTTCTGTGTATTGTGCATTTGCAATTCCGCTTAAAGCGAAAATAAAAAAGGCACAGATCACGCGATGAAGTTTATGCATACAGATTGGAGTTAAGTTCAAATATATAGGATTTTATCATTTTTTTAGCGTTCTGTGACTGCTTCTTGTGCAGAAGAATTCCTAATTTTGTATCTTCTTTACACAAAAACCAGAACTGTTTCCCATGGAAGGCTTTGTTAAAACGATATTAATAGTACTCTTGGTATACTTTGCATTGCGATTTTTTACTCGCTTGCTTATGCCATATTTTATGCGCTATATCGCCAAAAAAGCTGGTCAAAAAATGGAAGGTATGTTTAAAGGTTTTCAAGAACAAGCCGGTCACGGTAAAACCGCTGAACCTACATCAGAGCCCGTAGCAAAAAAATCGTCAAAGGTGGTTGGGGAGTATATTGATTTTGAGGAGATTGAATAAATCGTTTCAACTTTAATTTTCCATTTTCTATCTCGTCCCAGCAAACAAAATAAGTCTGAAATACATCCTATATTTTTTCGATCTTATAATGTGGAGTATCGCATATTTATCTACATTTGACATACTATTATAATTTATTATGGCTACGAAAACCAAGACTCAAGTACCTTTTGATTATCAGCGAAATGATTTGACAGATGCGACCTTATTGCAGTTGTATAAGACGATGTTAAAGCCTCGTCTGATTGAAGAAAAGATGTTGATTCTCCTCCGTCAAGGGAAGGTATCAAAATGGTTCTCAGGTATTGGTCAAGAGGCTATTTCTGTTGGCGTTACTTCCGCGATGCGTCGTGACGAATACATATTGCCAATGCACCGTAATCTCGGGGTATTTACAACCCGTGAGATTCCTTTATACCGTTTATTTGCTCAGTGGCAAGGAAAGGCTAGTGGCTTTACTAAAGGTCGGGATCGTAGTTTTCATTTTGGAACTCAAGAGTTTAATATTGTTGGAATGATCTCGCATTTAGGTCCGCAGCTAGGGGTGGCAGATGGTATCGCCCTCGCTCATAAATTGCGCAAGGAAGAAGCAGTAACTGCCGTTTTTTCTGGAGAAGGTGGAACAAGCGAAGGTGATTTTCACGAGGCTTTAAATGTCGCTTCTGTTTGGGGTCTGCCAGTTTTATTTTGTATAGAAAATAATGGCTACGGACTTTCAACGCCTACCAGCGAGCAATACAATTGTGAACATATTGCAGACCGTGCAAAGGGCTATGGTATGGAAAGTCATATCATCGATGGGAATAATATTTTAGAGGTTTATAATACCTTGAGTAAACTTACTGCTGATGTGCGTAAAAATCCACGTCCTGTTTTATTAGAATTTAAGACATTTAGAATGCGGGGCCACGAAGAAGCAAGTGGTACGAAGTACGTACCTCAAGAACTTATGGATACTTGGGCACAAAAAGACCCAGTCACTAATTATAAAAGCTATTTACTGGATCAAAACGTGCTCACTGAAAGTATGTACGAGGAAATGGCCGAAGAAATCAAAGCAGAGATTAATGAACATCTTGATATCGCTTACGCGGAAGAGGATATTGTAGCAAATCTAGAAACTGAATTAAAGGATGTTTTTGCACCTTATACATATAGTGAAACACCGGCCTCTCATGAAACTGAAGAACAACGATTAATCGATGCTATTTCGCAAGGATTACGCCAGTCAATGGAAAAATACGATGAACTCGTTATAATGGGACAAGACATTGCCGAATATGGTGGCGTCTTTAAAATTACAGAAGGTTTTGTAGAGCAGTTTGGAAATGAACGTGTACGGAATACACCTATCTGTGAAAGTGCAATTGTAGAAGCAGCCATGGGATTAGTAATCAATGGCAAAAAAGCGGTGATGGAAATGCAATTTGCCGATTTTGCTACTTCTGGGTTTAATCCTATCGTAAATTACTTAGCAAAATCCTACTATCGTTGGTCTCAACCTGCCGATGTAGTGGTACGTATGCCATGTGGTGCTGGGGTTCAAGCAGGTCCGTTTCACTCTCAAACTAATGAAGCTTGGTTTACACATACCCCGGGTCTCAAAGTTGTTTATCCAGCCTTTCCAGCAGATGCAAAAGGTCTATTGGCTTCGGCTATTGAGGATCCTAACCCTGTTCTCTTTTTTGAGCATAAGGCTTTGTATAGAAGTATTCGTCAAGAGGTGCCTACAAATTATTACACCCTTCCTATTGGGAAAGCTGCAACCTTAAAAGAAGGAAACGATATAACCATTATAACCTATGGTGCTGGTGTACATTGGACATTAGACCTCTTAGAAAATCATTCTAATATTTCAGCGGAGGTTTTGGATCTGCGTACGCTTCAACCATTAGATCTTGAAGCTATTTATGCAGCAGCTAGAAAAACGGGAAGAGTATTACTATTGACTGAAGATTCTGGTTTCGGTAGTGTCATGTCTGACATTTCAGCTTTGATAACAGAAAATTGTTTTGAGTCGTTAGATGCGCCTATTCGCCGAGTGACGAGTTTAGATACACCTATACCTTTTGTAGGTCAATTGGAAGATCAATATCTTTCGCGTAAACGTCTTGAAGAAACGATTCTAGAAATTCTCGCCTACTAATGCCGCCTATATAAAGTGTGAAAGAGAGGATACACGATAAGCATCTCTCTTTCGTCTGACCTTCAAAGCCTAATTACTTATTATCGATGATATCTTTCTCATTTGATCTCTATTTGGTCGAAAAAGAGAGGCTACCATTAAATCATGTAACACTTGCAACTAATTATATAAGACCAACGTATATGAAGTGTTGCATCTTTGTAAGATCAAAACATAACACTTATGAAAAAAATAATGATATTAATGTTCGCAAGTTTGATAGCAGTCGCTTGTGGACCTAGCAAAACAGTTCAAGAGTCTAAGAAAACCTTAAAAGGTACTTGGACATTAAATGATATTAGCTACGACCAGTCGGGAGTTTATAATGTTACAATATTTCAAGACACCTCTGTCGAGTGTATGGTAGGAAGTACATGGCGATTTATTCCAAATAATAACTTTGGAAACTATGAAATAGCCAATGATAACTGTCCAGTCGGAAAGAGATACTTTATTTGGACTATTCCAGATACTGGAGACAATGCAACTAATTATGACATTATCTTAAAGCCAACAGATGCGAAGATGAAGTCGACGATGAATGACAAAGGATTTCGTTTAAACCTTTCTTATTTATCAGATGATCAATTGCAGATTAAGCAAACAGTGCAATTAAAAGGTGATCCTTTTACAATTACGATGGACTTTTCTAAAAATGCTGAGTAATAAAACAACTAGATAATTAACAATTAAAAAAATATACAAATGAAATTAATAACAAAGAGTATAGCAGTTATTGCGGTTTGTGGTCTACTATTTACAAGTTGTGAGGCGACAAGAAATGCAAATAACAAACAAAAAGGAGCTGTGATTGGAGCCACTGGAGGTGCCGTTATTGGTGCAATCTTAGGTAACAATGTAGGAAGTGGAGACAACTCTGAATTGGGTGCTGTGATAGGAGGTGTTGTAGGAGGTACAGCAGGAGTTCTTATTGGAGCCAAAATGGATAAGCAAGCACAAAAGATTGAAGAAGAAATCCCAGGAGCTCAAGTCGAGCGTGTTGACGATGCGATTGTAGTAACCTTTGATGAAAACTCTGGGGTGTACTTTAAAACCGCTCAGTACAGCATTAATGCTGAGTCAGATGCCTTATTATCACGATTGTCAAATGTGATGAAGGACTTTGCTGATACAAACATTATCGTAGCTGGACATACTGACGACGTTGGTAGTGATGCTTCAAATATGACGCTTTCACAAAACAGAGCACAATCTGTAACTAACTTCTTAATTAATAAAGGAATTAGCTCTAACCGTTTTACAACAGTGTATTATGGTGAAAGTCAGCCAGCAGCTACCAACGCAACTGCAGAAGGACGTGCTAAAAACAGAAGAGTTACTTTGGCCATTGTTCCTAATGAGGCAATGAAAAATGAAGCAATAAGAGAAGCTAAATCAGGGAAGTAATATTTCTGCCTTGAGCAAATACATAATAATTAGAATTATGTGACGCGCTATGGTATAACACTGCGCTATTAGTGAAAGAGTCTATTCTTTGAATAGACTCTTTTTATTTGCTAAATTTTGTGAAAATCAAACATAATTTATATCAAAATTCACAGGGTTTTGAATCTGTCATACAGCTATAAATTATGTACCTTCGGTTACTGTGAAGGACGATTATCAGATTATTATTGTTGGAGGCGGACTCGCAGGACTCACTGCGGCTATTCACCTTGGAAAGGCAAATCTCTCTGTCTTACTTATTGAAAAATACACCTATCCAAAACACAAAGTATGTGGGGAGTATGTTTCTAATGAAGTTCTCCCATATTTGCGACAACTCGGAGTCGATCCTCTGGCTTCTGGTGCCAAAGATATTTCTAGATTTGAATTTACCGGCCTCTCTGGAAATGGATTATCCATAGACCTTGAAATGGGCGGATTTGGAATTAGCAGATATGCCTTTGATGAACTGCTCGTTGAACATGCAAAATCTTGTGGTGTAACTCTAATGCAAGATACTGTTGAGAACATCGCTTATAAGAATGATTGTTTTACTGTTAAAACTTTATCTCAAAGCTTGAGAGCTAGCTTTGTTGTTGGCGCTTTTGGGAAGCGAAGTGGTTTGGATAAAACGCTTTCGCGAAATTTCATTCAACAAAAATCCCCCTGGATGGCTGTAAAGGCTCATTATCAAGGAGATTTTCCAGATGATTTGGTGGCTTTACATCATTTTAATGGAGGCTACTGCGGCTTGTCAAAGGTGGAGTCAAATCATATAAATGCATGTTACCTCGCACATTATAAGGTGTTCAAAAAACATAAGGACGTCGCTATATTTCAGGAGAAAGTTTTATATCAAAATAAAGCATTGAAGAACTTTTTGGAATCAAGTACGATGGTTTTTGAAAAACCGCTAACCATCAGCCAGATCTCTTTTCAGAAGAAATCCCCTGTTGAAAATCATATTTTTATGATTGGGGACAGCGCAGGTTTAATTCACCCTCTTTGTGGTAATGGAATGGCAATGGCAATTCATAGTGCTAGAATACTCTGTGAAGTTCTACTTAATCATCAAATCAATCCTGAATCTCGAGAATCGATTGAAAGTGAATATGCTAAACAGTGGAGCGCTACCTTTAATAAAAGAATGTTTACAGGAAAAATAA
This sequence comes from uncultured bacterium, assembly GCA_963974305.1. Lineage (GTDB taxonomy): Bacteria > Bacteroidota > Bacteroidia > Flavobacteriales > Flavobacteriaceae > Dokdonia. The sequence goes on from CAXBCS010000028.1 coordinate 28,720, forward strand.
TTCAAAATGCATTACAAAATGCAAGCCTTACACGGGTAGGGGTTTCAATATTACAACGTACACCTACAGTGTTGAAAGCTGTTATAAAAGCAACCCACGGAGATCCAATATGAAACTAAATTTTAAACATAGAAGTTCGCTGCCCGAACTCATGGACGACCCAAACCTTCCTAAGGAGCAATTGAATGTTGCTTTGAGGGATATTACTAAGGTGAACCGCTATCTAGGAGGAAATCAAATTACGGTTGCTGGTATTAGGCAATTAATGCGGTCCCAGCCGGATAAAACCGAATGGAGTATTGTAGATGTTGGCTGTGGAAATGGGGAAATGATCAGGCATATCGCAAAAACTTTTAAAAAGGGTTCTCATAAATTTCACCTTAAAGGTGTAGATATCAATGGGGAGAGCATCAAAATGGCTAAAGAATTCTCATCAGACCTTAAAAATGTCGATTTTGAAGTTGTAGATATATTAAATATTACCTCTAAGGAATTACCTTGTGATATTTTAGTCTGTAATCTTACAATGCATCATTTTTCAGATGCAGAGATTCATATTTTTTTGGCTAAATTTTACAAATTGGCAGCTGTAGGCGTGGTTATTAATGATCTTCATAGAAGTGTCATTGCATATCAATTATTTAGGGGATTTAGTCGTATTTTTATGAAAAGTCCAATAGCGAGACATGATGGTCGCATCTCTATAGCAAGAGGATTTAGATTGGACGAACTAAAACAATTCTCACAACACCTAGGTTTTAAAAGTGACTCCATCCGTTGGAAGTGGGCCTTTCGATATCTCTGGGTAATTAAGAAAATATGAGCGTAAAAATTGTAACGGTAGCAAAGCAGTTGCCACAATACCATAGGGAGACTAAGGATATCTTACCAATGTTAGATCTTTGGCTTTCAGATCAAGATGAACGTTTTCGAAGAAAAGCCCGTAAGATTTTTAGTAATGCTGCTGTAGACAAGCGGTATAGTATTATGGATCCTCTTGAGGTCTTTAATGCTACGACCTTTGAAGAGAAAAATGACATCTATACTAGAGAAGTAGTTAAGTTAGGAGAACAGGTGTTAGAGAGCGCTTTCGCGAAAGCGAACTGGGAGCCAAAATCTTTAGATTACATAATAACCGTAAGTTGTACGGGAATCATGATACCATCCGTAGATGCTTATTTAATTAATACTTTGGGATTGCGACAGGACATCGTTAGACTGCCAGTAACTGAAATGGGTTGCGCAGCAGGTGTTTCTGGAGTCATTTATGCCAATGAATTTCTAAAGGCTAATCCAGGAAAACGAGCAGCAGTTATTGCTTTAGAAAGTCCGACAGCGACTTTTCAGCACACAGATTATTCTATGGTTAATATTGTGAGTGCCGCTATTTTTGGAGATGGTGCTGCCTGCGTTTTCTTATCGTCTAAAGAAGAAGATGAAGGGCCTGAAATCATTGATACTGCCATGTATCATTTTTACGACGCCCAGCACATGATGGGATTCAAACTTGTAAATACAGGTTTGCAAATGATTTTGGACCAAAGTGTTCCAGATAGAATAGCAGAAAAGTTTCCTGATATTATTTATCCATTTTTAAAGGATAATGGAATGGATATTTCAGATGTAGATCATTTGGTTTTTCATCCCGGAGGGCGTAAAATTGTGGAAACTGTAGAAGAATTGTTTGGTAAACTAGGCAAGAATATCGACGATACCAAAGAAGTGCTTCGATTGTATGGAAACATGAGTAGCGTTACAGTATTGTATGTTTTAGAACGGTTTTTAGATAAGAAATTACCTGCAGGAGATGTAGGAATAATGTTAAGTTTTGGCCCTGGCTTTTCAGCGCAAAGGGTTCTATTAAAGTGGTAATCTATGAAGGAGCAATCCTATATTAATAAGTGGGCAGTAGTCTTAGGCGGAAGTAGTGGTCTAGGCCTTGCAACAGCCAAAAAACTAGCCCAAGAAGGAATGCATTTATGTATCGTACATCGTAGTCGGCGGTCTGCCTTGGAAAAATTTGAAACAGCGATGGATGATCTCAAAGCAAAGGGAACAAAGGTTTTGAGTTTCAATATAGATGCGATGAATCCTGAAAAACGATCAGTGGTTATTGAGCAAATCACTAAGGAAGTAGGCCTAAGGGAGTGTAAATTAATGGTTCATAGTATTGCGAAAGGAAATCTTAAACCTATGCATAGCGATTCAGAAACTACTTTATCACACGTAGATTTTAGTTTGACCTTGGATGCAATGGCGCTTAGTTTATATGATTGGGTATCCGCTTTCGCGAAAGCGAACTTATTTACACCCGATTCACGCGTTATTGCCTTTACCAGCGAGGGAGCTAGACGATCTTGGCATCAATATGGAGCTGTTGCGGCTGCCAAAGCTGCCTTAGAAAGTATTGTTAGAGGAATGGCTTTAGAGTATGCCCCTTTAGGAATCAAGGCAAATTGTATCCAAGCAGGTGTAACCGATACCGAAAGCCTACGAATGATTCCTGGCAGTGAAGCCATGATCAAAGATACGCTGGAGCGTAATCCGTACAAAAGATTAACAATACCCGAAGATGTAGCTAATGCTGTTTATCTTTTATGTAGAGATGAAGCGGCTTGGATTAATGGAGCTGTAATTCCTGTAGATGGAGGGGAACACATACGATGAGTCAAAGTAAACAACTTATTGCCCAGCTGCCGTATAGCGAGCCATTTCTTTTTGTCGATGAGATAGAAGAAGTGAGCGCAGACCGTATAAGAGGAAACTATAGATTTAGGGAGGATGCTTTCTTTTACAAAGGACATTTTAAAGATACCCCTATAACTCCAGGAGTAATATTAACCGAATGTATTGCCCAAATAGGGCTCAGTACTTTAGGTGTATTTTTACTAGATGATCCAGATCGTGTAGCTCGTGCTAAGATTGCTTTAGTAGAATCTCACATACATTTTCATGAGCTCGTTTTGCCGAATGAAAAGGTCACAGTATACTCCGAAAAAGTTTATTTTAGATTTGGAAAGCTCAAATGCAATGTAAAGATGCTCAATGAAAAAGGTAGCCTTGTTTGCGACGGTGAGATTTCAGGAATGATACATGCCAATATATGAAAAGACGAGTGGTAATAACAGGCTTGGGTGTTTGCGCTCCTAATGGAGTAGGGATTCCTGCATTCAAAAAAGCAATTATGAATGGTGAAATCGGTATAAAGTTTCACCAAATACTCGCCGATTTAAACTTCGGATGTCAAATTGCAGGACAACCAGAAATTTCTGAAGACTTACTCGCCAATTATTTTACTCCCCTACAAATGAGAGATTTGACGGCTACAGGTATTTTTTATGGAATGATTGCAGGCGTAGATGCCTGGAATGATGCCTGCCTGCCCAGTCACGATAAGGATCTCGTCGATTATGATAGCGGGGTGGTGTTTGGTACATCAACCTTAGGAGTAGATAAGTTGATTAGTTCTGCAAAGATGACAGACGAAGGTAAAGTCCGTCGTATGGGAAGTTCTGTCGTTATTCAGACCATGTCGAGTGGTATTAGTGCTTTTTTGGGTGGATATTTAGGATCTGGTAACCAAGTGACAACAAACTCTTCTGCCTGTACAACAGGTACTGAAAGTATCCTCATGGGATATGAACGTATTAAATATGGAAAGGCAGAACGAATGTTGGTAGGCGGATGCAATGATTCAGGACCTTATATTTGGAGTGGTTTTGATGCCATGAGAGTATTAGACAAAAAACACAATGATTCCCCAGAAAGTGGGAGTCGGCCTATGCAGTCAGATGCAAGTGGCTTTGTTCCCGGAAGTGGGGCAGGGGCCTTGGTTTTAGAAAGTTTAGAGAGCGCAAAAGCTCGAGGCGCTCATATTTATGCTGAAGTACTTGGTGGCGCTGTTAATAGCGGAGGTCAAAGAGGATCAGGTAGTATGACAGCACCAAATAGTGAGGCTGTACAGAGATGTATTCGCGAAGCAGTACAGGAAGCAGGAATTGTGGCTTCAGAAATAGATACTATCAACGGACATTTAACCGCAACAGGAATGTGTCCAACGGAAGTTAAGAACTGGAGTGAAGCTTTGCATTTAAAGGGAGCTGATTTTCCTTATATAAATTCTTTAAAGGGTATGACGGGACATTGTCTCGCTGCTGCCGGTGCCATTGAAACTGTTGCAGGTATACTACAATTGGAGGAAGGTATGATTTTTGGCAATGTAAATTGTGATTCTATACATCCTGATATAACAGCTATTGTAGATTCTGAGAAAGTACCAACTAAAACTTTAGCGTTTTCACCAAAGGTGCTAGCTAAGGCGAGCTTTGGTTTTGGGGACGTGAATTGCTGTATGATTTTTAAAAAATATGAAGACTAACGTAAATCCTTATTTTTATGTTATTTTCGGCAAAAATTAAGATTAAGATATGGATAAACACTACGACGATTTAAAGGGTATTATTAAAATATACTTACCAGAAGATGTTTCAGTGGATTCGATTACACCACAAAGTCATCTTGTTAATGAGTTGAATATTAATTCGGCAAACCTAGTGGACGTAGTTCTCGATATAGAAGATCACTTTGATATTACAATTGAAGATGATGAGATTGAAAAAATGGATACAGTAAAAAGTGCCTTAGAATTAATAAGCACTAAAGTGGCTTAAAAAGACTTACTTTATAGTTCTAAACCGTTGCAATTTTCACTATTTGCAACGGTTTTTTTATGCGATATCACCTATGAGAATACACTTATCTAATCCTACTTACTTTTATTTCCCGATATTAATTTACTTAATTATCAACACTTTCCGACAATATGTTACTATTTAAAACGTTGAATAATAAATGTTTAATTAGAATTGCTGCAAATTTAAAACATTGGTTTACTTTGTAATCTAAAGTAAACTTTTATCGGTAAACACCTTTATTTGTTTCAATTCCCCAACAATGGTTACCTTTAAGTATCTAAAAGCCACCAACCATGTTTTACTTTCAACGCTTTTTATTTCTAATTTCATTTCTCTGCCTTACGCAGAATGCTCTTGCTAATCCTATATTGGAATCACAACCTGTTTCCATTGATGATTTAGAACAATCAGAAATTTACGAAATGAAGGCTATGGCTGCGGCTAAATTGAGTAATGTAGAAGGAGTTGTAGAAAACCTTGAGTTATACATTAAAAGTACAGGGGATTTTACCTTAATAGAAAATAGTGCTTTTGAAACTGTTAATCGTACCGAACCCTTTAAGCAATTAAAAGATAAGTATTTGCTAAAGTTTAGTATGAGTACGTTTTTCTATTTGTACGTTGGCCTTATTGGAATTTTTATTGCCGTTGTACTTAATGTTCGCAAACGCACAGACAATACAGCAAACGCTTTGATAAGTGCCTTTGTATTTATACACTCTTTCTTTCTAATACACGTAAGCTTATACCTAACCAATTACACCTACTCGGCACCACACACTTTGTCGATGTCTACCGTTTTTAGTTTTCTTTATGGTCCTATATTATATTTCTACTTTAAAAGAATTACACAGAATTATAAATTCAAGAAACAAGACCTATTACATTTGTTGCCTACACTAGGGTTTATTATTGCCTTTATGCCTATCTATACTTTGCCTGCAGAGGAAAAGTTGATGATTATGTTGGGCGCAGGTGGTTATGAGGGACATCCGTATTTACAGCCAGTAACTATTATCAAATTAGCTTCCTTGTTGATTTATGGTTATTTGACCCTCCAATTATACCGTAAGAATTCTAAAAAGGTTGCCGATAAATACCCACATAAAGTACGTTTACAGCGCACTATTATGGGAATGCAAGGAGTTTATGCAGGCTCTTATGCGGTATATGCATTTGTAATTTTCAATTTCACCTTCACGGGTATATTATTCCACGGACAGTTAATTGCAATGACAGCTATTGTTTTATATATAGGTTATATAGCGTATGCCAATCCTAAGGTCCTTGTTGGAGTCCAGAATGTTGCTAAAAAAGTAGTTGGTAAATATCAAAACTCTGGCTTGACCCCGAGCTTCTCAGAGGAGCTTAAAGAAAGTTTAGAATCTTTGATGCTAAGGGAAAAGCTGTATCGTCAGAATAGCTTAAAATTAGAAGATGTAGCAGAACGTTTAGGAACTACGCGTCACAATACTTCACAAGTAATCAATGAACATTTTGGTCTAAATTTTTTCGAATTGGTGAATAAATATAGAGTAGAAGAAGCCATGGAGCTTTTAAAAGATAATACGAGCAACCGAAATATTATCGATGTAGCCTATGAAGTTGGTTATAATAATAAGGTTACTTTCAATAAATCTTTTAAGCGTTTTGCTCAATTAACACCGAGCCAATTTATGAAATTACAAGCTACAGGCTAATGAAATTGTAACATTTTGCATAATTGATCGACATATATATACATCAATCAAACAATCAAAATTTATAATCATGAGAGCAGATCGTCAATTACTCACCCTTACTCACCTAAGTCAATTATTATGTTTCGTTTCGGGCATTGGAGGTTTTGTAGTGCCACTTATAGTGTGGCTCACTCAAAAAGACAGTGTAGAATCCTTAGATGAGCATGGAAAAAGTATTCTTAACTTTCAGATTACAACCTTTCTTTTGACACTATTATGTGTACCTCTTATTTTGCTTTTCGGTCTTGGACTTTTGGGAATATTTGTACTGACGTTATTCTTGCTAATTTTTCCAATCATTAATGCTGTAAAAGCTAGTAATGGGGAGTCACCTTATTACCCTTTGTCATTTCGAATTCTAAAATAATTTAGGGCGTAATTTTATAGTTGTTATAAGTGTATCGTGCACGGAGATATAATTTTTCTTTTTCTGCATTGGTGCGATAACTTGTTCGCTTTCGCGAAAGCGAAAACCCTTCAACAACCGTCATGGAATCATTAATTACTAAACTGTAGTGATCACTGGTTTGTACCCAATACCCAAGCCAATCCAATGTTTCTTCTGAATAATAAAGACGCCAAACATCTTCAGAATTTTCAAAGCTCGCTTTGAGTTCATGTGCATTTTTGCCTTCAAATGTTTGAAGTCCCTCATATGACAGAGAAGCTGTAGGAGTATTTAAGGTGTAGGGCAATCCTAAAACAAAGGTAGCAGCATTGAGTTTATTGCTTAAGGCAGCTTGCGTCATGCTACTATCAATCACTTTGTTTTTTGATTGAAAGAGAAGTTTGTTTTGCTGTACCAAGAGATATTTATCTCCTTCCATTTCCCATTGAATTTGCCGTTGAGTGTCTACAGTAAAATCATAGGAATGTAATTCTAAACGGTCAATTTCTATATTTCCTGCACTGTCGAGGAGTTGAAACTTCTTTGTAAAAGAAATTTTTTGCAATGAATTCCATCGTTCAGCACCTCCACTGCGATCTTCAATGGCTTCCATAAAAGTTGCTGTTGTAAAAATTGGCTGTTCATCTGGCAATAGGTAGCCTATAAGTTGCCAAGCAATAAAGCCTATGATGAGAGCTCCTATTATATATTGTGGTAAGTCATTTTTCTTCTTAGCGGTCATTCTCAAGGTAAATTAGAGTTAAAAGGTACAAATTCAATTGCTTTTTAAGGATACCTATACGGCCTCTGATGAAAATTTGCTCAAAGGATATAGTTTTGAACTGCTTTTTTCTTATCATTTCTAGTCATTTAGAAACAATCAACAGTTCCCTAACAAAATTGTTAATTACTTCTCTTTTCTTCCGTTTTAAAAGCGCTTGTGAAGCCTTATATTAGCCACTCTACGCAATTTTATGACGCAAGAAACACAATACAACGAAGACAATATACGCTCGCTCGATTGGAAGGAACACATCCGAATGCGCCCAGGAATGTATATTGGGAAATTAGGCGATGGTTCCAGTGCAGATGATGGTATCTATATACTTGTAAAAGAAGTGCTTGACAACTGTATCGATGAATTTGTCATGGGTGCCGGAAAAACCATTGAAATTTCTATTCAGGGAGAGAAAGTTATCGTAAGAGATTACGGTCGAGGGATTCCGCTAGGAAAAGTCGTCGACGTTGTTTCCAAAATGAATACAGGAGGAAAGTATGATTCTCGTGCTTTTAAGAAATCCGTAGGTTTAAATGGAGTAGGTACTAAAGCCGTAAATGCGCTATCGAGTTATTTTAGAGTAGAGTCAACTCGTGATGGAAAATCGGCTTCAGCCGAGTTTGAACGCGGAGTGTTAATGCATCAAGATTTATTAGATGAAACTTCTCGTCGCAGAGGTACCAAAGTATCCTTCATTCCTGATGAACAGATATTCAAACATCTAAAGTACCGTTCAGAGTATGTAGAACGACTGATAAAAAACTATGTCTACCTCAATCCGGGCTTAACGATAATTTTTAATGGAGAGAAATTCTTTTCGGAGAATGGCTTGAAGGATCTTTTATCAGAAAGTATCGCCGAAGGGGATCGATTGTATGATATCATTCATATTAAAGGTGAGGATATTGAAGTGGCAATTACCCATAGTAAAACACAGTATTCTGAAGAATATCACTCCTTTGTCAATGGTCAAAATACTACCCAAGGTGGTACTCACCAAGCCGCTTTTCGCGAAAGCGTAGTAAAAACCATTAGAGAGTTTTACGGTAAGAATTATGAAGCTTCAGATATTCGAAAATCCATCGTTTCGGCTATTAGTATCAAGGTGATGGAACCTGTTTTTGAGTCGCAAACAAAAACCAAATTGGGAAGTACAGATATGGGAGGTGATCTTCCTACAGTCCGTACTCACATTAATGATTTTCTAAAGACTAGCCTAGATAACTTCCTACATAAGAATCCTGAGCATGCAGATGCTTTACAGCGAAAGATTTTACAGGCTGAACGGGAACGTAAAGATCTTTCCGGAATTCGAAAATTAGCTCGTGACCGTGCCAAAAAATCCAATTTACACAATAAGAAACTTCGCGATTGTCGTATACACCTTACCGATAGTAAAAAAGAACGCAACCTAGAATCTACCTTGTTTATTACAGAGGGAGATTCGGCGAGTGGATCCATTACAAAGTCGCGTGATGTAAATACACAGGCAGTTTTTAGTTTGAAAGGGAAGCCTTTAAATAGCTACGGTCTGACTAAAAAGATCGTTTACGAAAACGAAGAATTTAACCTCTTACAAGCTGCGCTTAATATAGAAGAGTCTATTGAAGATTTGAGATATAATAATATCGTAATCGCAACAGATGCCGATGTTGATGGAATGCACATTAGATTGTTATTAATCACTTTCTTTTTACAATTCTTCCCTGAATTGATAAAGGAAGGGCATCTATACATCCTCGAAACTCCTTTGTTTAGAGTGCGTAATAAAAAGGAAACGATTTATTGTTATAGCGAACAAGAGCGGCAAGATGCCATGGCTAAATTAGGCGCAAAGCCAGAAATTACCCGATTTAAAGGACTTGGTGAGATTTCACCAGATGAATTTCAATTCTTTATTGGAGAAGATATTCGTCTAGCACCAGTCATGCTCGATAAGGCGCTTATGATTGAAGAATTGCTATCCTTTTACATGGGAAAAAACACTCCAGATCGTCAGAAATTTATTATCGAAAATCTGAAGGTAGAATTAGATAGAGTGGAGGAGCTAGATTAGCATGGTAGCCAACAATACAAGAACATAAATAATTAACTTCCTACGGAAGCCAATATGAGTGAAGAGATAAACGACCCAAACGAAGAAGAAATAACACCAGAATTAACCCCTGAACTTTCGCCAGAAGATGGAGTAAGTGATGGCAGCGGGGAAACTATTACCAGAGTTTCTGGAATGTTTAAAGATTGGTTTCTAGACTATGCTTCTTATGTGATCTTAGAACGAGCAGTTCCAGCAATCGAAGATGGATTTAAGCCTGTCCAGCGTAGAATCATGCATGCCTTAAAGGAATTGGATGATGGTCGCTATAATAAAGTAGCAAATGTTGTAGGGCATACAATGCAATATCACCCACATGGTGATGCAAGTATTGGTGATGCCATGGTACAGATTGGTCAAAAGGATCTCTTGATCGATACTCAGGGTAACTGGGGAAATATTCTCACCGGCGATAGAGCAGCAGCTTCTCGTTATATAGAAGCTCGCCTTTCTAAATTTGCCTTAGATGTTGTCTATAATTCAAAAATTACCGACTGGCAAGCGTCCTATGATGGTCGTAAAAAAGAGCCTATCAATCTTCCAGTAATGTTTCCATTATTGTTAGCTCAAGGGGCCGAAGGAATTGCTGTTGGTTTGAGTACGAAAGTACTTCCACATAACTTTATAGAACTTATTGACGCTTCGATTAAACATCTTAAGGAAAAGCGTTTTACCATATATCCAGATTTTTCAACGGCAGGTATCGCCGACTTTTCAAACTATAACGACGGACTTCGTGGCGGAAAAGTGCGTGTGCGTGCACGTATGAGTCAGTTGGATAAAAACACCTTGGTGATTACCGAAGTTCCTTTTGGTCAGACTACAGGATCGCTTATTGATTCAATCTTAAAGGCCAATGATAAAGGGAAAATTAAAATAAAGAAAATTGAAGATAATACCTCGGCTCAGGTTGAGATATTAGTGCACTTACCTTCCGGAATTTCTCCTGATAAAACAATTGATGCCTTATTTGCTTTCACCAATTGCGAAACTTCCATTTCTCCCTTAGGTTGTGTTATTGAAGATAATAGTCCGCTCTTTGTTGGCGTGACAGAAATGCTACGTCGATCTACAGATAGAACCAAAGAGTTGTTAAAAAGCGAATTAGAAATTCAGCTTGGCGAATATGAAAATCAATGGCATTATGCTTCTTTGGAGCGTATTTTTATTGAGAATCGTATCTATCGCGATATTGAAGAAGAAGAAACTTGGGACGGTGTAATTGCCGCTATTGATAAAGGATTGAAACCTCATACGGGACATCTTAAACGAGCTGTTACTGTTGAAGATATCACTCGACTTACAGAAATTCGTATCAAGCGTATTTCTAAATTTGATATCGATAAGGCCCAACAAAAAATTGACGCTCTAGAAGATCAAATCGCTGAAGTTAAACATCATTTGGACAATTTAGTTCAATATGCTATTGACTATTTCAAACGCTTGAAAAAAGAGTATGGAGCAGGGAAGGAGCGTAAAACCGAAATAAGAACCTTTGATGATATTCAAGCGACAAAGGTAGTTTTACGAAATACCAAGTTGTATGTAAATCGAACTGAAGGTTTTGTAGGAACTTCTTTAAAACGCGATGAATACATCACCGACTGTTCAGATATAGATGACGTTATTGTTTTTACCAAAGAAGGTAAAATGATGGTCACTAAGGTCGACGCCAAAACCTTTATTGGCAAAGATATTATTCATGTTGCTGTCTTTAAGAAAAAGGATGTTCGTACCACTTATAACCTTATCTACCGAGATGGAACAGGAGGAGCAACCTATGTGAAGCGTTTCAACGTAACTTCGGTTACTCGTGATAAGGAATATGACTTAACCACTGGAAAAAAAGGTTCGGTCGTTTATTACTTTACGGCAAATCCAAACGGAGAAGCAGAGGTAGTAAATGTATTCCTAAGAGCTGTTGGACAGGTTAAGAAACTGAGATTTGATCTTGATTTTGCGGACCTTTTAATTAAGGGTCGAGGATCCAAAGGAAATATAGTGACCAAGCATTCGGTGAAATCTGTAGAATTAAAGGAAAAAGGGCTTTCCACCTTAAAACCACGAAAAATATGGTTTGATGATACGGTACAACGTCTTAATGTTGATGGCCGTGGAGATTTGATTGGAGAATTTAGCTCAGAGGATCGTCTACTTGTGATTAATCAGCATGGAAATGTGCGAACAATCATTCCAGATGTGACAGCACACTTCGAGGACGAAATGATCATCCTCGAAAAATGGATTCCGAATAAACCTATCTCAGCAATTTATTGGGATGGCGAAAAGGAGCGTTACTATGGAAAACGATTCCTTTTAGAGAATCCCGAGAAGGACGAAGTCTTTATCTCTGAACATGAAAATAGTCAGCTGGAAATAGTCTCAACCGATTATCGCCCTGTTGCTGAAATGGTGTTCTATAAAGAAAGAGGCAAGGATCAAAAGGAGAACGAGGTCGTATCTATGGAAGACTTTATCTCTATAAAAGGAGTGAAAGCGCAAGGCAATCAGTTTTATGCTGGTAAACTAAAGCAAGTGAACTGGTTGGAATCATTACCATACGAAGCTCCAGTTGCAGTGCCTAAAGAAGAAATTGAGGTGGTAGATGATATTACGGTAACCAATGAATCGAAACCTGCCTCTGAAACGAAGGGTTCAAGTAAATCTTCAGATGATGATAAGGAACCTCCTAAATTAGACGATGAAGGTCAAGCGCTTTTATTCTAGCGTCTTAGCTTTACACATCAATATTAGATTCGGACAAAGCCCTATTTTTTTGGTATCTTTAAAATAAAAAATTGAAGGGGTTTCAACTGTTTATTTTCATGCTATTTTCTCTAGCAATTGTTGGAGGGCATTCGGCTTATCCGTCTGTGACTTATGCTGTCGCGAAATTGCCACAAACTCAAGTAGGTCTGGATCTAAACATGAGTCGAACCTATGAAACCACAGTTTCATCTGACATTTTTTTGAATAATGTACCTTGTTCCCCTTTACAAGTTCCCTTAAACGGTGCGACCAATGTGCCTGTAGAAACTGAAATTCGCTGGGAACCTACCTCTGGAAATTTTGGATATATCATCACTATTGGTTCATCACCAGGAGCAAATGATATTGTACCCTCCACAGGAGTTGGTACTGCCTTTTTCAATCCACCTACTGGCTTGCCAGAGAATACTACCATATTTGTAACTATCGAAATTCGTGATTCTTCTTCTACATCGATAGTTTGTGATGAGCAAAGCTTTACTACTGCCACGATAACACAGGCTCCAAGCTGTACAAATTTGATCCAACCTACAGATATGGAATTAGATGTAGCGATAGATGTACTTTTTCAATGGAATTATGCCCCGCGTGCGACTAACTATATACTGCAAATAGGTACAGCTCCGGGACTCTCAGATGTTTTTAATATTGACACTGGCAGCAATGCCTTGAGTTTCAATTTACCGTCTGACTTGCTTAACGGTACAGTATACTATGCACGGGTCATTGCTCAAAATTCTCTGGGAATGATTACTTCCTGCCAAGAAACCATGTTCACCACAGTTTTTTTGGATACAGATGTGCCAATGTGTAGCCAACTCATAACACCTCCAGACGGGGCTACTGGTGTTGCTTTTACACCTTTACTTTCATGGATAGGTGTTGCAAATGCCGATGGGTATTTGTTAACCATCGGAACTCGGCCAGATAACGCAGATGTTTTGGATAATACAAATTTGGGCGATGTTACATCTACCTTGGTATTAGATTTTGATGCTGGAATTGAATATTTTGTAACTGTAACCCCGTTCAATTCTGCTGGACCAGCGGTGAATTGCCCGCAAACGAGTTTTACAACAGCATTAGGATGTGGTCCGTACTTAGATCCAATTAGTGGGGCCATGGTTGATTTAAACCCTGTTATCGATCTAGAAGACGAATATATTTTATGTATTAATGACATTCCGCTGACATTGAACTATAATGGAGAAGGCACAGAATTTCTATGGAGTCATTTAACCGGCACTGCAGAGGTTTCAATAAGTGAAGAGCGCTCCGTCAACATTATAGAAGGTGGAAATTATCGGCTAGAAGTGATGAACGCCATAGATCTCGGGAATAATAATTTCTTGATGTGTGAGTCGACTCATGAATTTGTGGTTGTTACTTCAGAAGCTGCCTCCATAACTGGAATAGAAATTCGAAATCAAGGCTTTAATTTTCGGTTAGAAGTTAGTATAGAAGGAAGCAGCGATTACGAATTTGCTCTTAATAATCCAGATGGACCCTATCAAGAGAGTAATGTGTTTAACAATGTCAATTTAATAGATGACACCATTTATGTCCGCGACAAATTTGGTTGTGGGATAGTATCACGCCGGATTTTAAGAGATCGAGGTTTCCCAAAGTATTTTACCCCTAATAATGATGGAGTGAATGATCGATGGCAAGTTAGAGGTGTACGAGTGAATGGGGAAGAGGTAACTAGAATACAAGTTTTTGATCGACATGGAAAACTAATGGCAGATTTTAGCGCCAAAAGTTCGGGCTGGGATGGAAGTTATGGAGGGAAACAACTGTTTGATGGAGGCTATTGGTACAAGGCATTTACGACTTCAAATGTTGTATTTACAGGATATTTTGCCTTGAGGCGGTAGTGATCTAATTAAATAATTATGGAAGATGATTCCTTCGAAATCAAGCACATATATTAGGGTGTTTATTTTTTATCATTTTTTTGCATTATTAGTGCAATTTATTTTGGTTTGTAGGATATGAAACTATAACTTTGCATCCGCTTTGTAAAAGCAAGTTCATTACGTACTGGAGAGGTGCCTGAGTGGCCGAAAGGAGCGGTTTGCTAAATCGTCGTAGGTGGAAACACTTACCCAGGGTTCGAATCCCTGTCTCTCCGC
>CAXBCS010000029.1:0-42010 GCA_963974305.1 uncultured bacterium
AGACTAGTGATAGCAATCATTACAGCTACGGGACGATAAGCGGACAATCAAAAAAGTAATATCCAAATGTAGCCCTGTCCTTGAGACGGGGCTTTTTTTTGGGCTACACCAGCCTATCAAAAAATGGTGTCCTTACAATAATGACCGCTACGTTTTTTTTTGCGTCCTATCCCAACCACCCATCGCGATCCAAACTCCGATACTGTATCGCCTCCGAAATATGATTACCCAGCACCTCTGGCGCTCCTTCTAAATCGGCGATGGTTCTGGATACTTTGAGAATGCGATCATAGGCCCTCGCTGAAAGGTTTAAGCGTTCCATAGCTGTTTTGAGTAGTTCTTTAGAGGCCGCGTCCAGTGCACAGTATTTGCGTATTTGCTTGACATTCATTTGTGCATTATAGTTTGTGGTTACGCTTTCGCGAAAGCGTTCCGTTTGAAATTCTCGCGCTTTGGTAACCCGCGCTCTAATATTTACACTAGATTCTGCTTTGGTCTCGTCGCTGAGTTTTTCAAAAGGAACTGGAGTTACTTCTATATGGATATCGATACGATCCAAAAGGGGACCACTCACCTTACTTAAATAGCGCTGCATTTCTTGGGGCGAACTACTCACCGGAGCGTCGGGATCGTTAAAATACCCTCCCGGACTGGGGTTCATACTCGCCACAAGCATAAAGCTAGAAGGATACGTCACCGTAAAACGAGCGCGAGAAATGGTCACTTCTCGATCTTCAAGGGGCTGACGCATCACTTCTAGCACAGAGCGTTTAAACTCTGGTAATTCATCCAAAAAAAGCACCCCATTATGGGATAAAGAAATCTCCCCAGGCTGCGGATAGGCACCGCCCCCTACTAAGGCTACATCAGAAATAGTGTGATGTGGAGACCGAAATGGTCGCTGACTCATTAACCCCTGATGGGCTTTTACTCTGCCAACTACAGAATGGATTTTTGTTGTTTCCAAGGCCTCCCGCAATGACATAGGTGGAAGGATACTTGGTAAGCGTTTACTCAACATTGTTTTTCCGCTTCCCGGAGGGCCAATAAGAATAATGTTATGTCCGCCAGCAGCAGCAATTTCCATACATCTTTTTATAGACTCTTGTCCTTTGACATCTGCAAAATCAAACTCCGGATGTTCGAGATCACTATAAAATTCTTTTTGAGTGTCTATGAATGTGGGCACAAGTGGTACTCCATCCCTAAAGAAAGAGATCACTTCGCTTATATTTTCTACGCCATAGACTGTCAAACCATCTACAATAGCAGCTTCTTTTGCATTTTGAATGGGTAGAATAAATCCTTTAAAATCTTCTTCTTTTGCTTTGATGGCAATAGGCAAAGCTCCTTTTAGCGGTTGGAGCCCGCCATCCAATGATAGTTCGCCCATGATCATATATTTCTCTACTTCTGGTCCTTCTAACTGTCCTGTCGCAATGAGGATGCCTATGGCTAATGTGAGGTCATAAGCTGAACCTTCTTTACGTAGGTCGGCGGGAGACATATTGAGAATAATTTTCTTAGCAGGGATTCGATATCCATTATTCTGCAATGCAGCGGCGATACGAAAGTTACTTTCTTTAATCGCATTATCAGGTAAGCCTACCAAATGATAGCCTACTCCTTTATCTACATTAACTTCAACTGTAATCGTTGTAGCATCAACGCCAAAGACAGCACTTCCAAAAACTTTTGTCAACATCCCTTCTAATCATTTTAGGAAAAGTAGAAAGAATGGAGGAACAAGAATAAAAATGTTAGGGAAGATATATGAATCTTCGAATTCGGGTTTCTAAGATGTACCTCAATTCCATTTGTGAGTTGTTATTTTAGCATATGACAGAAAATCAAAATCCCATCTACTAAATAAAAACGGGGTATTTACCCCTTTCCTAAAAGAAACCCCTCTTATATCTTTACTAAAGTAATTAACCAAGACTTCCTTTGGTTTTGTTACATATAAAAAAGAAAGTAGTTCAACTTCCTGATTGTTAAAGGACTACCAATTTTTTTTAAGAATTTAGGGGTGAAAGGCATCCCGCGTTATGCGGGGTGTTTTTCTATTTTAGGACATTTACTATCAAAGATAAATTAATGCTTTCTTAACGTTTAAAGCTGTTCAACTAAGCTATTAATGTTGGGTAAATAAGTATATTTACAATGCCTTAGAAATAAGGCTTAGTAAGCAACCTCAGGGTTGCTTACATAAATTTAGGGGTGAAAAACATTCCGCATTGTGCGGGATGTTTTTCTTTTATACCCATACCAAAAAATGCTCGCTTTCTAAATAGAAAGCGAGCATTTTTTACTAGTATTAAGAAGTACTTTAATCCTTTAAGGTCTTAAAACGAATCTCTGATTGGTGATACACCTTATGCGTCTGCTTTTTAAAATCGGTTGCCTTGGCTTCGAAGATATTATCTACATAGGTTTGTGGATTCAAATCAATCAAAGGGAACCAAGTACTCTGCACTTGAATCATAATCTTATGTCCTTTTTTAAATGTATGTAAGACATCTTGTAATTTTATATTAACCGTTTCAATTTTTCCAGCTGTAAAAGGCTCTGGCTTTTCAAAACTATTTCTAAAACGTCCGCGCATCACTTCGCTACGAACCATTTGTTGATATCCAGCCATTACCATTCCATCTTCTGTTTCTTCCGTATTAGGAACATCATCAGGATACACATCAATGAGCTTTACAATCCAGTCGGCGGATGTTCCAGTAGTTTCTACAAATAAATTTGCAATTACTTCTCCTGCTAAAGTCATATCCTCTTCTAAGACTGGGGTTTCATAAACCAAAACGTCATCTCTTTTTCCAGCAAAACGTTGATCATCACTCATGTACTTACGAGGCGTAAACACCATCTTTTTCCCTTCTGCATAAGGAACGGGGTTTGCAGGATCACTCACAAAACTTTCTGCTTCTTCAGATTTTGAGGGAGTATGATTAAGTTGATTATTTTTGTCTAAATAATAAGGCGTATCATCTAAATTGGCTGGTGGCCAAGTATCAAAAGACCTCCACTCCTTAGTACCAGAGTCAAAAATATGTGCTTCTGGCAACCCAGTATCTCCGTTTGCATCTCCCTTCAACCAGTGATGAAAGAATTTTGTTTCTAATTCCTTTTGAAAATAATCTGAGATGTCATCTCCAAAATAAACATTGCCAACCGCTTGACGTTTTTTTGTTCGCGCCCAATCTCCATGACTCCACGGACCAAAAACTACCGTATTATATGTATCGCTGCGGCTTTCAATATTCTTATAGGTTTCCCAAGGTCCGTACAAATCTTCTGCATCATAAAGTCCGCCCACCGTCATAACAGCTGGTCTGATATTTTCAAGATGTTGAATCAAGCCACGCGACTTCCAAAATTCATCATAATTAGGATGCTCCTTGAGTTGTGTCCAAAATTCATTGGTCTCATCATAATATTCATCAAGATTTGACAAAGGTCCCGTCTTCAAAAAGAAATCAAATTGATCATCACTCTTCAAATCTGGGAATGAATACCAAGAGTCCTTAGTAGGTCCGTCCTTTTGATAGCCAAAAACTGCTGTTGCTCTCCAATAACTCAATAAATAGGCTCCATTGTGGTGAAAATCATCAAAGAAAAAATCTCCTATACAAGCCTGTGGAGAAACCGCTTTCAAGGCAGGATGTTCACTTAAGAGTGAATATGTAGCATAAAACCCAGGATAAGAAATCCCCCAAGTACCTACTTTTCCATTGTTGTTGTCAACATTCTTTACAAGCCAGTCGATTGTATCATAAGTATCACTTGCTTCATCTATCTGTGTCTTATCCTTTTCGGGTATAAAAGCGCGCATATTATCATATTTCCCTTCACTCATCCACCGGCCACGTACGTCTTGATAGACTACGATATAGCCCTCTTTCATCATATATTGATTAGGACCAATTTTAGATCGGAACTGGTCTTCCCCATAAGGTCTACAACTATAAGGGGTACGAGACATTATAATAGGATAGGTCTTTGAGGTATCCTTAGGCGAATAAATCGTGGTATGCAGTTTAATACCGTCACGCATCGCAATAGTCACTTCTTGCTTATTGTAGTGTTCGGCTACTTCATATGGCGTTTCTTGTACAATCGCACCTGCCTGCCAGGCCGGTAGGAAAGCGAAACAAAAAACAATTCCGGTAAAAACTAAAAACTTTTTCATCTAGTTGTTATTAAATTTTGTGATTCCTTCTTTAAGCCAAGCTTTGTACTCGGCAATATCTGGGGTATACGCTACTGGTTTATTCAATTTTGTTTCATCATGATCCAACAACACATAATAGGGAGCCGCTAGAATACCATAATTTTCGATTTGAAAATCGCTCCACTTATTTCCTACCGTTTTTAAACGCCTTCCCGACTTACTAACTCCTTGTTCGCTCTTAGGTAATTCTTCTCTAGAATCGGCATAGAGGGAGATCAAGACAATATCATTTTTGAGAATATTCAACACCTTTGGATCAGACCAAACCCGCTCTTCCATTCGGCGACAGTTGATACATGCATAGCCAGTGAAGTCTAATAAAATCGCTTTATTCACCTTCTTAGCATAAGCAACGCCTGCCTCATAATCTGTAAATGAAAGTATATCATGCGGACCTAATTCTGCATGTTCAGGAAATTCGGTGTCATCGGAAACTATTTGTGACTTACCTCCCAATCCATATGGGGATTCGCTATAATTCATTGGAGGCGGAAATCCACTAATCAATTTTAATGGTGCTCCCCAAAGTCCTGGAATCATATAGACTACAAAAGACAAAGTGATCAATCCCAAAATTAACCTTCCAACAGAGATATGATTTAAATCACTATCATGCGGCAACTTCATTTTTCCGAATAAATATAATGCGAGTCCTATCATTATTGCAATTATAATAGCTAGAAAAACTTCTCTTTCTAATAAATGAGCTTGTACAACAAGATCTGCGTTAGATAGGAATTTAAAGGCGAGAGCTAATTCTAGGAATCCAAGTACCACCTTAACCGTATTTAACCAACCTCCAGATTTTGGTAAGGAGTTCATCCAGCCTGGAAACAAGGCAAATAAGGCAAATGGCAAGGCAATTGCAGATGAGAATCCTAACATACTAATGATAGGAGTAATACCTCCTTGCGTAACTGATTGCACCAAGGCTGTTCCCACAATGGGTCCAGTACAACTAAAGGAAACAATCGCTAAGGCAAGCGCCATAAAGAAAATCCCTACGATTCCCCCTCGATCTGCTTGTTTATCGACTTTATTCGCCCATGACTGTGGGAGCATTATTTCGAAAGCTCCAAAAAAGGAAACCGCAAACAGTACCAAGAGAATAAAAAAGATAACATTAAAAGGGACACTGGTAGATACTTCTACAATCGCAGTTTCTCCAAAAATGGCGGTCACTGCGAGTCCAAGAACTACATAGATTACAATGATACAGATCCCATAAATGATTGCATTCTTAATTCCCGCAGCTCTAGATTTACTTTGCTTTGTAAAATAGCTCACTGTCATTGGAATCATTGGAAACACACAAGGTGTAATCAAAGCCGTCAAGCCTCCTAAAAAGGACAGCACAAATATTAACCAATTACTTTTCTTCTCAGTATCGTCATCTGTAGCTGCTTTATCGCTATCAGGATCTTTATTTTCAGTTCCTGCCGCTTCTCCGCCATAGGCCTCAAAGTCATTATAGTTATCATAGACTAAGACTACTTTCTTAGCCAAATCGTGAACCACATAGAACTCTTGCGGAATGCACACTTCCTTACAGACCTGATATTTGATGACCGTTTTTATTATTGTTGTAGCAGGGTCTTTTAAAACAATTCTCTGTGATACTCTCGGAGTATATCCATCTAATAAGGTTTCGTATTCATCAAAAATATCAGAAAACTGTCTAATAGTATCTGTTTCTTGGACAGCCCCTTTAAGTTCCAAGGTTTTCTCCATTTCAATAAACTCAAAAGTAAAAGGGATTCCTGATTCTGAATAATGGCTGTATATATGCCATTCGGTCTCTACCTCAGCATCAAAATGTAAGACGTATTCTATTTCTGAGATTTTTTCTACTTCCCCACTCCATGAAACAGGATCGTAGTTTTCTTGTTGTCCACCATATATTTGAGCACTAGCCCCAAAGCTTATGAATAAGAGACCAAAAAGTAAAAATAGGATTTTAGGGTATTTCATATGTATGTGTAATTTTTAATAATCGTTTTGACGTGGGTTGTATTTTAAATCTATTGTCGGCGCGATAATCTATAATCCAAACAATTTCGTTTGCACTGCATAACAGCCAAATTTGTTCCTTGGTCACCAAAGATAGCTTTTCATCTTTAAAATACTTACTCAATTTCTTCCTGCCTTTCATCCCTAAAGGAAAAAAGAAATCTCCTTCTTTCCACTTGCGTATACTGAGCGGAAAAGCAAGCATGTCGGCGTCTACTATAATTTCTTGTTTGCTCACCTTATCAAGCTCCTGAACCTCAGTTGCTTTTAGCATTCCAAAATCTCCGCTAATACCTTCAAGGAGCGATTCCCAGTTATAGCTTTTTGAAGCATTATTGGTCACTGGGTATACTTCCAAAGTCGTTCTATCTCTTAACAAACGATGTGTTTGTGAGAATATTTGCTTCCCAGCCTGAGCGGTACGCAAATTATATACGTCTTCCCAAGCTGTAAAACCATATTCTTTTACAAGCACATAGAGCACCGCATTGGGCTCTGCATGGCTTTCTAATTTTTCAAGATCAATACCTATTCCAGAGGGTCCTCTCAAAGAATCAATTGGAAATTGGAACTGTTGTCGTAATTGAGCCCCATATACTTTCAAAAGTGAGGCAGATTGTTTTAAATGTTCTTGTGTTTTGGTAAAGCCTGAAAGCAGATTAGGCTGTGCAGTTGCCCAAGCTGGGATAGCATGATGTCTTAAGTGATTTCGCAAGTAATTGTCGGTTGCATTTGAGCGATCTTCTCGCCATTCAATTTGGTTTGATTGAGCGTACTTCAAGATTTGATCTCTTGAAAAACCGAGCAGGGGTCGCACCACTTTTTCATTTTGAGGAGGTATTCCAAGAAGGCCTTCAATTCCTGTTCCTCGACCTGTATTAATTAGGAAAGTCTCAAGATTATCATTTTGATGATGCGCTGTGAGTACAAAATCATATTTTTTTGAATCAAGGAGTTCCCGAAACCAACTGTACCTTAATTCTCTTGCCGCCATCTGGATTGAGATGGAGTGCGCTTTCGCGAAAGCGAACGTATCAAAATTCTTTGTAAGGCAATGTACCTTCCATGACTCAGCCAGCTGTTTGACAAAAAGGGCATCCCCTTCACTTTCTGAATCCCGAAGTTGAAAATTACAATGCGCAAAGCTGATGTCCAGATTTGTTGCTCGACACAAATGAGCAAGCACTGTACTATCAAGACCGCCACTAATGGCAATGAGTAGTTTGGCAGAGGATAAATCGCTACAATGTTCTTGGAGGTGATATTTAAATGCGTCTAGCATCTAGCTGTTGTGCTCTTACACACGACCTTTAAGGGCATTAAAAACCCAAGCGTTAGCAAGAAAGCCTACACCAACGGCGGCAAATCCCCAACCGGCTATCTCATTATATCTGAAAGCACCCATTGCAATAAGGCCCAGACCTACAAATACCATAATAAAAGTAGCCCATGCGAGCACCGTATTTTTATTCATTCCCATAGTTTCAAAATTTGTTAAAGGTCTCGTTTACAGCAAGACGCTGAGCGACTTTATAATTTTTGTCTAATTATTTTAAGAAAGAGACAACTCCCTCTAACGATATTTGGTGACAAATATCGGCTAAATTTGACAAATGGAGCAAGGGCAACCGCTGGGGTTTTTGTAAATTGGTCACCTCCTTGTTCACAAGGATATTTTCTATAGGCTACATAAACAAAAATTTGCATGGATTTAAACTTCAATAAAAACGAAGATCACAATAAACTTCTTCTATCAGATGTCAAGCGTCGCTTTGCTAAGGTAAAACTAGGTGGAGGTCAAAAACGCATCGATAAGCATCATGCTAAAGGAAAGTTAACCGCCAGAGAACGTATTGATTACCTGGTAGACGATCCAAAAAAATGTATCGAAATCGCAGCCTTTGCAGGAGAAGGCATGTATGAAGAACACGGCGGTTGTCCTAGTGGAGGTGTAGTAATAAAAATAGGCTACGTATCTGGCAAACAATGTATCGTTGTTGCCAATGACGCCACTGTTAAAGCTGGAGCTTGGTTTCCTATTACAGGAAAGAAAAATTTGAGAGCTCAAGAAATATCTATTGAAAATAGACTCCCTATTATCTACCTCGTAGATAGCGCAGGGGTGTATTTACCGATGCAAGATGAAATTTTTCCAGACAAGGAACATTTTGGCCGCATTTTCAGAAACAATGCTGTCATGAGTAGTATGGGTATCACCCAAATTTCGGCTGTGATGGGGAGTTGCGTAGCGGGAGGTGCTTACTTACCCATTATGAGTGATGAAGCTCTTATTGTTGATAAAACAGGAAGTATTTTCTTGGCAGGGAGTTATCTCGTAAAAGCGGCAATTGGAGAAAGTATTGATAATGAAACCTTAGGAGGTGCTACTACACATTGTGAAATTAGTGGAGTTACCGATTATAAGGCCAAAGACGATAAAGACGCCTTAGATACCATTAAGAAATTAATGGATAAAATAGGTGATTATACAAAGGCTGGCTATAATAGAAAGGCCGCTTTAAAGCCGAAAGAAGATCCAAAAGACATTTACGGTCTTTTACCCGCTTCCCGAGCAGAACAATACGATATGCGAGAAATCATAAAACGCATCGTTGACGAGTCTGAATTTGATGAATACAAAGAAGGCTACGGAAAAACGATCCTAACAGGTTACGCTCGTATAGATGGTTGGGCAGTAGGAATTGTTGCTAACCAACGTAAACTCGTAAAAACTACTAAAGGTGAAATGCAGTTTGGAGGTGTTATCTATTCTGATAGCGCCGATAAAGCCACTCGTTTTATCGCCAACTGTAATCAGAAAAAGATCCCTTTGGTATTTCTTCAAGATGTGACTGGGTTTATGGTGGGCAGTAAAAGCGAACATGGAGGGATCATAAAAGATGGCGCCAAAATGGTAAATGCTGTTTCCAATAGTGTGGTACCTAAGTTTACAATTATTATAGGTAATTCATATGGAGCTGGAAACTATGCTATGTGTGGAAAAGCCTATGATCCTCGTCTTATTGCTGCGTGGCCAAGCGCCGAACTTGCAGTAATGAGTGGGAATTCGGCTGCCAAGGTTTTACTTCAAATCGAAACCGCTTCCTTAAAGAAGAAAGGTCAAGAAATCACTCCTGAGGTAGAGAAAGAGTTATTTGATCGCATCAAAGCAAGGTACGATGATCAAATCTCACCTTATTATGCTGCATCTAGAATTTGGACTGATGGCATTATTGATCCGTTAGATACTAGAAAATGGATTTCTATGGGTATTGAAGCTGCAGATCATGCACCTATTGAAAAACCATTTAATTTAGGGGTGATTCAAGTATAATACATCCTATTCACTGAAACTTAAAACAGTAATCAAAAGCAATACGGCTATTTGCCAATAGCACAAAAATAAAACCAACGTAATAACTATATTTGCAATCCCCTGAGCAGAGCATTTCTTTTGTTTGGGTATTCATTAAAATCTACAAGCTACATGGCGACACAAAAAACAACGATAAAATATACACTCACGGATGAAGCTCCAATGCTAGCAACGCATTCATTTCTTCCTATCGTAAAACGTTTTACGCAATCTTCAAATATTGATATTGCTCTGGAAGATATCTCTTTAGCGGGACGTATAATCGCAAATTTTCCTGAAAATTTGACAGATGCTCAAAAACAACCGGATACGCTTGACTCCCTTGGAGTTTTGGTTAAACTTCCTGAAGCTAATATTATTAAACTACCTAACATTAGTGCTTCTGTTCCTCAACTTATAGAAGCCATAAAAGAATTACAAGCTCACGGCTATGATATTCCTGACTTCCCTGAAGAGCCAGAGACTGCAGAAGAAATTGCATTGCGCAAGCGTTTTGCCAAAGTATTAGGAAGTGCTGTTAATCCTGTCTTACGTGAAGGAAACTCAGATCGTCGTGCACCAAAGCCTGTAAAGCAATACGCTAGAAACAATCCTCACAGTATGGGAGCATGGAGCGCAGATTCCAAAACTCACGTAGGGACAATGAAATCTGGAGATTTTAGACATAACGAAAAATCAGTGACCATTACCGAAGCTAGTAATGTACGTATTGAGCATGTAGATACTAAAGGGACTGTTAAGGTATTAAAAGCAAATACCTCAGTTCTCGCTGGTGAAATTATCGATGCCACTGCTATGAGCAAAAAGGCATTGATCTCTTTCCTAGAAGAACAGATTGCTGACGCCAAAGAAAAAAATGTACTTTTCTCATTACACATGAAAGCTACAATGATGAAGGTCTCTGACCCTATCATTTTTGGACATGCCGTTCGTGTGTTCTTTAAAACTGTTTTTGACAAGCACCAAAGTACTTTAGATGATTTAGGTGTAGATGTAAATAATGGATTTGGAGACCTTTTAGGGAAAATCCAAGAGCTACCAGTTTCAGTACGAGCGGCAATTGAAGCAGACATTGAGGCCTGTTACGCAAATAGACCTGCTGTAGCAATGGTCAACTCTGATAAAGGTATTACAAACTTACACGTACCAAGTGACGTTATTATTGATGCTTCTATGCCCGCTATGATTCGTACATCGGGACAAATGTGGAACGCTGAAGGAAAGCAACAAGATACCAAGGCTGTAATTCCGGATAGTAGTTATGCAGGAATTTACCAAGCCACTATAGACTTCTGTAGAGAAAACGGAGCCTTTGACCCAAGAACAATGGGAACCGTTCCTAATGTTGGCTTGATGGCACAAAAAGCAGAAGAGTATGGATCGCATGATAAGACCTTTGAAATTGCTTCAAATGGAATTGTTCGTGTAGTGGATGCAGCTGGAAATACTTTGACTGAACATACTGTTGAATTTGGCGATATCTGGAGAATGTGTCAAGTAAAAGACGCACCTATTCAGGATTGGGTAAAACTTGCCGTAAAGAGAGCAAAAGCGACTAATACTCCTACAATCTTTTGGTTAGATAGTGAACGTGCACATGATGCAGAGCTTATTAAAAAAGTAATTGTTTACCTAAAAGATCACGATACTACTGGCTTACACATTGACATAATGTCTCCTGTAGAGGCTACAAAATACACCCTTGCTCGTATGAAAAAGGGAGAAGATACTATCTCTGTTACGGGTAATGTCTTAAGAGATTATAATACAGACCTCTTCCCTATCCTTGAATTAGGGACTAGTGCCAAAATGTTATCTATCGTTCCTTTAATGAATGGTGGCGGACTTTTTGAAACAGGTGCAGGTGGTTCTGCTCCAAAACACATTGAGCAGTTTTTAAAAGAAGGACACCTACGCTGGGATTCTTTAGGAGAATTTTTAGCCTTGGCAGTCTCATTAGAACATACTGCAGAAAGCACTTCAAATGATAGCGCACAGGTTCTTGCAGATTGCTTGGATCAGGCAACGATCAAATTCTTAGACAACAGAAAATCTCCTTCACGAAAGGTGAATGAACTGGATAACCGTGGCAGTCATTTCTACCTTGGGATGTATTGGGCACAAGCCCTTGCAGCGCAAAATGAAGACAGTCGTTTGAAAGAGGAGTTTACCCCTCTAGCGGCAGCCATGACTTCTCAAGAAAATGAGATCATTAGCGAACTGAACAATG
This sequence comes from uncultured bacterium, assembly GCA_963974305.1. Classification (GTDB taxonomy): domain Bacteria; phylum Bacteroidota; class Bacteroidia; order Flavobacteriales; family Flavobacteriaceae; genus Dokdonia. The sequence goes on from CAXBCS010000029.1 coordinate 11,857, forward strand.
CTCAAGGAAGCCCTGTTAATATAGGAGGTTATTACCACCAAGATTTTGACAAAACGTCTGCGGCAATGCGACCAAGCGCAACCTTAAATAGTATTATAGGATCTTAGTATTTCTGCCTGTATATTGGCAATTTGCTATTTAACATCTTAACTCAAAGCTCCTCTTTCCAGAGGGGCTTTTTTTTGTCCAACATTCCCATGGCACAAAAAAGACTTGAACTTTAACGATTTACTTGAAAAATACGTAGTAGCTTTACTAAAAAATCATTTCCATGAAGAAACGCTATCTGGTCTTTATTTTGTGCATCCTTAGCACTTTGGCAGTAAAAGCACAACAGAAATATACCCTCAGCGGAACCATCACAGACAATGCAAGTAATGAGACCTTGATTGGTGTCAATATTCTCTTTCCAGAAATTCAGAAAGGTGCAGTGACAAATACCTACGGCTTTTACTCTCTTACCCTGCCCGAAGGACAGTACAAGGTCCAAATTAGCTATTTAGGGTTCACTGATCAAGTTTATGACATTGACCTTACGAAAAATGTAAAGCTTGATGTAGCCCTCGATGAATCTACCGAATCATTAGACGAGGTTATCATTGAGGAAGATGTCGAACGTGTCAATATAAAAAGGCCACAGATGAGTGTCAATCGTTTGTCTGCTGAAACAATCAAACAAATCCCAGTAATACTTGGGGAGGCAGATGTGATCAAATCTATCTTGTTATTACCTGGAGTTACGAGCGCAGGTGAAGGGGCCTCAGGTTTTAACGTAAGAGGTGGTGCCGCCGATCAAAACTTGATTCTTTTAGACGAGGCCATCATTTTTAATTCTTCACACTTATTTGGTTTTTTCTCAGTATTCAATCCAGATGCAATAAAAGATCTCAAACTGTACAAAGGAGGAATCCCCGCACGTTATGGAGGACGCGTTTCGTCTGTCTTAGATATCTACCAGAAAGAAGGAAACAGCAAAGAGTTTCACATGAGTGGAGGAATAGGTGTAGTTGCCAGCAGACTGCTAGCCGAAGGACCAATAGAAAAAAATAAAGGAGCCTTTCTAATAGGCGGGAGAGCGTCTTATGCGCATTTATTTCTCCCGTTATTTGATATTGATAATAAGGCCTATTTCTATGACCTTAACACCAAACTTAACTATAAGGTAAATCAAAACAACAGTTTATTCCTCTCAGGGTATTTTGGACGAGACCTATTTAGCCTAAACGAAAGCTTTGTTAATATTTACGGAAACTCAGTCCTAAATGTACGTTGGAATCATTTGTTCTCTGATAAACTGTTTTCTAATCTTTCTCTTATATACAGTGATTACTATTACGGACTAGAATTAGATTTTGTAGGCTTTAAATGGAATTCAGGCATTCAAAATTTCAATTTAAAATATGATTTCAAATACTACCTCAACGACCAAGTTCAGATTAACGCTGGGATAAACAATATATATTACGGATTTAACCCTGGGAAAATCGAACCTAACAATAGTGACTCAGGAATTATTACGGATCAGCTTACGCGAAAATTTGCAAATGAAGCTGCAGCTTATGTAGACATTGAGCACAGCCTTACAGATAATCTAACCGTTGAATACGGGTTGCGTTTTAGCAACTTTGTCCGACTTGGGCAGGATGAAGTCAATGTTTATAGAGACAACCAGCCAGTGATCTTTGACCCTTTCCTTCTTTTATACAAAGGTGCAGATCCTATAAATGTGCAAACTGATATTAGCAGGAGTGAAACCTTAGCCGACTTCAACAACTTAGAACCACGGCTTGCAGCATCCTATACTATTAATGATGATACTTCTATAAAAGCCAGTTATACTCGCCTAGTTCAATACCTTCATTTATTGTCGAATACGAGTTCGCCAACACCGCTGGATGTATGGACGCCAAGTGGCCCCTTTACCAAGCCACAAAAACTCGATCAATATGCGCTGGGGTTCTTTAAGAACTTTAAGGAAGATACGTATACACTTGAAACAGAGGTTTTTTATAAAGATGTTCAAAATAGAATCGATTATATCGATGGCGCCGATTTGATTGCCAATGATGCCATCGAACAGGTCATTCTCAATGGAGAAGCCCGCGCATATGGTTGGGAACTTCTTTTACGCAAAAACAGCGGTAAATTTAAAGGCTGGTTAGCTTATACCTTATCTAAATCGGAGCAAAGAACACAAGGTCGCAACAGTAGAGAAACAGGTATCAACTTAGGTCAATGGTATAATACACCTTATGATAAAACCCATGATATCTCAATAAATGCTAGCTATGAATTGAGTGCCAAATGGAAGTTTGGAACGAACTTTTTATTCCAAACGGGTCAACCAACAAACTTTCCTGTTGGCCAATTTGAATTTCAAGGCATCGTTGTACCTACCTACGGCTTTAGAAATGAGCAAAGGCTTCCTTCTTATCATCGTGTAGATGTTTCAGCAACACTTACTCCGAAAATGAACAAAGGAAGAAAGTGGCAATCAGAATGGGTCTTTAGTGTGTATAATCTCTATAATCGCCGAAATGCGGCCTCTATCAACTTCAGACAAAATCAAGATACAGGAACTAATGAGGCAGTGCGTACATCCATTTTTGGAGCTGTGCCTTCAGTGACTTATAATTTTAAATTCTAATAGGTGAAGCAAGTACTTTACATATTGTTGTTTTTCTGGCTCCTACAGGGATGTGAAGATGTAATTGACGTTAATCTACCGGAGGAGGAACCAAAACTTGTGGTGGATGCCCTGATTCGTTTAGACCTCACTCAATCATCTTCTCCATTTAGAGTAAAGGTAAGCACCACGGGGTCATTTTTTGATGAAATCACTCCCACTACATTAGAACGCATGCAATTGGTCAATGAAGACAACACCACTGTATCAGGAATAATATTTCTGATACCAGATCCTGAACATCCTAATGAATATGTACCCCTAGGACCCGATGGCGAGCCAGAACCTGATGATTTAGTTCCAAACGACTTTTTTTTAGAAGGTCGCCTCATACTCACCTTTGTACATGATAACGAACTTTATCTGGCCGAGACACGTTTTGCTCCTGCACCATCTATTGAAACTATCAAAGTAGGAGATGGCACTTTATTTGATGATAATGCTACAGAGCTGATTGTATCATTTACAGATATCCCTGAGGTAGATAACTATTATGTTTTTGACTTTGATTTTGGTGAGTTTCTGACGCTTGAGGACCGATTCTTCCAAGATCAAGCCTTTGAATTTTCTTATTTTTATGAGAAAGAACTCAGCGCAGGGGATTTCGTTGTTGTTAGTATTTTAGGAGCTACAGAGGATTTTTACAATTATATTGACCTTCTTATCGAACAAAGTGATTTGACAGATGGAGGGCCATTTCAAGTCCCCGTTACTACGGTAAGGGGTAATATCTTAAAAGTAGAAGGTGTAGACAATATTGACATCTTTGACAATGTGGGACGTCCACAAGAATTTGTGCTTGGCTATTTTGCCGTGGCCCAAGAATATTCAGAAACAATTACTATAGAATAATTACAATATCGCTATGAAAGCAATACTTAAAATAAGCTTCCTTTTTCTACTCATTACAGCTAGTAGCTGTGAAGATGTGGTAGATATAGATCTTCCAGAAAACACACCGAGAATTATTCTCGATGCCATCATTAGGATTGATCCAACCGAAGATTTTTCATACTTCAGGCTCAAAGCAAGCACAACTAGTTCCTTTTTTGAAACCAATCAAACCGCCGAGTTAACTAGCCTTCAGATTACTAATGATGCAACTGGTGATTTTGTACTCTTCGGAGCGGTACCAGGTGTAGCTGGAAGGTATCATCCAGTACCCGCTTTTGGTTCGCCAGTTACTATAGACAACAGAGTAGAAACAAGCTTTTTTACGAGTGGAGACCTACTTATTTTAAGCTTCAATTTTGAAGAAGAATTATATCTAGGCAGTACTCAGTTTGTACCTACTGTTCCAATCGATAGTTTAGTGCAAGGTGACGGGACGCTTTTTGGTGGTGACGAAACAGAGATAGTCGTTAGCTTTACCGACGCTCCTGATCGCGAAGACTATTATATATTTGATTTTGATTTTGGAGAATTTCTAGGAACTGAAGATACCTTCTATCCTGGCCAGGCATTTGAATTTTCTTATTTTTATGATCAGGAATTAGAAGTTGGAGACACTGTGAATATCAGTATTCTTGGCGCTGATAGGGAGTTTTATAATTATATGAATTTACTCATTGAACAAAGTGCTGCTGGAGATAATGGCCCATTTCAAACTCCAGTAACCACTGTGAGAGGAAACTTTATCAATGTAACTGATATTGACAATGTGGATGTCTTTGACAACGTTAACAACAGTAATAACTTTGCCTTAGGGTATTTTGCGGTCGTTCAAGAGTACAAAGAATCGATAACCGTTGAATAATATAGTTTTTATCTCGTATCTTAGTTCTCAACTAACTCTTACGTCCCTATTTCGTATTTCAACGAAAGTTTTGCCCAATTGGTTGAGATAATAAACAATAACCCAGTACAAATTGGGTTTTAGTAGGGAGGTGTCGCTTTTGTGACCAGTGGTCGCTTTAGCATAACTCACACCAAACCAAGCAGCCCTTTTTATTTTAAACACCTTATACTTAAATTAGCACTTCTATGAAGAGGAATGGCCTGATTATTCTATTACTATTTACAGCACAACTCTGCTTGAGTCAACAGCAAATCCCACAAGATTATTTTAAATCACCACTGGATATTCCTTTGGTTCTTTCTGGCACTTTTGGTGAACTACGTTCGAACCATTTTCACAGCGGACTGGATATTAAAACTCAACAAAAAACAGGTCTCCCCGTCTATGCGGCGGCCGATGGTGTGGTGAGTAGAATAAAAATATCGCACTATGGATATGGGAAAGCATTGTACATCCAACACCCAAACGGTTATACAAGCGTATACGCTCATCTCAAGAAATTCTCTCCAGAGATAGAGGCTTATATAAAAAAGAAGCAATACTTAAAAGAAGATTTTCAAATTGAAGTCTTCCCAAAAGGTGATGAACTCCGCGTTAGTGAGCTACAAATTATCGCTTATAGTGGCAACACCGGTGGTAGTGGTGGCCCTCATTTACATTTTGAACTGCGTGATAAGAATGCAAGGCCTATGAACCCCTTTTTGTTTGGTCTTGATGTTGCCGATACTCGGAAACCAATCATAAGTCGCGTACTCGCCTACCCTTTAGAAGAAGGTGCTCAAGTAAACGGTTCTGAAAATGCCGTTGAACTGAGACTCACCCAACAAAAAAATGGTGATTATATAGCCGAAAAAATAAAAGCTAGTGGCCGAATAGGTTTTGGAATAGGTACAGTTGATAAACAAGACCTCGCCAATAACAAAAATGGAATCTATTCAATTCAAACGACGGTAAACGGAGATCCTAATTTCAATGTGACAATGGATAAATTTTCCTTTGCTGAAACTCGTTACCTCAATAGAATGATTGATTACCCTTTATTTATTAATAAGAAAAATAGGGTGCAAAAACTTTTCGTAGAATCTAATAATCCACTGAGCATCTATGGTAAGGTGGTAGATCAGGGCGAATTACATATTGCAGATTCTTTATCATATCAGTATGTAATACGAGTTCGTGATTTTAAAGGAAATAAGGTAGTAATCCAAGTACCGATTGCGGGAACATCTGATAGTATCGTAAAGCCTAAAAAGATCGTACCTACTGACCATTTTGTCCAGTCCAATGCTGCTTATACTTATGAAGATGGAAAATATAGCATATATGTTCCTAAAGGTGCCTTGTATGACAATGCCTATATGGATATCAAAGTTAATGGTGATGACCTATTGCTTCATAACAAGGAACTTCCTGTACACAAAAACATTATTATTAGTTATGATCTTTCTGCCTATGCTGTCGAGGATCGTGACAAACTGTATATTGCTAGAAGAGCCTATAAAGATGTTATCTATTACACAGGTGCCCGAATCAAAGACGGAAAGCTCACCGCTAGCACTAGAACATTAGGAGATTTTACTATTGCCCAAGATAGCACGCCACCTTTGGTAACCCCAAAAAATGTAACAGACGGTAAATGGATGTCTAAGTTTGACGAATTGGTTTTTGAAATTGACGATGAAGATAGTGGCATAAGTGGGTACCGCGCGACAGTTAACGGTAAATTTATTTTGATGGAATACGATTATAAGACGAAGCGACTTGTGCACGATTTTAATGATAATGCCGTTACTGATACAGAAAACAATTTAAAACTCATTGTCACAGATAATGTGGGAAATAGTACTATTTTTGAAACAACCTTCTACCGAAAAAGATAACGCTCTTGAAAAATAAATCTCTACTCGCCTTTCTTAGTTTTTGTCTCTTCACCTTTGCTGCAATGGCGCAAACAGGTACACTTCGAGGTGTCATTCTAGACGCAAAGAATGTTCCCGTACCTGGTGTGAACATCAAATACGATAATGGAGGTACCGAAACCAATTTTAATGGTTTTTATAAACTAGATATCCCAGCAAATCAAGATATTACTATTACTTTCTCCTATGTTGGACTAAAGAACGTAACAGCAACCTTTAATCTTAAATCTAATGAAGATTTAGAATTTAATCCTGTCCTCAATAACGACGTCACTCAAATCACAGAGGTCGTGATTACCTCAAGAACCAAAAGACGTGTTGAGGGTATTGTAACACTAAGTCCTGAAACCATTAGAAAGTTAGGTGGTGCTCAACCAGGTGTTGAAAATCTATTAAAATCTCTTCCTTATGTCAGTTCTAATAATGAACTGAGTACACAGTATTCTGTTCGTGGTGGTAATTACGATGAAAACCTAGTGTACGTTAATGAAATTGAAGTCTACCGCCCTTTTTTAGTTCGCTCTGGACAACAAGAAGGTTTGAGTTTTGTCAATAGCGACTTGACCCAAGATGTAGCTTTTAGTGCCGGTGGCTTTCAAGCAAAATACGGCGACAAACTCTCATCAGTTTTAGATATCACCTACAGACGCCCAACCGATTTTGGAGCGAGTATTGACGCTAGCTTATTAGGTGTTAATGCATCTATTGAAGGAGCCTCTAAGGACGAAAGATTCACAGCAATCACTGGAGTTCGATACAGGGATAATAGTTTATTGGTTGATGCAAAGCAAACAGAAACTAATTTCAAACCCACATTTGTCGATGCACAAACTTATATGACGTATAAGTTCTCAAATACATTTGAGTTGGACTTTTTAGGAAATATAGCCATCAATAAATATAGCTACGAGCCGTTGACGCGACAAACAAATTTTGGTACGCTTGCAATGCCAGTAGCCTTAGTTGTTTTTTATGACGGCCAAGAAGAAGATCAATACGAAACTTACTTTGGAGCGTTTAAAGGAATATATCAACCCAACGAAAACCTCACACTTAAATTCTTATCCTCCATTTACCATACTCAAGAGCAAGAGCACTTTGACATTTTTGCCGAGTATCGTTTAGGAACACCAAATACTAATATTGGTGACAACGATCTTGGAGAGGTTGAATTTACAGAGGGAATAGGTAGCCAACTTACGCATGCCCGAAACGATCTGGATGCGCTCTTTGTAAATGCCGAAGTAAAAGGAACTTATTTAAATGATGAAAATCAATTCGATTGGGGTGTAAAGTATACGCACGAGGATATTCGTGATCGTTTAGAAGAATTTGAAGTAATTGACTCGGCGGGCTTTTCTATTCGTCCACCCATTGAGGATTTTATTAATCAGCAGCCATATGTTCCTTTTGATGCACCTTTAGAACCTTTTACCAATATTAGAGCTCAAAACGATGTGCAGATTGACCGAATTTCTGGTTATGGTCAATATGGAAGAAGTTTTGACATGGGAGAAGGAGAAGGATGGGTCAATGTGGGAGTACGTGCACATAACTGGACGGTTTCTGGTCAAAATATTACAAGTACTACTCAAACTGTTGTAAGTCCGAGAGCACAATTTTCTTATAAACCTGCTGGTGAAAGCGATATGCTTTTTAGACTCTCAGGAGGATTTTATCACCAACCACCACTCTACCGTGAGTTAAGAGATTCATTGGGGCAAGTACGTCCTGAAGTAAAAGCACAGCAGTCTATTCATATTTTAGGTGGACATGATTGGAGTTTTAAAATGTGGGATCGCCCGTTTAAATTAGTGACAGAAGCTTACTATAAAAAGTTGACCGATGTAAATCCCTATACCTTAGAAAATGTTCGTATTCGCTATAGAGCCCGAAATAATGCCGAAGCTCGCGCCTATGGATTTGATATGCGATTAAATGGTGAGTTTGTGCCAGGAACAGAAAGTTGGATCAGTTTTGGACTTCTCAAAACAGAAGAAAACATAGACGGTCGTGGTTATATTCCTAGGCCTACAGATCAACGTATGAAATTGGCCTTTCTTTTTCAAGATTATGTACCCTCAGTACCAAGTTTAAAACTTTATCTAAATATGGTGTATCAAACTGGTCTTCCAGGAGGTTCTCCGAGTTATGCAGATCCATATATTTTTGATGAATTACCTAGGTTGCCTTATTATTTTAGAGCCGATGCAGGATTTTCCTATGTCTTAAAAGATGACAGCAAGAAATTTCCTGAAGGTCATTGGTTGGATGCCTTTGAAGAACTTTCGTTAGGATTTGAGATTTACAACGTCTTTGATCGTCAAAACTCTATCACCAATACTTTTGTTAGAGACGCAAGTACTAAGAACCAATTTGCGATTCCCAATTTCTTGACGCCACGAGTATTTAACCTAAGAGTATCAGCGCGCTTCTAAACAATTGCTGGAGTTTCGATAAATTCCTTTAATACACTAATTACAAAGTCAATCTCTTCCTTCGTATTGTACTTTGAAAATGAAAACCGAAGACTTGGTTTTGTCATGTCTTCATCAGAAAGGATCGCAGAAAGTACATGAGATCCTTGATCGCTTCCACTTTGACAGGCGCTTCCTTTTGAACAGGCAATGCCTTTCATATCTAATTGAAACAAGAGCATCAACGCCTTTTCAGCTGTTACTGGAAGACATACATTCAATAAGGTATAAGTACTTTTAGTATTGTAACGACAATTCCCATTGAGTTTCATCAAAGGAATTTCTTTTTCTAGCCTTTCGGCGAAATAGTTCTTGAGCCCTTCAACATAGGTTCGTTCTTCTTGAAGATTGTCATAGGCCAATTGTAACGCCATTTCCATCCCAACGATATTATGAACCGACTCGGTTCCTGCTCTTAAACCTCGCTCTTGTCCTCCGCCATAAATTAATGGTTTCAAGCCGCTATTTTTACGCACAAATGCAAACCCTACGCCTTTAGGGCCATGGAATTTGTGAGCAGCTGCAGCTGCAAAATCAACAGGTATTTCTTGAAAGTCAGAACTAAAATGTCCTATACTCTGAACCATATCAGAATGAAACAATGCTTTGTGTTCTTTACACAAAAGTGCAATCGCTTTAAGATCGATCATATTACCAACCTCATTATTGACATGCATCAAACTCACCAAGGTCTTTACATCACTTGAAGCTAATAATTCTGCTAGATGTACTTCATCTGGGGTACCACAATCTTTCAATCTTACAAATTCCAAGCTAGCTCCATAGGAAGAAGCAGCATATTCGGCGGCGTGCAAAACAGCATGGTGCTCGATACGAGACGTAATAATACGACCTACACCTAAATCACGAACAGCACAGGTAATCGCCAAATTATCGGCTTCTGTACCTCCAGAGGTAAACACAATTTCCCCAGCAGAAACATTTAAATGTGCTGCGATAGATTTTCGCGCGCTTTCAATCAGACTTTTAGCTGAACGCCCAAAGGCATGCGTTGAAGAAGGATTGCCTGGCACGTCTCTTAGGACTTCAAACATTCTTTCAGCAACTTCAGGTCTTAATTGAGTCGTAGCGGCACTATCAAAATAAATGGATCTCATATGCGTTATGCTTTTGTAAGTAGCATTAGGGAACAAAAATAAGCCAAATAAAATTATTTTTTCGCGAAAGCGATACCCATCTACTTTTCTCCTATTTTTGTTGAAAATTGAAATTGCATGAAAAAGATCTTAGTCCTATTATCAGCCTTTTTCCTTTTGTCTTGCGACGATGGGGATATTATTGTGACTTCCTTTGATTTTGATGAACAGACCCTTCAAACTTGCACAGATTTTGATTTTGTTTACTTTAAAATTAACCCAGATAATAATGAAACCCTCGCGCTTCAATTTTCTACTAGCCTGCCCTTTCAAACGGAAGAAGGCACTAGGCAAATAAGCTTGAGTTCTTCAAATCAAATAACCTATAGACGCTTTAACAGTGATGTTACTTCAAGCTATTTTTGTAATGCGATCCCACCAACTGAACCCACAGTAGTTCAAGAATTTACAAGCAATGTTGGTGATATTACCTTAGTGACCACTGGCACATTAGATGATGGTGATGGAATCCCTGCCTCCTTAGAGGTGGGATTAGATTCTGATGGAGACGGAATAGATGACGACTTAGATTTTGATGATGATGGAGATAATGTTCCTACGAGATTTGAAGGCGTTGTAATTACGGATGGGGCTATTGATCCTTTATTGACATTAGATTCAGACAGAGATGGGATTTTTGATTACCTAGATGTCGATGACGACAATGACGGGATACTCACTATTGATGAGGATCCTAATATGGATCTGAATCCTATGAATGACAACTCTGATCCAACGATGGATACTGTTGATGATTATTTAAACTCTGCTATTTTTACTTCTTATGATATCGAAGCTTTTCGGGAGCATGAAACTATTTTTGATGACATTGAGATAACCATCACTATGACCAATTTAGATTTTAGAAATGAAAGTGGAGACGAGGTAATACGAAATACGACAATCATTCAATTTGGAGTGTTTGAAGGGACTCCACCGACTACAAATTTAAGTACACCCGATTTTGTTACGAACTAACATTCTGATAGATATACACTTCCAAGGCGCCTACTCCGTATTTCTGATAATCGGCGTCATAATATTTTACTTGCTCGTAACGGCCAAAAAGATATTGCAATTCTGCGCGAAGTACTCCTTTTCCTACGCCATGAATAAAAACAACTTTAGGGATGCGTTTAGAGATGGCAAATTTGAGTTGGCGCTCGGCAGTATCTATCTGTAAGTTAAGCATATCATAGTTTGACATTCCTTTTTGATTAGTCAATTGATGAATGTGTAAATCAACCTCCATTGGTGGGCGGCTTCGCTCTTTGGGCTTAACTTTTGGAGCATTTTTTTTAGGCATCAACTCCTTTTCTTTAAGAACACTTTCGGAAATATGCAATGACCTTGGATCCATATTTTGAAGGGGGATGAGTTCGCTTTCGCGAAAGCGAATAGAAAATCCATCACTGCTTTCTACAGTAATACCATCACTATCTATAGCGATAATTACACCTTCTAGGTTATCATCTAAAGCCTGAACTGCTTGACCCACTGCAAATTGCATATTCCACTAGTTTTACAGGCGAATCTACCAAAAAGTTGTGTATTTCATCGAGTATATGTGTAGTTTTAAAGCATCATTTGAAAAAATATGTATCTTGCTCGCGAGTTTAAAATGTGTATATTATTAAATCAGTTATTACTTTAGTGCTTCTGGCACTTTGCACCAGTGTGTATGGGCAACTTTTTGTGAAGCCTACCGCAACTGATGCATCCTATGTCTATGTAGAAGGCACCTATTTGTTTGTTGAAGAAGACGTTACCCTTGTTTCCAACTCCACATCGTCAGAGCCTGGATATCCAAGTATCGCTCTACGTCAAGGATCACAATTATTACAACGTGGAACTGGAATACCACCATTAAATTCTGGTACTGGACAACTTTCAGTATTCCAAGAAGGAACTTCAGATGCATATGCTTATAACTACTGGTCTTCACCTGTAGGATTGAGTAATCCATCTAATTCTGCCCAAGTAGGTCGATTTAAAGCTGGACCAAGCGCAAATGAAACGGTTCTTTTTGTGCCATCGACTGTATTGGAAAGTAATATCACACTTGAAACTCCGAGCCTTCAAGGAACGTCCGTGACCGGTAGTGCTTTTATTTCAAAATATTGGCTTTGGAGAAAACCTGGAGGAACAAATTACGCTAGTTGGCAACATGTAAGCAATTCAGGTACTGTGGCACCAGGATATGGTTTTACCATGAAAGGTGTTGATGGTTCTGATGCTTTTACCTTTGCTGGTGAAGGAACCCCAAATAATACTGGAGCTGCTATTGGAGCTGCAGGTCAAGGTCAGCGATATGACTTTAGAGGTATCCCAAATAATGGAAATCACAATATCACGGTAGGTGGTGCTGGTGATGAAATCTTAGTTGGTAACCCTTACCCATCTGCTTTTGACTTGAGTTACTTTCTAATGGAAAATTCAGGAACTGGAGTAGCTACATGTGGAGGAACAGCAATTACAAGAACAGATAAAATTACAGGAATCGCCTATTTCTGGGATAGTGACCCTACTGTACGTTCACATTATATTTCAGAATATGAAGGAGGTTACGGGGCATTTATGCCTGGAGTATTATGCGATGACGCTGGAACTTATATCCCAGCGGTATTTGCAACATATGATGATAATGGAGATGTTGTAGATTCTAGTGTTGGTGCTGGAGTTGGTTACAACAGACGTTTTGCTCCTGTGGGACAAGGCTTCTTTGTATATGGAACCACTGCCTCTACTCTTACAATGAGTAATAATTATAGAACCTATGTTCCTGAAGGAAGTAACTCTGATTTTAAATCAAATACAGAAGTAGTTCCTGGAATCGGCGTGAATGATATGTTTCAATTACCACAGGTACGTATCAATATTAATATGAATGATACTAGTACTAGACAATTAGTCTTAGGTTTATGGGATGCTGCAACAGATGGTTATGATGCTGCAATGGATGCAAAAAACGTTAGTATCTTAAGTACAGATGTATATTTCGAAATTGATGGTGAAGGAGATTATATATCTAATATTCTACCTTTTGACAATATTGAAAAAGCGGTGCCACTTACAGTAAAAGTAGCAAACACTTCGCAGTTTAATATTAGCGTTGGTTATGATGTTGAGTTTCCACACAACGAATTATATCTGCACGATAATCAAACAGGAATATTTCATGACATCTTACATGATGAAGTTCGCTATATGCTAGAACCAGGAATTTATAAAGATCGTTTTACTTTAAGATTCAAGAAAAAAGAAAGCGAAGAAGAAACTGAAGATGATGATTCAGATGACGAAACACTCAGTTTAGAAGACAGTATTTTGGAATCTTTTGAAATATACCAGAATAACCCAGTGGGACAATTGGAGATCAACAATCCTAAAGGTGTTGCTCTTACCAATGTAAGTTTGTTTGACATTACTGGAAAGCAAATTTTCGCGAAGGATAATTTAGGTGCACAATCTAATTATACCTTCCCAACAAATAGTTTGAGTGATGGAGTTTATGTTGTTCGTTTGGTTACAGACGAAGGATTAATGAAGGCTCGCAAATTAACTGTACGTAATTAAGAATACACTTGATGGAAGAATACATGCTGCCCTGTATGAATAAAAAATTCTTAGGGTTTGAATGTATGGGATGTGGCTTACAAAGGTCCATCGCTTTCCTCCTTAGAGGTGAATTTATAGAAGCATTTTTGATATACCCAGCAATCTATCCTTTGATAGGTTTGCTGGGTTTTATTATTTTTAATCAATTTAAAAGTATAAAATATGCTAACTTTATCATTCCTGCTTTATCAATTTTAACGGTAGGTACCATCATCATAAGCTATATCATTAAAATAACCTAACTAACCAAAACAATCAAAACATGGAAAATCAAAAACTACCTAATGTAACCATAGCCCTAGTGCTGGCAATACTATCCATTTTATGTTGTTGCCTTCCTTATGGTATGGGTAGCGTTTTACTCGCTGGAATTGCACTGTATTTGATTAAAAAAGATGCCAAAGTATATTTAGAGAACCCAGATATGTATTCAAATTACGGCCAATTAAAAACAGCTAAGATTATTGCCATTATAGGTCTTGTAATTGGTGTAATTCTATTAGTAATTTCTGTGTACATGTCGGCAACAGGACAAGATCAAGTATTTCAAGAATATCTTGAAGAATTGCAACGTGAGTTAGAAGCTAACCAGTAATTTACATCACATAATTCCTATTTAAAATCAGCTCCTTCGAGAGCTGATTTTATTATAGTCCTTTTTATTAAACTAACACTAAAACCAAAAACAACCATGGAAAACTTAACGCCTACACAAAACATGCCGGCAGAAAAACCGAGCAATTATTTAATACTTGCCATTGTAACCACATTTTTATGCTGCCAGATTACTGGAGTAGTGAGTATCGTATATGCTGCGCGTGTAAATGCAAAATGGGATGGTGGAGATTTTCATGGGGCTATGGAAGATTCTAAAAATGCAAAACTCTGGGGACTCATTGGACTAATAGGAGGTGGTATTTTGTTACTTGGAATAATAAGTATCTATGGAGCAATCATAGCTTCCGCTATTGCAAATGGAGGTTTCGACCAGCTTTAATCTTCTGTGAACAATTCTAAACTTATAAAATACGGGCTCCTCCTCATGGTGGTGCCCGTATTTTTTTTATTGCGATACTATTATCTTAACGATCCCGAAATAGCTCAAAAAGGGACCATTTTTGCAGTCTGCCCCTTTCATTATATGACAGGATACCACTGTCCAGGATGTGGCAGTCAGCGAGCCATTCACGATCTACTTAACTTCAGAATTTGGGAAGCAATAAAGCACAATGTTCTACTATTGGTAGTAATCATAGTATTTATAGGCAAGGGCTACTACCTCTTATCCAAAAAATACTTTCCAAAGTATATGTATGATCTCAATGGGAGACCATGGTTTACCTATGGCTTAGTTGCATTAGTTTTTGGTTACTGGATTTTACGAAATATTCCTTACTCCCCTTTTACAAGCTTCGCACCTTAGTGCCTTATTATAAGCGTATAAAAAAACCGCTTACATTTTCATATAAGCGGTTCCTAATAAAATATACTGTTCTTACTTTTCGAAGGTTTTAAGCGTCTTTATGATGATCGCTACACAATCTAACAATTGTTCTTCTGTCATCACCAATGGTGGCGCAAAACGAATAATATTTCCATGTGTTGGCTTTGCTAGCAAACCATTATCACGAAGAGCGATACAAATATCCCAAGCCGTTGAGCTGTCTTCTGTATCGTTTATGAGTACTGCGTTCAGCAATCCACGGCCACGCACAAGGGTAGCAATTGAGCTAGTCTCAATAAACTCACTCATTTTTGATCTGAAGAGTTCACCAAGGCGACGTGCATTTTGAGCAAGATTCTCATCTCTTACTACCTCTAAAGCTTCCATAGCCACTGCAGCTGCAACTGGATTTCCCCCGAAAGTACTTCCGTGCTGTCCTGGCTTGATCACATTCATAATATGGTCATTGGCCAATACCGCAGAAACAGGGTATGCTCCTCCAGAAAGTGCTTTTCCTAGGATAAGTATATCAGGTTGAGCATAGGTTTCTTGTTTTTCGCAATGCCCTTGACAGTCACAGTTTCCACAAACAGCGAGTAAAGCACCTGTACGGGCGATACCTGTTTGAATTTCATCGGCGATAAAAAGTACATTATGTTCGTTACATAAGGCTTGTGCCTTACGCATATAATCATCGGCGGGTGTATAAACACCTGCTTCTCCTTGAATAGGTTCTACTAAGAAACCGGCAATGTTTTTTGATGATTTTAACGCAGTTTCTAGAGCATCTACATCATCATATGCGATTTTGATAAATCCAGCAGTATAAGGACCAAAGTTCTTACGAGCGCCTTCATCATTAGAGAAAGAGATGATTGTTGTGGTTCTCCCGTGGAAGTTATTCTCACAAACAATAATTTGCGCCTCATTTTCGGCAACGCCCTTTTTCTCATAAGCCCATTTACGTGCGATTTTGATAGCTGTTTCCACAGCTTCAGCGCCCGTATTCATAGGTAGAAGCTTATCAAAGCCAAAATATTCAGTGGTATACTTTTCATAAGGACCTAAAACGTCATTATAAAAAGCACGAGATGTAAGAGTCAGAGTTTTTGCCTGCTTCATCATTGCATCCACGATACGTGGATGACAGTGTCCTTGATTAACGGCTGAGTAAGCAGAAAGGAAATCATAGTATTTCTTTCCTTCAGCATCCCATACATAAACACCTTCTCCTCGGTTTAAAACTACAGGAAGTGGGTGATAGTTGTGTGCTCCGTATTTGTCTTCTAATGCAATTGCATCTTTAGAAGTGAGTTGGTCAACAGTGGCCATAAGCTAAAATTTTTAAATTAAAAAAAATATGTAATTCCTACGGTACCTTTATTCTTTCGAAAGCTCGAAAATTCAGCGGAGGAGAGAAATCATCCTTGGAGGTGCAATTTACAAAATTTTAATGCTGATAAAAAAATCAATTTGACAATTTTGAGGCGAGTACTGAAAGCTGTAGTTCTAGCCTTTTTAACTCTCTGATGATACTATTTTTATCCATTTGCATCCACATAAAGATTTTGATCATCGACATTAACATCATACATATCACTCCGCCCATACCCCATTTTATAAGTAACATGGTATCTTCAGCTTCAAAAAACTGAACAATACAATAGATTAAGAAACCTAAGGCCACAAAGGTCACAACATTCATTATAACAATAAGCCATTTATTTTTTCCATCGAATATCCCGCCAAACATCTGAAGCATATTCTGTTCATCTAAATGATCGTAAAACTTCGCCTCCTCAGTAGTCAAGGCTTCTTTTATCAATTGGTCTACTTCTTCAAATTCTTTTCTCATGATTTCTCTTTTTTAAGTATAGTTTTTAAATGCTCTCTGGCGTAGTAAAGTCTTGACTTGACCGTGCCTTTGGAGGTCTGTAAAATTTCGCTGATTTCCATTAAATCGTATGATTCTATATAAAATAGAGTTAATACTTTTTGATGCCCATCAGAAAGTAATGCGATTGCCTTCTTTAGCTGTTCTATAGCTTCATTTGAATCTGGCTGTTGATCGAACTCAGGATTTTTAGACCCCTCTGCCCTTTTTAACTTATCCTTTCCTTTATCAGTTCTCTTATTTTTTCGGAACCAGTCAATAGACTTTGTAGTGACAATAGACAGTCCCCAACTTCCAAACTTTTCAGGGTTTTCTAACCCTTCTATTTTTGCGAGTATAGTGACCCAGGCATCTTGTGCAAGATCTTTAGCTATAGCTGCATCCTTACAATACCGAAATGCTTGCTTACAAAAAATTATATGCCATCGTTTTACAAGTACCGCCATGGCCGTTGAATGTCCCTCACGATATTGAGCGATTAACCAGGAATCTTGGATTTTTTTTGATGGTTTCATAATACTCTCTACCCTATAGACGAAAGAATTCCATCGAGGTTCATTTTGGCACTTATGAATTAAAGATAATTTAAATAAGAAGGTAAGATTATTATTGCTATTGCTATTTTTGCCCCCATGGGTAGAAGAAAACAAAACCGTCAATTATTTGAGAATATTTCGGTAACAGATGCAGGTGCTAAAGGAAAGGCCATTGGCCATGCACCCGATGGGAAGGTGATATTTATAAATAATGCGGTACCAGGAGATGTCGTTGATGTTCAAACCACTAAAAAGCGGAAGGCATATTACGAGGGTACGGCCACGACTATTCATACGCTTTCGCGAAAGCGCACTCAACCCCAGTGTCAGCATTTTGACGCTTGTGGAGGTTGTAAATGGCAGCATATGGATTACCAATACCAATTAGAATACAAACAACAAGAGGTGGTTAACAACCTGACGCGTCTTGGAAAAATTGAACTTCCAGAAATTACTCCTATAGCCGGCAGCGCTGAACAGTACTTCTACCGAAATAAGATGGAATTTGGTTTTTCAGATAGTAAATGGCTCACTTTAGAGCAAATTAAGAGTGACGAAGTAATAGAAGATCGCAATGCCTTAGGTTTTCACATTGCAGGGATGTGGGATAAGATTTTAGATATTGAAAAATGTCATTTGCAAAAAGATCCTTCCAATGCCATTCGTAATGGTATCAAGGAATTTGCTTCTAAGAATGATATGGCCTTTTACAATGCCCGTAATCAAGAAGGTCTCTTGCGTACACTAATGATCCGCACCTCTTCCACAGGAGAATTAATGGTCCTTGTGCAATTCTTTAAAGAAGATGTCGCAAAACGCACGCTTCTGCTCGATTACCTTAAAACAGAATTTCCAGAAATCACTTCTTTGCTTTATGTAATTAATAGCAAAGGAAATGATACAATCTATGATCAAGAGGTTATTTGTTATGACGGAAGGGATCATATTTTTGAAGAAATGGAAGGTTTGCAATTTAAGATCAATGCAAAATCATTTTATCAAACCAACTCGGCTCAGGCCTATGAGCTGTATAAAATCACAAGGGATTTTGCAGGCTTAACTGGCGACGAATTGGTGTATGATTTATATACAGGAACAGGAACAATTGCTCAGTTTGTAGCAAAAAACGCCAAGAAAGTAATTGGCGTTGAAGCAGTGCCAGATGCCATTGAAGCAGCAAAAGAAAATGCAGAGCGCAACGGTATTACCAATACAGAGTTTTATGTAGGTGATATGAAAAAAGTATTTACAGATGCTTTTATTCAAACGCATGGGCAGCCAGATGTTATTATCACTGACCCACCAAGGGATGGGATGCACGGGGATGTGGTTAAACAAATCTTAAACATTGCGCCAGCCAAAGTTGTTTATGTAAGTTGCAATAGCGCAACACAAGCGAGAGATCTTGCTTTACTAGACGAGGTATACAAGGTAACAAAGGTGCAGCCAGTAGATATGTTTCCGCAGACACATCACGTAGAGAACGTTGTGTTACTTGAAAAACGATAATAATTTAATGAAAATAGCTTTCAAAATATTAGGAGTTATAGGCGCAGTTGCTATGTTATTAGTCAGCTGCGAGCGTGACGATATTTGCGCAGAATCTACACCTACTACTCCCCTGCTCATCATTCGTTTTTATGATGCAGAAAATCCAAGCGAATTTAAAGCTGCATCCGATTTAATAGTCGCTGAAGTTGGCGCTAGTGTTGGCTTGCTTTTCACTGGAGATAGTATTTCCATTCCGTTACGCACGGAGGTTGATATTACTACCTATCGTTTTACCATCAATTCAAATGCAGCTGTAGATGACGAAGATCCTATTAATGCAGACCTCATCGGATTTGATTATCAACGCACCGAAGAATATGTAAGCAAAGCCTGTGGTTTCCGAACGCTTTACAGCCAACTCGGCTCTGCGAGAGAAGGCTTGGATGACGGTTCGTGGATACAAGATCTAATAATTGACAACACCAATGTAAATGATGCAACAGCAGCGCACATTCGTATTTTTCATTAGCCTTTGGCTTGTACTAGTAGGGTCCAACCTACAGGCGCAAGAAGAGGCAGTGGTCATTGACTCTATACCGGTTAAAACTCAATACTATGGGTTACGACTTGGGGTGGATATCGCTAAACCATTGCGAACATTATTGGATGATGCCTACTCTGGCTTTGAGGTCACGGGTGACTTTCGCATCAGAGACCGTTACTACCTCGCCGCTGAACTTGGTAATGAAAAACGCACTACAGATCTAACTAATATCACCACTACTGCATCTGGAAGTTATTTAAAAGCTGGATTTAATTACAATGCCTATGACAATTGGTTGGGTATGAATAATTTGATATATGCAGGAGTACGAGCAGGATTTTCAACCTTTAGTCAAGAATTAGATAGTTATACGATTTATACAACTACCGCCCTTTTTGGGGAGGATACCCGCACAGATGGCAGCTCCTTCTCTGGGTTGAGCGCTAGTTGGCTAGAATTCCAATTAGGCGTACAAGTAGAATTATTTTCTAATCTATACTTAGGATTAAACGTCCAGCTGAAGCGCAGGATCACTAACAAAGAACCTGATGGCTTTGAGAATATCTACATTCCGGGCTTTGGCAAAACCACCGATGGCAGTTCGTTTGGTGTAGGTTATGGATATACGATTTCGTATTTAATTCCTTTCTTTAAGAGGTAAAATGATTCAAGGATTCAAGGATTTAATGGGTTAATGAATTAATGAGGTGATATTTCAGGCTGAGCTTGTCGAAGCCCTTTTTCAATATCTTTTTTGATATCTAGTGCAACCTTTACCCTTCGACAAGCTCAGGGTGACAGTGCATTTTCTTTCCCCTTGTTCCGACGCCATAGGTTTTTACCGAAGGCTGTCCCCAAAGGGTGGAAAATGATTTAATGATTCAATGAGTTAATGATTCAATGATTCAATGAGTTAATGATTCAATGATTCAATGAGTTAATGATTCAAGGATTTAATGAATGAATGAGGTGAATTGTCAGGCTGAGCTTGTCGAAGCCTATTTTCAATAACTTTTTTGATATCTAGTGAAACCTTTACCCTTCGACAGGCTTTGGGTGACAGTTCCGTTTCACTTTTCACTTTTCACTTTTCAATTTAAGAAATCCTCTATTCCTCTTCGTCTTTCTTATCGATATACTTACCTTTTTTACTCCCAGCATACATTTCGTATTTAACTAGGCGGCTTTCAAGGCTACCGTTGTATACCTTAATCTTCCGACTAGGGCGAAGACCTACGTGTTTAAGAGCTTCCATGTTGGAGGTAATAAACCAGGCATGAGATCCTGGGTATGACGATTTCAGGGTATCGCCTATTTCTTTATAGAATTCTTCCATGGCAATAGGAAGACGTTCTCCGTAAGGCGGATTAAAGACTAATTGCAAAAAGTCATTTCCTTCCTTTTCAGTATGGAAGAAATTCTGTTCGCGAACTTCAATGAACTCAGAAAGTTGGGCGTTTTTAATATTTTCACGCGCTTTAGATACTGCAGAAGGTGCTTTATCATAACCCGTAATCTTATACTTAAAGTCTTTTACTCTTTTTAAAGCAGAGGCTTCTATAAGGTCATAAAGATCTGGATCCCAATCGTCCCACTTTTCAAAAGCAAACTCTTTTCTGTTCAGATTGGCTGGAATATTGCACCCAATCATTGCGGCTTCTATAAGCATCGTTCCACTACCACACATCGGGTCGAGCAGGTCACTATTGCCGTTCCAACCACTCATCAATACTAAACCAGCCGCTAAGGCCTCGTTAATCGGAGCGATATTGGTATCGGTTCTGTATCCTCTGTGGTGTAAAGAGGCGCCACTACTATCTAGAGAAACGGTACACCAGTTATTTTGAATATGCACATTGATACGCACATCAGGATGCTTGGTATCAACATCTGGGCGTACATTTTCTTCTCGTCTGAACTTGTCGACAATGGCATCCTTGGTTTTAAAGGCTACATATTGAGAATGGGTAAAAGTGGTGCCACTGACAGTGGCATTGATAGCAAAGGTGCGTTTAACGTTTAAATACTTACGCCAATTCAAGCGCTGCATCCGTCGGTACAAATCCTCTTCGTTCATCGCGCGGAACTTGGCGATGGGCTTTAATATTTTAATGGCGGTACGACAGCAGAGATTGGCTTTATACATAAAACCCTTGTCCCCTTCAAAGGAAACATTACGTACTCCTTTTTCGATGTTACTGGCGCCTAAGTTGTGTAATTCCTCGGCTAAAATGTCTTCAAAGCCAAAAAAGGTTTTGGCTACCATCTTAAAGTTTTTAGTGTGCTCGCTCATATACCGCAAAAATACGTTAATTTTATCCCCTAAGAAGGAAAAAAACCAACCCTTGATCGCATTTATTTTACCCATCCTCGCCGTTCTACTAGGCTTATGTATTGCATTACTCTTTCGCCCTGCTGTAGACAATGGCGTGAAGCTACTCCTATCCTTTAGTGGAGCTTTCCTCCTATCGGTGACTATTTTTGAATTATTACCCGAAGTATACGGAGGCGGCACAGAAAATGTCGGCCTATTTATAATTGCTGGGCTGCTTACTCAAATCTGTTTGGAATTTGGTTCCAAGGGTGCCGAGCACGGTCATATGCATCATCAGGATTCAGCGGCCTTTCCATGGTTGTTATTTTTGAGTTTGTGTATCCATGCCTTGCTAGAAGGTTTTCCTATCGCCGATAACGACCAACTCCTATACGGGATCGTGGTACATAAAATTCCGATCGCAATTATCATATCGTCTTTTTTATTAAAGTCAAAAATGTCTCGTTGGATGTCGGTGCTATTCTTATTGATCTTTGCGAGTATGACGCCTTTGGGCGCTTTCGCGAAAGCGGTATTCCCCGCATTGCAAGAGCACACCAACTTAATCAATGCTTTTGTAGTTGGAGTCTTGCTGCACGTTTCAACGACTATTTTATTTGAGTCGTCGAAAAATCATCAATTCAACGCTTCCAAATTGGTTGTTATCCTTTTAGGAATCATTATCGCCTACTTTATCTAATGTTTAGCAAGGAAGAAGCAAAGCAAATACGACAGGATTTCTGGATTTTCTTTGGGAAACGCTATCCTCGAAAATGGCTGTTGTACCATACCAAGCTGAAAGACTTTAGTCTGAAATTTGACTTTGACACCAAAAAAGCCATTGTTGCCTTTGATGTAGAACACGCTGATGAACTAGATAGAGCCTACTATTTTGATAAGTTAGTGAGTTTAAAAAAGCTTCTTTTAGAAGAAGTGTCTCCAGATTTTATTTTTGATGAGGAGTATGTCCTTGACAATGGTAAACTAATATCTCGCTGTTACCTTCAACTCGACGGGGTAAGTATTCACAATAAGAAGACTTGGCCAGAGGTTTTTGAGTTTTTCTATATTTATATGGATCGAATGGAATTGTTTTTTTGGGAGTATGAGGGGTTTATTAAAGCTTGAAGTTGCTTTTCAGGGCTTTCTTTATTTAGGTTGGTTAATGATATTATTAATTGGTCTTATCCATTGATTTTGTTCTTTTTTGCATTGCCAAAAAAAAGAACCCAAAAACGCTAGGCTGAAGTAAGCGTAGCTAAAAATTTCATTCACTACGGCGCAAATTAAAGGTGTAGTCAAGATTAACCTGAATATTTACATCCTGTTTAATTACCAAATTTCACCTCATTCCTTGAGGCAGGAGCTAATTTGCTTAACCCTTCACTCACATCATTTTTTACGCTACCCTTCCTTAGGCCGTTTTACAAATTGTTCGTTTGCAGATTATTTTTTTTATCGCGAAAAGAACGAACCAGGGATGAACGGTCATTTGAAGTCTTGTAGACTTCAAATAGTGAATAGCCAGGAGGTGCGTTGAGAGGCTTATTCATTGTCGTTTATGACTGATATAATTTATTTCGTGAATTAACTTTGCTCAATATGTCTTATTAAGACTATTTGTACTTTTTTGCATCGCCCAAAAAACTACGAAAAAATGCTAGGCTGAACCGAGCTTAACTAAAAATTTCCCTCGTTGCGGCGCAAATTAAAGGTTCAGTTCGATATATCTGATTATATTCTTCTTGAATGATTTGTACTATTCATTACATTTCTTGAGGCAGGAGCTAATTTGCTTAACCCTCCACTCACATCATTTTTTACGTTAAACTCGCTTAGGCCGTTTTACAAATTGTTCGATGGAATACTGTTGGTTCTTAAAGGTTTTACATTTTTTTCATTGCCAAAAAAAGAGGGATGAACGGTAGTTTGAAGTCTTGTAGACTTCAAATAGTGAAATCGAATAATTTATTTTATGGAGTAGTAACTGTTCATTTTACTTTTTTAAAAAATTAAAAATTGTAATTATTTATGGCGTTTGTTCTTTTTTGCATTGCATAAAAAAGAACCAGGGATGAACGGTGATTTGAAGTCTTGTAGACTTCAAATAGTGAATAGCCAGGGGGTGCGTTGGCAGGCTAGGCTGAACCGAGCTTACCTAAAAATATCCCTCGCTGCGGCGCAAATTAAAGGTGTAGCTCTGTATATCCAATTCTATAATTCCTGAACGATTGTTACAATTCATTGCATTTCTTGAGGCAGGAGCTAATTTGCTTAACCCTCCACTCACATCATTTTTTACGTTATACTCGCTTAGGCCGTTTTACAAATTGTTCGTTTGTAAAAGGTTTGGTGGATTGGAACCGATTCTGATGGCTATTCACAACTGTTAATACTTTTCTGTTTTATATTTCAATTCTATTTTAGAACGGATGAAAAAGATGTAAATTTGCTGCTTATTAAACACTACAAAACACAACGGATGATCCACTTCTTTGGGAACCCTACAAGTACTGTTTATGCGGTACAAACGCATCAAGAAATTACATCAGAAGATCGTAAAAAGTTAGTATGGCTTTTTGGCAATCAACCTAGAATAGAAGCGTCCTCCATTGACGCTTTTTTTATTGGGCCACGGGCAGCAATGATCACTCCTTGGAGTACCAATGCCGTGGAAATTACCCAAAACATGGGGATTTCTGATATTATACGCATCGAAGAATTCAACGCTTGTGAAGATAAGGATGCCGAATACGACCCGATGATTTCGGAGTTGTGCGAATCCCTAGATCAACATATTTTTGATTTTGAAATCAATCCTGAGCCAGTTCTCGACATCAAAGACATTGCAGCCTACAACGAAGCTGAAGGTCTTTCTCTAAGCGCTGACGAAGTGGAATATTTAGAAGGCGTGGCCGCTAAAATTGGTCGTCCGCTTACAGATTCTGAAGTGTTTGGATTTAGTCAGGTGAATTCTGAGCATTGCCGTCACAAGATTTTCAATGGCACCTTTGTGATTGATGGTGAAGAAATGCCTTCTTCCCTTTTTAAACTCATTAAAAACACAGCAGCAGCAAATCCTAACACGATCGTGTCGGCTTATAAAGATAATGTCGCCTTTGTTGACGGACCTCGAGTGACACAATTTGCACCAAACACAGCAGACAAGCCCGACTTTTATAGAGAGAAGGAATTTGACTCTGTGATTTCGCTTAAAGCTGAAACCCACAACTTCCCAACCACCGTAGAGCCTTTTAATGGTGCTGCTACCGGTTCTGGAGGAGAGATTAGAGACCGCCTCGCAGGAGGTAAAGGTTCTTTACCACTTGCAGGAACGGCTGTTTATATGACACCCTACTCGCGCCTAGAGGAAGAACGCCCTTGGGAACACGGGATGGAACCAAGAAAATGGTTGTACCAAAACCCTATTGACTTACTGATCAAAGCTTCTAATGGAGCTTCTGATTTTGGAAATAAATTTGGCCAACCCCTAATTACGGGTTCTGTATTGACTTTTGAGCATACAGAAGACGGTCGCCGACTAGGATATGACAAGGTCATCATGCAGGCTGGTGGAATAGGCTATGCAAAGAAAGATCAAGCTTTAAAAGACACGCCAAAAGAAGGAGATAAAATCGTCATCTTAGGAGGTGAAAACTACCGTATTGGAATGGGTGGAGCTGCGGTTTCATCGGCAGATACTGGGGCTTTAAGCTCAGGTATTGAGCTCAATGCGATCCAACGTTCTAATCCGGAGATGCAGAAACGTGCTGCCAACGCCATAAGAGGTATGGTAGAAAGTGATGTGAACCCAATTGTTTCTATTCACGATCACGGAGCTGGCGGACATCTAAACTGTCTTTCTGAACTTGTAGAAGATACAGGCGGATTGATAGATCTAGACAAACTCCCAAAAGGAGATCCTACCCTATCGGCTAAGGAGCTTATAGGTAACGAATCTCAAGAACGTATGGGTCTTGTGATTGGTCCTGATGATATGGACACGCTACAACGCATTGCCGACCGTGAACGCTCGCCAATGTATGAGGTGGGAGATGTTACTACCGATCATCGTTTTACCTTTAAGAGCAAAACTACTGGGGAGACACCTATGGATCTTGCTTTGGAAGATATGTTTGGCTCTTCGCCAAAAACCATTATGAACGATACCAATATCGTTAGAGAATATAAAAATCCAGAATACCAACTAGAAAATTTTCACGACTACCTTGACCAAGTTTTACAACTGGAAGCAGTAGCCTGTAAAGATTGGTTGACAAATAAAGTAGACCGTTGCGTAGGCGGTCGTGTTGCCAAACAACAATGTGCAGGACCTTTACAATTACCGCTTAACAATGTGGGTGTAATGGCCTTGGATTTTAAAGGCGTTGAAGGAATTGCAACTTCCATTGGTCACTCTCCCGTAAGCGGATTGATTGATCCAGTGGCAGGAAGTAAGAACAGTATCGCAGAAGCGCTTACCAATCTCGTTTGGGCGCCCTTAACAAACAACTTGACCTCGGTGAGTCTGAGTGCCAATTGGATGTGGCCCTGTAAGAATGAAGGAGAAGATGCACGATTGTACAAGGCAGTAGAAGCGATTTCTGAGTTCGCTATCAATTTAGGTATTAATGTACCTACCGGGAAGGATAGCCTCTCCATGAAGCAGAAATACCCTGATGGCGATGTAATTGCCCCTGGAACGGTGGTAATTAGTGCTGCAGGTAGCTGTAATGATATTACAAAGGTCGTTGAGCCTGTGTTACAAAAGGATGGCGGTGCTATTTACTATATCAATATGTCAGGAGATGCGCACAAATTGGGCGGATCTAGTTTTGCGCAGGTATGTCATACTATTGGTAATGATGCGCCAACGATTGTTGATGATTCCGCTTTCGCGAAAGCGTTCAACACCCTACAAATGCTAATCAAGGACAATCAGATACTCGCGGGACATGATGTCGCTAGTGGAGGATTGATTACTACCCTACTTGAACTCTGTTTTGCAGATGTAGATTTGGGAGCAAACATTGAATTTTCCGATTTAGGAGAAGCCGATTTCATCAAACTATTATTTGCTGAAAATGCAGGCGTTGTTTTCCAAGCGAAAGATGCGTCAATTGAAGAAGTGCTGGAAGCTGCGGGAGTAGCCTATAGCAAAATTGGTTCTGTAACTTCAGTGCCAACCCTAGAAATCAAAAACCGAAGCGTATCCTTGGGATTAAACGTGGCCTCTTTGAGAGACACTTGGTTTAAGACCTCTTACTTATTTGACGAAAAGCAAACCTCTAATGGCGTTGCCAAAGAGCGTTTTGACAATTATAAGGTACAGCCTTTACAGTATAAATTCCCAGCCAATTTTGACGGGAAGTTACCAGGTATCATTAAAAGCAAGCCGAGACCAAAAGCAGCGATTTTACGTGAAAAAGGAAGTAATTCTGAACGCGAAATGGCCAATGCCATGTATTTGGCTGGTTTTGATGTAAAAGACGTACACATGACCGATTTGATAAGCGGTCGCGAAACCTTGGAAGATATTCAGTTCTTAGGCGCCGTGGGAGGATTTTCCAACTCGGATGTACTAGGATCTGCCAAAGGATGGGCAGGCGCTATCAAGTATAATGAAAAGGCAAATAAAGCGATCAAGAACTTCTTTGCAAGAGAAGACACCTTATCGATTGGAATCTGTAATGGGTGTCAGCTATTCTTAGAATTAGATCTGATCAATCCAGAGCATGAGAAGCTAAGTAAGATGCGTCATAACCTTTCGCGTAAGCATGAGAGTAATTTTACATCTGTTGAGATTCAAAAAAACAACTCGGTGATGCTATCGTCTATGGCGGGGGTGAATTTAGGAGTTTGGATATCGCATGGTGAAGGGAAGTTTGACTTACCAATGAATGAGGATGCCTATACTATAGTGGGAACCTATGGATATGAAAACTATCCAGCAAACCCGAATGGCTCCGATTATAATGCGGCGATGATTTGCGATCGCACTGGGCGTCATTTGGCCACCATGCCACATATTGAGCGATCTACTTTTCCGTGGAACTGGGCACATTACCCATCCGACAGGAATGATGCGGTATCACCATGGCTAGATGCTTTTGTGAACGCTCGAATCTGGGTTGAGAAGCACCAATAGGAATTAAAACATATTTGTATGGAAACACTCATCTGAAAAGGCGGGTGTTTTTTTATGTGTTTTAGCGTTTGCGCACGATTAGGACCTCATCGTTTGAGAAGGCCATCCAGGCGAAGTCATAGACCCAGTGATAGACTTTGCCTTGGGAATTGGAATAGAAGTGAGTGAGGTAGTTGAATTTAAAATTTTTACGTTCGAGGAGTACGCGAGGGATTTTACGTTGGCTTTTGTGTTTGCCCATGAGTTCGAGCAGGATGGAGCGGTTACGATGGAGGATGGTGTCAATATCTTTAGATGCGACAAGGGTGACACGTCTGAGGTTGGTGTGGTAGTAATTTTTACACCTCAGGGAGCAAAAGAGGCGATCACTTCTACCGCTGAAGTGGGTGCTACATATTTTACATTTTCGTGTTGGCATAATTACTATACGCTTTAGTTCTACTCTACTCTTTTAAATGTCCCATATTTAAAGGCTTTCCATTTCCTGCCTACTGGATATACAGTTGTGGAATTTAGAATGGTAATCCTTTAATTAATGTTGGTGTTAACTATCAAATATTTTAGCTTTAATGTTTTACTATCTATATTTTACTCTAATCGACTTTTATTAATGCGGTATGCATGATGTATCGCAATTTAGCGGAAGCAAAAGAGGTCAATCAATAAGGATGTAATACATGTTTATTATTAATCATCATTTGGCAGAGGATCAATCCCTTTTATTTTTTTGGTGCATTTCAGGACTTCGCTTAGAATTCTGTGAGATAATCGTTTGTTTAATTATTGAATGATCATGTTACAATTTTAATAAGCTCAAAGTCTTATCCTCATTACTCTCATCCTTTAAACGTTTTTAACGGTTAAAAACAAATGTAAGTATTTGTAAACGGATAGAGTGAATATTTTTTACTAAACTGCTCCACAAATAAATCCTTATGAATGTTATTATTTATACTCCTAGAGCCAATAATGGTCGGTTTAAAGTGCAAATTCCTTATGAATTTGCTGAAATAAGAGCGCAAGTAAAAGCTTTAGATTCCTCCTTTTGGCATCCCTACCAGAAACTGTGGTCTCTCAAAAACACGGAGGGCAATATGCAGCAGCTACAACAATTGTGTCAGGGGCAGTTCACGATGAAACACTTGAAAGAGAAAGTACCCATCCCGATTGCACCACTGCGCCCTAGCTATATTGTGGCGCTTGAACAACTTGAAGCTAAACTGGTCATTAAAAGATATAGTGCCAATACGATTAATACCTATAAAAAGATGTTTCGCACCTTCCTGGCGGGCCAAACGAAGGAATTGGGAACGATTAGCAAAGAGGATATTGAGAAATACCTACATGTTTTGGTGACAAAACATTCTATTTCGGCGAGCTATCAGAACCAGCTCGTCAATGCGATTAAGGCCTTTTATGAGTTGGTTTTAGAGCAACCACGAGAGGTGTATGAAATATCGCGCCCTCGGAAGGAGGAACGTTTACCTAATATTTTAAAACGTGATGAAGTGTCCCGAATTATTAATGCACCAAAAAACCTGAAACACAAGGCAATTCTTTATACCATTTATAGTGCTGGGCTTCGAATTTCTGAACTAACTCGTTTACGTGTTGCTGATATACACAGTGATGAGGGGTTTATTTTTGTAAAGGACAGCAAGGGAAAAAAGGATCGCCAAACTATTCTATCCCCTATGCTTCTTCAATTATTACGCAGTTATTATAAGAAGTACCGACCTAGTTATTGGTTATTTGAAGGCCAGACCGGGGGGCGTTATAGTGTTCAGAGTATTCGTGTTATTTTTAGAAAGGCGGTGACTAGTACGGGGAGTAATCCTTGGGCAACGGTCCATACGTTGCGGCATTCATTTGCGACTCATTGTATTGAAAACAATGTAAACCTGCGTCATGTACAAATAATGTTGGGGCATAATTCTCCCAAAACAACTCAGTTGTACACGCGTACGATTGCAATTAACAATAAAAAGATCTCAAGTCCTTTGGATAGTCTTCTGGATACTGATACCTTAGACACATAAATGATATAACGCTAATAGTTGGCGTTATACAATTGTTACATACAAGTTATAATCCTCACTCATCTCTCCATAGCGAATCGGATCGCTGT
>CAXBCS010000030.1:0-41561 GCA_963974305.1 uncultured bacterium
CTATGCTCACTTTCATCCGCTCGAGGTGGCTCACTATGTCCGCCCTTTCCACTTTTATTCCTATTTTCGCTTAAAGCGAAATTTCTAACATGGCCAAAACTAAAACTTCCTTCTTTTGTCAAAATTGCGGCAGTCAACATGCCAAATGGGCCGGACAATGTCACGCCTGTAAACAATGGAATACCATAGTAGAGGAAGTGGTTCAAAAAGTAGACAAAAAAGACTGGAAACAGACCGATCCCGCTTTCCTGCCTGACGGCAGGCATGGCGCGAAAGCAAATAATAGAGTATCAAAACCTCTCAAAATTGCCGATATTTCCACAGCTTCTGAAGCCCGGATGAATACAAAAAATGGCGAACTCAACCGTGTACTCGGGGGAGGATTGGTGCCAGGGTCACTCACCTTATTAGGCGGCGAACCAGGGATTGGAAAAAGTACCTTGTTATTGCAAATTTCCCTCGCCCTACCCTACAAAACCTTATATGTTTCTGGAGAGGAGAGTCAGCAGCAAATTAAAATGCGCGCCGAACGTATCAATCCAAACAGTGACCAGTGCTATATTCTTACAGAAACGAAGACACAAAATATTTTTCGACATATAGAGGAGATGCAGCCCGATATTGTGATTATTGACTCCATTCAAACCTTACATTCTGATCATATTGAAAGTACGGCAGGTAGTATTTCGCAAATTCGTGAGACTACATCCGAACTGATACGCTTTGCCAAAGAAACAGCAACTCCCGTTATTTTGATTGGTCACATCACTAAAGATGGAAATATCGCTGGTCCAAAAATCTTGGAACATATGGTGGATACGGTACTTCAGTTTGAAGGGGATCGCAATCATGTGTATCGCATTTTGAGAGCCCATAAAAACCGTTTTGGAAGCACTAACGAACTAGGAATTTATGAAATGCAAGGCAGCGGCCTAAGAGAGGTTTCTAATCCAAGCGAGATCTTGATTTCCAAAAATGATGAAGATTTAAGTGGAACTGCAATTTCAGCGACCTTGGAAGGCATGCGCCCTCTGATGATAGAGATTCAAGCCTTAGTAAGCAGCGCGGTTTATGGAACTCCGCAACGATCTGCAACTGGGTATAATGCCAAACGCCTTAATATGTTACTCGCGGTTTTAGAAAAAAGAGCCGGTTTTAAGTTAGGTGCAAAAGATGTTTTCCTCAATGTCACAGGTGGAATCTCTGTTGACGATCCAGCCATAGATTTAGCAGTAGTCGCAGCAGTTTTATCTTCTAATGTCGACATCCCAATAGCAAAGTCCATGTGCTTTGCCGCAGAAGTTGGCTTAGCTGGGGAAGTTCGTCCAGTAACTCGCGTTGATCAACGGATAATAGAAGCTGAAAAATTAGGTTTTCAGTCTATTGTGATTTCTAAATATTGCAAAATTCCAGAGGGGAACTATCATATTCAAATAATAAAAGTTGCCAAGGTACATGATGTTGTACGACATTTATTTGGGTAGCTCTAAGAGCTCTTGTTCTGTCATCTTGTCCATTTCATCCCAAGCTGAATAAAGCATATGCAAACGCTTATACACTACTTCTTACACTTTGGTTTTCCCTTTATCATCGCATTTATTTTTTTTAGAAAGGATTGGAAAAAAGTTTCTTTAATATTAATCGCTACAATGCTAGTTGATTTAGATCACTTAGTAGCTACTCCGATGTTCCAAGCAAATAGATGTAGTATAGGTTTCCACATTTTTCATAGTTATTATGCAATGGCTGTGTATGTTGTATTACTTTTTTTACGCAGACCTTTTAATATCATTGGGATTGGCTTGCTCTTTCACATGCTTACAGATTTTACCGACTGTCTAATGATGTACTCAAACTGTAAAAAATGCTTTGCAGACTCTTCAGCTATAGAGCTATTAAAAGCAACTTCAAAACTCCTTGGAGTTTGATGAGTAGGGGAAAAATAACCGCAAAAACGATAACAGGTATATCTTTGAACAATTTCCTTCTTGGAAATTCATGTTTTTAACTCTTGAAGAGTCATTATAAATGCTTACCAAAAGAGCCGAGCTACTTTCATAAAACAATATCAAAAGTGAAATTGTATACCACCATCCCAAAAACACTCAAGCCCTATTATAAGGTTGAATTGGAAAAATATCACCTGGCTTTCTCTAAAGGACAAATAAAAACCGCTTGGACTCATCTGGAACGTGCTCATATCATAGGACAAAAGTATCCGTTGGCTCACACCTATGTACACTGGAAAATGCTGCAATTCGGAATAAAAATAAAAAGTAAAAAGGAAGTCTTAGGACAAATTCCTCGTCTGATTTTTGGCGGAGTAAAGTCCTTTGTAGGTGTTATCCCTGTTGGCAATCCTGGTGGAGCCAATGTTCCTCCCTTAAAACCATTTCCAATAGCAAAGGATGTTGAGGATATTTTTTTAAAAGCTGGAGTCCCCTTGACCTAAAAAGTATCAAAAGCAAATGAAAATGATTGAATATGTTTACGGAGGATTATTCCTCATCTCTATTATACTTATCTATTTTGCCTTTAAGCAGTATAGTGGTTCCAAGCAGTTAATTCACTCAGGAATCAAAACAACAGCCACAGTAATCGATTTAATTGAGGTTAGTGGGGATGATGGCTATACCTATAAACCTGTTTTCGAGTATACTAATAAGAGTGCAACCAAAGTCACCTTTAAAAGCGAAATAAGCTCAAGTCCGGCTCCTTATAAAATTGGAGAACGAGTGAAGATTTTATACTCCCGAGATGGTACGGAAAGAAAAGTAGTCTCCTTCTGGGGACTCTATCGTTGGACCATTATTCTTTTGTGTATAGCAGCTCCCATGCTCATTATAGGCGGAGGGTATTTCTTATATGCTCGAGGGTAATTCCAGCAAAAAAATCACTAATTTTTAACAATAACACTTAAATTTCTGAATTCTAATGAACACCTTTACTTCCAAGATTAACCAACTAATTTGTGTCCTCCTTTTCATCTTTTTCCTTCCACAATTGTCAACTGCTCAAACTCAGAAAGGGCGATTTATTGACATTTCTATTGGTCTAGGATTTAGTGCCGCAAATACCCAATCGGAGGAGATAGAAACTATAGGTAGTGGTTTTTATGCTCAAGGCGAGTATGTCTTCGGCTTGACAAAATGGTTTAGTGTTCGACCTTATGCTGGCTTCATTTTGACTTCCCCAGATAAAAACCTCACCCGAGAAGAGAATGAACCTAATTATGAGGTTACTACCAAAGCATTTTTAATTGGTGGAAAAGTACGCATAACAGCCCCGATTCCATATGTGGCACCCTACATTGAAACAGGCTTAGGTGCTTCCATAGGATCCTTTAGAACCTATACGGAATTTTCAGATATAGAAGAAAATGGTCTCATCTATCATATTCCTTTTACTATAGGTTTAGCACTGGGGCGCGAACATAAGGTAGGCGTAGAGTTTACCTATTTCTTCCATCCTACTATAGATCAATTTGCGGGAGCCATAGCTGCAGGAATCACCTTTTCCTTAGATAGAAAAAGCCCAAATCTTTAAAAGACTTGGGCAATGTTATTAAATGCAATTTCGCGTAAGCGGGATGCATCTCATATCCTACAACCATCTTTTCTTATGGTGCTGGATTTGGAATCGCTTCATGTACTTCGTTTATCGCCTTCAAAACTTCTTTTGAAAGTGTCACATCGATACTGCCAATATTCTCCTTTAATTGTTCAACAGAGGTAGCCCCAATGATATTTGCAGTAACAAATGGACGACTATTCACAAAGGCCAATGCCATTTGCGTCAAACTCAGTCCATGTGCATCTGCAATCGCTTTATAGCGTCTAGTGGCTTCAAATCCATTATCGGTATGGTAGCGATTATAATTTGGAAATAGAGTCACCCTTGCCTTTGGTGGGTATCCATCTAAATACTTTCCAGTAAGCTGTCCAAAACCAAGTGGAGAATAAGGAAGGTGCCCAACATTTTCTCTATGCATGATCTCGGTCAAACCTATCTCATCTTTCCGATTCAATAAATTATACGGATTCTGTACCGTAATCATCTTGGGAGCGCCCTTTCGAGCTTCTTCTAAGTATCTCGATAGCCCATAAGGCACTTCATTAGACAATCCAATATTCTTAATCTTTCCAGCCTTGATAAAGCCGTTCAAATCCTCCAATATCTGTGCAAAATTATCTTGCCACTCCTCATCTGGGTCATGGGTATAGCCACGGGCTCCAAAATAATTGGTGTTCCGTTCTGGCCAGTGTAATTGATATAAATCTATGGCATCAATACCCAACCTTTCTAAACTCTTGTCAATCGCATCCTCTAATTCGTACTTGGCAAATCCTCCGGTACGGATATGTGCAGTAAAAGCCGCTGGACCTGCAATTTTTGAGGTAATTACTAATTTATCACGATTACCTGTTTTCTTGAGCCAACTCCCAATGATCCGTTCTGTACTCCCATAAGTTTCTGCACGAGCGGGAACACTGTAGAGTTCGGCGGTGTCAATAAAATTGACGTCTTGTTCAAAAGCATAGTCTAATTGATCATGACCTTCGGCTTCAGTGTTTTGTTCTCCCCAAGTCATTGTCCCAAGGCATATTTTTGAGACTTTAATGTCTGTATTTGGTAAGGTGGTATATTTCATAGCATGTCTTTGTCTCCTCCTCCTTAAAGAAGGATCCTATTCTCTAAATATTTTTAAGTAGCGCGGTTACCTCATCCAATTTTGGAGTAAGTATCACTTCGATACGTCTATTTTTTGCTTTGTTTTCTGCGGTATCATTGGGAGCAACAGGCGCATATTCTCCACGCCCAGCCGCCGTAAGATTTTTAGGATCTATGCGATTGTTTTCTCTTAAAATATCGACAATAGCCGTCGCACGTTTAGCAGAAAGATCCCAGTTACCAGAAAGATTACCACTACCGCCATATGGCACATCATCAGTATGTCCTTCAATGAGAACAGCAATGTCTGGATTGTCTCCCAAAACAGTTCCTAACTGTTTTACAGCCGTACGCCCGTTGGCGCCTACCATCCAACTACCAGAGTCAAAAAGTAATTTATTTTCAAGAGATACGTACACTTTACCATCACGTTGCTCGACTGTCAATCCTTTTCCTTCAAAATCGGTGAGGGCTTTAGAGATTGCATCTTTTAAAGCTCTCATAGAAGCATCTTTGGCAGCGATTACACTTTCCAATTCGTCAACACGAGCAGAGCGATCTTCAAGGTCTTGTTGTAATTTTTCAAGACGTTTACGCTCAGTATCCAGAGCTGCTTTGTTTTCGGCAAGATCCTTTTCTCTTTGTTCTAATTGTGCTAGCAGCTCTCTATTTCTTTTTACATTTTCGGCAATACTTGCGCT
The DNA here is from genome assembly GCA_963974305.1 of uncultured bacterium. Classification (GTDB taxonomy): domain Bacteria; phylum Bacteroidota; class Bacteroidia; order Flavobacteriales; family Flavobacteriaceae; genus Dokdonia. The sequence continues at coordinate 5,373 of CAXBCS010000030.1, forward strand.
GCTATTAGCTTCCAAAGCATTGTACGAAACTTGTAGGTTTTCCAAATTTGCTTTCGCGGAAGCGTACTCACGCTGCATTTTTTCATATCGAGCTTTGGTATCGTCCAGCTCGGCTTTGGTTGCATTGTAATCATTTGTATACTTTTCTAAGGCTTTCTGAGCCTCTGAAAGGTCAGAAGAAAGGTTTCTATTTTCTTTGCGGAGATTGGTATACTTTGACTCAAGGTCTTTAAAGACTTTGGCAGAGACACAAGAGGTTAAGGTAATTCCTGCAATGAGAAGAAGGGCAAGGTTTTTAAGCATGTTAAGGAGATATACGGTGAGAAATAGGTTATTTTTTGAATTTCTAAAACTTTAATTGGACCATGAGCGGACAATGATCACTGTGCATTGCATCAGATAGTATAACGGCTCTATCAATGTTTTCTTTTAATGGATCACTCACCATATTATAATCGATTCGCCATCCTTTGTTATTGGCGCGCGAATTTGCTCTATAGCTCCACCATGTGTAATTATCAGGCTCTTTATTGAGGTGACGGAAGGAATCTATAAAGCCACTCTCAATAAAATTACCTATCCATTCTCTCTCGACGGGTAGAAAACCGCTTACATTTTTGTTGCGTATTGGATCATGTATATCAATAGCTTCATGACATATATTGTAATCTCCGCAGATCACTAGCTTAGGAATTTCTTGTTTTAGACTATTGATATACGACTGAAACATATCCATAAACTCCAATTTATGAGCCACACGAGCCGAATTAGAACCTGAAGGCAGATATAAACTCATTACAGAGACATCATCAAAGTCTAAACGAATATTTCTTCCTTCAAAATCCATAGATTCGATACCTGTTCCATATTCGATGTGATTAGGCTTGGTCTTGGAGAATATTGCTACACCACTATATCCTTTTTTCTGTGCGCTATACCAGTAATGATGATATCCAGCATCTTCAAGTAGCTGAGTATCTACTTGGTCTGGAGTTGCTTTGGTTTCTTGTATACAAATGACATCTGGGTCGGCTTGTTGCAGCCATTCGACAAAGCCTTTGCGCATCGCTGCACGGATACCATTTACATTATAAGAGATAATTTTCATAGGAAGGGTTTCTGATTGCGATGCTAATTTATAAATTCAGGCTTGCAAAGACGTTAAAAAGGCGATAAAGTTTTACATTGTAACGACTAGATTTGTCTCCCTGAAATAAAATCACAAACTGCGAGTTTTACACTTGATGCGCTACCTTTACCTTCTTCTGTTTATTTTGATTTCCGTGAGCGTAACGGGGCAGGAATTGCGCAGCAAAAAAATGGCTGTTCGCGACAGCATGGTTTTAGATTCTGTTTCTATTAACCCTAGTTACTTTAGGGTTACCACTAAAGATAGCATTGTCTTAGACAGCAGCAAATACAATATTGATTACGCTCGTAGCACCTTTAAAATTAAGCCTTCCGCTCAAACTGAAATAGATAGCTTGTTTTTTGAGTATCAGGTGTATCCTACATTTTTAACTAGAAAATATTCCTTTTACGACCCAGAGCGCATTGTGAATAGTACGGGGCAATTAGATAGATTATACAAAGTTAATAGAGGGTCTACGGCTCAGGGATTTGTCCCTTTTGAAGGTCTCAATACAAGCGGAAGTATCCTAAGAGGAGTGTCTATAGGTAATAATCAAAATAGTGTCTTGAATTCTGAACTAGATTTGCAAGTAAGTGGTAAACTAAACGATAAGGTTACCCTGCGAGCCTCCTTACAAGATGCAAATATTCCTAGTCAGGAAGGTGGTTACTCGCAGAATCTCGATGAATTTGATCAAATCTTTATTGAGCTTTTTAGCGATACGTGGAATATTAGGGCTGGGGATATAAATCTTCAAAACTCAGATTCTTACTTTGGGCAGTTTACAAAGAAAATTCAAGGTTTATCACTACAAGGAACCCTCAATCATTCTGAAGACACCAACACAGATCTTTTTGCAACTGGAGCCTTGGTGAGAGGGGTGTTTACACAAAGTAATTTTGTAGGACAGGAAGGAAATCAAGGGCCATATAAATTGACTGGACCAAACGGAGAACTCTTTGTTTTGGTTGTTTCTGGGAGCGAGCGGGTGTATGTTAATGGGATTCAATTGCAACGTGGAGAAACCGAAGACTACATCATCGATTATAACGCAGGGGAGATTCGTTTTAATGCAACCTATCCCATTACCAGTGAAATGCGTATTCAAGTGGAGTATCAATTCTCAGAACGTAGGTTTACGCGTTTTGTAGCCTATGGTGGTGGCCGCTTTCGCGAAAGCGAGACCTTGCAACTTAGCGCTCATGTATATTCAGAGGCTGATGCCAAAAACCAACCGTTACAACAAAATCTCAGTGCCGAGCAAGTAAGTGTCCTCCAACAAGCTGGAGATGATCAAGAACAAATGGTAGCTCCTTCTGTAGTGGCCTCATCCTTTAGCGAGAACAAGGTCCTCTACAGACAAATTCTAATCAATGGACAAGAGGTTTTTGAGTTTAGCACAGATCCAGAAGAAAATCTCTTTACTGTACGTTTTAGTCTTGTAGGAGCAAATAAAGGTGATTATATCATTAGTAGTACCAATACCTTGCAACGTACCTTTGAATATGTGGCTCCTATTAATGGAGTGCCGCAGGGATCTTATGCACCACAAATTCAACTTTTTGCGCCTACCCTGCTCCAAATGGCTGTGGTTAATGGTCTTTATACACCCTCAGAAAAAACTAAAATTAATTTTGAGGCTGCAGGGAGCAAGAACGATGTTAACCTTTTTTCTAATATCGGCGATGATGACAATGAAGCATTTGCTGGACACCTGGACATTGAGCAACAGTTATTTCAAAAAGACAGTACGGCTCATTTAAACGCCTTTGGAAGATGGGACTATATTCAAGAGGACTTCGTTAATCAAGAAGGGCTCTACAATGTAGAATTTAATAGAGATTGGAATCTCGATAGTGAGTTGGCAAACAACAATGGCTTACTACTGCTAGGGAATCAAAGTTTTCTCACAACGGGAATCAATTATCAAAAATCTAAACTAGGCAATTTTCAATACCAATTTGAACATTTAGATTTCAAGGATTCCTATTCAGGAAGTCGGCATACCCTAAGTGCAAATCTACGCACAAAATCCCTTAGAGGTACAGTTTTAGCTAGTACGCTAAACAGCAATGGAAGCGCAACTACTTCCGATTTTTCAAAGCTGTATAGCAAATTAATTTATGGTCGTAAAAAGTCATGGGTAGGAGGGAAATTTTATACCGAAGACAATGAACGTACTTTCAAAATTAGCGATTCCCTTACCCCCGATAGTCAGCGATTTCAAATGTATGAAGGATCTTTAGGTGTTGGTGATAGCACCAATGTTTTTGTAGAAGTTGGATATCGATACCGTGTAAATGATAGCTTACGCGAAAATAGGATTAGTCAAGTCAATAGTTCGAATACCTACTTCCTAAAATCACAGCTCATAAAAAATGAAAAGACGAATCTTTCGGCCTTTGTTAATTATAGAACGCTAAGCTACACAGCAAATCAAGAAGCTGAAAATTCGTTGAATTCGCGAATCTTATATGATCAACGTTTTGCCAATGATATCATTAGATGGAATACTGTTTTTGAAACCAATAGTGGGACGCAACCTCAACAGGAGTTTACTTTTGTAGCTGTAGATGAAGGCCAAGGAACACATACTTGGAATGATTATAATGATGACGGCATCCAACAACTGGAAGAATTTGAAATTGCTCAATTCCAAGATGAATCTGACTTTATAAGAGTCCTACTACCTAACCAAATATTCATCAAAACACATCAGAATAAATTGAGTCAGCAATTGACCTTAAACCCTCAGCAATGGACGGGTCAAAAAGGTTTAAGAAAGTTCTTATCCTTGTTTTATAATCAGACAAGTTTTACTATCGACAGGCGCACACGGAGAGATGGGGAAGATTTTAATCTCAATCCTTTTCAAAAAGACGATGCAGAGATAGGGGCGATTATTAATTTCAACAATAGTTTGTTTTTGCATAGAGGCAAGCAGCGATATACCACTTCTTATACTTATGTATCAACCCAGTCGACAAACTTGTTGTCAACTGGATTACAAGAGAACGATCTTTCCAGTCACCAATTTGGATTCTTACACAAAGTTAAGGAGAGTTGGCTTTTGAATATGAAAGGAGCCTTGGGGAGTTCAGAAAGTATGGCCATCAACTTTCCCTCTCGAAATTTCAATATAGACTCATATGAAGTAAATCCGAAGCTTTCTTATCTCTTTGGCAAGCAATCCAGTGTTTCTGTATTCTATGCATTTGCAGACAAAAAGAATACAATAGGAGATGCTGAACAGCTGGAACAACATAATCTTGGCATCGCATTTGCACTATCTGATGCAGAGAAGGTCTCTGTTACTGGAGAAATCAAGTACATTGATAACAGTTTTCGCGGAAGCGCATTTACCCCTGTTGCCTATCAAATTTTAGAAGGATTACAACCAGGAACAAATTTTACTTGGAATGTGATTGCACAAAAGCGATTGACAAAGTTTTTAGATTTGAATGTATCCTATTTTGGACGTAAAAGTGAAACCTCCAAGACGATACATACTGGAAATGTACAACTGAAAGCATTTTTCTAAAATAAATTACGACCTTTAAGGAGAATAATGAATAACCTAAAAACCATACACGTGAAAAGATCAATAATAGGTATTGCCATTGTAGCAATCATTTTTGGAACTGCTGGTTCCTGTAAAACTTCAGAAAAAGTTAGCGATGAAGCGACTACTGAGGCGACTGAAGTAGTGGCCAAAGACAAAAGTACAACAGCGGCCACCGAATTACTTGATGAGCGTTATGTAGAAGGAACAATCATACGGTCTAAACAAGAAGGAGATTGTGAATTTACCATCCAAACGACTGAGGGTGTATTGTATGATCCTACCAATTTAGCAGATATGTATAAGAAAAATGGTACTAAGGTAATCTTTAAATTTGCTGGTTTACGTATGCCTAACCGTTGTGTAAAGGCAAATCCAATCAGGATTGAAGATATACGAATGAAGTAAAATAAATGTATTTATAACAAAAATGCCCTTACAATTGTAAGGGCATTTTTTATTGTAAAAAGGTTAAAACCCTATTACTTTACTAAAATCTTTTTACTAATTCCAGAAACATTGTTGTGAACTTTTACAACATATACTCCTGAAGCTGCATAAGACATATCAAGATTATATCTATAAACACCACCTTCGTTTGTGATGTGGTTTTCGGCAACAATTTGACCAGAGATATTAAATACTGTTACAACAAGACGCTCATCTGTAAGGTCTGATGTTAAAGCAATATCAAAGTTCTGATTGTCACTCGTCGAGATCGTTAAATCATCTTCACTATTCAAGAAATCAGGCGTACTTAATAATTCGTCTGCGATATTGAATACCCCAACATAGTTACGACGGTTAGGTAAGTGAACCTCACCAATATGCCACATAGTTTCATCATCAACTGGATCAACAGTTAATTGTACATAATCTGCAAGACGGTTAGACGGATTTGCATTTGTACTTTGAGCTATTAATGTTTCTTCCAATGTCATTTCATTGAGAGGATCTGTAGCCAAACGACCAGTGTACTGTAAAGCTACACGATCTGCAACACCTGAAGTGGTATAACCCATCCCGATGTTTCCGTGCTGATCCATTGCCATTGACCCAGAATATGCACTCTTGTTATCAACAGAGATGTAAGTACCTTCTTGGTAAATTTCCCAAGGCTCATCATCACCACCTGTTTGACGTAATTCATACCAACGAATTCCTGCTAGTTTACCACCAGAAGGATCTGTATCAACTACAAAGTTGAATACTACAGAATTATAATCTGCAAAACGACGGTACTGCGCCAAGTTCATAATAGTCGCTTGTAATGCATCTTGATTTGTTCCTCCCCCTTGTGGGATGTTTGAGAAACTACCTCCATCAAATACAGAGATAAAATCTTCTGTATTAATTTGTTGAGGTGAAGAAATTTCAGAATCTCCTGGGTTATCCCAATCGATTGTTGTAGACCAAATTTTCAAGTGATCTTCAGAAACTCCACTCCATGCATCATCCTGCATGTATACGAAGTATCCAGGAGAATCGGCAGCTGGCATAGCACCATTGGTCACGTTAAAAGGTTGCGGGCTATAGAATCCAGAAGTTACAATTCCTGGTAATGGGAAAGCGATGATTTGCGCAGGATTTCCATCAAGCATTTCTTCATACTCTACTACAAATACACGGTTACTAGCCCCAATATTTGCAGTTACATAAATTCCATTAGACCAAACACCAAATTTTGTATAATCAGGAAATGATCCAGTTGTGAAACCAGTATCATATACATACCATCCATCATTTACTGGATCCGGACCTTGAGAGATCGCTATATTAAATCCATTTGGAGAATTATCAAATTCTGTAAAGATGTAACGATCTGTGTTTGGATCGTATAACATAATTGGATCTCCAATAGCATTTCCAGGGAAAATCGTTGCCAAAGAAGCTTCAGGAGTTAAAGGTAAACCGTCTTTATCAAAAATACGGAAAGCAGTATTCCATGCAGCTAAATAGTGGTTTGGTCCTACTGCTCCAGTTGGATCAGAAGGTGTTGCCTGAGAAACATCCGCAAGAAAAACATTGATAGGTTCCTTTCCTTTACGAGATGGTTGATTTTTTTGAATCGCCATATCTGGCCCATTAGATCCCTTTCCAGGAACTACTAGGTTACGAGAACGACGCTTTGGGTGACCTTCTTTCGGAGTGTTATCCGCAGGAATAAATGTCCCATCTTTAATTTGGTCAGCAATACTAGGCACTACTCTAATAAGAGTAGCCTTACCAATATACTCCGCCTTTACAGGGTTAACCTGCTCTTGTGCTGTTGCTGTAATTCCGATTGCAAAAAGACCAGCAGCAACGAGTTTAGTAATTTTAAACATGTTGTAGTTTTTTAATTAATTATAGATTAGTTGTGATTAGCCTATAAAAGTACCTAATTTTTATGTTAAATCCATAAAAAAACGCCCAAAAAAGGGCGTTTTAACGTATCATACTCAAGAATGGGTTAGGCTATCCACTTCTTAAAACTTACCTGATCCTCAATTATTTGTCTTAAATCGCTAATTGCTACCCTTTCTTGTTCCATGGTATCTCGATATCTAATTGTCACCGTCTGACTTTCTATAGTTTCATGATCTACTGTGATGCAAAAAGGAGTTCCAGCCGCATCTTGTCTTCTGTATCGTTTCCCTACAGCATCTTTCTCATCATACATTACATTGAAATCATATTTCAAATCGTCGATGATTTTTCGTGCAATTTCAGGTAGTCCATCCTTTTTAACCAAAGGAAATATAGCAGCTTTTACAGGTGCTAAAATCGCTGGTAATTTTAAAACCACACGAGAAGTGCCATTTTCTAATTCTTCTTCTTGTAGGGATTTTGAAAATACTGCTAGGAACATTCGGTCCAAACCGATAGATGTTTCCACCACATAAGGCGTATAATTTTCATTTAATTCAGGATCAAAAAACTGTAATTTCTTTCCTGAAAATTCTTCATGAGCTTTCAAATCAAAATCTGTACGTGAGTGAATCCCCTCCAATTCCTTAAAACCAAATGGGAACTTGAATTCAATATCTGCCGCAGCATTAGCATAATGTGCCAATTTTTCATGGTCATGGAAACGATAATTTTCTTCCCCAAGACCTAAAGATTTATGCCAGTTTAAGCGAGTTTCTTTCCAATGGTGATACCATTTCATCTCTTCTCCTGGGCGTACAAAAAATTGCATTTCCATTTGTTCAAATTCTCGCATACGGAAGATAAACTGTCTCGCAACAATCTCATTCCTAAATGCTTTTCCAGTCTGTGCAATCCCAAAAGGGATCTTCATGCGTCCTGTTTTTTGAACATTTAAAAAGTTCACAAAAATTCCTTGGGCTGTCTCAGGACGTAAGTATAAATCTGTCGCTGTCTCTGCAGAGGCGCCTAATTTTGTTCCAAACATCAAATTAAACTGACGCACATCTGTCCAATTCTTTGAACCAGAAACAGGACAAGCAATCTCCAATTCCTCGATAAGAGCCTTCACATCGGCAAGATCTTCGGCGTCCAATGATTTTGCCAAACGAGCAGTTGCAGCTTTAGCCTTTTCATGATATCCTAAAACGCGTGGATTGGTAGCTTCAAATTGTGCACGATCAAAGGTCTCTCCAAAGCGCTTGGCGGCTTTCGTAATTTCCTTTTCAGCTTTTTGATTGAGTTTTTCGGCATAGTCTTCTACCAAAACATCAGCGCGGTATCTCTTTTTAGAATCCTTATTATCAATTAAAGGATCACTAAAAGCATCAACATGTCCAGAGGCTTTCCATGTAGTAGGGTGCATAAAAATAGCTGCATCAAGGCCCACAATATTTTCATTCAATTGTACCATGGATTTCCACCAGTACTCTCGGATATTTTTTTTGAGCTCTACCCCATTCTGGCCATAATCATATACAGCACTTAATCCATCATATATTTCACTACTTTGGAATATATATCCATATTCCTTAGCATGTGAAATTACCTTTTTAAATTGATCATCTTGATTGCTCATAATAGGTGTTTGGTAATGTGTTTGCTTTGTTCCTTTGCTAAAGTTTCGACGACACGCTTTCGCGAAAGCGTTATCGTTTTCATTAATAATTGTGAAGGCACAAAAATAGTAATCCGTTAATATTATGTGGTATGGGGAGGCCTTTATTTTAAGCTAAGTGTTGCTGAAAGAACTTGACGCTTACCTTGAAAGACCAAAATCTGATAATTTCCCTCTTCAAATGTGCTACTTCCAAAAATTAACTCACTTACTCTAAACTGTACTTTCGTATAAGGAACAATAATTCGGTTGTTATATGTGAGCTTTGTGCCATCACTAAAAGTAATGTCTCTTGGTGTCCCAATGATTCGCCCTGAAGGCCCCGTGATTTGAGTGTAAAAGGGCACGTCTCCTTCCTTTGCCAATCGGTTCTCATTGACAATATAATTGACTTGAATCATTTCAGCTCGACTCGCCCTCACTGTAGGCGTAAATTTTCCATTATTACGCTGAATTACCGCATGAACACTAGATAAAGTTGCTGTGAGTTGTGCTCCAACTGTTAATTGAGAAGATAAATCTTTGTTTTTACTGTTTATAGAATCCTGACGTAAGGTCACCTTGTTCAGGGCATCTTGTGTCTTTTCCTGAAGTTCAGATAATCGCTGAGTTTCACGAATCAAACTATCATTTTGCTGAAACATAAACTCTCGCTCCCTACGCAACTTGCGCAATTCTAATTGATATTCTTGAACGACTCCTCGAGTTGCCTCTTGTGCTTTTAACTTTTCTTGTAACGCTAATACTTCTGTTTTGGCGGCTTCCAAGCGGGTAGTAATTGCCGTATTTTCTTTAAGCACTACATCATATCGTTCAACTTCTTCCCCCAATTTCTCCATAATGAGTTCCTTCTCCATTTGAAGCTGTGCCTCATTGTCTTTTACTTCATTGTAAAATTTAATCGTATATATCCCAAGGCTCACCAAAAGAATTGCAAGAACAAGGGTGAGGAATTTTAAGGTATTGTTGGTACTTTTAGTACTCATATAAAGATGCTACTCATTTAAAGGTTGGCAATTTAGAAAATAAATGGATGCTTACAACGCTTAAAAGCCTGTTCTTTCCTCCCTATTGCAAAGGGTGTAATAGTACCCTTACTGGAGGTGAAACAGAATTATGCACAAATTGTAGGCACCAAATACCCGAAACGCATTTTCATACACATAACGATCCTGCTGTACAAAAAGTATTTTATGGCCGACTTCCTTTAGAACAAGCTACCTCACTCTTCTATTTTGAAAAGAAAGGTCCGGTACAGAAACTAATGCATCATTTAAAATACAAGGGGAAAAAGAAACTCTCAGAGTTTATTGGGAATTGGCTGGGGAGTCAATTGGCTCCATTAGATAATTATCGAAATATTGATGTCATAATTCCCGTTCCAATTCATCCAAAAAAATTAAGAACCCGCGGATACAATCAAGTTACGGGCTTTGGTAAAGCACTCGCTATTCATCTTGAAAGCAGCTATAGGGAAGATGTGCTCCTAAAATCGAAAAACACCAAAACTCAGGTATTCAAAGGTCGTTTTACTCGAAGTGATGAAGTGTATGGCGCTTTTTATATTAAAAACGCAGAAGATTTGGAAGGAAAGCATATCTTACTAGTAGACGATATAATAACCACTGGAGCCACTTTAGAAGCATGTGGTATAGAAATTCTAAAAATTCCCAATGTTAGGTTAAGTATTGCAACGATGGCAATAGCGACTTAGCTATTTCGTTTCCCTTAAAATAGTTGTTTCTTTGTGACTTAAATTTTTCTATTTGAAAACATCCGTATTGTATAGATTCAGCAAGTACCTCTTATCCTTTCTTATGATGGGCTTAGTACTCGTAAATTGTGCAAAAAGAGGCTCTCCTAATGGAGGAGCGATAGACTCTTTACCTCCCGTTTTTGTCAAGGCTGATCCGCCTAATTTTACAACCAACTTTGATGGTGATGAAATCAAGATCTATTTTGATGAGTATGTCAAATTAAAAGACTACCAAAAGCAACTTATTATTTCGCCTCCACTTACAAATAGTCTTATTTCGCCCCAAGGAAGTGCTTCAAAATATATAACCATTGATATCCAGGATACACTACAAGCTAACACCACCTACGTCTTTAATTTTGGACAAAGTATTGTAGATAATAATGAAGGTAATCCTTACGCCTACTTCAAATATATTTTGTCCACAGGAGATTATATCGATAGTCTCACTGTTAAAGGTGACATTGTAGATGCTTTACAACTAAAGCCAGACAACTTTGTCACTGTGATGCTTTATGAAGCCGATAGTACTTATACAGATTCAATTGTATATAAGAACCCTCCACGCTATGTGACCAATACCCTAGACAGCCTAGAATCTTTTGAAATCACTAATCTGAAGGCCGGCACTTATAAATTGGTTGCCATGAAAGATGAAGATGCTAATTTTACTTTTCAACCCAAGAAAGACAAAATTGCCTTCTATGAAGATTTTATTACAGTACCCAAAGACACTACCTATCGCTTAAAATTATTCTCAGAATCGGTGCCGGTGAAAGTGAGTAGGCCAAAGCACGCAGGAGCACAACGTATTAATTTTGGGGTTCAAGGAAATATCGATAGTCTCTCGGTACATACCATTTCTGAAATTCCAAATGGCTTTGAATCCTTAATCACCATCCTTAAAAAGGATACTTTAAGCTATTTATATAAACCCAAGGTGACAGCAGATTCTCTGGTATTTGCCCTCACATCACATGACTATCTCGATACGGTCATTGCCACTTTAAGACAATTAAAAGAGGACACTCTTACTTTCAAATCCTATTCTGGTAGTAGTTTGATTCTAAATAAACCCTTTGAAATAAGTAGCAGCATTCCGATAGTAAATATTGACAGCTCTAAAATTAGTATTGTCGCCGACTCCTTAATGGTACCTTTTACATCGACAATGGATCCAAAAAAAGGGCGTTTTTCTTTGAAATTTGACACTAAAGAAGATACCAAATACAGCTTTACTATTTTGCCAGAAGCACTGACAGATTTTTTTGGAAACACTAATGACACACTGAGCTTTACTACAAAAACCAAGGAGTTTTCTGACTACGGCGATATCGAATTGACCCTACTTAAGGCAACGAACTTCCCTTATATCGTACAGTTGATGACAGAACAAGGAGACGTGAAGGAAGAACGTTATACAACAAAGGAAACGGTCTTTACTTTTAATACCCTCAAGCCTGCTAAATTCTATATCCGAATTATTGAAGACAAAAATGGCAATGGAATATATGACAGTGGAAACTTTTTAGAGCAACGCCAACCCGAAAATGTGATTTATTACCCTGATCTCATCGAGTTAAATGCAGGGTGGCTACCCAAGCTAATATTTGAATTAAAGGATTAATTCAAAGTAAAGCTATCTCGGTCTTCTAGAAATGGAAGTTTGGATCTCGTTGTTGTTATAAGTGATTTCGATAAAGTAACCGGAATAATTCCTTCTTCAACTTTAAAATCAGGTTTGTCATTTGACATCTTGTCCTTGTCTAAATGCCCCTTTGAAGTAGTGCAGTCTGCCCCTAACACATCATACACTGCCGAATGACCCACATAATTATGCCCATTACCATCAAGTCCAACACGATTCACACCAATGCAATAGGCCATGTTTTCAATAGCTCTAGCCGTCAATAATGCATCCCAGGCAGCGATTCGAGTTTTAGGCCAATTCGCAACAAAAAGCAACACATCATAATCGACTGTATTTCTTGCATAGACTGGAAAGCGTAAATCATAACATATTTGGGGTAAGATCTTCCAACCTAAATACTCAATAAGCACCCTTGATTCACCCGCAGTATAATGCTCGCCTTCGCCAGCCATCATAAATCGATGACGTTTGTCATAGGAATCTACCTTCCCCTGGGGGGTTACAAATACAAAGCGATTGTAATGGTTCCCATTTTCAGTAATCACCAGACTGCCGCATATAGCGGCATCTAATTTCTTGGACCAATCAAGCATCCAATTAAGTGTAGTCCCATCCATAGTTTCGGCAATAGGTTTAGGATTCATACTAAAACCGGTGGTAAACATTTCAGGGAGTATAATGACATCAGTTGAGTTTTCAATTTCTTGAAAATAGGTTTCCAATTTCAACCGATTTGCTGAGGGATTTTCCCACAGTATATCAAATTGAATCAGACAGAGGATCAAGCTTGCTTTCATTGTTTAAAGATAACTATTAATTCTGAGCAGTTTTTATCAATGTAATATTACAATATGTCATATATAAAATCTTTGTAACAAAATATCTACAAGAACAAAGATGGATTATTTTCTCCTTAACTTTGTTCATATTTGTAAGCTATGCAGAATACCATTGCACAACGTATTTACGATTTTGTAAAGCAATACCCTCCTTTCAACTTTATGAGAAAGGATGATCTTTTAGATATCTGCACTAGAGCTAGCGTCCATTACTTAGAGAAAGATCAGGTGGTTTTTAGCCGTGACGAAAATTATAAAAATATTTTTTTTATCACACAACAAGGCGCTATCAGACTCATGCGTCTTAAAAAAGAAGAAGAGCGCATTGTCGACATTTGCGATGAAGGAGATATTTTTGGACTTCAGGTAACCGATGATGAACAATATGGTATTAGTGCAATAGCCAATGAAGAGTCCATTATTTATGGGCTGCCTATGGGAGAGTTTATTGCTTTCGCGAAATCAAACAAGGCCATTTCCAATTACCTCATTGCATCTTTTGCTTCCAACATAAAGGATCCATATTCTCTGGAACACGGCGGGCAATTATTTACACAATACAAGGAAAGAGGAAGTGAAGAAATATACGGGATGCAGTCAGCACGTTTTACTAAAAAAGTAGTGCAATGTGGCCCTGAAACATCAATACGAACCTCTGCCCAATTAATGTTATCTCAAAAAGTAGGCTGTCTTATTATTGTCGACAATGAGAAACCTATTGGTATTGTTACTAATAGGGAATTAAGAAATATGATTGCCCGAGATGAAGTTTTGCCTTCAGATGCCATAAGTAAGATATTGGTGAGCCCTGTGGTATGTCACATTCCAACCATTTCCGTCTCTGAAGCACAACTTATCCTTTTAAGGGAAGATATTAATTATCTGCTTCTAACAGAAGACGGCACTCCTTCGTCAAGAATTAAAGGAATATTAGGAAAACATGACATTGTAGTTACCCTAGCTAATAATCCAGTGGAGATTCTCAAAGAAATCAAAAGAGCCCCTAAAACTAAAGACCTGCGGCTTGCTTGGAATAAATCTTTTGGATTACTCAATCGCTATCTTGATCAAAACGTCCCTCTTTCCTATATTTTAAAGATCTTTTCTGAACTTCGCGATGCTGTGATGAGACGCGCGATGGAACTATCACTTCAAAAAATGGAGACCAAACCTCCAGTGGCTTTTTCTTGGTTAGCCCTTGGTAGTCAAGGACGCAAAGAACAACTCCTTTACACAGATCAAGACAATGCTCTTTTGTTTGATAATGTCCCAGCCGCACAATTAGAAGAGACTCGAACTTACTTTCTGAAACTAGCCAATGGAATGAACAAACGTTTACATAAAATAGGCTACGATTATTGTCCAGCAGATATGATGGCAAGTAATCCACTATATTGTTTGTCTTTATCTGAATGGCACGCTCAATTCAGCAAATGGATTCAACAACCTTCTAGAGAAAGTATGTTGCTTTCAAGTATATTTTTTGACTATAGCTATGTTTATGGAGACACTCAAATTGTCACCCAACTCACCGATGTTATTTTTGAAAAACTTTCAGCTGCGCCACTATTTTTCAGGTTTATGGCTAAGGATGCCTTAAAGAACCCACCCCCAGTGAGTTTCTTTAGACAATTTCTCGTTGAGTCAAATGGGGAACACAAGGATACTTTTGATATAAAAAATAGAGCCATGGGACCGTTGATAAGCGCAGCTCGGGTATTATGCTTATTTCATCACATTCGAAATACACCGAATACCGCTCAACGTTTTGAAAAATTGGCCATTTTAGAACCTGAAAATAAAGAACTCTATGAGAGTTGTGCATATGCGTTTAAAGCTTTACTCAAATTTCGCGTACGACAGGGAATCTCTCAATCGGACGGAGGTCGATTTATCAATTTAGAAACGCTGACTAAGGCCGATCGACTGAAGCTCAAACGCTGCTTCAAACCATTGCGGGACATTCAAGAGATTTTGCGCGTGCGTTTTCAAACTCAACTACTCACTTGATGTTCGGAAAAAACAAACATAAAGCCCCTCCAAAATTCTGGTTAGACTATCTTGAAGCTTGCAATGATAAAGCGAAAAAGAAGGGGTTATTTGGAAAAATTCGAAATGAAGAAACTCTGAACAATAGTCGTTTTGTTGCTTTTGACACGGAAACAACAGGCTTCAACCCTAAGGTTGATCGCATGCTTTCTGTAGGGGCAATTGCCATACAATCACATATTATTAAGGTTGAGGATAGCCTAGAATTATATCTTGATCAAGACCTTTACAATCCGGAAAGTGCTCCGATTCATGGCATTTTAAAACAAGGTCATTTTTCTAAGGTTTCAGAACTAGAAGCAATTGCAAGCTTTATATCATTTGTTGGTGCCGATATTCTTATTGGACACCACATCGGATTTGATGTGGCTTTCATAAATGCAGCCTTAAAACGTCATGGACTAGGAAAGCTCAAAAACAAATTATTGGATACAGGTCACTTATATAAGCGTTTACTTCATCCTATTCATTTTGGCCTTCAAAACAAACATTATACCTTGGACAACTTAAGTGAAGCCCTAAAAATTCCAATGTATGATCGTCATACCTCTGCGGGAGATGCTATGATCACAGCTATCGCTTTTCTTAAAATAGCAGCAAAGTTTAAAGGGCGTAGCAAACATACTCTTCAATATTTATTTAAATCATAATGCAAGACTCCTTATTTCTTTTTGATATCGACGGCACTTTGACTGATAGCGTACTAACCTATCACAAAGTCATAACAATTGCCATGCAACGGCTGGGGATAAAAGATATTGATACCAATTATGACAACTACCTCCATCACACAGACAGTTATGCTTTGGAATACAATTACGAGCGAAATTTTGGCAGAAAAGCGAGACTAGAACAACGAGACCAGATGGATGACCTTCTTGCTCAAGAAATGGATAATCACCCACCTATTCAAGAGATTTTGGGTGCCAAAACATTATTACAGTCACTAGCCAAAAATAATATTCCTGTCGCCTTTGGCACGGGTGCATTTCCCAAAGCAGCCGATATAAAAATGTCCTCGGCAGGACTTGTATACCGCACTGAAGTTTTAGCTACTTCCAAGACGAGTATTACTAGGGAAGGTTTTGTATTACAAGCCATAGACCAAGCCAAAAGCTTTTATAAAATATCAAACTTTAGTCGCATAATTGCCTTTGGTGATGGCGTCTGGGACTTACAAACAGCTCAAAATCTCAATCTTGATTTTGTTGGGGTTGGAAATGCAAAAAAACAAGCCTTAATCGCAAATGGTTGTACAAATTGGATAGAAAATTTTGAAAATTTCGATTTTAAATCAATATGAGATGATATTGTAACAACTCATTGTTTTAAAACTTACTTCAACAAATCCATCAAAGCCTTACTGCCTTGCATTTTGGCATGATCGAAAGCGGTATTCCCTCTATCGTCTTTATGAGAAGCATCTGCTCCTTCTTCGAGTAATATTTTGGCTATGCTTGCTTGGGCAAAGGTAGCCGCATAAATGAGAGCAGTGGCATTATTAAAGTTAACCACGTTCACATCGGCGCCGTGAGCGATTAGGAGTTTTGCAATTTCCGGATAGCCTTTAAAACAAACGCCCATCAAAGGAGTATTACCAGAGCCATCTTTAGCATCCACATCTGGTTTGTGTTTTAAAATGGTCTTGGTAATACCTGAATACCCATAATAGGTAGCTAGCAGCAAAGGTGTAGATCCACGCTGGTCTGTTTCATTTACAAGTCCTGGCTGTTTCTTCAATATGGTAGCAACCGTAGATTCATCTTCGGCGCGAATGGCATTAAATAAAGCGTCCTTCATCGATACTAAGGTATAAAAAAGTGCAACATATTCATAGACTCTTTTTCCTTTATAAAGTCTTCCTACATTTCTCTAAAAACCACCCATCAATGATAGGTATCAATTCTAGTCCTTTTTTGCCTAATTTTGAGAGACACTCAAAACCGACGCCATGAAAATTTTAGCTAGCATTTTCCTGCTTCTCCTTAGTATACAACTACAAGCTCAAAGCACCTATTTCCCTGAACGTAATGCCAACTGGGAACAGGTTGCCCCGGCGAAGGCTGCTATGAATGCAACGGCCCTTGATGAGGTAATCGCTTTCGCGAAAGCAAACGAATACTCAGGCTCAAGAGATTTACGAATTGCCATCTTAGAAGGTTTTAAACGAGAGCCTTTTCATGAGATTCTTGGACCTACCAAAAAAAGAGGCGGCCCAGCGGGAATGATTCTCAAAGGAGGAAAAGTCGTCGCACAATGGGGAGATACGCAACGCGTAGACATGACCTTTTCTGTGACCAAAAGCTTCTTGTCTACAATGGCCGGACTGGCTGTAGATCGCCAACTCATAAAAAACGTAGACGATCGTGTAGGTACCTATATCTGGGACGGAACATTTGATGGTAAACACAATAGTAGTATTAGTTGGCGCCAACTACTACAGCAAAATAGCGCTTGGCAAGGCACTTTATTTGGAGGAAAAGATTGGGCAGATCGTCCGCCAGGTGAAGGTGATCTCGACGACTGGCAATATGCAGCGCCTAAGACACCGGGAACGGTGATGGAGTACAACGATGTGCGTGTTAATGTGCTTGCCTATAGTTTGCTACATTTATGGCGCAAACCCTTGCCGCAGGTCTTAAAAGAAGAAATAATGGATAAGATCGGGGCATCTACCACTTGGCGTTGGCATGGGTATAAAGATGCGTGGACAGAAATTGATGGCTTACAAATGAAGTCGGTGACAGGTGGCGGACATAGTGGGGCCGGTATTTTTATAAGCGCAGAAGACATGGCGCGATTTGGACTCCTCTTTTTAAATGATGGCGTTTGGAATAAACAACGCCTACTTTCTTCTCAATGGATTGAAGAAGCGATCACGCCATCGAGTCCTAATGTGAATTATGGCTATATGTGGTGGTTGAACAAAAAAGGGCCTAGACATATGGAAGGTGTTGGCGAAGAGGTATTCTACGCAGCAGGCTTTGGAGGAAATTTTATTATGGTAGATCGCAAAAATGATTTAGTTGTGGTAACCCGCTGGCTCGAGCCATCCAAAGTAGGTGCCTTTATGAAATTGGTTCAAAAATCTCTTTAAAAAGAACATTGCTTGAAATTGGGAGATAATTTGATTACCGCAAAGCAGGCAGACTACTCAGCTTTTTTTTCTAAATTTCTGATCATCTCCAAAATATAAGGCTTGATGAGTTCCGGCCGTGCCCAAGCAATTTCATGCCCTGTTCCCTGCATACGAATGATCTGAATGTCTGAAAAATGCTTTTTAGAATAGTCTACATTTGCAAAAGGCACCAAATCATCTTCATCACCATGAAGATGCATCACAGGCACAGTCACCTGCGACCAATCTGCCTCCACAAGGGCTAGTTCGCTTGCGTGTACGGTTTTTTCATCTCCAGCAACTCTATACCCTGTAGGAACCAACCAACGTGTGATCCACCATTGAGTAAGGCTAGATTGCCAAATCCTTTGTTCGTTATCTGGATCAATGGCGGGAGAAATCATTATCACTCCTTCCACACGATCATTAATGGCCGCTAGTCTCGCAGCCACAGGACCGCCGTAAGATGCGCCAATTGTAATAACATGTTCCCAGTTATAATAATCTATCAAAGCACTTAAAACTGCACCCTGCTGTTCAATGGACGGCAAAGCATCTCCAAAATTTGAGTATCCATAACCAGGTCGATCAATGGCATGCATCTGAGCCTTTTTGACAAAGCTGCTGTCTTTCATATATCCGTTCCATGCAGAGAGCGAACTCGGAGAGCCATGCAAAAACAGGAGATTATAATCAGAATTTGCGGCTTGAATATGTTGCACGCGAATCTTTAGGTCTAAGCTATCTATTTCAAAGTATGATATGGTGGTGGGGATGTTCGCTTTCGCGAAAGCGCTATTAATCTCAGCATCGGGAGAACGCCATTGTAACACAGAACATGAAGAACACAGCAGGAAAAGTCCAAAAAAGGCTATGCAATGTCCTGTTTTCATGCTTCAATTTTATTTAAAATTTCAGCGGCTCTGAGCAGGGTGTCATCTGTTTTTGCAAAACAAAACCGAAGCATCTTATCATCGACTTCATTCAAATTAAACACCGAAGTGGGTATAGAAGCTATCCCATTTTCTTTGGTCAGCCTTTCGGCGAAAGTAGTGTCTCGCTCATTTGTAATATCACTATAGTCTAACAACTGAAAATAGGTGCCCGAAGCCGGTGTCATCTTAAATCGTGAGCCTTGAATAGCGTCTAAAAACACATCCCTTTTCTTCTGAAAAAAGCTATTCAAATCTAAATAGTTGGCAGGCGTTTTCAAATACTGAGCAAAGGCTTTTTGCATGGGATGATTTGCGCAAAACACCGTAAACTGATGCACCTTTCTAAACTCAACCATCAGCTCTTTGGGTCCCATGATATATCCCATTTTCCAACCAGTATTATGGAAAGTCTTCCCAAAGGAAGCGGTTATAAACGACCGTTGAGCTAGTTCGGGGTATTTGGCTACACTTTCGTGGGTCTTGCCATCAAAAACGATGTGTTCATATACCTCATCACTTAATAGAATAATATTTGTATTTTTTAGAATACGCGTGAGTTCTAGCATATCCTTCGCCGTCAATATGGTCCCTGTAGGATTGTGCGGCGTATTGATAATTAGCATTTTTGTATGCTGAGTGATGGCTTTTTCAACCGCTTTCCAATTTACTGAATAGCTTGGCGCTTGCAATTGAATAGGCACTACCGTTCCCCCATTGACAATTACTGCTGGCTCATAGCAATCGTAAGCAGGCTTTAAAACTATTACCTCGTCACCTTGCCCCACAAAGGCCGATATCACGCTGTAAATCGCCTGTGTGGCTCCTGCGGTGACCGTTACTTCATGCTCTGGATGATAATCACTGCCGTAGAGGCTATTGGTTTTCTGGGAGATACTTTCGCGTAAGCTAAAAATCCCTTGCATGGGTGCATACTGATTGAAGCCATTTTCCATCGCTTCTGTGACCAGTTGGTGTAGGGTAGGATCTGTTTCAAAACCAGGAAAACCCTGTGATAAATTGAGAGCTCCGTGTTCATGTGCCAGCCGACTCATTTTCGTAAAAATGGTCGTACTCACATCGGGAAGTTTGGAGGTAAATTTCATTTAGTCTTTGAGTTCTTCAGCCGCTTTTTCTAGTTCGGTATACCAAACTTCCCCAAACTTTCGAATGAGAGCGGTTTTGGTAAATTTATATACAGGTACTTGCAATTCTTTTCCTAAGGTACAGGCATCATCACAAATGGGCCATCTGTGATAATTAACAGCAGAAAAGGAATTGTATTTCTGCACGCGCACAGGATAGAGGTGGCAAGAAATAGGCTTTCTAAAATCAACCTTTCCTGCATTATAAGCATCTTCAATGCCACAACTCGCAAAACCCTTATCATTAAAGGTAACATAAGCACACTCGGCGCCATCTACAAGAGTGGTTTCTAAGTCTCCTAGATCTGTTGTGATGGAAGTTCCCTGTGCTTCAATAGCAGCGATACCTTCTGAGCGTAAAAAAGGTTTTACAGCTGGGTAGATATCTTTTAAAATCTGAACCTCGTCTTCTTCCAAAGGCGCACCTGCTTCACCAGCTATACAACATTCTCCTTTGCACGCATTTAAATTACAAACAAAATCTTTTTCGATAATATCTTCGGAAATAATGGTATTCTTGAGTTGAAACATGTCGCAAAGATACATGAAAAAAACATCGAACTTGGGGATGATATTTCTTGAATACAGGCTTGTTTTGGTAAAAAAATACACCTGAAACTTACAAATTCTTCTTAATGATTTTACATAGACAATCGATTATTTTGAGCTACCTTTGCAGCCCTTTTTAAAAATCTTTGATTATGAATTTTATTGTTCAAGAAATTATTGCAGCGACTATGATCCTTTTTGCGGTCATTGATATTGTTGGAAATGTCCCTATTGTTATCAAGCTTCGTAAAAAAGCTGGGCATATTCAAAGTGCTAAGGCATCATTGGTCGCATTGGCTATTATGATTGCCTTTGTTTTTGTTGGAGAGCGCATTTTAAGTGTCATAGGTGTTAACGTAAACGAATTTGCGGTGGCGGGCTCCTTCATTTTATTCTTTTTGGCGCTAGAGATGATTTTAGGAGTCCATATTTTTAAGGATGACGAAACCATCAGCCCAAAAACCGTCTCGGTATTCCCATTAGCCTTCCCATTACTAGCAGGACCGGGAAGTCTTACCTCATTATTATCATTACGTGCAGAATATAACATTGAGAATATAATAGTCGCTATTGTGATTAATATTGTTCTTATTTATATCGTCTTGCAAACATCTACTCGTATAGAAAAATTATTGGGTAAAAATGGAATTGCTATCATTCAAAAAGTATTTGGTGTAATTTTGTTAGCTATTGCGGTCAAACTTTTTACGGCCAATATTCAGGAACTCTTTAGATAAACAGCTATGAAATATGTTATTTACATCGGAATCGTGATTGCCCTAGGCTTGGGGATCTTTAATGCGACACGAATCAATATGGAAAGTCCATTTGAAGGAGAGAGCAGTGTAGCCCTCATTGGACTTATAGCCTGCGCTTGTGCGATTCTCATTTTAATAATCCTAAAAATGAGTCGGCGTATTGCTGAAAAGGTAAAAGAAAACTCCTAGAACGAGGATTTAGAAAAGGTGAATCAAAGTAGGTCTATAAAACTCATAGGCAATTCCTACAATCAAGGTTACAATAGACAGTACTGTAAATATTTTATGCAATTTCTGATAGATCAGTGTGCGTTTTAATTTACGCTTTAAACTGCGATCTTTTAACTTCTCCATTTCGTATTTAACGATGTCTGGCGGCAAATAAAATGGGCTCACTGATATCCCATTTGAGATCAATAATCCTGCACTGTTATCCAGAAGCCTGAACACAACAGCGATGATAAATACAAAAATGGAGGCAATAATTAACATAGGTACTCCTCTAGTTCTGGCTAATCTCTATTATTTTTTTTAGCATTTCGTCGTTTTCATTGACCATGCGTTCAAAGGCATTGTCACCAAAAAGTTGCTGTGCCATAGTCGCTTTTAAATAGCGTTTATAGTCTTCCTTATAGACATCTGCACGCAAATTAATACGACGGAATTTTGCGAAAGATATAAAATCTTGAACAACTTTGTCAGAGATAACAATCTTATTTTTAAATTGCTCCTCTGTTAAGCCATTATAATACACCCTCTTTTTCTCTAACTGCTCAAAAATAAAACGTGCCATATATCCTTGACGTAGGACATAATTTAAGTGTTCTATTTCATAATCTGTGTTTTTAGGCACAAATACATCAGGGATAATTCCTCCTCCTC
Source organism: uncultured bacterium (assembly GCA_963974305.1). GTDB lineage: Bacteria > Bacteroidota > Bacteroidia > Flavobacteriales > Flavobacteriaceae > Dokdonia. The sequence goes on from CAXBCS010000030.1 coordinate 27,773, forward strand.
CGTAAACGATTTTCCCAAGAGGGGTTTTGAACTTTAAGGAATCATCTATATGAATACTATCGACACTTCTGAGTTCGCCATTTTCATAACGGTTCTTATAGTCTTGGAAGTAGGCTTTGTTCCCTTCGTCATATGATTTCTGGATAGAACGCCCAGTAGGGGTATAGTAACGCGCAATTGTCAATCGCACTGCACTACCATCTCCTAGGGCCATTTCTCTTTGCACGAGGCCTTTTCCAAAGGAACGCCTCCCAACAATGAGCCCTTTGTCATTATCTTGTAAAGCTCCTGCTACTATTTCACTTGCCGACGCAGAATTTTCATTAATTAAAATAAATACTTCCCCATCTTCAAAAATCCCATTATCCTCTGCATAGGTTCTATTAATTTTCCCTCGCTTATTTTTTGTAAATAATATGAGTTTATCTTCAGATAAAAATGCATCTGCTATTTTTTCGGCTGAAGAGACGTATCCTCCTGGATTATCTCGCAAATCCAAGGCGAGTTGCGTAGCGCCTTTCTTTAACAAGGCCTTTAAAGCACTATCAAATTCGGCATAGGTCGACTCGGCAAATCGATTGATTTTTATATATCCTAAGTCATCATTCACCATATAAGAGGCAACGACAGATCGCAAAGGCACAAGCCCACGACGTACATCATAGGTGATTAATTCTGATGTTCCTTCCCGTTTAATTTTGAGTTGTACAGGAGTGTTCATTTTTCCTTTTAGAATCCCCGATAAAGAATCATCAGAAATAGCATTCCCAAAGAGTGGGATATTATCGGCAAAAACGATACGATCGCCTCCACGGATACCTACTTTATTACTAGGCCCGCCTTGAATCGCTCGTATCACTGCAATTGAGTCTTTGTACGGATAAAAACTAATCCCTATCCCTACAAAATCACCTTTTAAATTTTCTTCATTTTCTTCCAATTCATTGGAAGGGATATACACCGAATGAGGATCTAAATTATCGAGAATTCCATTGACCGTTACATCTACAATACTATCTGTATCTACCGTATCTACATATTCATAATCAATATAATCAATAAGTCTGCTGAGCTTTTCTTTCTTTGAATTTCCAGCAAACAATGCGGTATCCGACTGCCCAAAGTTGAGCTTACTCCCTAGAAATATCCCGAAGGCTATACCTATGGCAAATAGTAAGGGTGTATATTTCTTTTTCTTGCTCACGATTCAATGATATTGGGTAAGTGCTCTAATTGAACGCCCGCTTTCTCTAAAAATTTCAATCCGCTGTCATCTTTATAGGCTTCCTTAAAAACCACACGCTTAATTCCCGCTTGATGAACGAGTTTACTGCATTCTTTACAAGGTGATAAAGTAATGTACAAGGTAGCTCCTTTACAGGCCTGAGTAGATGAGGCTACTTTTAAGATAGCATTTGCCTCTGCATGAAGCACATACCATTTGGTATAACCTTCTTCATCTTCACAAAAATTCTCAAACCCTGTTGGGGTTCCGTTGTACCCATCAGAGATAATCATCTTATCTTTTACTATAATGGCGCCTACCTGTTTGCGCTGGCAATAGGATAGTTTTCCCCATTCCTCAGCCATTCTTAAATATGCTTTATCGTATTTCTCTTGTTTTTTTGGCATATAGCGGTTGGGGATTTTTGCGCTTTCGCGAAAGCGCACTACATTAAACTCCTGATACGACTAAAGTAAGGGGCTTCCCAATGATATGCAATCTATTATTAAAGTTTTAACGGAAAAGGGCTAGAAGATTGACAAAGCACCTACCAGCATTGGAATTACCATTCCAATAACCACCGAGGAGATGACCATTACCCAGTCGCGTAATGAAAAACGCAGCAAAGACTGTCCTAGAAAACTTGCAATGAGAACAAGAATTACAATGGCAATTTGTGCCATTTCAATTCCTAATGTATACTCTATAAGCGGAAACAATTTATTAGAGGTGTTTGCCGTCATCATATTAAAGTAGGTTGAAAAACCTAGACCGTGAATCAAACCAAAAAATAGGGTAGTAATCACATAAATTCCAACTTTTTCTTTTTTCGCCGATTTCCCAGCTGTAAAAACATTGAAGAGAGCAGTTACAAGTATAGTTATAGGTATTAGTAGTTCTATCCAACTTGATTTTACAGTGACGACTCCATAAGCAGCAAGTGCCAAAGCGAGCGTGTGACCCACTGTAAATACCGTTACAAGAGTTAGGAGCCTTTTCCAGTTTGAAAAGAGATAAGGAACCGTAAGTACTATAAGAAAAAGAATATGATCGTATGCCTGCCAATCGAGAACATGAAAAAGACCTTGTTTAAAATATAACCAGAATGTGTCCATCAATAAATAACTTAGGGGTTACTCAAATGTACAAATTAAATTTGATGGAATATTAATGTGATTAAGGCCTACTATGTAAGGGGTACCACAAGTTAGGAGACTATTTAGTCTTCTTTATACGTATCCTACCGTCCGACTATTGATCATTAAGTCGTTATAAGTCAATTAACTTTAGAAAGGTACAGTGAGTACTTTAAGAAAGGTCCTTTTTGCGTTTATACTTATTTAATAATTTTTCAATGGTTTGAAATAACACAACTTCATCCAAAGGTTTTGTGAGATAGGCATTCATACCTACAGCTTTACATTCTTCTCGATCTTCATCTGATACTCTTGCTGTTAAGGCAATGATAGGCAGTTTACTAATGCGTTTATCTGGATGATTTCTAATCCTAGCAGCTGCGTCATAACCATCCATAATAGGCATCGTTAAGTCCATAAGAACCAGATCTACCTTATAATTATCTAGAAACCGGAGAACTTGTTCGCCATTTTTGGCAATATCCAGGCTATAGTTACCATGATTTGCAAAAAGCTTTAACATTAGAAGTTGGTTAACCTCTACATCTTCTCCTAGCAGAATACGTTTCCGACTTTTTTCTCCAGTGTTTTTATCTTTCTTTGGAGCCTTGGCTTCCTTCTTCACCTTTTGATCATGAGATACACCAGCTTCAATAGAGAATCTAAATGTACTTCCCTCATTTTTAACGCTACTAACCTCAATAGAGCCTTCCATCAATTGTGCCAGCTGCTTAACTATACTTAATCCCAAGCCCGTACCTCCAAAAAGACCGGTCTTTTCAATTTGATTGAAACTTTCAAAAACACTATCTAAGTTTTCTGGAGCAATCCCGATTCCCTCATCAATAACTTCAATGGTGAGAGGTATTTTTCGCAAGTTGCGGGAAGTCGTTGTGATACGAAAGATGATGGTCCCTTCACGAGAATATTTTACCGCATTATCTAGTAAATTGATCAACACTTGGTTTATACGCAATCTATCTAACACCAAAAATCTAGGAATGTTCTCTCCTACATCAACAATAAATTCTAGGCGTTTTTCTTCTGCCTGAAGGCGATATGCCGCACTCAGTTCATCCAGTAATGCTCACAAATCAAAGCGTTTGTTTTTTATTTCAAGTCGGCCCGCTTCTATTTTAGAGATATCCAATAAATCATCTACAATAGAAGAGAGGTTACTACACGAGCTCTTTACGATATTCACCAAGTCAAGTTGCTCTCGATCTAAGGCTGTATTTTGAAGAACATTTATAAAGCCTACTATACTGTTGAGCGGAGTTCTAATTTCGTGACTTACGTTGGCCAAGAATTTATTCTTAAATCCTCTTTGTACTTGTAGTTCATTGTTGAGCTCTTGACTGGTATTAAAATCAATAATAGATTCGTTTCGTGCTTGTTTTATACCGTGAACACCTTTATAATGATCTGTTAAATCTAAGATAAATAAAGTGGCTTTGACTTTTTTAGGGTCAATTCGAACACGCATGTCAAAAAAACACTTTTTTCCTAATACATCCATTTGGATGCAATGAAAATAATACTCATCTTTCTCTTCTTCAAAAAGGGATGGAATACTATAAAAGAAGGGGTGAAAGCTAGATAGAAATGCGTTTTTATTTACACTAAATAAAGTATTTGTCGTTTCTAGAATCTTACATTCAGGATCTACGACAATTATTTGCGTGTGATTATTTACAAATTCTTCTTGAAGAGGTTTAAGCATTTTTGAGCAATTGTGCCGCTACATCCGTAAACAGCTGTTCTACATTCTCACCAGTTTTAGCACTGGAAAGATAATCAGCCTTGACATTTTGCTCCTCTAAATTACTTTTTAACTCTTCTGTATCGACCAAATCAACTTTATTCCCGATGACATGCACAGGTACGTGCGGATATTTTTCATTTAAGTGCTCTAAGTTATATTTTAAGTCACTATAAGTTACTTTTCTCGCCGCATCAAATACATAAATAAAAGAGGATGCTCCCATCAAATAGGAAGGTCTATATTTTGTAAAATCATCAGTTCCTTCAACATCCCAAATAATGAGAGTTACATTTTCATTATTGATAACAACCTCCTTTTTCATAATATGGACGCCAATAGTTACCACATAATTATCGGAGAAAGTATTCTCAACAAAACGTCGAAGTAATGAAGATTTCCCCACTCCAAAATGCCCTAGTAAAACAACCTTCTTAGATACGCTCATCAGTAAAATATTCTTTTAATTTTTTTGTAAAATGTACTTGATTATCGAGGTCATCTTTATTGATAACAAACTGTGCAAAATCAAGAAGTACATCTTCTAATTTGTCTTTTGTTTCATCATCGTAAATACCCGACAAAACAACTGCAATATAGTAGTTTGAGAAATTTTGAAGATGAATTGTAAACAATTCATAATCTATTCGTTCTAGCATCATGTCTTTTTCACCCGTAAAAGCATCTTCTACAAAACTTTTAATGGCTGTCAACATTCCAGCTACCATATCTTCGTCCATGGCTTCTGACTTAGCATAACTCGCTTTCAGAATTCCGGAACCTTTTTCTATAACTAATATTTGATTAATCTTTGCTTTATACTGATCGTGCATTAATGCTGCAGCGTTGGTATTTGAAGCTCCTTTCCCTTGAAACCATCTTTTAAAGGAAAAGGTATTATTGAGTTTTTCATTAATCGCATCGTTCAGTTTCTTAATCTCACTTTGAACATATTTTTTAATCATTTTTCCAATAATAGGAAACAATGCCTCTGCTACGGCATCTTGAGATTTCTTTATCTCCGTTTTTAACGCCTCAGTGATCACCGGCCCAAGTGTTTTGGGAATTTCTTGCACAAAACCTTTAAAGCGCTCATCCATAATGGGATCTACCCGCTTAGAAAGGTCTTCCTGCTTAGCCTCCAACATCCGAATTTTGCGCATGACATCCTTTTCCGGCTCATGTTCATCGGTGAGCAGAAGTTCTTTAAGGATTTCTAGCCGTTCATCAGAGTTCATGGCTTGGGGCTTTAAGAATTAGGCTTTAATATTTTCGCCTAAACGAATGAGTAAATCTCCCAAATCAGAGCGATTCACTTTTTTATGATCTAAGGTTTCTGCTTTTAATGTATCAAACTCATGATTGTATTCTTGGATGTTTTCACCAAAAATAAGATTCTTAATCGCCTCTATTTTTGAATTAGAGATGTCTTGAGTGGGTTGTTCTATAGATTGGACTTTCTTAGCCATATGTACTGTGAGTAAAGAGATGGTTTACATTTCAAAGATAGAAAAAAAACAGTCAGCTCACCCTTATACCACTAGCTTCTATATTCAGACATAAAAGACTCTGCCTTATCGACCATATTTCTACTCCCACAAAAGAAAGGAATTCGCTCGTGAAGTTCGGTTGGCTTAAGGTCCATAATAGGGGTATATCCATCGCTCGCCTTGCCTCCAGCTTGCTCGGCTATAAAAGCCATTGGGTTACATTCATAAAGTAAACGAAGTTTTCCCTTAGCGTTCATAGAACTCTTTGGATATATATAGATTCCACCCTTAATCATGTTACGATGAATATCTGAAACCAGGGAACCTATATATCTAGAAGTATACGGTCTGTCACCTGACTCTTCTTGGCAATATTTTATATATTTCTTGACTCCTTCTGGAAAATGCGTATAATTTCCTTCATTTACAGAATAAATCTTTCCATCTACTGGAAATTGCATATTAGGATGTGACAAATAGAAGGTACCTATCGCAGGATTTAATGTAAAGCCATTCACCCCGTGACCCGTAGTATAAACCAGCATGGTAGATGTTCCATAAATGATATAGCCCGCAGCAACTTGCTTACGTCCTGGTTGAAGAAAATCCTCTAAGGTTACTGGAGTCCCTGGTTCTGTAACACGTCTGTAAATAGAGAAAATAGTACCCACAGAAACATTTACATCGATATTAGATGACCCATCTAGTGGATCCATTAATACTACATATTTGTTTTGATTGTCTTCTTTATGACCTTCAATAGTAATAAAGTCATCATTCTCTTCACTTGCTATTCCACAAACAATCTCCCTATTCTTTAAAGTAGAAATAAAGGTCTCATTAGCCATAACATCCAATTTCTGCTGATCTTCTCCTTGAATATTGGTTTCTCCAACCGCTCCAACGATGTCTACAAGGCCAGCCTTGTTAACCTGGTGATTTACTACTTTAGCCGCAAGTCGAATGGAGTTTATTAAACGTGAAAGCTCTCCAGAGGAGTACTTAAACTCCGTCTGATTTTCAATAATAAATTCTCCTAAAGTTTGGTTTTTGCGAGCCATAGAGTATGTCTGGATTGTTTTTGCAAAAATACTCACAAAATAAACGTTACTATAACGTTTTCGCCCACAATTGTTGCCTATTTTTTCTACATTCGTTAACCAAATTGTATTCAATGGCATTACAAATACGAACAGCAACCGCCGAGGACATGGATGATGTCCTTAGACTCATTACAGAATTGGCGCATTATGAAAAAGAACCTGATGCTGTAAAAATTACCGCTGAGACCCTTCGACAAATGGGGTTTGGACCCTCTCCACTCTTCCATTGCTTTGTTGCTCAAGAAAACGAAAAAATCGTAGGTATGGCCTTGGTGTATTTTCGCTTTTCAACATGGGTCGGACAATCGTTACACCTAGAAGACCTAGTGGTCGCTCAAGAGCACCGTGGCAAAGGAATTGGTAGCGCCCTGTATAACCAAGTGATGCGTTATGCCAAATCAAAAAATGTCAATCGCGTAGAATGGGTCGTACTCGACTGGAACACCCCAGCTGTGGAGTTCTATAAGAAAAGTGGCGCCCTTTTACTTACCGATTGGTATCTCGTCCAAATGGATGAAGAACGCTTAAATAAGTATCTAAAAACCATTGATTCTAAATAATATCGCCTTCTTTGTGCAACAAGTATAGCCTGATCTTAGGGCATTTTTGATGCAAAAGTAGAAGGAAAATAAAACAATATGCAAGTATTTAAATTTGGAGGCGCATCTGTAAAAGATGTCCATGGAGTACAAAACATTATAGAAGTACTCTCAAAAATGAAACCTTCTCATAAAGTGATCGTTATTTCAGCGATGGGCAAAACCACCAATGCCTTGGAAAATATAATTCATGCCTATTTCCACAGCAAAAAAAGCCTTCCAGAATGTATTCATAAAAGTGTTCAATTTCACGCACAAATCACCGAAGCTCTTTTCCCGAAAGGGCATCCCATCTTTGAAAAAGTAAAAAGCTTTTTTGATCAACTAAAAGGTTTTCTTGCATGGAACAAATCGCCTCAATATGATTTTGTATATGATCAAGTTGTCTGCTATGGCGAACTTATTTCAACCACGATTGTCAGTGCCTATTTAGAAGAAAAAGGAATTAAGAACAATTGGGTAGATGCTAGAGATTTAATTCAAACCGACAACAGCTATCGAGATGCTCGTGTTGACTGGGAAGCTACCCAAACAGCGATTAAAACAAACATAGATCGCAATGCACTTACGATTACTCAAGGTTTTATAGGATCAGACAAAAATAACTTTAGCACAACCTTGGGGAGGGAAGGAAGTGATTATTCGGGAGCAATTATTGCCTATTGCCTGGGAGCCGATGATTTGACGATATGGAAAGATGTACCTGGCGTATTAAATGGTGATCCGCGCGTATTTGAAAAAACCCAATTACTACACCAAATTTCATATGAAGAAGCTATTGAGCTGGCTTTTTATGGAGCCTCGGTTATTCACCCCAAAACATTACAGCCATTACAACGTAAGGAGATTCCGCTTTTTGTAAAATCTTTCCTTCATCCAGAAAATGCAGGAACTGCCGTAAGAAAAGGCCAAACGCTTGTTCCAGATATTCCATGCTTTATAGTCAAAAAAAACCAAGTGCTTATTTCCCTCTCATCGCTTGATTTTTCCTTTATGATGGAAGAAAATATTGGGGAAGTATTCCGCTTACTTGGAACCTACAAAATGAAGGTGGACCTTATTCAAAATTCTGCGATTAGCTTTTCCGTCTGTATCGATAATAAATTTAATAATCTAGACGCTTTAATTAATCACTTGAAGGCAACCTTTAAAGTACAGCTCACAGAAGGGGTTTCTTTATATACGATAAGGCATTTTACTCCCAAAGCGCTCCAACAATTTGAAAAGGATAAAACTATACTCGTCAAGCAAGTAGCTCAAAATACCGTGCAATTAGTGACTCAAAATTAAGACTAACACGTCTCTAAGTTGAAATAGAAAATATAGCTTCCTCCCTCAAAGCGATAAACGCGTTTCGAGAATTGCTATATTTGCCAACTAACTAACAAAAAACATGGGTCTAGTCACCGCTAAAGAAGTCGCGCAAGCAATTAAAGTTGACAAACTCGGCTTTATTGGCACCTTCTTAGGGTGGTCACTCATGAAAATTTTGAAGATTTCAACGGCCAATAAAATCTATGACCGTAATAAACACCTCACAGATCTTGATTTCCTGAACTCCCTCCTAGACGAATTCGAGATTAAATTTGACATTCCAGAAGCCGATCTTAAAAGACTTCCAAAAAGTGGGGCATATATCACAATATCAAACCATCCTTTAGGTGGGATTGATGGGATTTTGCTTTTAAAATTAATGCTTGAACAAAGAGAGGATTTTAAGATCATCGCCAACTTCCTACTGCACAGAATTGAACCTCTGAAGCCTTATGTCATGCCAGTTAATCCTTTCGAGGATCGAAAGGACATAAAATCTAGTGTTACTGGCTTTAAAAATGCACTTATCCACTTAAAAGAAGGACATCCCCTTGGGATTTTTCCGGCTGGGGAAGTATCAACCTATAAAGACGAAAAGCTCATCATCGATAAGCCTTGGGAGGAAGCGGCAATGAAACTAGCCAAAAAAGCAGATGTGCCTGTAGTTCCTATATATTTTCATGCTAAAAACAGTAAACTCTTTTATTTCCTTTCTCGCATAAGCGACACCCTACGTACTGCCAAACTACCTAGCGAACTCCTAACCCAAAAACACAGGGTGATAAGAGTCCGCATCGGAAATCCTATTTCTGTAAAGGCTCAAAATGAACATGAAACCTTAGAAGGCTTTACTGATTTTGTTAGGAAGAAAACCTATATGCTTGCAAAATCTTTTGAAAAAAAGAGCTTATTGGGTAATATCCCGCAAACCTTAAAAACGCCCAAAGAGCCAAAAAAGATAGTAACTGAAATAAGTAGTGATCTTATCCAAGATGAGATTGTTACCCTGCGTCAAAACGATCGCCGCCTCCTTGAATCCAAGAATTACGAAGTATACCTTGCCCCAGCGGAAGATATGCCCAATATCTTAAGAGAAATAGGCCGCTTGCGCGAAATTACTTTCCGTGCCATTGGCGAAGGAACCAATGAAGCTATCGATCTTGATAAATTTGACCGCTACTACTACCATATGTTTCTTTGGGACACTAAGACAAATATGATTGCAGGAGCCTATCGCATGGGACTTGGAGCAAAAATATTTAAAGCCCATGGAATTGATGGGTTCTACCTTCAAGATCTTTTCCGTTTTGAACCTGAACTTCACAAAATGATGAGCGAAAGTATCGAAATGGGACGCGCTTTTATTATCAAAGAATACCAACAAAAACCCATGCCCTTATTTCTACTTTGGAAAGGAATAGTGCACACCACACTTCGATTCCCAGAGCATAAATACCTTATTGGTGGGGTGAGTATTTCTAATCAATTCTCAAACTTTAGCAAGTCGCTAATGATCGAGTTTATGAAGTCACATTATTACGATCCGTATATCGCACAATACATTCACCCTAAGAAAGAATTTAAGGTGCAGCTCAAAGATGCCGACAAAGAATTTGTATTTGATGAGAGCGCAGCCGATTTGAATAAATTTGACAAACTTATTGAAGAAGTAGAGCCTGGCTCGCTGCGTCTTCCTGTGCTTATCAAAAAATACATCAAGCAAAACGCAAAGGTAGTAGCCTTTAACGTTGACCCACTCTTTAACAATGCCATTGACGGGTTAATGTATATCCGTATCGCCGATCTTCCAGAAAGCACTGTTAAACCAGTAATGGAAGAGTTTCAAGCCGAACTAGAAAAGAAGTACGGTCAAAAAAACAACGAAGAAGAATAAATCCTAAAGGTATTCTGCTACAAAATCTTGACAGTAGGCCTTAATTTCTTCTCTCGCTTTCGCGAAAGCGGCCTCTGTTTCAACCACATCTCCTACAAACTTCGAAGGATCGTAAAAATTATGATGCAATCGCTTAGCATTTGGAGCCGCAATAAAAGGGCAATTTTCATAGGCATGATCACAAACCGTTATTATAAAATCCCAAGATATTCCTTCATATTCTGTGACGTTATTTGAGGTATGACCTAGTATATCGATCCCATCCTTAGCCATAGTAGCAGCCGCTCCTGGATTGATTCCATGGGTTTCTATTCCCGCAGAATATATCTTAGCCTTATTACCAGCCATTTGATTCAAATAACCATGAGCCATCTGAGATCGGCAGCTATTTCCCGTGCAGAGTACGAGTACATTTTTCATATTATTAATTTTTTTTGTTCGGCGTTCTAGCAAGACATTATTATGCCAAAGCCCATCACGCATTCCTATTTTTTCAAGAATTCCCACTTGTCGGAAACCCTGCTTTTTATGTAAGTGAATACTCGAAGTATTCGCTTCAAATATTTTGGCCAATAAGGTCCAAAAACCAGCTGCTTCACTCGCCTCCACAAGCTGAGCCAGTAATTGTTGTCCAAACCCTTTTCCCTGCGCATTAGGCGCGATGTAAATCGTTACCTCGGCGACACCACGATAAACATCGCGACTGGAAAAAGCCGTTAGAGCACACCAGCCTACGATTTCTTTATCGTCTTCAGCTACAAAACGACATGCCTTTAAGAATTTAGTATCCCAAACATCCCAATCTGGCACTTTCGTTTCAAAAGTAGCAATGCCCGTAGTTATTCCGTCTGCGTAAATTTTGGCGCAAGCCGAATAATCACTAGCAAGCAAGGGACGCATGTTAAGAGCCAAACTCATACTATTAGCAGCAACCTCCTCCTGGAGTGCAACCACTCTCATCTTGAGCTAATACAGGCTCCATAACACCACATAGTTCCTTGGCCTTGCAGTCTGTTTGATCTATTGCCAATTTAAGCAGTAGATTATTCCCGCGAATTTCGAAATCGTTAATAAATAGTTGTGCTTTGTGAAAATGAGCATTGCTATATTCAATTTTTAACTCAGCATCCATATTATATGGTTTCATTTGACCTACTTTGGCCAATATCTCCATTGCTTTAAGAGCACTCATAAATTCTGTTTTCCCCAGATCTGCTGGACTCTCCCAGAGTTGGACGATGGTTTCTTTCCATGCATCTATTCCGGCTCCGCAATCTACAGAATCAACGGTAATATGTTTTACTTCGGTGATGTGATAATTGGCGCCAACAAGCATATTAGGCGCATATTCAAATAATAAGGATTTGTCTTGGTGGTCTTGTAAAAGACTTAAAAAATCTGCTGTTTTCATAATATATGGTACTCCCGAAAAGACGAAAGATTTATTAATTACTAAAATTGTTAATAGCTAGCTGTCTAATTTTTGACAACAAGGCCGTAGTGTGTTCCTGGGTTGTAAAGGGATTCATAAAGGTCGTACGCAAAAAGTACCCTTGTTTTAATTGAGTCGCAACGATATAAAACTCCCCGTCTTCTAATAATGCGCGTCTTATTTGATGATTCAAATGATCATAATCTGAGGGGTCACTTCCTCCGATATACCTAAAACAAACAATGTTTGATAAGGGCTCTAAAGCCAATTCAAAATCGGCTGCTGCCTTTATTTGTTTTCCAAACTTTAATCCCGCATCGAATAGCGTAGTCACAAAGTCGTCAAAGAAGTCTACCCCATGCGCATTGATAATCGCATAAAAACGCAAACTCATCATACTCTTGGTACACTCAAAGGTGCGCTTTGCCATATTGAACCAATCAGGATCATCGTTTTTCTCCCAGAGGTATTGTGCTTTTTGTTCAAAAGTGGCATAACTTGCTTCACTATTCTTAAAGAGAACAGCGGTTGTAATCGCCGATGTTCCCATCATTTTATGTCCGTCAATAATTACAGAGTCAGCGGCGGAAATACCTTTGAGAAGATGCCTGTACTTTTTTGAAAATATGGCACCTCCACCATGAGCCGCATCTATATGAAACCAGATATTTTTTGCTTTCGCGAAAGCGGAAACGGCCTCCAAATCATCAAATATTCCCGTGCTTGTAGAGGGCGCACTACCCACAATGGCAATGACTTCAAAACCATCTGCCACTGCCTTAGAGTATGAACTTTCCATAAGATCAATACGCATCTGGTAATTGGCGTCAACTGGCACCTTAATGATACCCTTATCTCCTAAGCCCATGATACGCGCTGCTCTGTCAATACAGTAATGTGCTTCTTCAGAAACGAGAACAGCCAGTTTGCTCTGGTGACCATCATTCCAAACATCTTCCTTTTTGAAAGCACGACGTGCTGCAAGTAAAGCGGTTAGATTCCCCAAAGTACCGCCCGAACTTAGAAATCCATCTCCCTTTGGATAGCCAATTGCCTTTGTAAATCGTTCAATAACTAGACGCTCAATAGCAGTAGAAGCTGCTCCCATTTCATAAACCGCCATTCCGTTATTTAACTGAGCACTAAGCAAAGTTGCCAAAGCCGAAACTGGAACCGTAGGCGCAACTTGGTGCCCTATATACTTAGGATGGTGGGTGTGAATAGAACGCTCAAGTACGGTATTAAAGAGGTCAGACGTAGCGTGAGTACTTTCACTATACTGCTTCCAGAACTCATATTCTTCTTGTGGCTCCTTCCATTGAATGACCTTAGCCGATTTTCCGCTAAGGGTTTGATCCAAATGCTGAGCTATTTGGGTAACAAGATCTACACCTTCCTTTTGAAAGATGGACCCACTATAAGCTTTATGTAGTAAGGCTGTGCTCATATGAACTTAACAACACTTAATTCTAGTGACTTCAAAAAACTCTTGAAATAGCTGCTGTATTTGCTGCCATTTACGCACGTCAATACTGTAGTATTGTGCCTTTCCTCTAAACTGGCTTTTTAAAATGCCCGCTTTTCTTATAATCTGTAAATGTTGGGAGGTCGTAGGTTGTGACAAGCGTATCTTTTCAGAGATATCCTGACAAAGGCAACCATCACAATCGCCTATATATTCTATGATCGCTACACGAGCGGGATTAGATAAAATCTTTGCGAGATCGGCAATCTGATTAGCCCGCATTGAATGGATATGTCTTTTAGTTACGCCCATGGGTTTGGTGTTTGGTGTTTGGTGTTTGGTGTTTGGTGTTTGGTGTTTGGTGTTTGG
>CAXBCS010000031.1:0-40371 GCA_963974305.1 uncultured bacterium
GTAAAATTGTAAAAATGTGTTTGCGCCGCATCGGAAAAGAGCGTGTTTTTAAGGTCGGATCTAGAAATTGATGAGGGTTTTTACATTAAAAAATATACATAAAATCCTTAACTGTAATAGTATATCTATTGGGAGGTAATTTATTATTTCTATATCTTATGTAACCAAAACTGAATTCATGCAGTCATAGGAGTGTACTTATTAATCAGCCAAAAATGAACAGAACAACTCAATTCAAGAGTAGAGAGACTATCAATCTACCTACACTATATAATATCAAAAAGTATACACGATTAATAGTTGTAGGATGCATTATATGCTTTATGATGTCTTGTGTAAATACTACTACTAATCGTACCTCCACAAGTGAGGTAGATAAATTAGAGGATCAGTTCAAAGTTTTATCTTTTTCTAAGGGGAATTTAAGAGATTCGATTTCCAACGAACCAGTACTTACCAGCCGTTTTATACTTAATGAGAATGAGTATATGTCTGTTCACTTTAACCTAAAACAACCATTGCTAGTGAGTCTTCAGGCTTTAGCACCGGATCTAAGTGAAGAAACCTTATTAAATCAAGGTAATTTTCAGTTTTCAATACTCGTGGACGACAAAGTTGCGTATGTAGAGAATTTGAACAAGGGTGCGGGTTTAATAGAGTCGAAGACTACCCAATTAGCTCATGCAATTCCGTTAATTTCACGAGAACCCATAGATTTTTGGGGATGGTTTATGTGGTTGAAGTTCATGAAGATGTCTGGAGGACGTGATCTTCTTGCAGAGGGCACTCATTCACTCCGCATAGAAGTTAGGGCCTATTTACAAAATAATGGTTTGAAAGTCGGGCCACTTTTGGCTGCTGGTAATCTTGAAATAGATGTAGCCGACTTGCCGGTGGTACAGACGGACGTTGCTATACAAGAGGTTCAAGATGATAGTGGATGGGAATTGTCCAAAGACTCTTTTGACGTTTCCAAAATTCTAGCACTTAATACTAAGATAGTTCAAAAACGCTTTGAAGAAGTGAATGATATTGTGGTTGTGAAAAACGGTGAACTTCTTATAGAAGAATATTTTAACGGAGCAAACAGAGAAAGTTTACATGATCCAAGGTCTGTTGGGAAGACAATTGCCTCAACGATGATGGGTATCGCTATTGAAGAGGGTCATGTGCAAAATGAAAATGTACTTCTCAAGGACCTATATAACCTCAAATCATTTGCCAACTACAGCGCATCAAAAGATTCCGTGAGTATTGAATCACTGTTGACGATGACCTCGGGTTTTTTAGGTGACGATAATGATTATGATAGTCCAGGTCAAGAAGAGAAAATGTACCCTACTAAAGATTGGGTAAAATTTGTATTAGACTTGCCTATTGATCCTGATAAAATGATGGGTTCTGATTACACTTATTTTACAGGAGGAGCTGTTTTATTAGGAGATATTATTCATAAATCTGTCCCTAGTGGCTTGGTAAGCTATGCAGATGACAAGTTGTTTGCACCTTTGGGAATTACAAATTATAAATGGCAATATACACCACAGGGCGTTGGGAACACAGCTGGAGGTATACGTTTACGTGCTATTGATTTTGCAAAGTATGGACAGCTCTACAAGAACAATGGTAATTGGAAAGGAAAGCAACTCATCAATGAGGATTGGGTTCAAAAAAGCCTTTCCAGGCAAGTGAAACAGCCAAATCAAAATGGTGGATTCTATGGATATCTATTCTGGAACAAATTGTATACAGTAGCTGGTAAGGATTACGAAGTTTCTTTTTGCACAGGAAATGGCGGAAATAAGATTTTTATTTTCAAGGACATTCCTTTTGTGGTTGTCATAACGGCTTCTGCGTATAATTTACCATATATGCATTCGGATGTTGATTTGATGATGACAGATTATATTCTGCCTGCCTTGTTGAAGGAATAGTACGTTTTAGAGTATCTCACCTCAAGAATAGAACTAAATTATTTTGAAATATTAGTAAGCTAGTGGCCTCTTTTTTTTGCAAGAGGGATAGAAGTGGATACCCTGCAGGCCTTTTGAGTTTTGGCGAAAGAAGGACGAAGCGTATGAACGGATAGCCCGGTCACGCCAGAGCGTGACTTGCCCATCATAATAAACCTGTCGCCATAAACCTTCAGTAAAGCCGTACTTCATTGATTTGATTTTCTAAAGAACTGCTTTAGGAGCATTACTCATATAATCGTCAGTGGTTTAAAAAAGTATCATGGTCAATGGAGTTCTTTCAACCGGGTTCTCCAAGAATAACTTCTACTTAGAAATACTCAGTTCCTGTACCTTTGTTAAATTAGGTGTTTTGTGGACGAATTTTTCAAGTACTTTAAAGAAATTCAAAATATCTTGTTTTTCATTATTGGCATTAATGGTTACAAGTCTAATAAAGGTTTCGCCTTTAAAAGAACCAAAGCCAACAACTGTGGCTTGATTTTCATACAATGCCGTACAAAGTGCCATTGGGTCAATATCTTTATAATTGAAACATATAGAAATGGAATCATCAAAGCTAAATACAGTGTAGTCTGGATTGCTTCGGATATAATCGAGTGCAACTTTAGCTAGTTCAAATTGTTTGTTTACGATTGTTTTTAAACCATCAGTACCCATGGATTTCCAAAGTGTCCAAAACTTTAAGGCATCATTTCTTCTTCCACATTGGAAGGAAGTTTTACCTAGGTTAAAATCATCACCGTCTGTTTGGTATAAATAAGTAGCATCATTGCTAAAAGAAACATTCAGATGTTTTTTATCATTCACTAAAATGATTGAGCACGTCAAGGGCGTACCAAGCATTTTGTGTGCATTATAGCTAAATGAATTTGATCTTTCAACCCCCTTCAAAAGGTACTTGTAGGCGTCACTAAACATGACACTTCCGCAATAAGCTCCATCTACATGTAGCCACACTTTGTATTTTTCAGTAATATCTGCTATTTTATCAATAGGATCAAAAGCTCCCAAGACTGTAGTACCTGCCGTCGCATTAACATAGGTAGGAATAAAACCCTGACTAATATCATCGAGTATTTGTTCTTCTAATTTCTCTGGAATCATCCTTCCTTTCGAATCGGTGTCAATATAGCGAATATTGTTTCTTCCAATTCCAGCAAAACTAGCATTCTTGGCATTGGAATAATGTGACTCTTTAGATGTATAAATGACCAATGGT
Organism: uncultured bacterium; assembly: GCA_963974305.1. Classification (GTDB taxonomy): domain Bacteria; phylum Bacteroidota; class Bacteroidia; order Flavobacteriales; family Flavobacteriaceae; genus Dokdonia. The sequence continues at coordinate 3,196 of CAXBCS010000031.1, forward strand.
TTAGACATTCCATTTAATCTGCACTCAGGATCTTTAGCGTCACGACCCATAATCAGGGCCATATAATTACTCATGGAACCACCAGTAGGAAACGTGCCATTACTTTGGGCTCCGTAACCAATTAGATCACATGATTGTCTAATAATTTCTTGCTCGATTCCAACTTGTGGACCAGCAACCTTATAGGTATACATACTGTTATTGAGCATAACGGCAAGCAAATCTCCTAAAATGGCTTTACTCTGTCTACCTCCAAAAAGTTGATTAAAAAATAAATTAGTAGCTGTTTTCGGAGTAGCGATAAGTACATTTTCAAGTACCGTCTTAAATGCATCATCGATCATTCCGTTTGCATTCAAGGAAAGATCAAGTGCATCGTATAAGTTACTGGCTTCTATTCTTTCTGCCACAGGGTTTCTCTCCTCTTCTTTAATTAAAGCGTCAACTAGTTCGTTGAATAAAGCTAAATCTTTACTTATATTAGACATATTATTCTGCTCTTTTAATTTTTGTAGTAGTACTAGTATACAGTAGTGTCATAGGTTAAATCCTTACAGACAAAGGTTTTTAAGTTTTCATCAAAAACATTACATGTACGAATTGGTTTAGCATACAAATGAAGTGACATACTTCTTTTGTTTGATACGTTCTCTAATTGATGAAATCCCATAAAATCTTTCATATAGGTAACTTCATTCGGTTTTGAAATTGAAGATGTTATAGACTCTAATTCACCTTTTTCATTTTTCTGATAAATGGTTTCTTTGAATTCGCCATCAATTACTTTTACCCAACATTCTTCTCCGCCATGATCGTGAATTGGAGTACGATGTCCTTCACACCAACAGATTAAGATCAATTCATATTTTTCGTTATTAACTAAACAGTTTCGGGTATAACACTCGTCAGACCATGTACTGTAGTTCTCAAAAGCGTTTGATGAAAATTCTATTAATCGTATAAGATGATTATAACTTGTAATGTCCTCTTCAGTAAGAGCAGTAATAAAGTTATCTAATGATTGAAGTGTTCTGGAGGTAATTTCGTTAGAATTCAATTGATTTTTTCTTTTTATTGTCCATTTAATGTACAAACCCAAGGTTAATCCCTAAATCCAACTAAATAAATCTAATGTGATTTTATTATAATATATAACAAAAATAGCCATTACTATGCTTTTTTTGGCTGTTTTGGTCATTTAAAATGCTTTTTGCTTATTTTGTCACTTCCTTTTAAGAATTATAGAAAGCGGCTCTTTTCGCATTTTTTGGAGATATTTGATGTTCAAATAACCAGCAAGGAAAATCTAAATTTTTAGAGTTATCTAAGGTTTAAAATCTTTTATTCATTGTCGACTTTTTCCAATGAACACGGGGATTAGTCATTAAACAATGCTTTCATCAGGGTCTTAATACCTTTGAAACCAAAATATATTGCCGCAAACAAGCAAATAATTCCAACACCAAGTACCGGAATGAATAATGCGTGATCTTGATTCTTGAAGGAAGAATTTAATATTAAGGGGGCCAGTATCATCAGGAATAAGGTACCTCCCATAATTTTTACTCCCTTAAATAGAACCTCTTTATTAGTTTCCATAGTTTGTGATTGCATTACGCACACTTCCGTGCTTAAGTAGTATTCTTTTTGCCTCATCTTCAGAAATAGACAAGGCCTTCATGACCATTTGAGTGCCTCTGCCAACTAATTTATGATTGCTTAATTGCATATCTACCATTTTATTTCCGCGTACATGGCCTAGCTTGATCATTGTTGCTGTAGAGATCATATTAAGCACTAATTTCTGTGCTGTACCAGCTTTCATACGAGAACTACCAGTTACAAATTCGGGGCCTACTACAACGTCTATAGGAAATTGTGCGGTTTGAGAAAGTGGACTGTTAGAATTACAACTAATAGATCCAGTTGAGATCCCCTCTTCATTGCATTTTTTGAGGGCTCCTATTACATAAGGAGTCGTACCTGATGCAGCTATACCAATAACAACATCTTTGGTAGATATGTGATGTTTTTCTAAATCTTTCCATCCTTGATTTGTGCTGTCTTCAGCAAACTCTACCGCAGATCGAATTGCGGTATCTCCTCCGGCAATAAGGCCAACAACCAAGTCAGGTGATACACCAAAAGTGGGGGGGCATTCACTAGCATCAACCACGCCTAATCGTCCACTAGTCCCTGCACCCATGTAGAATAAACGGCCACCACTTTCTAATTTTGTAACCACTTCCTCAATAAGTTTTTCAATTTCAGGGATGACTTTCTCTACGGCCAATGGAACAATTTTATCCTCCGTATTTATATGCGTTAAAAGTTCTGAGGTGCTCATCTTTTCAAGATGATCATAATTGGAGTCTTGTTCTGTGGTACGAATAAAAGTCACGAATATAGATTTTAATCAAAAGTAAGAAAATAGCAGGAAGGCTTCGATATGAATTTAGTTGTATCTCTGTTTTGGTTTGCCAAAATGTAGGTTAATGGAAGTTTGGTGTTAGTATGTTCAAAATTGATCTTGATAGCGCTTTACTGCCTAACGGACAGGCAGGCGCGAAAGCGTAAGGTGCACATAATGAGCGCTTATGTTGGAATTAATCATGGGTTTAGGAGATGGTTTTTAAATTTTATGATAATCTATTGTAAAAGTATCTTTCGAATGTTAACTTTGTGTATCGTAGTTTATGCATAAACATTATGAGTAGTCTGTCTGAAGTTGTTGATTCTCTTGAATATAGAATCACTACTTTGTTAAAACAATACGAAGATGTGAAGCAAAAGCAGGTACTTTTATATCAAGAGGTTACTGCATTGCAACATGAAAATGAGCAACTAAAAGCCCAATTAGATGTTGGGGATCAAAGGTACAAGACACTCAAAACTGCAAATGCATTACTAGGCAGTAACGAATATAAACGGGAAACCAAACTCAAAATAAATGCCTTAATCAGGGAGATCGATGCGTGCATCGTTACGCTTTCTGAATAGTGCAAAACCATGGCAGAGAAACTTAAAATTAAATTGTCCATAGCCGATCGTGTGTATCCGCTTACTATTCCAATTGAACAGGAGGAAGGGTTGCGCAAAGCCACAAAAGAAATCGAGCTTATGATCAAGCAATTTGAAGAGAGTTATGCCGTTAGAGATAAGCAGGATGTATTGGCCATGTGCGCTTTACAATTTGCTTCACAGGTGAGCCAACAATCAATAGATGAAGATTCTTTAAGTGGTGAGACAGCATCGAGGTTAGAAGCCTTATGCAATTTACTAGATGAGAATTTAACATAGACGTTCTTTACATACAACAGCATATTACTGCCTGCATTGATTATTTTTTTGATAAACTCAACAGTTATTTTTTATAAAGGGTGACTCTAAATTGTAAAAGCCTGCCGTTACTGGATTTATTCAGGTAGACGGATCCTTGATCAGTTTTCTAGCCCTAATCCTTACTTTAGGAGTTTATACAAAATACGCGATTAATGCAGGCTTTTTTATACGCTCTAATGAGCAAATTAGGTGAATCGTTCGCCAACCAACATTTAACCATTCAAGAGATTATTATTTAAAAATCTCGATATTAAAATATAATATGGAACATACAGTACTTTTATTTATAGTAGGTGTGATTGCACTGGCATTGGGCTTTTTAGCAGCAAAAATGTTAGAGCGCAATAATGCGTCTCAAATGTTACAACGTGCAAAGAAAAGTGCTCAAGGGATTTTAAAGGATGCCAAAACACAGGGAGAAACTCTGAAGAAAGAAAAAATTCTTCAAGCCAAAGAAAAGTTTATTGAACTAAAATCAGAGCATGAAAAGGTGATTTTATCTCGAGATAAGAAAATGGTCGAAGCGGAAAAACGTGTTCGGGATAAAGAGTCTCAATTGGGGAGTGAGTTGTCAAAAACGAAGAAAATCAATCAGAATGTAGAGGAAAAGGTCGCAGATTATACCAAACGCGTGGAGTACCTTGAAAAGAAGCAAAGTGAGATTGATAAAATGCATCAGAATAAAATTCAGCAATTAGAGGTAATCTCAGGCTTATCGGCCGATGATGCGAAAGAACAATTGGTAGAATCTTTGAAGGATCAAGCCAAAACTGAGGCTATGGGCTTTATTCAAAGCGCCATGGAAGAGGCAAAAATGACCTCAGAGCAAGAAGCAAAGAAAATAATTATTAATACTATTCAACGTATAGGTACAGAAGAGGCAGTTGAAAATTGTGTTTCAGTATTTAATCTCGAAAGTGATGACGTTAAAGGTCGTATTATAGGCCGTGAAGGTCGAAACATTAGAGCTATTGAAGCTGCAACGGGTGTTGAGATCATAGTAGATGATACGCCGGGTGCAATTATCTTATCCTGTTTTGATAGTGTACGCCGTGAAGTAGCTCGATTATCGTTGCATAAATTAGTTACGGATGGACGTATTCACCCTGCGCGTATTGAGGAGGTGGTTAAGAAAACTAGTAAGCAAATTGAGCAAGAGATTGTAGAAGTTGGAAAGCGTACAGTTATCGATTTAGAAATTCATGGCTTACATCCTGAGTTGATTAAGGCAGTAGGGCGTATGAAATATCGTTCTTCTTACGGACAAAATTTATTACAACACAGTAGAGAAGTTGCAAAACTATGTTCAGTAATGGCAGCAGAATTAGGTGTGAATCCTAAACTTGCACGTCGAGCAGGTCTCTTACATGATATAGGTAAAGTGCCAGATACAGAAACCGAAACTCCACATGCTATTCTAGGAATGGAATGGGCTGAAAAACATGGAGAAAAACCGGATGTTTGTAATGCAATTGGCGCTCACCACGATGAAATAGAGATGAAATCTTTACTCGCACCAATAGTTCAGGTATGTGATGCTATTAGTGGAGCTAGACCAGGTGCACGTCGCCAAGTGTTAGACTCTTATATCCAACGTTTGAAAGACTTGGAAGATATTGCGTTTGGATTTAATGGTGTGAAAAAGGCATATGCAATTCAAGCGGGACGTGAATTACGAGTGATTGTTGAAAGCGAAAAAGTTAATGATGATAAGGCAGCTGCTTTATCTTTTGAAATTTCACAGAAAATTCAAACCGATATGACATATCCGGGTCAAGTAAAAGTGACAGTGATACGTGAAACAAGAGCTGTTAATATTGCAAAATAATTCAGCCTCTTGTAATTTTTATAAAAAAAACCAGCTTTAATTGCTGGTTTTTTTGTTTTAGAATCAGGGATAGATTAATCAAGGTTGTCAATGATAGTTGTAGTATTAAATAATGTCATGCTTATTGTCACAAAGGTCCCTTACTTTAGCTGTATGTTGTTATAGCTTTATTAATTGAAAGATATAACAGTATAACTATACTGTATAAGGTTGATTATTATTTAAGGTTAGGGGAGTGGGTATATAATCTATAGATGCTTATTCTAATTAACTATGAATAAATGAAATCACTTTTTAATGAAGATCACAACCATTAACTCTCTTTTATAATAATTATGAGCACTAATCATCATATAAGAAATATTATTGTGGGTTATCACGCTTTCGCGCCTGCTTGTCCGTCAGGCAGGAAAGAGCAATCAATAAAAGTTAAAGGCATAAAAAAACCTCCGCTAGGGAGGTTTTCTTTCGTTTGATAATGGATTAATGAATAAGTAATTTCTTAGCAACAGGCCCGTGGTTTGTTTGTAGTTGTAGTAAATAGGCACCAGCACTAATATCGCTTACAGGAAGCATTTGCTGTGGACTATTTTGCTCTACGTGCCATTGCTTAATCAATTGACCGGTCATTGCATATAAGGAAGCATTGATAAGCTTAGTATCATTTTCCTTAACAACAGTGATCGAACGATTAGTTTTGGTGTACTGAGCCGTTACATTTGTATTAGCCGACTTCGATCCAGGTCTTTGGTTTGAATTGTTATCATTTCGAGGTTTCTCATCTTGATTATCCTCATCATCTTGATCATCATCATCATCATCATCATCATCATCTGAATCATCATCTTGATCATCATCATCATCTGAATCATCATTTTGATCATCATCTTGATCATCATCATCATCTGAATCATCATTTTGATCATCATCTTGATCATCGTCGCCTGAATCATCATCTTGATCATCATCGTCATCTGATTCATCATCATCATCATCTTGGTCCGTTTCATCTTCGTCTTCATCTTCAGTTTCGTCTTCAGTTTCATCACCATTATACTTAAATATTACTGCAAATCGATCTGCATAGATCCCAGCTGGGAGGTTGATCATAAATGAAGCATCACGAAGATCAACCATAGTATTTTGAAGCTGATCCCATAGAAGGATGTGTAAGTTTGGATCGTTAGAGAAAACTTCACTTTCTAATGAAATCTCTATGTCACCACTAGTATCAAGTTGTACAAATAATGGAAATATATTTTGCTCAACTACATTAGGTGCACCTTGGATAATTGCGTTACGATCTTCAACAACCCACGTCATATCGTCTCCCTGAATATCATTTACAGCACCGTCATAACCTCTATCGTAATCATAGGTGGTATTTTGGTCAAGAGTTAATAACAATTGTCTATGAAGTCCGCTCGGAGCGTCAAAACCAAATCTAAATTTAGTTCTGGTATCTTCTAGATCATAAACAGTGTCATCAGGCTGCACATCTGTGGTATTATTTTGAGCCGCCTTTCCGTCATTATCAGCGATAAGGAATACAGAAGACCCTCCTTCTTTTACAAAATTTCGTTGGGAGTTTTTAAATTCAATGTTTCCAGTGGTATTTGCAACTACAAAGAATCCTTGTCCTACAGGAACATAGCGCTCAGGAATTTTGGTTCCAGTACCTGTTTGACTTACTAATGGATGACTTACTGCAGGTGTACCTCCAGAAAGATTATACATACCGTACCCACCTTGATATTGACTTAAAAAATGTGTTCCACCTCCCCAGTGTTCCCAGAAAAGAAGTGTACCATCAATATGTGGATTATCTGTAATAAAATCATTTGCATCTAAGGCAGATGGGAATGGATTTCCTACAAGGTAATCGTTTCCTCCATCTACCGGTAATGAAATGTCTACAGCTGTTGTACTATTATTAGGCTTACCTATAAAGGTATAGTTTTGTTCTGATGTTATTGGACCTGTTCCTGGACCTTTCATTGTCCACCCTTCTCCTGCAGACATATTTCCATAAGGTCCTACATACTGCCATGCAGCATATGTGCTAGATGGTTGGTTTGCGTATTTATAAAACCAGTACGCACTTATTTGGATTGGTGTACCTGGAGCACCATCAAATCCTCCAGTAATTGAAAATGGAATTGGGTTATCAGGATCAGACCCGTCTCTCATTAAACTTGCAATTGAGAAGTCCTGATTGATCGCAGTGTTGTTAATTGAACTTACTGGAGATGACCAGTAGTTGTATGTAAAAGTATCTGCCGTACCTGCTTGGTCCCTTTCCAGACTTCCTGAGCTTGTAGGTTCAAGATCACTATCTGCAGTTTGAACAAGTTGTGATTCACCAACAAGATCTATTAAACCATTAAGACGTAAATAATGTGAAACTTCAATTTTACTATCATTCTCGATAGAAAGTTCGTTTACTAATACTTCAAGTCCAAGGACCGTATTGTTTGATTGGGTATTTACATCATGAGATGTTTGAACAATATTCCAATCTATAGTTTGCGTTGCATTTACAATAGATACTGAAGCTGGAGGGTGAAATTCATTTCCAAATTCCCAAGTATTATTAGATGTCCAAATACCATTTGAAGCTGATACGTATGGTAATGGTGCCGTTTGCAGACTTACGGTTTCTAAATTTTTAATTGCAGCTACAAGTCCATTGCCTGACTCATCTTTTACATTGGTAAAAGTGTATCTATTCATTGGAAAATATCCTTGAAGTCGTGACCATGTAATTGATGCAACATCGTTTTTAGAAATATCTTGTGGAATAACACTTCCTGTTACTGTCCCATCAGAATGTTGTCTAAGCTCTTGATTCATTAGGAAACGTATCTGGGTTGGGCTTAATTGACCGTCCCAAACTCTTACTTCATCAATAGTTCCAGCAAAGAAATCTGTTGGTGAAAAACTATCTGCCGCACCGATAATAAATGAGTGATCAGTGTCTCCAATATTAGGTACACTACTTGAGGCGTCCAAAACCCCGTCAATATAAATATTTGCCTGACCAGCATGGCATGTTACGGCTACTTGATGCCATTGTTCAATAGGAATTGCAGTATTGGATCTAACGCTTCCCACTGTCGCACCATTTTTGAATGTCATCTCTAAAGTATTGTCAAGATTTAATTTAAGGTCATATCCTTCTGTAAATGCCGCATCTCTCTTTGAAAGAATGGTTTGTGCACCGCCATCAGGCTTAATCCATGCAGAAACCGTAAAGTCAGAAGTTATATCAAGAAAATCACCCACATCTAAATAATCCTCAACCCCGTCAAAAGTAATAGCTCTTTCGAAGTAGTATTCTGGTGCATATCCAAAAGTGATATACTTAGTTCCATTAAAGTCATATTCAGTTTCTAGGTTTGCTCCATTAGGTTCTAGGATGCTGTATTCTGAACTAGGATTAAAAGTTGGTGTATCAGAAATAAACATTAGAAACTTTCCAGGAGGTGTGATAGTTGCACTCAAAGCAATTTCCGGAAGTGAAATTTTAGTTATACCTACCGTACCAGTTTCTTGTACTTTCCAGCTTCGTTGTACAGCTATAAAATCCACCTCACTATTTAGTCCAGCAATTCCAAAACTCATATCAACTACGATAGGAGCAGAGGCTCCTAAGTTTCCTCCATCATGTGCCCATAATAAGTAGTTCTTATCATTTGCAAAGTTATTTGGGTTTGTATCATTGGTTGGATAAATATCAGTGTTAGCCATCGTCAATAAAGAAGAGCTATTTACACTTTTTGATTGCTTTTGATTTAAAGAACTACAGTCATCACGTCCTATACCAGCTACATCGTAATTAAAAGCACCACTATCGGCAGATGCATCCCAGATAGTATTCCCGTCAGAATCAACATAATCTAAACCAGTTCCGTTAACTCCTAATCCGATTCCATACTTAATAGCTAAGTACGACTGAATTTTTTGTTGGTCGGCATCAGAATTTCTTCCTCTATATGAAATTACTTCCATGATATCTCCATCATAACTAGCTCCAAATATTTCACTACGTCCTAACCAATATCTTGAATTTGCAATTCTTGTAAAGCTACCTGAGTTCACTTCCACATTTCCAATGTCTAAACCATCACAAAAAAGTTCTGACCCATCATTTGAACTATTTGTTCTACCATTAAATAGGTTGGCGCCTGCATAAGTTTGAGAAGTACTCACATTTGCTACACCATAGTTAGTTTGTGGTCCTTGATTAAAGGCAACAACATCGTTTGTAAAACGTGCTGATGTGTTTCCCATTTCAAAACCAGTTACATCCTCAGAGGGTTGTACCTGTGTGTAATCATCACCACAATATATGTCATTAGGTGCACTAGAGGCGCTAATTGTTCCTGAAGGCTTAACTACTATATAAAATTCATCAGAATAGAATCCTTTTTTCCCACTCATCGTTGAACTAGATCCGTCAAATTTTACCACAGGATTAAAGTTAACGTTATTGGTTTGGTTGTTATAATAAGTTGGCTCTGTACCAGACGTAGCTTCAGCATTAGTATAATCAGTTGAAAATGCTTGATCTTCCCAAGTACTTACTAAAGATCCATCAGTAACACCCGTTCCGGCATCTGCACGCAACCATAAAGCTAAGTTGGTTCCAATTCCAGCAGGTCCACAACTTGGATCTACTATAGAAGCAGTTGCTGATCCTGAAATACAAACATTATCAAAGGCAACACCCACATCTGTAGTTGAGTTGTCAGATCTGAAATCTACGCGAAATTGTACGTTGGAATTATTGTCAAACCCTTGAGCATGTAAATCTATTGATGCTGTAGTCCATCCTGAAGTGTTACCAGTCCAACCGTTAATGTATACCGGATTTCCGGCTGCTGTGTTTCCGAAGTTGTACACTACAGCGGTATTGTACCAGTTTATTCCTTCTCCGTTACCTCCTAAGGCGTACCAGTTTGAACCTCCATCATCAGAAAACTGAATTTGGAATCCATCTGGTGTTGGAGAAAAAGGATTAGAGTCATTACTCATATCGTACCAAACATCAATACTAAAGTTTAATTTTTCATAACCCGATAAATCGATAACTGGGCTAGTATATACTTGGTGAGAATTATTGCTGTAACGTCCACTAGAACGTTGAGTATACACATATTCTCCACTAGCTCCAGCAGATGCCGTAGCTTCAGTACCTTTTGACCAACTTCCATTAGTAGAGGTTGTACTATTCCAATTGTGACCTGCAGCTTCAAAAGCTTCACAGTAAACGGCTACTGTAGTCGAAGGATCAATCCCTTCACCTTCAATAGCAAAGTTATATGGATTTTCATCACTATCATTTGTCGTAAAAGTTACAGTAGCTGTATCTGTTCCAAGAACAGTAGGAGTATAGGTAATCGTAAATGTTGTTGAGGCAGCTGGAGCAATACTAAGAGCAGGAGCTGTTGTCAAAGCAAAGTTTGCACTTCCAGTTCCTGAGATTACTGGAGTTCCGAGAGTAAGATTTAAGGTACCTGTATTAGTAATATTAAAAGTACGCACTATTGGAGTAGCAATAGTCGCTCCTCCAAAATCGGTAAAGTCGGCAGTAGTAGGAGTCGTGTCATTATCTATGATTTCATTTCCATTTCCACTTACATATGCTTCGGGAGCAGGAGCTGCACCTGTTCCTCTAATACTAAAAGTATAGGGGTTTTCATCACTATCTGTATTGTTAATGGTTACAGTTGCGTTATGAGTCCCGATAAACGAAGGAGAATATGTAATGTCAAAAGTTGAAGTCCCTCCATTAGTAATTGAGGTAGCTGGTGTAGAAGTAACTGAAAACTCACTAGAATCAGCACCGCCAATGGTAACTAAAGAGACACCTAGATTTGCTGTACCTGAATTTTCTATTGTAAAGGTATTTGTTTTTGTGTTCGTAGTGAACACGGTTCCAAAATCAGTATCATCAGCTGTTGATGGAGTAGTGTCATTATTAACAATAGAAATTCCTAAACCTGTTACATCAATTTCTGGAGCAGTTACTCCCGAACTAACGACGATAGTGTAATCTTCAACCTCCCCATCAAAATCTTCATCACACGAAGAAGGATAAAAATAATAACGAGTAGAAACTCTCATACGAGTTGTTCCTAATGTAGCAGTTAGTGGAATTGTAATAGCGAGAGGAGAAGCAGATGTGAACCCATTGGCAACGTTTCTTGCTGCACCTAAAGTATATTGTTCCCCAACATCAAGAAAGTCATTGTCTTGGTTCCAATCGATCCAAGCACGAGTACCAGTGGTGTAATTACCGTCAGTATTAACACGTGCAGATAAATTATAGGTATTACCCGTTGTAACTGTAGTAGAGATAGAAGTGTAATCACTATATGCATTATCTTGATTAGGAGAATCGTTATCTATTGTATTAAAAGTAACACGTCTTGTACCAGTATTATAACCATCAGTACCATTACCATTAGAAGTACAGTATTGTGCAATAGCTTGTGGTGTAAAAGCGGCGAAAAAAACAAATAGCAATAAAACAGTTTTCGCTGATTTAGGGAAAGTAATTTTTTTCATAATTGAGTTCTTGTTGCGAGAATTGATTTGAGGTCAAATTCCCTAGTTTTGGGACCATTAAATTACAAAAAAAAAATGCACTTACAAGAGGTTAAATATCAAAATTTGTGTATTATAACGTCAAATTGTACATTTCGTCGACAAAGAGAACAAGTGTTAGTTAAAAAGCATCTTTTACAAAGAAATTTTGCATAAACTTTTTTAATAGAGAAGTTTATGCTTTCGCGAAAGCGCAAAAAGAAAAATAGCTTGCCTATCCTTAAGATGATATACGGATATATAGCCCCACTTTTAGCTTTCATTTTTCTTGAAAAAAGCACATAAAAAAGCCTCCAACTGTGGAGGCTTTTTTATGTGCTAAAATAAGATTGATTAATGCACTAGGACTTTCTTAGCGACTAGACCTTGTTCTGTCTGAAGGTGTAATAAGTAAACTCCATCGCTGATCTCGTTTACAGGAAGGTTTGTAAGTCCTTCTTCTAGATCAAACGACCATTGTTTCACTATTTGTCCTGTTATAGCATATAGTGAAGCTTGAGACACTTTAGTCTTTGTTTCAATTTTTACACTAATCGTACGATTCCTCTTAAGGTATTGGGTAGTGATAAGAGGTAATGAATTTTTAGAAAGAGGTCTATCGGTTGTTTCCAAAGGCTTCTCTTGATTAGGGCGATCATCTCTCGGGTTGTCATTTTGTTCCTGATCCTGATCCTGATCCTGATCTTGGTCTTGATCCTGATCTTGATTGTCTGTAGTATCGGTATCATCTGGTTTGTCAGTTGACTGATTATCAGTAGAATCATCGTTGTCAGAATCATCGTTGTCAGAATCATCGTTTTCTGAGTCATCATTGTCAGAGTCATCATTGTCAGAGTCATCTTCTGTTTCATCCGTATCAGTTTCTTCATCTTCGTCCTCATCACCGTTAGGCTCATCGTTAGCGTACTTAAATATTACTGCAAAACGATCACTATAAATTCCGGCTGCGAGGTTAATATTCATTGTGCTTGCGCGTAAATCTGTATAAGTGTCCTGAAGTTGATCCCATAGTATGATGCTTAGTTCATCGTCATCAAATACTACGCTTTCTAATGTGATTTTAATATCTCCTGCGTTTTGTACATTGAGTTGTAAAGGGAATATATTATTTTCATATAAGTTAGGCGCTCCTTGAATCACTGCAGTTTTTGCATCTACTAACCAAGTCATATCATCTCCTTGGATATTTTTTATGATGCCATCGTATCCTTTATCATATCCAAAGGTGGTAGATTTATCTATAGTTAATAAGAGTTGTCTAAACAATCCGTTTGCAGCTTCAAAGCCGAAACGTAATTTAGTACGTGTATCTTCTTGATCATAGATAGTGTCGTCCGGTTGATCGATACTTCCATTAGTTTGAGCAGCTTTACCATCGCTTCCAGCGATGCCATCGGCGATTGCAAATACAGAAGAGGCTCCTTCCTTAACAAAGTTACGTTGACCGTTATTAAAATCGATAGTACCGTCACTAGTAGCTACTACAAAGAAACCTTGGCTTACAGGAATATAACGTCCTGGAGTTTTAGTACCACTTCCAGTTTGACTTACCAATGGGTGACTCATTGCAGGTGTTCCACCAGACAAGTTATACATAGCATAACCTCCTTGGTATTGACTTAGGAAGTGTGTTCCACCTCCCCAGTGTTCCCAGAAAAGTAATGTTCCATCTAGATGTGGATTGTCTGCAATAAAATCATTTGCATCTAAAGCAGATGGGAAAGGATTTCCGACAAGATAATCATTCCCTCCAGTTACCAATAATGCAACAGGTTCTGCAGCTGTACTATTGTTTGGTTTTCCAATGAAGGTATAATTTTGATCATCAGTAACTCCACCAGAACCTGGACCTTTCATCGTCCAACCTTCGCCAGGAGACATGGTCCCGGATGGGCCAACATATTGCCATGCAGAGTAAGTAGCTGATGGTTGATTTGCATATTTGTAAAACCAATATGCACTCAATGTAATAGGTGGTCCAGCTGCACCATCAAAGCCACCAGTAATATTAAACGGCACTGGAGCGCTTGGTGTTGATCCATCACGCATGATTCCTTGTACAGAATAAGTTTCATTAATCGCAGAAGGGTTAATTGTACTCACTGGAGAAGACCAGTAGTTATATGTAAAGGTATCTGCAGTACCTTGTTGGTCTCTTTCAAGACTACCAGTACTGTTAACATCAAGATCACTCTCTGCTGTTTGAACCAGTTGAGATTCTCCAACAAGATCAAGTAATCCATCTAATTTCAAATAGTGTGATACCTGTAATTTACTATCGTTATTAATTGAAAGTTCGTTAGCCGCGACATCTAGGGCAAGTAAATTAATATTCGTTTGAGAGTCTATTAGGTGAGATGTCTGAACAATATTCCAATCAATAGTGATAGAAGTATCTGCAATTGATGTTGCACCCGGATATTGAACTTGAGTTCCGTTTACCCATGTAGTAGCATCTACCCAACCTCCATCGGCTGTTGATGTATATGGTAGGGGAGCTGTTTGAGCATCTACTGTATCTAAATTACGAATAGCAGCGATCAAGCCAGAATCTGACTCATCTTTTATATTTGTATAAGCAAATAAGTTCATTGGGAAATATCCCTTTAATGATGGCCATGATAATGTGCTTATTTCATTTTTTGAAATAGTGCTAGGGATAATTTTACCCTCTACTAATTCAGTATTTTCTTGAATCTCTTGATTCATAATAAAACGTAATTGATCCACAGTCAATGCTCCTTCCCAAACACGAACCTCATCTAAGGTTCCGTCAAAGAAATTAGTAACTGCATTATGATCAACAGCACCGATCAAGAAATTTTGACCTGGAGATGCAGCTGGTGCCGCAAGGGGAGTTGATCCATCTTCTACACCATCAATATAAAAAGTGGCATTCGTACCATTATAAGTAACGGCCACGTGATGCCATTCATTAATTGGCAAGTCTGTATCAGCAGTCAAAGTACGTGAGGTACTTGTTGCGTCTTTCCAAATAATACTAGGTTTTCCTGTACCATCTAAACTCAATGAATATCCTGTAGTAAATGGAGCGTTGTCTCTTTTTCCAATAAGTTCCTTAGTTGCAGAATTTGCACCTCTGTTTACCCATAATGATAGGGTAAAAGGACCGGTTAGATCTAAGGCATCTTCAACTTCTAAATAATCTTGAACACCATCAAAAGTGATTGCTCTTTCGTAACGGTATTCTGGAGCATATCCAAAGGTGATATACTTAGTACCATCAAAATTGTAATCGGTTTCTAGGTTTGTACCGTTTTCATATAGAATTCGGTATTCCGAGGTAGGATTAAATGTTGGGGTATCAGAAATAAACATTAAGAAGTTACCAGGAGGTGTGATTACAGAAGTAAGAGCCACTGAGGGAATGGATACTTTAGTTGAACCAACAGTTCCAGTTTCAACAACTTTCCAAGTACGTTCGATCGCAAGGAAATCAACATTAGTTGTTACTCCACCTACACCCGCACTCATATCAACATCGAAAGGAGAGGCAGCAGTAAGATTTCCGTTATCATTCCCCCACATTAAGAAATTCTTATCGTTGGTAAATGAGTTTGGATTATCGGCATTGGTTGCAAATAAATCTCCAAGACCAAATGTCAGTAATCCATCAGTATTGATACTTTTAGATTGTTTTTGATTTAAGGCAGAACAGTCATCACGACCAATACCTGCGATATCATAGTTAAAAGCACCAAAATCTTCTGTGATATCCCAAATGATATTACTATCGGTATCTACATAATTTAAGCTGGTACCATTTGTTCCTAAAGTAATTCCATACTTAGTTGCTAGGTACGATTGAATTTTTTGTTGGTCGGCATCAGAATTTCTAGAAGAGTAGGAGATAACCTCTAAAATGTCTCCGTCAAAACTAGCTCCAAAAACTTCACTTCGAGCTAACCAATATCTTGAATTAGTAATACGTTTAAATTCTGTCGGATTGGCCTCCATATTACCTACATCTAATCCATCCTGGAAGAGTTGAGCACCGTTATTATCGCCATTTGTACGTCCGTTATAAATATGAGGAGAGGAAATTGTTTCTGTTGTACTCACTCTAGCAACTCCATAACTGGTATTTGGACCTTGATTATAAGCTATCACATCATTTGTAAAGCGAACAGAAGTATCACCAATTTCAAAACCAGTCACATCTTGTGAAGGAGCACTAACTGTGTAATCATCTGCACAATAGACATCACGTGCTCCACTAGAAGAGGTAATAGTTGTCGCAGGTTTTACAACAATATAAAACTCATCTGAATAAAATCCTTTTTTACCTTTCATAGTAGAGGTTGAACCATCAAACTTCACAACAGGGTGAAAATTTACATTATCAGTAGCGTTGTTTCTGTACTGAGGTTCTTCACCTATTTCAGCGGTTGCGTTTGTGTAATCTGTACCAAAGGCTTGATCGATCCATTCTGAAACCGACCCTCCATCTGTTGTAGAACTTGTTCCAGCGTCAGCACGAAGCCATAAGCTTAGATTTGTTCCAATCCCAGCAGGACCACAACTAGGATCAATAACCGTTTGGACTGGAAATCCCGTAATACATACATTATCAAAAGCCACTCCAGCATCAGTAATTGAAGTATCTGATCTGAAGTCTATTCTAAATTGCACATTGGCATTATTATCAACTGCTTGAGATTCTAATTCTATGTTTGCAGTAACCCAACCAGAACTTGTATTTGTCCACCCATGAATATATGATGGTGTTCCATCGCTTGTAATTCCAAAGTTATAAATTACGGAACTGTTATACCAGTTTGTTCCATCTCCCACAGCATTTCCAAGAGCATACCATGTAGTTCCTGCATCATCAGAGTATTGAATTTGGAAGCCATCAGGGGTAGCAGTAGTTGTGTTCCCATCATTAGTCATATCATACCAAAGGTCAATACTAAAATTAATTTTTTCAAAACCTGTCATATCAATAACTGGACTAGTAACTACCTGTCTTGAGTCATTTTGATATTCACTGGATGTACGGCCTGTGAAAAAATAATTTCCAGTAGCACCGGTTGAGGCGGTAGTCTCTGTTCCTTGGCTCCAAGCACCATTAGTAGATGTAGTGTTTGTCCATCCAGCTGCACCACCTTCAAAGTCTTCACAATAGATTGCTACAACAGCTGTAGGATCAATACCTTTGCCTTTAATAGCAAAAGAATTAGGGTTTTCATCGGCATCGTCATTGATAAAGGTAACCGTCGCATCACTTGTAACAAGAGCTGTAGGAATAAAGTCTATTATTAAGTTGGTACTACTTCCAGCTGGCACATTAGTTGCTGGAGCAGAGGTAATCGTAAATTCGCCAGCACCAAGACCAGTAATAGTTGGCATTCCTACTGTGAGATTTAAAGTACCTGTATTTACAATTGTAAATGTTCTTGTAATGGTGTTGCCAACAGGGGCCCCACCGAAATCTGTATGATTTAATGTTGTTGCTACTGGGGCATTATTGGCAATGTTATTTCCATTACCTGTCACCACAATTTCTGGTTCAGGTACTCCTGTACTTATTACGATACTATAATCTTCAACTTCACCATCAAAACCAACTTGACAAGAAGTAGGGTTCGTGTTATATCGAGTAGAAACTCTCATACGAGTTGTTCCTGGAGTAGCGGTAAGTGGAATTGTAATTGCAAGTGGAGAAGCTGATGTTAATCCATTGGCAACATTTGTAGCTGCACCTAGTACATACTGTTCCCCAGCATCAAGAAAGTCACTGTCTTGATTCCAATCTATCCAGGCAATGGTACGAGTAGTATAGTTTCCATCGGTATTTACACTTGCAGATAAATTGTAGGTATTGCCTATAGTAACAGTAGTAGATATAGAAGTAAAATCAGAATAAGCATTATCCTCAATAGGAGTTGGATTATCTATGGTATTAAAAACAACGCGCCTAGTAACAGTGGTATATCCATCTGAACCATTACCATTGGAAGTACAATATTGGGCGATGGCTACGGGTGAATACGCTGAAAAAAAAACAAACAGCAAAAAAAACAATTCTTGCTGATATTGAAAAATTAATTGTTTGCATAATAATTGAAATAAAGAAGAGCCGATTATTGATCAACTCTATCTACTTGGGACTGCAAACATACAAAAAAATCATATCCAACAATGGTAAAAACATAAAAATTGTGTATTTAAACTCTTTTTTGTGTATTTCATCGATGTTTTTGAAGTTTTGTGATAATTCCCACTTATTAGTTTCAACTATTAGATAACAGGCATTAGCTATTGATTTTTAAGGTGATATGAACAATTGTTAGTCAATAAGGAGTGTTAGGAGAACAAAAAAAATGTGCTTATTAAAAGTAAGCACATTTTTTGCAAAAAGTTCAAATATTGGGTATTTATTGGATAATTAACTTTTTAACTGTCGATTCAGTCGTTCCATTAATCTGTACAAAGTATACACCAGAAGCAAATCCGTTTAATGAAATGGTCTTGGTTTGACTAAAGTTTGTCAAATCAATATTCATTATCATTTTTCCGTTAACATCAAGAATGGATGCATTAGTCAATACTTGCAATCCTGCATATCCTAAAGTCACTTGATTTTTTGTTGGGTTAGGATATAAACTCACAGAATTGTTAAGTGTTCCTTGGGCTTCAACACCTAAAACTTCAGGAGCTTCAAACATCAATGTAAATCGATCTGCAGTATTTGCTATATGAGAGCTAAATTCATAATCCTTTTCTTTTAAGTTTACATAGCGTTGTTCCACAAGATCTACTAGATAAATTGGATTACTATTTAAGTTTTCACCTTCAAAAGATGATAGGCTAATAGTGTAGGTGTCTACTTCTTCGATAGCGGTAGCAAATCCAACAGGAATAATCATAGCTCTATCAAAAGATTCTCTTCCTTGAATACCTAACTGTTCGTTTGTTCTCAAACTTGTATAAATTGAAACCGGAGTTGCCATACGCTTACTGTCATATCCAGGGTCAATAGCTTCGGTCGCCTGTTCTAAAAACCCAAGAGCTGCCTTACTTTTAAGATTAAATTGTGCATTCTCAATCTGTAACCATAATAAATCATTTGCAGGAGCATTAGATCTGTATTGATCATTATTTCCAGTAACACGCATATCATTATTAAAGCTAACAACAGTAGTTGCCGATTGCGCTTGATCTGCTTTTATAGCAAATCCTTGTCCTGATGCGATAAACTGACTTGGAGTACTTCCTGGCTTATTTACTGCGGCCATTCCTGTAGTAAGGTTTCTCATTGAAAAATCTTGCATAGATGGGTTTTCACCAAGGTAACCCGGTAGGCTATTATTAGGTGTAGTTACATGCTCCCAGAAATATACCTCGTTGATCATAGGATTTATTGTCATCAGTTTTACAATGTCAATAGCAGATGCATATGGATTCCCAATAAGGTTGAAATTATCTTCTGTCGTTCCATTATATATTATAGGGAAGGTAACCACTCCATTATTAGGTGTTCCCTTTGTATAAGTCAAATCATAGGTTTGATTCCCCGCAGAAAAACTTGGCTGAGGATATACAATCAATCCTTCACCAGGAGTTAGTGCTTCAGTTGACGTATAGTTTCCTAAGAAGGTATTATCTATACTTAAGAAAGTTTCGGCTCCTGCATAAGGTGCGTGACCGCTTACAGCTGGGTTAACGGTAAAGTTGGCTGGGTTCAAATTAATGACTCTGAAAGCATTATCTGTTCCATTTACAGTTCCATAAACACCATCTCTTGTTTCTCCAATCATCGGACTACTCATAAACATAAAGTCTCTCGGCTTCATATTAAGGGTAGTTTTTCGAATTTCTATAACACCACTGGCGCCTTTCGTAATCGTAGAAGCATCATCTACTTGGACTAAACTTCCTTCATGCTCAACAATTAGAGTACCGTTTACAACGATATTTCCTTGAGCTCTTAAGTATTGTCCTGCGTTAATAGTAACGGTAACTCCGGTCATAATTTCTACCGTACAAGCTTCAACGCTAGATGCACTTGCTGTAAAGTTTGAGTTAAATACGGCTTTCTCACTGGCAGTAGGATCTGTTCCTTCACTCCATGTTCCTGTATAGATGTTTGTTACCGGACAAGGATCTGGTGAAATAATAGTTACAGTATAGTCTTCTACTTCTCCAAAGTCAAATGCTGCTTCACATGGTAAATCATGAAAAGCTCCTGTCGAGTTAAAATATTTCATTGCCACACGCATGCGGGTGTCACCAACAGTTGCTCCTGTTGGAACTGGGGTAGAAAATGCTACATTCACAAGATCGTTCGTATCAGAACCATCCCTAATTACTTGTTCGTCCGTATCATCAAAATCTCCATCATGATTGTAATCAATCCACACCGAAACGGCTTCAGCCCAAGGCTCACCAACATAAATTTTATCAACAGAAATGGTGGGTGTTGTCCCTATTTCAAGTTCTGCAGCAGCAACTGCAGTAAAATCTGAATAGCTAGTTGATCCTGAGGTGTTATTTATTCCCGGTTGACCACCTGTATCTCCTGTATCATCCAAAGTCACATTACCAATATACTCAGCTCCTGGGTCAGTTCCAATCGAAGGACAATAATCAACTGTAATGAAGTTCACTGTAGCACTATAATCACTAGCACTGCCTGAACAAGTAGCGCGTACTTGCACATTATAGGTTGTTAATGGTGAAAGGCCTGTAAGGGTTGTGCTATTAGTGGCGATACCTGTTACTTGTGTCCATGGAGTAGTTCCGTTTTCGCGGAAGCGTACTTCATAACTTCCAATTCCTTGATCAAGCCAAGTAGCAACCGCTGTAGAGGCAGTTATTGTATTGATAGTCAAGTTTGCTGGTGGAGTTGTATTTGTATAGGTTATAGTTACCGTTGCAGTACAGCTATCCGTTTGGCCTTCGTCATCTGTAACTGTAAGCGTTACCGTTTGAGGTGTCCCTAAATGCGAACAATCAAAGGTGTCCATGTCAAGAGCATAAGATGTAATTGTTCCGTCATCTGTAGATCCATTTTCAATATCAGAAGCCAAGATGGTAACTTGTCCGTTAGTTCCTAAATCGGCAGTGAAATCTTGACAATTTGCAACAGGTGGAGCCGTTACTGGCGAAATAATATTAAAGGTCTGTCCACCAAGCACTGCGCTGTTATTTCCAGTCACTGTAAAGACAAAATCATCGGTCTCACCTGATAAGCCGGTAAAGTTGTAAGTCAATAAGTTGTTATTTATATCATCTTGTGTAAAAGCACCACCTATAACTGCAGGGCTTCCAGATAATAGTAGTGTTCCATTGCTAGGTATTTGAGTTATTACATATTCTAAATCAGTAGTAGTTGCACTAGGCTGTGAAACTTCTAATAATATTTGACCTATTGTTTCAGTTTGTCCTGGCGCTATAGTTAAGGCGTCATTAGTAACAATTATAATATCATTTACAATTTGTAACTCACCACAAACTCTTACATTGAATTCATTAAACGTTCCACCTGTGCCGTTTGTTCTATCAGTAGCAAGTAATGTCCACACACCTTGTGCATTTTCGCCGTGGAAGCGTGTAAATAATTGTCCCGCCTGTTGCACGCCTTCTAGGCCTGCACTTGTCATTGGATCTACATTTCCACACGTAAGGGGAGTCCCCGAATCAGAGAAGGTAACATCAATATTTGAGCCTGAACAATCTCTATTGTAAATCTCAGCAAAACGCCCAGAAGGAGCACTAAACTGCATTTTTAAATGTTGTAGATTTCCATGGGTTGCACGCATATAAAACTGTACATCAGTTACAATAATATTATCTGGAACATCTACAGTTGCACTTACAGCGTTCGTTCCAGTGGTTTCCCATTGATTGGGAACGCCAGCTCCAGAATAACTTTCATTATCATATGTGATACATACGTCATTTGCTGTTTGGAATGAGAAAATCGAACCAAAGGTACCTGCAGTACAAGGGTTATTAGGTCGTACTCTCCAATAATAAATTGTTCCAGGTGATAATGAAGTGGTATTGTATTCAATTTCGTTGACAACTGTACCTGATTCAGTTAATGATGCAAAAGTTGGAGAAGTAGATACCTGTACATCATAACTTGATGCAGACGGTAAATTATTCCATCCTAGGGTCAATGATGATGATTGATTATTAGCACCATCTGAAGGAGACGATAAAGTTACATTTCCAATAGTCCCATCATATACATTTAGATAGGTATTAAAAAACTCATCATCAGCACTCGGGCTTGATGTTCCAATAAGGGTTACTAAATAATTACCAGTTGCAGCTGCTCCTGTATTTGAGATCGTCATTGTTACAGGCCCTGCAGTTGATCTTGAAGTTGGAGAAAAACTCACAGTCGTTCCCAAGGGTTCTCCAGTTGAACTAAAGCTTACATTTTCGCTATATCCAGCGGCAGGTGTAAAGTTGATCGTGTATGTAGCATCTGAAGGCTGACAAATATTTTGCGTATCCTGAGCACTTGTAAATTCCCAAGTTCCTGCCTTAATTTCAAAATCTGCATTAGAAAGGTCAAAGAAAATATTTGTTGCAGCTTCTATTTTTATACGGTTGGTAGTTCCTACATTATTAGGTACTATAATATCTTGCGATCCATCATTGGTTACTCCAGTAGCTAAGCTAATAGGGTAGGTGTATCCTCCATCTGTAGATAAAAGGATATTCACATTAGCAGAAATCGCATTTGTGGAATTAACATCCCATGTAATTGTCTCTGTTGCCCCAGCATACCAGATTTCTCCTCCAGCATTTGGTGCGGTCACTACAAAAGGACCGTAAGTTGCATCAACATCTAAGAAGACATCTGCACGATTTGTTAGTCCGCCTAAAGGATTATTATCACGAACAGTCAATCTAAAATTTAAATCTCGTGATACTGATGGTAATACTTCCCAAGTAGGAGTTGTATTATTAATGACAGCCTCTAGATTAGGCATCGTACGTGTAGGGTCTATAGTTGGGAAATTAGTCCTAAATGATGGTCCTTCGGTATTAGTTGATGTTGGAGGTTGAGTTCCGCCATTTAGATTATCATATTGCTCCCAACAGTATGTCAAGGTATCTCCATTAGGGTCTGAACTTGCCGAACCGTCTAAGATAAAAGGTGTTGAAATAGGAATGACATAAGTTGCCACTGCAACGGCAGTAGGCGTTTGAGTGCCAGTTCCTATATTAATTTCCTGATCACAACTATCGCCATTGGCAGAGTTTGAAATTTCATTAATACTACTTGCGTGAAAATAAGCGTCACTATTTTCTTGAACATTAGGAACACAAATACCTGCGTATCCCATAATTGTAGAAGCAGAACCTGGCTCGTAATCTTCAGCTACTTTAGCACCAAAGCAAGCATTGTAATAAGTATGACCTGCCCCAAATTGGTGTCCAATCTCATGGGATACATAATCTATATCAAAAGGATCAAATTCTGGTGTTACAATTCCTGTAACACCACGTCCTTTTGTACTGTTGCTACATGGGTCAGGACCCGCAATTCCACCACCACCTGTACTAAAGACATGTCCGATGTCATAAGCTGGCGACCCGATAAGTCCGGTAATATTAGAGGTGTTTGCTCCTAACATTTGACCCCCGTCAAAGTTGTCATAAGGATCTGTATCACCGCTAATAGCAAAACCGTTTGAATAAATTAGTTCGTCATTAGATCCAACTAACTGGAAGGTCATTGCTAAATCTTGCTCATATACTGTATTCATACGTGCGACTGTAATTACCATAGCCGCAAGTGCATCCGCACGATCATCGCCATTTCCAGCATTTCCATCATCATGGTAAGCGGTGTACTCAGAAGTACATGCAATAGCTATTTGGTAACGTCTTAGTTTTTCGTCTTGGATTATTCTTCCATCTTCTATAGGAGTTGCAACATCTAAATCCATGGCTTCTGGCAAGGTGTCTGCATAACATCTCCAATCGTCATCTGCATTCTTTGAAAGATCACTGCGATCATATACAATATAATTATTCATGTCTCCTTTTGCATAAGGATCCATATAAATGGTACGTTCTCCTTTAATGATACCTCTAAATCCTTGTGAAGTGATTGTAAAGTATACTTTGTTTAAAGGATTTTGCTGACTCACACCAAAATAAGATCGAATCTGTGGAAACTTGGCTTGTAAGTCTGGGTGCATTACTTCTGAGTCATAAATAGAGAAGGTCTCTACCTTTCCGTCTAAAAGCGGAAAGCTCGCAGTAATTTGAGAACTGCGTGTGTCAATTCTACTTTGGGCCAACTGGACTGCCTGCGAAAGACCGTCAAGATCTAAAGAATAGGTTTTGTAAGATTTTGGGATAATGATACGATCCTGAGAGACTCCAGATCTGTTCATGTCTTGTTCAGAGACTTCATTAAAGAAGTTTGAATCTTGTGCATTTCCGTGAAAAGCGAACGCAATTAAAAACGCTCCGAGTAGCATTTTTTTCATTAGTTAAGTAGGTTAGTACCATCGCTTTCTTCTCGACAGTACAAATTGGGTACGTCAAAACTAAGAAAAAAATAGGTTTTAAAAAACGCTTTTTATGAAAATTTGTGTATTTCGACGAAATTATTTCGCATTTCATCGATGTTTTTGAGGCTTTTACACTGTTTGAACTTAGCTCGAAATGAAAGAATTGAAGTAGGTAAATAGCGCTTTCGCGAAAGCGCAACCAAAGAGATGTCCTTAATTATTAAAATAAAAATATTGTTTAATCTACTGGTCTTCAATATGTAATAAGGTTTCATAGACCTTATGCATAGGCATTCCCATCACATTAAAGTAAGAACCGTCTATATGTGTAACAGCAATATAGCCAAACCACTCTTGCACTCCATAACCGCCCGCTTTATCATACGGCTGAAAATTGTCTATATAATATTCAATTTCATCCTGAGACAAGGTTTTAAAGGTGACAGAAGTCGTATCATTAATCGTTTTTTGCCGATTGGACATCGTAAAAGTGACCGAAGTAATCACCTGGTGTGTAGTTCCTGATAAGGATTGTATCATCCCTATTGCTTCTTCACGATCCTTAGGTTTATTCAAGGCCTGCTCATTGTGCCATACAATCGTATCACTCGTTACAATAATATCATCTGTTCCAATCTCTTTAAATGCACTCGCCTTAAGTTGTGCTAAGAAATCAGTAATCTCTGCTCCCTTTAAATGGTTGGGATAGATTTCATCAACAGGTTTTAATACTATTTGAAAATCGACACCCAAATCTTTAAAGAATTGTTGGCGTCGAGGAGAGCCAGAGGCAAGGATGAGGTTTTTGTGAGCAAGAATTTTAGCTAGCATTTTGTAACATATATGAGATCAACGGAATGGTGCAAATACCAATAAACATAATCACTTTTAAAAATAACGAGATATTTTTGTAATGCTTAGTGGTAGTAGCTTCATTTAATTGCATCGCTACATAACCCAATGGGGCCACTACGCCAAATAAAATAACAGCGGCTGCCAACTTATAATCGTGTAAGTAACTAAAGACATACCATGCGACTAATGTGAGCAGAATCAAAACTAAAACGGCCGTAATTTTTGCTGTACGTGCTGCTCCTAAAAGTATAGGTAGCGTTTTATATCGAGCCACATGATCTCCTTGAATATCTTGGATATCCTTTACCAATTCTCTTATAAGGGTCATATAGAAGGCAAAAAATGCCAATTGCTGTATGATATAGAACACAAACATTTGATCGTACTCATTTGCGGGAGTCATTGATGGAAATAATTCAAATATTCCAACAATTACAATTGCGAGTCCTACTAAAACACTTACTAAGATGTTACCAATCACACCCATTCGTTTGAGTCGGCGCGCATAAGCAAATAATAATAGGGCAGTCACTAAAAAGTAAAGAAAGTAAATAGGTATTCCTATCATATTAGAAAGGACAAAACCTAAGCCCACTCCAGAAAAAGTAAGTACAAAATATAAAAGCTTTGCTTGTTGCTCCTTAATTTGAACACCTACGACACGGGTGCGAGGTCTGTTAATTTTATCGGCATTGATGTCATAAACATCATTAATGATATAACCTCCAGCAGCTATTAATACGGTCGCTAAAACGACAAAACTAAATCCGAGCGAACTCAAAGTGATATCGGCTTCAAAGGGTGCAATTAATCCAAAACGTACGATGCACTGCGCAAAAGCAATGAGCAGTAGATTAGGAAGACGAACAAGACGTATTAGATACAAGAAACTGGCGGTATTTAGGGAACATTATGAACACAAAATAACGCAATTAAACGATACAAAAAAAATCTATGATTCTCGATGAATCTCTATAAACTAAAAAAAGACCTTTGACTGCTATACATTCGTCTGTTAGCCTCAGTCAATTAAGCTATCCAAGACTTTAATAGGCCTTTTAGTTTGCAAGGTGTCCATGATTGATCGATCAGGAAAAGATTTTTCTGGAAAGTCTATTGACGTTTTACTCGGATACAGGTCACTGTCTTTAAGACCTTCTTCAGTTTTCCAAGTTTCTCCCATTTGGTCTAGGATGGTTTCTTCCCATCTTGAGGGATGTTTTGCATCTACCCAGATTACATCTCTATATTCAGTATCAACCAAAGCGAGATCAGGAGTGGCAGCACCATCAAATTTTTTGCTATCATCTCTTTTAGCGGCAACAGTACTTAATACAAACATGCGTTTTTTACCTGCTATCTTTTTTATAAAAGGTCGAAACTCCACAGGCTTATTGACAGACCAATCGTATTCTTTTCGGGATTCAACGACTTTTAAAGGCATAGCCGAAACTCCAGCAAGACCTTCCTTCTTGGCAGCATGGTTGTAATAATATAATTTATCGGTTCCATCACCAGGTATCATCACGCTAAAAGAAAGACTTGTGCGTTCTTCTCCTATAGGCTCTAATCCAAACCAATGATATAAGCCATTGTAAGCCTCTATATTCATGCCCTTAAAATCAAAATCAGTGACAAAAGGCTGCTGGTTTTCATCATCCTTTAAGTCGGGAATTTTAACCGCAGTTTCCATATTCCATGGCAACGGATCAGTAAAGCCTCCTAAAAACTGAAGGGATTTGGCCTGAAGGCGGGATACTTTTTCACTGAGTGTATTCTGTTTTGTCAAAAATGGATAGTTCTTGGTCTCCTCAGGAGAGACGTAGGTACCTTTTCCTATGGTAATACGCTCCATATAATCCCCAATATCATGTACGCCGGGTTCAATAATCATTACTCCGCCATATGATGGATAAGGAAAAAAGAAACCCTTCCATTTGATGAGGTTGACTACCTGTACCCAACCGCCGGCATCATTTTTCATATAATACACCTGACTTGGCTCCAAGGTAAACAGCTGAAAAAAGTTGAAACGCTGTACAACGGCATTATAAGTATTTCTGCTAAAAGCGAGGGACTCTCCAATTGAAAAAGTCACCGAAATTCTATTGTCATTACTAAAACGAGGAAATGGTGAAGTGCTCTCGACAGTAAAGAGTTCTTCGGTATTGTCATTCATACGTTGCCAACTATATTCCTTAGCAGGTTGCACGGCCATGGTCCATTTATTAAGGCTATCAATACGCACCAATTGGGGAGGAGACACTTCTTGGGTCTCACCAATAGATTCGTAAGCCATGGTTTTTATATTGTTATAAGGCTGGATGCGCTCATTTCGTGTAAGGGGTAGTTCATTGAGTTCAACAAGATTCAAATTGCTGTAAACATTATAGGTCTGCATATAATCATACAGGCCTGTTTTCCATCCAAAAAACCAAAGTGTCCCAAAAAAGGCTGCGATGCCCACAAGAATAAGCAGGCGTTTCCCCATCTGTACGCTTGCGCGAAATTTCGACAAAGTAAACCACAGGAAAAGCACACTAATCAGGATGATAAAGAAGTACTTTCTAAGAAATAGGAGGGCAGGCTGATAGTCATCCCTTAAGAAAAATAATAGGAGCAGGAGCACAATCCCACCTATGATAACGATGCGTTTTTGTTTTCCTCCTTTATTCCAATATGACTGTATCATTGTTTGTTGTTTTTGCTGGTGCAAAAAGCTGTAGGCGTTAGGCTCTAGGCTTTAGGCTTTTTTTGTTTTGTTTTTGCTGGCGCAAAAGCTTTAGGCGGTAGGCTTTATGCTTTATGCTTTTTTGTTTTTGTTTTTGTTTTTGCTGGGGCAAAAGGTGTTAACTCTATGTTGTTTGCTATGTCAGGCTGAGCCTGTCGAAGCCCATTTGTATGACGTGGGTATCTAATTATTCATATTTCACCCTTCAATAAGCTCAGTGTCAATTTTTTATTTTTTATTTTTTATTTTAAATTTTGCCTTTTGCCTAATGCCTAATACCAAATCTCAAATCTCAAATCTCAAATCTCAAAGTGAAAAGTTATTAGTTATCAGTTGAAAAGAAAGCATTTCTAAACTCATCTGCTAAAGACTAAAAACCACCAACTACCCTCTACCCTCTACCCTCTACACACTAATCCCTATTTTATCATCCCCTTATCCCTCAACCGATCCCTTGCACTTTTCTTAGGTGCTTCTGGCTCTTTATTGGCAGTAGGTTTGGGTGCTTCTTCTTTGGATTCAAAATTCTCTTTGATATCGTCTGTAAATTCTTCTACGGCAGCTTTTCCTTTGTCAAAGGCTTTAGTAAGGTTCTCCTTAGAAGTGGTATTGCGGGCAAATAGAAAGGCAGAGGCGATATAGGTGCCTATTAAAGTCCCCACAATTGCTGAGGCAAACATCTGTATGAAAAATCCACTCAGCGGAGTCACAAACTGGATGAATATAGCTCCAATGACAAAGAGTAAGGTTACATAAACAAGTCGCATCAAAAAGGGTTGCATATGGAAAAACCCTTTAGGATTATCCTTCTTCATTTGCAGTTCGTCGTTATGCGTCAATCTGTTGATAAAACGATAGATTTTATTGCTCTTCGATTCGGTCCAGTAGATAACGATCCCGAAGAGAATGGAAGCGATAAATATGATTATTTCTAGTGTCATGAGTAGGGTGGTTTATTATAGGTCGCTCAAATCCTATGAATGTTTCAAACTTTGGCATTTTCCTTTAAAATCTCTTCGATTACCCAGTCTTTATAGCTCTCTGGCCAGGTAATATATCGTTCATAAAACTGAGGTTTGTCAAACCAGTATAAATGTACGGGGTCATTTGGAGTTATTTTCACTAATAATTTCCAGATCAATTCCTTCTGTTCTTCTTCTAAGGAAGAGTGGGGATGATGTAAGGCTTTAAAATAGGCCTTATCAATGTAATCTTCCTGCCGTATTTCTTTATTGATGATCTTTTTCTGAAAGTATACATCAACACCATTGATTTGCTTTTGGGTATCTAAATCCAGTTTGGTTAGGTACTTTTTAAAGAGAAAATGACTATTTAAAATCTCATTAAATGGATGTTCGGTGGTCTTTACTTCTAAAGCAAAACGATGTTTTTTTATACGGTCAAATCGCTTACTCTTAGATGACTTTTTTAAGTCGTTTCCAATAACCACATGGCTCGTAAGAGTTTCTATAAGTTCGTCGTGATCAATGTGAAAAAGCATGACTTCATGACCTGTATCTTGGATGGCCTTTTCAAAGACTGCCTTGTCTTCAAAAACCATGATGTCTTTGATGAAATCTTTTAAGACAAACACCCCTCCAAAGGCCCTTGTGTAAAAGGATTTCACCTCTAAGGTCATCGGGTCTAATTTTAATTGACGCTTGCGTAAGTCTCCGTAGGTTTTGGCGCTTTCTAGAAGTTTGTGATGGAGTTTTCGGTCAATAAAATTGTTGTTTTTGATAAAGGTTTTTATCAAATTCCACTGCTCTTTTTGACGTTTGTCTAGTTCGTAAAGTAGTTCGAAAGTAACGGTGATTTTATCGTAGCGCAATAGGTCAAATGGATCGTAAAAAGTGTCTATTTTTTGATCTATATGAACACAAAGTGCAGCATCTTTTGTAATGTCTTTGATCGCTTTCGCGAAAGCTGTAAAAACCGCCTCCATCAGGTCTCTATCAAAACTGTGATTGGGCATATGCGCCGGCTTATGACGTTGCTCCGGAGAAATAATTATAGCATTTGAATTTGCCTCTCCACTGCTGAGGTAGAAGTTATCCTTCTTTTCTAAAGCAATTTCCGGACTCCATCCCATCGCATCTAAAGAAAAGGAGGGAAGCGTAGTCGCCGTAACTCCAAGCATCGCAAGACAATCATTATAGCGTCTTGCTAACGATCCTGACACAGGAACCAAGCCCCCACCATATAATCCTGCTGCCTTTAGTTTGTCCATTTATTCCTTTGATGTTATCCGTTATCAGTTATCAGTTATCCGTTATCCGTTGTCTGTTGTCTGTTATCGGTTATCTGTTAACTGTTATTTGTTATTTGTTATCCGTTAATTGTTATCCGTTATCCGTTATCCGTTATCTGTTAACTGTTTTCCGTTAACCATGAACTTATCACTTATCACTTCTCACTTGTCTCCTGTCTTTAGTCTTTGGTTGTTGGTCTTTTGTCTTTAGTCTTTTAGCGGTTAATCATTATCTGCTATCCGTGAATCGTTATCTGTTTTCCGTTAACAGTTAACTTTTCACTTTTTCATTGTGATTTGAAACTTGAGATTTTTTTTTAAATCTCTAGTCTCTTGTCTCCTGTCTCCTGTCTCCTGTCTCCTGTCTCCTGTCTTTGGTCTTTGGTCTTTGGTTGTTGATCTTTTAGCGGTTAATCGTTATCTGCTATCCGTGAATCGTTATCTGTTTTCCGTTAACAGTTAACTTTTCACTTTTTCATTGTGATTTGAAACTTGAGATTTATTTTTTTTTAATCTCTTGTCTCTTGTCTCTTGTCTCTTGTCTCTTGTCTCTTGTCTCTTGTCTCCTGTCTCTTGTCTCCTGTCTCTGCTCAATTGAGATTCGGAACTTGAGATTTAATTTGTTTTTTTAATTATTCATTCAACTCAAATAAATTTCTCGCCTCCAACTGCACCTTCATATCATGTAAGCGGCCATCTACTTTGCGTTTGAAATCTGTATCGGCAATCGTGGCAACATTATCTAAATAGCGTACAACCTCTTGTCGTCTTATATCTGAAAAATTCAAGCCTTGCATATTCTGCCTCATTAGGTTTTGTAGCATACTATGTTTAGTGTCATAGTCTTTTTTGAAATATAAAGTGGGGTCTTCAAACCACTTCTCAGGTAAATCAAAATCGGTGAGACGGAGAGAAATGGCACTTTGGATATTTCGTATGTCTCTTGATGAAAAGAAAGGGAAGGATTTTTGGATTTCCTTGTACAGTTCGGCAAAGAACATATGTTCCGTTCCTTCAAATCTTGAAGCTACCTGTTCATATATTTCAAGGATCTTTCCTTCTGTTGGCTTTTCACTTTGATTCAAGATCTCACCCATATTTTTTGCAAGACCTTGTTCGCTTAAAAAGGCGTACTTCTCAGGATTGGACATATTCACAAATCCAGGCATATTCTTTTCTAGCTTATTCCACCAGATATAATCCTGATCTATAAAGTCAGGAATAGTTCGTGCACCGTCTATTTTAAAACGGCCTTGCACACGAGAAATAACAGCTTTGTCAAGCATTTCTGGAAGGTTGGTAAAAAGCCCTATCGAACTGTTGCCATAGTTGATCGCATAGGCACCTTCTGTATATCGTAAGAATACTCCAATTACTTCTTTAACACCTGCAGAAACCCCTTGGGCGGTTCGTTCTTGCAAATTATTCTCTGCGTCATCAATAGGGGCAAAGATTAATTTATTAGGATCTTGCAAGGGCTTCATCCATTGCACCATTTTCTCTGCAGATCCTCCTTGAAAGGTTGAAATAAGAGTATCAGGCATCGGGTGAAAAAGAAAAGGAATATCCAGATTATCGCAGTGTTCCTTAAGTCTGGTAGCAATGGCTGCAATCAACATACTCTTCCCGGTACCCGGGATTCCATATCCCATAAATACAGGCATAAATCCGCCCAATTCTTGAAAAGGATTCTTCTTTGCAGTAAAATCATAACTGAGCATTCGTTCTGTCAATCGACGCGCAAAGTGTTTGGCATCTCTGTTTCCTACAATTTCCTCAAACCGGATCTTGTTAAATGCAATGCTTACAGCAGTGCCTTCAAAAGTATTTTCCCATCCAGAAACGGCGAACTCACTTTTTTCGAGTTTGTAGGTTCTATCGGTAATGGTTTCGGTGAATTCTAACGAACTAATACGTTGCTGAATTTCACTGATCACAGCCTCAAAAAAGACTACGGTAAAGTCTAATACATCTTTGTCAGATTTTATAATCTCAGGATGGCTGAGGTATTTGTCAAAGTAGAACAGCATACAGGAAATTCCCTTTAGCGGACTCATAAAAGACAGTTCTGGGAATCCAGCAAATTTATTCTTCATGACACTCAAATCGTCTGAAGCGATCTCTTTGATGTCAAATAATATTCTGTAGGCCGTAGCAAACAACATAAAGGCAGTTGACGTTTGCATTTTGGATTCGTATTCTCGTCTCCCGCTATTATCAAGGGCCGATTTGCGCTCCTGTAAATTACTCAGGCCAGATGCATCTGCATAGCTATCCTTGATCCAAATACCCGTCGTAAGGCCTTCTTGTAAAGAAAATAGGGCTTGGTTCAGATGTAGCGGAATCGCAACAGAATCGGGGAGGAGTCTTTTCTTTAAAGCGAGTATCGTTTTAGAAACAGAAATCACTTCATTTGCCGCCGTCCCGTTTGCCTTTGATAAATACAATAGAATGGATTCATCCTTTTGATTTTTATCACGGCTTTTAGCTTTGCCACCTTGTTCCCATTGAATACCCTTCAAGTAGGAGGTAGCCTCATCACGCAAACGTGCTAGTTCGCTGAGTTGGATAGGAAATGTACTGTTATGTTCCATAAATTATAGTTTCAATGTTGCAATTTCAATAGGATCCTTGGTAAGACCATAGATCTTTTTCGGAATCTTATCATATAATAATTGCATAACTCTATGAGAGGTAAAGAGGTATTTTTCAGGCCTGGAATTTTCCCAAACTTGTAAGTATTGCTTATTAAAAAAGCTGCCTTCAGAGAAATTTCCAGTAGATTTCGTTTCATCTATTGACAGAGATACAGCATATGATGCAATGTCTATGGTTTTTTTGCCTATGGCTTCCAAAAGGGCATGTGTTATTTCTAGTTCGTCTTTGGCAAAGACGCTGTGCAAAGGGCCGAGATCTACTTTTTTTATTTTTCGCGGCCAAAGCTTAGATAGTTTCTTGTCGATAGCATAAGCCATGGTATCTATGGTCATCGACCGATCTGCCGTGCTTTCAAGGACTTGATAAAGCTCCTCTAAATAATCTTCCATGCGTGTTTTATGAAGGTCGAAATACATAAAACAGATAAAAGGACGGTTGAGTGATACATCATAAAATGCCCAGCTCACCATGTATTCAGCAAATTCTGGCTGGTTAGAACGCGTTACTTTTCCTTGAACAAAACGTTTAAAGAGAAACTTTTTTTCAACAGAACTATAATAGGTGACAGACGCCGCTTGATGAAGCTTTCGGTCAGAAATTGGTTCTTTAAACTTTAATAAGGTTTCTAGAAATTCATTTTTAAGGGCGTCTAGCTTCGGTAGTTTATCAATATGGTCCTGTTTAAGTTCCATGTCATTGACGAGGTATCTAAATTCAGAATAACTTGGGAATCCCGACTCTGTGAGGTCTACCTTCATTTTTTCCTCATCATCAAACAAATACTTAATTCTAAAGGCCTCTAAAGTATAGATCAATAAATCACAGTATTGCTTGATATAGGTAGTTTCTGCGGGTGTGCAAATGGCTTCCTCTTCCAAGTGGTATACCGCTTTCGCGAAAGCGTCCTTAACAATTTTAAAATACACCACATATTGCTCCTTGGTTTCAAGAACAGCGCTATCTAAGGGTGTAACTATTTGATTGATTGACATATTAATTGTGCTGCAGCTGATTCTAGCGCAGTATTCCCATGGTCGATGCCAATGGGCCAATACTAAGGTTTATAAAACCCCTCAATCCCAAGATGAAAAAGAATAGATTGAGAGGTTGTTTTAATTGATTATCCTAAAAGATCATCATCCCCAGCATCTGGTGCTGGTTTATTTGGACTAGGGTCTCCATCATTTTTTGCAGGAGTATCTCCATCTGAAGCATAATACTCTTCAAAAAGCTCTTTCATATCAATACCATAACGGTTTGCAAAATCCTTTTGAATAGAAGCATCCTTCTCGCGAATTTCTTGCAATGCTTCTGCATAACTACTATAAACACCCTGCATCACTTTTTCGTGAACAGGAATATTATCCATCATTTCTTGACGCGCTTTGGCGCTTGCAGTGTGCATAGAAGCTAGGGTCTGCCCAATATGTTCATCGGTTTTTACACCTAAATGCTCTAAAATAGCAGCAAATTCTTGGTCAGTGCGTGCTTTTAGGGCTACAACATAACCATCGTAATACTTCAGACGTTCATCGGTATCACTCTTTAATTTGGCGCGATGTGTTTGTAAATTAGAACGAAGCGACGTCAACACTTTAATTGTCAAATTGTGTTTGTGCACAAAACTATCTTTACTCGCTGCCAAGGTGGTGTAGGCATTTTTAAGACCTTCAAGTCCTTCTACCTTTTGCTCGATAGTAGTGATTTTAGACAGTGCTTCCGAATAATCAGTAGATTGTTTGTCTGTCACTTCTTCTAGCGCTTGACGGGCTTGTTTGAGAAGTGCATATTGTTCTTCTAAAGTATCTTCAGTTTCTTTCTTCTTTGCAAGGGCTTTGTTGTGGTTCTTGCTCGCTTCTACAATAGCTACTTGGAGTTTGTCTTCCACCTCCTTGATCTCTACTTCGCGATTTTTTAAACGGGTAACCGCTGCTTGAGATTTATAAGATAACTCGTTCAGTAAAGTTTGAATATCAGCCGACTCGATACGTTTTTGAAACATCTCTTTGGCTTTCATATCAGCCCCGTCGCGCAACTTTTGTGCAGCAGCGAGTTCTTCAATTTCCTTTTTGATTTTGGCTTTACGTCCCCAGAGGTTATTCCACCAGTTATCCTTGACATTTTGGGCGTCTTCCAGTTCAATCTTGGCACGCTCCAATCCTTTTTGAGCACTGTCAATGACTTTTTGTTCGTCGGCGTTAAGCGTTGAGAATTTTTCAAAAATGATTCCAACCTCGTCTTGATAGTCTGTAAGGTCTTTTATAGCATCGAGAAGCGAAGAACGATCCTTTTCTGCCATGCCAACGACATCGTCTAGGGTGGCATTTAGTATTTTCTGGCGTATTTCTGGATCATCTTCTTGAGCCAGTTTCGACTTCATAGTATCCACTGCTTTGCCCCAATTTACATCTACCTTTTCACTCTCTTGTTTTGTTCCATCATTGGTTTCTAATAAGTCAAAGTCGTCTGCCATAAGTATATAAGATTTTAAGTGTTGAACGTAGTTTTTGTTGGAAGTTCAATTTCGGTAAAAAAACCGAGTTAAGAAACCTCTTTAATAAAAGGTTTAACTATGAGTCTCAAAGTCATGCTAAATGTTACAACAAAACAGTTGTGGTAGTACATTCCAAGTGTTCTGTACTAGATTGTTTTGAAGAAATATCGATTTGTAAATACTTAAAAATGAGTCATTATATATGAAAAGGGACTTTGTATTTATCAGTTGTTGCGATGCAATTTCTCAAATTAAACCTTTGGTTTTTCATTGAGAAGCCACTCAACCACCTCTTTTTTAAGAAAACGGCATAAAAAAAACGCCTATCATTGCTGATAGGCGTCTCTTAAAATATATAATCAAGCTTATATTTTTGCGCTTTTAACAGTAGTAACAATACGACCTGCAATCTTATATGGATCTCCATTAGAAGCTGGACGACGGTCTTCCAACCATCCTTTCCAACCTTGTTCAACAGTAATAATAGGAATTCTTATAGAAGCACCACGATCTGAAACTCCATAAGAGAAATCATGAATAGAAGCAGTTTCGTGAAGACCAGTTAATCGTTGGTCATTATATGCTCCGTATACTGCGATATGCTCGGCAGTTACTGGACGGAATGCCTCACAAATTTTCTCATAGGTTTCTTTAGAGCCACACGTACGTAAAGTTGTGTTTGAGAAATTGGCGTGCATACCAGAGCCATTCCAATCTCCTTTAACTGGTTTTGGGTGGTATTCAATGTACCAACCATATTGTTCAGTGAGTCGGTCTAAAAGGTAACGGGCAATCCAGATTTCATCCCCGGCTTTTTTAGCTCCTTTTGCAAACAATTGAAATTCCCACTGACCAGAAGCTACTTCTTGGTTGATCCCTTCAAATTCTAGACCAGCTGCAATACAAAGATCTGCATGCTCTTCTACAAAATCACGTCCATGTGTGTGGCGTCCACCTACCGAACAGTAATACATACCTTGAGGTCCAGGATATCCACCAATTGGGAATCCAAGAGGAAGCTGAGTTTCTCTATCCATGATAAAGTACTCTTGTTCAAATCCAAACCAGAAATCATTGTCATTATCGTCAATCTGTGCTCTGTGATTAGATTCGTGTGCAGTTCCATCGGCCTTTAAAACCTCTGTCATTACAAGAAATCCATTAACTCGTTGCGGATCTGGATAAATAGCGACTGGCTTTAAAAGACAATCAGAAGCACCTCCAGATGCTTGTTTAGTAGAGGATCCGTCAAACGACCATATTGGACAGTCTTCTAGTTTTCCGCTAAAATCGTTTACAACTTTCGTCTTGCTTCTCATGTTTTGAGTGGGTTGGTACCCGTCTAGCCAGATGTATTCTAATTTTGATTTACTCATAACCGCAGTAAGTTTTTTATTTTACGCTGCAAATATAACACGGTTCTTTATATGGCCATATATTTTCAGGGGGTATTTATTAAAAATTACGAATTCTTATTAACAACCCCTATTTTTTTTGGGGTATTGTATAATAATGTTGGATTTTTTGAAATACTCGTATATTTGCGGAGGTGAAATCGAAATCGAAATCGAAATCGAAATCGAAAATGAAAACGAAATCGTAGTTAAAATAGAAGTACGAGCTACGAGCGATGAACGACGAGGTACGAATGATGAGAGAATGATTCGAGGTTGAGGTGGGGATTTTGATTAATGATTGTTAAAATCCGAATTTTTTTAGCCTATATCATACAACATTTTCTCCCTTAGAAGGGCAGAGGGATGTTTTTAGATTTTTTTTTTTGTGATTTGTGATTTGTGATTTTTTTTGTGATTTGCAATTTTGAATTTTGTAATCTCCATACCAACATACCAACATACCAACATACCAACATACCAACATACCAACATACCA
>CAXBCS010000032.1:0-39447 GCA_963974305.1 uncultured bacterium
TGCCTAATGCCTAATGCCTAATGCCTAATGCCTAATGCCTAATGCCTAATGCCTAGGCCAAGGCCAAGGCTTGTTCAATATCGGCGATTAAATCCTCAATATCTTCAATACCAACACTAAGGCGAATTAATGAATCTGTGATGCCTAAATTCTCTCGTTCTTCTTTAGGAATAGAAGCGTGCGTCATCGTTGCAGGGTGACCTGCTAGTGATTCAACACCTCCCAAACTCTCAGCCAGCGTAAATATTTTTAGTTTTTCCACAAACGAAACAGCTCCCGCTAAGGAATTCTCTTTGGTACTGAAAGAAATCATCCCTCCGTAATCGTCCATTTGATCTTTTGCAATAGTATGGTTAGGATGATCCTCAAATCCAGGCCAGTAAACAGCAGCTACCTTAGGGTGATCTTTTAAGTACAATGCAATAGCCTTCCCATTCTCACAGTGACGTTGCATACGTACATGCAAGGTCTTAATACCACGCAAGGCTAGAAAGCTATCCTGGGGGCCACAAATGGCTCCACTGGCTTTTTGAATGAAGTATAATCGATCTGCAAGTGCTTTCTCCTTGACTACAAGTGCGCCCATGACAAGATCACTATGTCCTCCTATATATTTTGTCGCGCTATGCATTACAATATCAGCACCTAAGTCAAGAGGACGTTGTAAATAAGGAGTCGCAAAAGTATTATCGACAGCAAGTAACACTTTGTTTTCTTGAGCTACTGCCGCCGCCGCTTTAATATCGATGATATTCATCATTGGGTTGGTAGGCGTTTCCACCCAAATTAATTTGGTGTTGGCATTGATATATTTACCAATATTAGCCGCATTGTCCATGCCAATAAAGTGAAATTTGATTCCAAAGTCTTGAAATATTTGAGTAAACAAACGGTAGGTTCCTCCATAAAGATCGTTTGTTGAGATTACCTCATCTCCTGATTTTAATAATTTTAAAACCGCATCTATAGCAGCTAAACCTGAACCAAAGGCCATTCCATATTCCCCATTTTCTATACTTGCAAATGCATTTTCTAAGGCTGTGCGAGTTGGGTTTTGGGAACGACTGTATTCATAGCCTTTATGACCTCCAGGAGTGGTTTGTGCGTAGGTCGATGTCTGATAAATAGGAGGCATCACCGCTCCGTAAGCTTTGTCATTCTCCTGTTTCCCGTGTATTGTTTTTGTGTTGAATTTCATAGACAATTATATCAATTCATATCCTTTTTGACACTGTTCTTTAAGAACTTTTTCGGCTTTGTAAATGTACCCATTCCGATTGTGCAATTCCAAAAATGCGCCTACCTTTAGACAATGATGAAGCCCTCCTATTTTAGAATTATCTCTCAAGCCTTTGCATTATTATTAATTATACTGTGTTTAAGTTGTACTGAAGATGTCGTATTTCAGTATGAAACAGAAGTGATTAATACCGCCGATTTTGAACAATGCCAACATGAACAATGTCCAGAATTACATATTGAATATATAAAAATGATAGAGCCTAGCTCTTTAGCAGCAACGGTCAATCAAGGGATTCAAGACCAATTGGTAGCGCAACTTACGATGGAAGGACAAGAAGTAGAATCTTTAGAACAAGCCGCTCAGGTCTACCTTAATAATTCTCAAACTGCCTATCCCGAAGATTCTATAATGTCTGAAACTCATCAATTACAGTGGGTGGTAGCTGTTTCCTACCAATCTAATGAAATAGTGAGTCTTAGATCCGACTTCTATGAATTTGCAGGGGGTGCTCATGGTTTTGAGGGGCTCCTTTATAAAAATTTCAATGTAGCCACTGGAAAGGAAATGACAGCCTTGAATATGTTTAAGGATCTTGATGGCTTTTCCGCTTTAGCGAAAGCGGAATTCTACAAACAACAGCAAGCACTTTCAAGCACTTCACCCAATTATGAAGCCTTAGAATTCGAAAATGAGGTATTTCAACTTCCAGAAAATCTAGGTTTTACAGAGGAAGGACTGCAGCTATATTACCAAGCATACGAGATAACCGCCTATCAAAGTGAGCCATTTGATTTTTACATATCTTGGCCAGACGTGACGCCGTTTCTCAATTTTTAACCAGTCTGGCTAGCGCCATGCTATATCCCAAATGCAAGCCCTCATGGTAATTATTGAATTCGATTGCGTCTTCGACAGTCGATAATGTGCCTCCTGTGGTTCCTAAAGTATATTTTGTATAGTCATTAAATATGCCACTAGCGTAGTCGGCCTTTAATTGACTAAGGGTACTAAAAAGCAAGTTTTTGATTTCATCAACTTCCTTTTGTGTCATTGCACGTTCAGGTTTAGTCCCTTTTCTATAAAGGTCAATAAGATCTTGACTTATCTTGAATTCATTACCAGAAAGACCGTATACCAAGAGTTGTTGTGTCACGATACTATGTCCAATATTCCAAAGGATATTGTTGTTAAAACCAGGTGGAATTGTATTCAATTGTTCAAGGGTTAAAGTCTTGAAAATTCCATCGAGAAGCTGACGGTTTTTAAGGCAAATATCAAAGGCGTATTCCATAGTAGTAATTTTTTTCTAAAATTAATCCAAAATAGCCTGAAATGGCGGTATTTTTATAACAGTTTTAACCTCACAAAGAATCACTACTTTGAAAAAAATATACCACCTTTCAAGCTGTTCGACCTGTCAAAGAATAATTGCCGAGATCAACCCTTCTTCAGAGGTCCTAATGCAGGACATCAAGAAAGAGGCCATTACTGAAGAACAATTGGACATGATGAAAGATATGGGAGGCTCTTATGAGGCATTATTTAGTAAACGGGCTCAGCTGTATAGGCAGCGCGCTCTGAACGAGCAGAAGCTTAGCGAGGATGATTATAAGAACCTCATTTTAGAGCATTACACCTTTTTAAAACGTCCAGTGATGCTTGTAGGCGATCAGATATTTGTTGGAAATAGTAAAAAAACAGTTGCCGCAGCAGTGGCTGCTTTTAACGGCTAAAAATTACTAAATGAACAAAAGGCATCTCGCTTTTCTAGCCGCCTTTGGAGCTAGTTTTATATATGGTTTAAACCATACCTTGGCTAAGGATCTTATGCCTACCTATATTGAACCCTTTGGTTTTATAATGCTTCGGGTACTAGGTGCAGCCGTCTTATTTTGGATTACGAGTTTATTTGTTCCCAAAGAAAAAATTGATCGAAGAGATTGGGGCCGTATGGCTCTTTGTGCCTTTTTTGGGATGACGATTAATATGCTTTGCTTTTTTAAAGGCTTAGCATTGTCTACCCCCATAAATAGTAGTGTAGTGATTACAATTTCTCCAGTAATCCTTTTACTATTGTCTGCGGTATTCCTCAAAGAAAAAATTACATGGATGAAAGGTGTGGGAATCGGAGTGGGTTTTGTAGGTGCTTTGGTGCTTATTCTTTTTGGCGCAAAGCAACAAGCAAATGCCCCCAACATACCTTTGGGCAATGTATTTTTCCTGATTAATGCGACTGCCTATTCCATTTACTTAATTCTAGTCAAGCCATTAACGGCCAAATATTCTTCTATCACTCTAATGAAATGGTTTTTTCTAATTGCGGTATTCATGAACCTTCCTGTTGCTATGCCTGAATTTCTAGAGGTAGAATGGAAAGCATTACCTATGTCTGCGGTATGGGTTATGGTATTTGTAGTGGTTGGAACCACCTATTGCACCTACCTATTTAATATTTTTGCATTGCGCCAACTACGTCCATCCACTATAGGGGCGTTTATCTATTTGCAACCTCTTATTGCTACACTCATTGCCATCCTACTTGGAGCAGATAGCTTAACGACGATTCGAGTACTCGCTGCCTCGCTCATTTTTCTAGGCGTATATTTGAGTACAAAACGAAAAAAAGTCGCCCTTGAATAATTATGAAGTAACATATCTCACAAGAATTGATCAAGTGCCGGATGCCGTTTTTCAGCATCTGGATTGTGAGAATTCTTTTTATTTTTCTAAGGACTTTTTAACTGTTTTTGAAGCGTCAAATCCGGCGATTAATTATCACTATTTAGTATTTGAAACTAAGGGAGCTGCTGTTGCATTGGCCGTTATTCAATCTTTAGATGTGGCTTTAGATGCGGCTACCGAAAATTTGACATTTTCGGCTAGGATTGCACGCTCTGTGCAATGTTATCTAAATGGTCGTCATACTCATTTAATGGTATGTGGTAATGTATTTTTAAGCGGCAATTTTGGAATCTGTATTCGAGCAGATATCCCTCAAAATAAGGTGTACGAAGACGTCGCACGTGCAATGAAGCTCATGAATTCAGAAAAAAGAGCTTCTGTGTTTTTCTTAAAAGATTTTAATAGTTCGCAATTGGAATCTGCAAGACGGGTCGAAGAATATCAATTCCAGTCTTTTGTGGTTGAGCCAAATATGAGACTCAAAGTACAATGGAATTCCTTTGAGAAATATAAAGAAAATTTAAAGTCAAAATATAGAGTCAAGGTAAATAAAGCCGATAGTAAGAGTGAAGCCCTAAAGGTGCGGTCTTTTGACGCTTTAGAAATTCGAGAATACTCTCAAAAATTGCAGGAATTGTATCGCAATATTGCAGACAAAGCAACCTTTAATGCCGTTGAGCTCGAGATAGAAACCTATGCTGGTTTAAAAGAGTGCTTTCGCGAAAGCGTACTTTTTAATACATACTGGTTAGGAGAAGTAATGATAGGGTTTGCAACTGCTTTTAAGGTGGGTGAAACCTTAGATGCTCATTTTATAGGCATGGATTATGCGCGCAATAAGGAATTTGCCATATACCCAAGAATTCTCAATGATTACATACGTATGGGAATCGAGCTAGGTGCAAAGGAAATTAATTTTGGCCGTACAGCCTCCGAGATTAAAAGCACCGTTGGAGCTATTCCTGAAAATTTGACCTGTTATGTGAGACATCGTCGTAGTGCTGCAAATCTTATCTTTAAACCTTTTGTACGCCAAATAAAAATGACCGAATACAAGCAGCATCGGCCATTTAAATCAAAATAATTGTGTGTCAACATGCTTTTGAATGCGCATGCTTCCCGTGAGGTTTATTTATTGCCACACATTAATGATTCCACCCATTACAGCCATAGATATGGTCCAATATCCTACTGTTAGTAGCACATAACGCAAAGACTTTCTCTCATATAGTGCAATAGTTCCAATGATAGGCAAAACTAAAAATATTCCCATTAAGGCGCCATGAAATGCACCATGCTTAAAGGTTAAATACGGACTGGCTCCATGTGCTTCTCCTGGTCCGCCACCTATCATTACTTGCATCCACAAGGTAATAGCAATGAAAAAGGCAAATACCAAACTAAGACCAAAAATCTTGACCATATTGCCACTTTTCAATTCTGCGTCGCTCATTCCGACTTCCTTTTGCCACATTTTTCCAAAAAGCGGGCCGTAGTAAATAGACCCTACCACAAGTGTTGACAAAGCGGCTGCGACTATAGCCAGCCAATTGATGTTTAATTCTTCCATAATTCTTAAGAGGTGTTGATTAGTTACTTGTAAAGTAGTAAAAATAAATTTTTCACTAAATTGTAAGTGTTAATTTGTTTAACGTCAAGCATTTGAAAATAATACAAAGGTTGGTTATCTTTAAACAATAAGGATCAATAACCATAAAAAATGAGAATTAATGGAAACAAAAGAAATTGCAAATAAGCTCGTCGAATGGTGTAATAAAGGAGATTATGATCGTTGTTATCAAGAATTATACAGCCCCAATATTGTTAGTCTTGAACAACCGGGATCAGAAATGGAAAGAGCAGAGGGCATGGAAGACATCGCAAAAAAAGGAGACTGGTGGCAAAACAATTTTGAAGTTCATAGCAGTGTTGCAAGTCAGCCAACAGTCGCCGATAATTGGTTTTCTGTACGCTTTGAAATGGATACCACTCACAAACCGAGCGGACAACGTTCAACTACTTCCGAGATAGCTGTTTATGAAGTAAAAGATGGTAAAATAGTTAAAGAACAATTTTTTTACGGAATGCCAGGATAGGTGTAGGACTAAACCTTAAATTTAAATGGCCAAACACAATCGTGTTTGGCCATTCTTATATTAAATCTCGAGATCTTTAGGAGATTGTCCATGCTCGCGCATGTCTTCTTTGGTGAGAATTTTATAATCAGGTGTTTTAGGCGCATTTGTAAGCATAGGCATTAAATTTTTAGGCAAACCTCGCATTTTTCGTGTTGTGAGATCTATCCACCCACCTTGCATACTTCCTCGAGCAAGGTTGCGACCTTTGTGGTCATAAAAGTTGTGAACGAACTTAAAAAACATCCCGTCTTCACTAGAGCCACCTAGCTCAAAACTTACTTTTATAGGTTCGCCTTGAAAGGCCTCCTTAAAAAAGAAAAGCTGCTCATGAAAAACTACAGGGCCAATATTATGAGTGACCATTTCTCGCTGACTAAGACCATTTTTGATCATAAAGCCCATACGTGTGTGACTCATAAAGTTTACATAAGCCGAGTTGGCCAGATGCCTATTGGCATCAATATCGCTCCAGCGAATATCAAATTCTTTAAAATACATAGATGTTCTTCTTTTGAATAAATGATTTGACTGTAAGATTATTTGTAATCTTTATCAGTCGTAATATGAGATTATATAAAAGGGTAGTTTGCTAATTCTCGCAATTTGGAAATGTGATATCTATCCGTACCAAACTATTTTACTAAGTTTTCAAAGAGATAAACTGTGTTACTTGTCGCAGGTGGGTGACCGCGTGACGAAGTCCTGTCCCATTGCCTTCCAGCTTACTCATCATAATGCCTCCTTCTAAAGTTGAAATAAACACCGACGCATAAAAATTTACATTGGTGTCCTTTTTTACTTGATTATTGTTAATGCCATTTTGAATTAATGTGCTAATGGATGATCGTAAACTGCTAAGCATCTGTTGTGCCTGCTCTTTTAAAACTGGATGAGCATCATCTGCTTCGATGGCGACATTGAGCAAAGGACATCCTCCTTGAATTAGAGGGGACTTTAAGTAATTTTCGAAAAAACCAAAAACAGCTTCCATTTTATCATGAAAATTATTGGCCTTCTTTATTCTGTTACGTAGAGAAGTAAACATAAGATTGGACAAGCTTTGTAAAGCTTGCTTCTCTAAATCTTCCTTATTGATAAAGTGACGATAAATCGCACCTTTTGTTAAACCAGTTTCTTTAGTGATATCACTGAGGGACGTCGCCTTATAACCTTGCGTATTGAAGAGCTTGGCACTGGCAAGAATAATACTGTCTTTTGTGGCTTGAGGATCTCTCATTGTACAAAGATACCAATTGGTATCTTTAAAACAAAACAAATTTGATCTAGGATATCGTTGTAGGACTCAAAAAGAAATAAAACATCAACTTAGTTTAGCCATGTTAATGTTGATGATATTTTGCAGTTTAGAACGATCATTCTCGAGAATCCCCGTCATACGAAAACCTTGAAAAGCGCTGTATAAATAATAAGCAAACTCTTCTGGAGAACTATCTTTATTAATAACATTATGATCTTGACCTTCTTCAACAAGATTTCTCAGAAGTTTTAGTTCTGATGCCTCATTTTTTTCTAATAACACTCGAATCGATGGTTCTGAACGAGATAATTCTGCCTTGCTATTCAAAATAAAACAACCCTTCTGCTTAGTATCCTGAAGCATAGCGTCCAGTATGTTTTCAAATATATTTTTTATAGCCTGGCGCGGGTT
The DNA here is from genome assembly GCA_963974305.1 of uncultured bacterium. GTDB lineage: Bacteria > Bacteroidota > Bacteroidia > Flavobacteriales > Flavobacteriaceae > Dokdonia. Next base: position 7,733 of record CAXBCS010000032.1, read on the forward strand.
ATCGGCACGTATCAAAGCATCTTGGAAGAGAAGTTTATTTTCTTCCTGATATTTTTTTAGCACTAATTCATATAGGGATTGCTTGTTACCAAAGGAATTATAGAGGCTACTTCTATTTAAACCAGTCGTTTCAACTAGGTCGCGCATTGAAGTACCATTGAAACCATTGTTCCAAAAAAGATCTCTCACTTGAGACAAAATAAGTTCCCTATTAAAAACTTCAGTTCTTGGCATATCCTTTTGAAATGATTGGTACAAATGTATTTGAAATGATCAGTACAAAAAAATGATTAGGAGCATAAATAAATGCTCCTAATCATTTCGATCAATATTTATTTCTACCCTAGTTTAATGGAGAATGATCGAGCAAAAGGTCTTAAACTTCTCTGTCACTTTCTTCCTTTAGAGCGGAATAAGGTTTATTTTTAATGCCAAACAAGCCAAAACTATGTACGTTAAAAGAAATATTGGATGGGGAATCATCTTGCGTTATTCTTGGAAGAATATCATTTTTTTTGCACTCTACTCGGCGGCTATTTTTTCTGCTTATGACTTTCTTGGATGGGATTTTATAAATATTCCTTTTCAGCCTTTAAGTCTAATAGGAATTGCGGTTGCCTTTTATGTGGGATTCAAGAACAGTCAAAGCTATGATCGTTTTTGGGAAGGACGTAAAATTTGGGGTGGAATCGTAAACTATAGCCGAACTTGGAGTATCCAAGTATTGAGTTTTGTTCAGAGTGGAGATGAAGCTTTAGATAAGGAATTACATACCCAAATGATCTATCGCCAAATAGCATGGATTAACACCCTCCGAGTTCAGCTGCGCCAACCTAAATCGTGGGCCATAAAGGAAAATAGGATGGTTGAGAAAGTTTTTGACCGTCATGGAGAACGCAATGTATCTTGTCAGCAGGCTGACGGCCTTGTAAGTGCACAGGAATTTGCCGATTTACAAGGACGTGTAAATCCGGCGACTCATTTGATCAAAAATCAAGCTATTGTAATTCTGGATCTTAAAAAACGTGATATACTAGATGGATTTCAAGAAGACCAATTGCAATCTATTCTTGAAGAGTTCTATAATTTGCAAGGGAAATGTGAGCGTATAAAAAACACCCCTTTTCCAAGACAGTATGGATACTTTGCAAAGATCTTTGTTTGGATTTTTATACTATTGCTTCCTTTTGGCTTACTCGATGTTTTTAACACTGACTCTATGCAAGCCATTGAAAAAATTAAAGAGTGGTATATACTATTAATGATTCCGTTTTCTGTATTGATTTCATGGATTTTTATAAGCATGGATAGTATAGGTGATAATAGCGAGGATCCTTTTGAAGGACGCATCAATGATGTGCCTATGACAGCCCTTTGCAGAACTATAGAAATTGATTTACGAGATATGCTTGACGAAAAAGACTTACCAGAACCTATAAAAGCTCAGGATTATATCCTCTATTAAATGCCTTTAATCTCATCGCCTTACCGAGCGCAAGGTCTATTTACCAACGCGCATTTTTCTACCATTTACTCGGCTAAGGTGCGACGTATCCGTGGACTTGTCCAAGAAAGAGAACGCATTACGCTTCCTGATGGCGATTATCTCGATATAGATTGGACTTTTGCGCTTTCTTCAAGCCATTCAAAGAGTGCAGAAACAGTAAATAAGGTCGCTTTGTTATTTCATGGGTTGGAAGGAAACGCCCAACGTTCATATATGCGTGCAATGTCCAAACTTCTGCATCAAAATGGCTATGATGTTGCCGCCGTAAATTTTAGAGGTTGTAGTGGAAAGCAAAACCTTTTATACAGATCCTATCATAGCGGGGAGACCGAAGATATGCGATTTCTGATTAATAAAATAAACGATACCAATCGGTATCAAAATATCGTTCTTTATGGAGTTAGCCTTGGTGGAAACGCTGTTCTCAAGTACCTAGGTGAAAAAAGAGATATCCCAGAAACATTGAAATCTGCCGCTACTATTGCCGTTCCTGCCGACTTAAAAGCGAGTTTGGAACAATTGACACAGAGACAAAATTGGGTTTATAGAACGTCCTTTTTATTTGACCTCCGCCGAAAATACCGTAAGAAGATGCCTAATTTCCCCGAACAACTTTCTTGGGACCGGTATCACAAAATACGCTCTTTAAAAACATTTGACGATTTTTATACTGCTCCTGCTCATGGCTTTGAAGATGCGCTAGACTATTATGCCAAGGCAAGTAGTTTTAGCTATTTGGAGCACATTGAGATTCCAACCCTCATTCTGAACGCAAAAAATGATTCCTTCCTTCATGGGGATTGTTATCCGTACGCTTTCGCGAAAGCGTCACCCTCCTTATTCCTAGAAACACCTGAACATGGAGGGCACGTAGGCTTTTATCAAAAAGGAGATTTTTACTATAACGAACTTAGAAGCTTAGAATTTTTTAAAGAAAACTCTTAGAAAAAAGTAAGATATACTATCTTTAATAATTATTCTTAAAGAAAATATATACTATGAAAATGACACGCATATTGACCATAATGGCATTGACAGGATTGATGATGAGTTGTGGAGGAGAGACAAAAGACGAGAAAAAAGAAGATATCAAAATTGGCACTAAAAAAGAAACAAAAAAGAGTGATAGCAACGCGGTAAACCTTGCACTTTCTGGGGATGACTTCATGAAGTTTGACAAGTCAGAATTACGCGCCAAAGCTGGGCAAAAAGTAACCTTAACTCTGCGCCATGTAGGAAAGGTAGATATCAAAATAATGGGACACAACTTTGTGTTGTTAAAGCAAGGAGTAAGTATTCCTTCGTTTTCGGCGAAGGCTGCTGCTGCTGGGCAAGCGAAAGACTGGATTCCAGAAGATGGGACTGAGGTGATTGCACATACAAAGATGATAGGAGGAGGGCAGTCTGCAACTGTAACCTTTACTGCTCCTGAGGCTGGGACCTATGATTTTATCTGTAGTTTTCCAGGGCATTCTGGTTTAATGAAAGGGAAGTTTATTGTAGAATAATCCGTAATTCTCAAACATAAAAATAGCCAGCTATATCAGCTGGCTATTTTTGTTTTATAAAATTTAGAGTTTACAAAAACCTATCACTCTCTATATAGGCATCTATAACACGTTGCTCTCCTTCTTTGCCTTTGATAGAATTTCCATGTTCCATACCTAAAATACCTTTGAAACCACGGCTGTGGATGTATTTAAAGACATTTTTATAGTTGATCTCCCCAGAAGTGGGTTCGTTACGCCCAGGGTTGTCACCAATCTGGAAATAAGCTATTTCGTCCCAACATTGCTCAATATTTGGAATAAGGTTGCCCTCTTGTATCTGCTGATGGTAGATGTCAAATAATATTTTGCAGGAAGGGCTGTCAACAGCCTTACATATTTGATAGGCTTGTGGAGACTCTGATAAGAAAAGGCCCGGATGATTTCTAAAGTTTAATGGTTCTAATACCATAGTAATGCCATGTGGTTCTAAAATTGCAGCAGCTTGTTTTAGGCTTTCCACGACGTTTGCCGTTTGGTAGGCCATATCTTGTCGTAAATCTACATGACCAGGTACTACGGTCATCCATTTAGCATTAACACGCTTTGCCACCTCCACTGAACTTTTGATATCAGTGAGAAATTCCTCACGCAAGTTGGGTTTGCCACTAGCGAGATTGGGCTCCGTCCAATAGATCTTGTGTGCGACAAAAACACCCATTTCCATGCCTAGCTTGGCCATAGTCGCAGCCATGGCATTTTGTTGCGCAACTGGCCGACCTTTCATTTCGTTATCTTCAAAGGCTGTGAAGCCATGAGAAGCCATAAATTCAAGCTGCGCTACAGGGTCATCTCCCGCATGATGCCTAAACATCCCGATGTGGGGAGCATATTGCAAATTAAATTTTGACATAGCTCCTAAGGTTGTAGGAATTTCAGGGGTGATCGCTTTCGCGAAAGCGCGCTCAATACCCAAACCTCCTAAACCCAAAAAGGAACCCGTAAGAGCTCCTTTTTGTATGAATTTTCGTCTTTTCATAATGTGTACGCTTTTGCAGCTGTCATTTAATTAAAAATTATAGAGAATACGCTTTCCCACCAGTGGCTTCACTCAAAGGTAAACAACCAATTTGCTGACCAGGAACTGGATCGTATGCAAATACATTTTCTCCTATTTGCTCGGTAGTCTTCCAACCCCAAATAGTCATCCCCTTTATATTATTTACTATGCTATAAGCAGCAGCTTCAGAATCAGGTATCGCCGATTTGTTTGTCTGGTATTCTGCGTAGAATTCTCCCAGATTTTTACCGTAAGTAGCTTCCTCTTCTTCAGTTGCTTTTAGGTATTTAGCCAAGACTTGATCGTATTCTTCTGCAGTTCCTTTGCCCAATGACTTGTTGAAAGTATTTTGAAAACGATCTGCAAGGGCAGCAAAGCCCAGTTTTATTTGAGGTTGTTCCTCTGTTGGGATTACCTCATTCCAATAGGCGTCAATAAATTCGTGAACTCCCAATTCTTTGGCTCCAGGAATTTTTTCATCTGATGGAATTATTAAATCTACCATCATGCGCAATGCATGTCCTTCTTCCATTGAAAGGAAGGCAGGAATAAAATCTGGCTCATTTGAACAGCTTTGTAAAATGCTCAATATAGAAGGTGTAACAACGAGTGCGGTTGCGCCTAATCCTAAATTTTTAAGTACTTGTCTTCTGTTCATCTTATGCTTCTTTTTTAATTTGTTCAGCAGCGTGATTTGCAGCACGAGCTGTAAAGGCCATATAGGTTAACGATGGATTTACGCAACTAGCAGAAGTCATAAAGGCTCCATCGGTTACATACACATTTGGTACGGCGTGCAGTTGATTATTTCCATTACACACAGAGGTTTTAGGATCTCTTCCCATACGTGCGGTTCCCATTTCATGAATTCCATTTCCTGGGGCACTTGGGTCATCCATAGCTGTAATTTTATTAAATCCAGCTTTTTTGAGCATTTCCTTTGCAGAGGAGATCATATCCTTACGCATTTCCCATTCATTCTCTTTCCAACCTGCATCAAAAGTAACTGTAGGGAGTCCCCACTTATCTAATTTGTTGTAATCCAGTTCCATTTTGTTTTCGTGGTATGGCAAACATTCGCCAAAGCCCATTAAGCTTATGCTCCATCCACCTGGGTCTTGTACGGCCTTTTTTAAGTCCATACCATATCCCGCTTCGGCAACCATAGCTTGAGTGTCTCCACGTCCGGCACCTCCTTGGTAACCGTAACCACGTGTAAAAGTCTTTTGTTCTGTGTCTCCACCAATATTTCTAAAGCGAGGAATATAAATTCCATTAGGACGACGTCCTTTATAATAGGAGTCTAGATCTCCATCCCATTTTGCGCTAGCGCCTGCTTTGAAGTGATGATCCATTAGGTTGTGACCTAATTCTCCACTATCATTCCCCATTCCATTAGGGAAACGTTCACTTTTTGATTGCATTAAAATACCAGCAGATGCAATTGCAGATGCACATAGAAATACAACTTTGGATTTAAATTCTAATTTTTCACCACTTTCGGTATCAATTACTTTTACTCCAGAAGCTTTTCCTGTTTCTGGATCATAAATTACTTCTGAAACAATAGAAAAAGGGCGCAGTGTCATATTTCCAGTACGCTCAGCAGCAGGAAGTGTTGAGGAGTTACTACTAAAATAACCTCCAAACGGACACCCACGCATACAGCGGTTTCTAAACTGACAAGCTGAACGCCCGTCATATGTTTTATTGCCAGTAATATGAGCAACACGTCCTATAGTTAGTACGCGGTCTTTATAATTTTCTGCCATGTTCTTTTTCAGAACTTCCTCCACACAATTTAATTCCATGGGAGGACTAAACTTCCCATCAGGCAATACTTCCAAGCCTAGTTTCTCACCACTTACAGAAATGTATTCTTCTACCTTATCATACCAAGGCTCGATATCAGCATAACGCACAGGCCAGTCTACAGCAACACCTTCTTTTTTATTGGCCTCAAAATCAATATCACTCCAGCGGTAACTTTGACGCCCCCACATTAGAGATCTACCGCCTACGTGATAGCCGCGAATCCAGTCAAAACGTTGTTTCTCATTGTAAGGATGATCAATATCATCTACAAAAAAATGTCCACGTTCTGCTGTATGTACATAACCAGTCCTAGCTTGTTTCAATTGGCGCGCCTTCTTTTCACGAGGTTGTTGGCCCTTGAATTTCATATCCCATGGATCTAAATGCATGGTAGGGTAATCTTGAATATGTGTAACCATGCGGCCACGTTCAAGAACAAGGGTTTTCATTCCATTTTCGCAGAGCTCTTTTGCTGCCCATCCACCGCTTATTCCTGATCCTACGACAATTGCATCGTACATTTCGTTTTCGTTAGCTGTATTCACTTTAGTTTATGTTTTTGAGAGAAAATTGTGATCGTTCTTACCAAATATATAAATTTTAAGTTGTTTTTTGTCAAATTATAAAAAAGACTAACTTAGTCAAACCTTAGATTTAACAGTTGGTTACGCGCGAAAACGTTGTAGTTCTGACTTAGCAATACAATTTATTATGAAAAACATCCTTACCACTATTAGTATTTGTGCAATTCTTCTAATTTCTTGTAAAGAAGAAGCCCAAAAAGAGGTTGATACCGCTTCCGCGAAAGCAGAAACGAAGACAGAGTCTTCAATTTCTAATACTGCTTATAAATATTCTCTGGCTCAATGGTCCTTACACAAACCTTTTCTCAATGGGGATTTAGACCCAATGGAATTTGCTTCAATTGCTAAAGAACTTGGATTTACAGGCCTTGAATATGTTACTCAGCTATATCCTCAGCTTCAGGAAAAAGGGAATTCAAAGGAAGCTATTATGGAATTGGCAGCTGCGCTTTTAGAGAAAAGTAAGGCCGCTGGAATGGACAATGTTTTGATCATGGTTGATCATGCGGGGGAATTGGCAGATCCTGATCCTGCTGCCCAAAAGAAAGCTATAGAAAATCATAAAAATTGGATGGATGCTGCCCAATTAATGGGGGCACATTCAGTGCGTGCAAATCTTTTTGGAGAGTTAGATCCCGTAAAATGGCATACATATTCTGTGCACGCCTTGACCGAGTTGGGAACCTATGGACAAAAGATAGGTGTTAATGTGATTATTGAAAACCATGGAGGCTGGTCGAGCGATGGTGAAAAACTTGCTGCAGTGATGAAGGAGGTAAATATGAGTACTGTGGGAACCTTGCCTGATTTTGGCAATTTCTGTATTAAGCGTGAAGGTGGTGAACGCTGGGGCGCGCCATGTGTATTAGAATATGATATGTATAAGGGAACTAAAGAGATGATGCCTTATGCAAAAGGAGTTTCGGCTAAATCATACACTTTTGATGAAGATGGAAATGATACAAAAATCGATTATGCCAGAATGATGCAAATCGTTGCCGACGCTGGATATAAAGGCTATATTGGGGTCGAATATGAAGGAGCACTTGAAGATCCTAGAGAAGGCATCGCCCTTACTAAAGCGCTATTAGAAAAGTCCATAAAAAAAATAAAATAACAATAAAACCCTTAGAATGAAATACCTAATTACAAGCCTTTTAGCTTGCACATTAATTCTTACAGCCTGCAAGTCGGAGTCTGAAACAGCGCCTGAAACAACGAAGGCCCCAGAAAAGAAAGCCTTGTCTATCAATGCAGATGGTACTTTTTTCAAAATATCATTAGCCCAATGGTCCCTTCATAAGCCTATAGAGGCTGGAACTTTGAGTCCTATGGATTTTGCTCAAAAGGCTAAGGAGCTTGGGTTTGACGGTATTGAATATGTGAGCTCGATGTATGTGCCCATGATTAAGAAATACGAAAATTTAGAACTGGCATATCAGAATATATTAGTGCCTCTAAAATTAAAAAGTGAGCAATACGAGGTTGAGAACCTTGTGATGATGGTTGATAATGAAGGAGATCTCGCCTCTTCAGACCCTCAAGAAATTGAAAGAGCCATCGCAAATCATAGTATGTGGATTGATGTGGCAGAATATTTAGGATGCCATTCAGTGCGTGTTAATCTCTTTGGAAATGAAGATAATCGAGCAAATTGGAGGGCTCAAGCCACCAGTTCGTTACGCAGGTTGTCAGTTTACGCCCAACAGAAAAAAATAAACATCATCGTTGAAAATCATGGTGGTTTTTCAAGCTTTGGTGGACTATTGGCCAAGACTATTGCAGATGTGAGACAACCCAATTGTGGAACACTTCCTGATTTCGGCAACTTCTGCATGGAAAGAGAAGGAGGGGCTCAATGGGAAGGAGCTTGTATTGATGAATATGATAAGTATCAGGGAGTCAAAGAGCTGATGCCTTATGCCAAAGCAGTTTCTGCAAAATCTTACGCTTTTGATGCTGAGGGGAATGAGACTACCATTGATTATGTAAAAATGATTCAATTGGTAAAAGATGCTGGCTATGATGGATATATCGGTGTCGAGTATGAAGGAGATGAAGAAGATCCAACTGCAGGGATTCAAGCTACAAAAGACCTTCTAATAAAATCTGCGAAAGCAATTAAATAACCACATTCATGAAATCAACAACAAAAATTCAACTTTCCTTAATGATGTTTCTCGAATTCTTTATTTGGGGAGGATGGTTTGTAACCTTGGGAACATTCTTGGGAAATAACCTCGGCGCAGAAGGGGCAGAGATTGGGCAAGCGTTCTCAACGCAGTCTTGGGGAGCCATTATTGCTCCTTTTATTATTGGACTTATCGCTGATAGATATTTTAATGCAGAGCGAATTTTAGGTGTTCTTCATATTATTGGTGCTGGCCTAATGTATATGATGTCTCAATCTACAGATTTTGCTACATTCTACCCTTATGTTCTCGGGTATATGATTGCATACATGCCAACCCTTGCCCTCGTCAATTCTGTAGCTTTTAATCAAATGAAAGACCCTTCAAAGGACTTTCCATTAATACGAGTATGGGGTACTATAGGATGGATTCTTGCTGGTCTGATTATTAGTTTTGCTTTTTCTTGGGATTCAGAATCAGGAATTAAAGAAGGATTATTAGCAAATACTTTTATGATGACGGCAATAGCCTCTGCAGTATTGGGTATTTTTAGTTTTACATTGCCTAAGACACCTCCAAGTGCCAAAGGTGAAAAAGTGGCAGTAGGAGATGTACTTGGTCTTGAGGCCTTAAAACTCTTGAAGGATCGTAACTTCTTAGTGTTTTTCCTTTCTTCTGTGCTTATCTGTATTCCATTGGCTTTTTACTATACGAACCTAAGTCCATTTTTAACCGAATCTGCTGTTGAAAACTCCACGGCTTGGACAACAGTAGGGCAAGCATCAGAAATATTGTTTATGCTTTTACTTCCTTTTTTCTTCAAGAAATTTGGATTCAAAAAGACCATTCTTGTAGGTATGCTAGCTTGGGCGGTGAGATATTTGCTATTTGCTTATGGCAATGGAGGAGATCTTTTCAGTATTGTTGTTTTAGGTATCGCCTTACACGGTATTTGTTATGACTTTTTCTTCGTATCAGGTCAAATTTATACAGACAGCAAAGCTGGTCCAAAAATTAAGAGTGCAGCTCAAGGACTTATTACACTTGCAACTTACGGAGTAGGGATGCTAGTTGGATTTTATATTACAGGAAAAATTACAGACGCTAATATTGTGGGAGATGGACATGACTGGAGCTCAGTTTGGATATTCCCAGCAGCTTTTGCCGCAGCCGTTTTTGTAATTTTTGCCTTGTTGTTTAAAAACGAAAAAATCGATTACGCAGAATAATTTAATTTAAGTATTGACTAGTATGAGCAACAAAATAAGATGGGGCGTCCTAGGGGGCGGTGGAGATTCACTCATAGGAATTTTGCATCGAGTGGCAGCGAGTATGTTTGACAGCTACGCGCTTACTGGGGGTTCTTTTAATCCCGATGTAAATGTGAGTATCGCTTTCGCCAAAGAAATTGGCATTCCCACAAATCGTATCTATAGTGATATCGATGCTATGATCGAAGGGGAGTTGGCGTTGCCTGAAAATGACCGTATTCAAGTGGTCTCAATATTAACGCCCAACTTTTTACATTATCCAATGGCCAAAAAACTTCTGGCGGCCGGTTTTCATGTTATCTGTGAAAAACCAATGACGATGACCCACGCTGAAGCAATAGATTTACAGGCTATTCAGAAAGTGAATGGGAATGTCTTTGGTTTGACCCATACCTATACTGGCTACCCAATGGTACGCCAGATGAAAGAAATGATCGCTCAAGGCGACATCGGACCAATACAGAAAGTAGATGTGCAATATTATCAAGGATGGATTAATAGCTTGATTCACGATAAAGAACAACGGGCGAGCACTTGGCGACTTAATCCAGAAAAATCAGGAATAAGCTGTTGTTTAGGAGATATTGGCGTTCATGCATATCAAATGCTAGAGTTCGTTACTGGGATGAAAGTAAACTCAGTGCTGGCAGATTTGAACCATCTCTATGATGATAATCAAATGGATATTGACGGGACAGTTTTACTACGATTAGGAAAGCATATAAAAGGTGTTTTACGATCTAGTCAAATAGCTACTGGAGAAGAAAATAATTTTACAGTTGCTGTTTATGGCCGCAAGGCTTCCTTAAAGTGGGAGCAGGAAAATCCTAATTACTTATATCTACTAGAAGAAGGCCAACCGCTAAGAGTTTTAAAGCCAGGCCACGCTTATAACAGCGCCTTGTCTCTTGATGGCACCAAACTACCTCCAGGACATCCTGAAGGCATCTTTGACGCTATGGGTAATATCTATCGCGGGGTAGCAAAAGCAGTTCGCGGAGAGCAATATCATCCTGCAGAATTTCCAGGAATGACAGATGGGGTGCGAGGGATGAATTTTATTGAGAAAGCAGTAGCTTCACATAAGGGAGGTAATGTCTGGGTGGACTTGGATTAAATTCTGCCTTTTGATAATGAATGGACAGGTTTATGTCTATAGCGCTTTCGCGAAAGCGCAATTAATAAAATAACTTGAAATTTCTGACTTTCAGGAATACTAAGATACCTGCCTGAAGAGGCACAAAGAAATGAAAACAATTAAAGGACCCGCCGTTTTTCTCGCCCAATTTATGGACGATAAGGCACCGTTTAATTCCCTAGACGGCCTGTGTAAATGGGCTGCAGATCTAGGCTATAAAGGAATTCAAATCCCCACTTGGGAAAGTCGGCTTATTGACCTTACCAAAGCAGGAGAAAGCAAAACCTATTGCGATGAATTAAAAGGAAAAATTAATAGCTATGGTTTAGAAATTACTGAGCTATCGACTCACCTGCAAGGACAGTTAGTTGCTGTTCATCCGGCCTATGATTTGATGTTTGATAATTTTGCGCCAGACGATTGTAAAAATAATCCGAAAAAACGAACAGAATGGGCGCGCAAACAAGTAATAAGTGCGGCTCGCGCAAGTAAACATTTAGGACTGAATGTAAGTGCTACTTTTAGCGGATCTCTTTTGTGGCATACCATGCACCCATGGCCGCAAAGACCAGCCGGACTTGTTGAAATGGGATTTGAAGAACTGGCCAAGCGTTGGTTACCTCTTCTCAATGAGTACGATGCAAATGGTGTTGACCTTGCATACGAAATTCATCCTGGGGAAGATCTTCATGATGGAGTTACTTTTGAACGTTTTTTAAAAGCGACTAACAATCATAAACGTGTAAATATTTTATACGACCCGAGTCACTTTGTCCTACAACAACTGGATTATATTGAGTACATTGATCATTACCATTCCTTTATCAAGGCGTTTCACGTTAAAGATTCAGAATTCAATCCAGATGGAAAACGCGGTACTTTTGGAGGGTATAGTGATTGGCAAGATAGAGCAGGTCGATACCGATCGCCTGGCGATGGACAAATTGATTTCAAAACAATTTTTACCAAACTCACTGAGTACGGTTGTGATGTGTGGGCGGTAATGGAATGGGAATGCTGTGTAAAAAGTCCAGAACAAGGAGCGAGAGAAGGCGCTGCTTTTATTTCAGATCACATAATTGAAGCTACACAGAAACGGTTTGACGACTTTGCTGGATCAGATGTAGACGCCGACTTATTAAAAAAGATTTTAGGATTATAAATACCTTAAGAACATGAAAAAAATACTTTACATCGGACTAATTGCCATTACTGCATTGGCATGTAAGAACACAGAAAAAGAGGTCAAAGAAGAAACTATGGCTACGACAAATGTTGAAATAGAAGAAGTTGTTGATGGAGAATGGCAAGTGCTATTTGATGGAAAAAACTTTGATAACTTTAAGGGTTATCTTTCTGAAGGGATGTATCCAGAATGGACCATTGAAGATGGAGCCATGGCTTTTACGCCCGGCACTTCAGGAGGTAAAAATATCATTACAAAAAAAGAGTACACCAATTTTATACTTTCTCTTGAATGGAAAATTGCAGAAGGTGGAAACTCAGGAATCTTTTACGGAGTTCATGAAGATGCAGCTTTTTCGGAGGCATATCAAACAGGTCCTGAAATTCAAGTTTTAGATGATGAACGTCACCCAGATGCCAATCGCGGAGGAAAAACGCATAGAGCGGGAGCTTTGTATGATATGATCGCACCAAAAGATGGAGTTGTCAATCCTGCAGGTGAGTGGAATGAGGTTATTCTAGAAATCAATCATGATAAGAATTTAGGAAGAGTGACAATGAATGGCACCGAACTTTATGTTTTCCCTACTCATGGGGATAAATGGAAAGGCATGATTGCAAAGTCAAAATTCAAGGATTGGAAAGGTTTTGGCGATTATAAAACAGGGCATATTGGTCTTCAAGATCACGGGGATAAGGTATGGTATCGCAACATTAAGATTAAAGAGTTGAACTAATCATGCTTGAGACTTCATTGAGCATTTATCTAATCATTATTTTTGATGGATTACTGTTTTTAGGGCTTGCCTATTATTACTTGAAAAAACCCCCAAAAACAATCAATGAACTTTATGGATATCGAACACGAAAATCGATGTCCAATCAAGAAATATGGGATGCAGCTAATAAGCGTAATGCCAAAGATTTAGTGACCTATAGTTGGGTGCTTTTTGGATCAGGAGTGCTATTGTGGATATTTCAAATCCCATATGCAATGATTGTCCATCTTGGGATAATGCTGGTTGGTTTAGCCATTGCTATGTACAGCACGATTAGATATTTGAATGAGCACTTTGACTCCAACGGTAAAAAACTAAAATGAATATAGATTCAATACTCACTACAATAACGCCTGCACTAATTGCCTTTGCTCTTTATGCGATTACTAAACAATTTCCACCGTCATTAGACAACAGCTTCCTATCAAAGGCTCCTGCTTGGTGGTCTCGGGATCAGGAAACTTGGGATAAGGCATATGAGTTTTTAGCCAAGAAATATTTGCAATACGCTTTGGTGTTACTTGTGATTTGTATTGGGAGTTCCTTTATTGATTGGGAATACAATATTGCCATAGGTTACGTTATGCTCGTAATCTTTATGATTTTGGCTGCTTACCAACAGCGCGCATTTATGCAGGATTCTGTAAAATAGTCAGTTTTTTGATGTCGCGAGAGTTTCAAACTTCTTATGTCAAGGTATTTTGTGGCATGCTGAAAGTAGAAAGAGACAACTTTCTATCTTTGATTGAATACGTATCTTTGTAGCTATGATAAAATCAATGACCGGCTTCGGGAAGAGCGTTATTCAACTTCCTGGAAAAAAAATAACCATAGAAATCAAGTCACTTAATAGTAAGAATCTTGATTTGAATGCCCGAATTCCATCTACTTATAGAGAGAAAGAACTAAGCATGCGTAATCGTGTGGCAAAGTCTTTAGAGCGTGGAAAAATTGACTTTTCATTATACCTTGAAAGCACTGGTGAATTAACGAACACTAAGGTTAATGAAAGTGTAGTTAAAGAATACATGAAACAATTAGGAGCAGTAATTCCCGGAGGTGCCGAAGCGACTGAATTACTTAAAATGGCGGTGAGATTGCCGGACGCTCTTAAAACTGAGCGTGAAGAATTAGATGAAAATGAATACAAAAGTATTCTTGAAAATCTCGACCTCGCTTTAAACGAAATAAACACCTATCGTGCAGATGAAGGTGCTTCTTTAAAAACAGAATTTGAATTACGTATATCTAACCTCCAACAACTATTGTCAGATGTCATTGCTTTAGATACTGATCGTATTGCAGATGTAAAAGTGCGACTTGAAAAGGCAGTTTCTGATCTAAAGGTTCAATTGGATGAAAATCGATTCGAACAAGAACTGATTTACTATCTAGAAAAATACGATATCACTGAGGAAAAAGTGCGCTTAAAAAACCACTTGGATTACTTCACTGAAGCCTTGGATTCTGATGATTCTAATGGAAAGAAACTAGGTTTTATTGCACAAGAAATCGGAAGAGAGATCAATACAGTTGGTTCTAAATCCAATTTTGCGCCTATGCAACAACTCGTTGTGCAAATGAAAGACGAATTAGAGAAAATAAAAGAACAGGTTCTAAACGTACTTTAATGAATAGTAAACAAGGCCTCAGCCACGACGGTAAACTTATTGTATTTTCGGCTCCTTCTGGGAGTGGCAAAACAACCATCGTTAGGCATTTACTTGCCCAAGAAAAACTGAATCTAGAATTTAGTATCTCGGCTACCAGTAGAGAAGCTCGTGGAGATGAGGAAGATGGTAAGGATTACTATTTTATCTCTTTGGAGACCTTCAAAAATCATATCAAAGGCGAGGATTTCTTGGAATGGGAAGAAGTGTATAGAGATAATTTCTATGGAACTTTAAAGAAAGAGGTACACCGTATTTGGGCGATGGGGAAACACGTTATTTTTGATATTGATGTAGTAGGCGGATTGCGAATCAAGAAAAAATTTCCAAATCGTACCTTGGCAGTGTTTGTGAAACCACCAAGTGTAGATGAATTGAAAATTCGGTTAAAGAAAAGAAAGACTGAAAGCGAGGCAAAAATTAATATGCGTATCGCTAAGGCCTCGGTAGAACTCGCTACTGCGCCTCAATTTGATCATGTTATTTTAAATGATAATTTGGAGCATGCCTTAGAAGAAGCTACTACCTTGGTAGAAGATTTTATTGCACGACCTTTGAGACGTGACGAGGAGGAGGAATAAATATTCAGACTAAAACGTTTTATATTGTGAAAATAGGACTATACTTTGGAACTTTCAATCCTATTCACATAGGGCATCTTGCCATTGCCAATCATATGGCAGAAAATAGTGACCTTGATAAGATATGGATGGTCATTACCCCACATAATCCATTTAAAAAGAAGAGTAGTTTATTAGACAATCACCATCGTTTTCAAATGGTGCAAAGAGCTGTTGAGGACTATGATAAGATTGAAGCGAGTACTATAGAGTTTGATCTTCCTCAGCCTAACTATACAGTAAATACTTTAGCGCATTTGACAGAGAAATACCCACAACATGAATTTTGCTTAATCATGGGAGAAGATAACTTGAAGAGTTTTCATAAGTGGAAGAATTATGAAACCATTCTCGAGTTTCATGAAATCTATGTGTATCCGCGTATTTCTCAAGGGAAGGTAGAGACTCAGTTTGACAAGCATCCGAAAATTCATCCAGTCGCTGCTCCGATTATGGAAATTTCATCAACGGCAATTCGCAAAGGTTTAGCCTCGGGGAAGAATATTCGACCGTTACTTCCAGAAGCCGTTTACACTTATATAGACGAAATGAATTTTTATACTTCCTAGATGCGGCGTGCCAATATAACATCAATGTATACATCTCGAGCGTATTATTTTGGAGTGTTAAGCCTTATCCTATTATTTGTTGAGCGCGGACTGTCATGGACATTAACCGTATCTGAAAACCGACTGCCTTCATCTTTGGTGTGGATAAGCCTTATTCTTGCTTCTGTTTCTACAAGTTTATGTGTGTTTAACGCTGTTAAAGGCAGAAATGAGCCAGCATCGGTTAAAAAAGGCATTACTTGGTTACTTGTGTTTATAGTAGTCTTATTTGTGATTTATGTGCTGTATCAAACTGTCTTGAATTAATACCACAAAAAAAGCCCTCTCGTATGAGAAGGCTTTCATTTTTACTAGGTTTTATTTTTATCTTCCAGAACCACTGTCGTCTGGATCTCCACCGTCACCTGGGTCTCCACCATCAGTAGGTAGAGCTTCACAATCTGACAGGTAACTGCTTACGTACATTGCCCAGCTATTACCTGGAAAATCTAGTCCTTCTGCCCAAGCTGTTTCACCACCTCCCGCAGAATCTACTTCGGCATGTGCAGCAAAGCAATAATTATCAGGAAGGTCACTAGCATCTATAACATAAGTTACTTCATGCGTTCCGTCTGGGTGGTTACCTTCATATTCAAATTGACCAATCATAGGATTTCCTCCTCCATTAGTTGATATTGAACCGTCGTCACAACCACCAATACTCAAATGAGTCACACCAATAGTCCAATCTGCTGTTGTATTATATGTAATGGTAAGGTTAGTGCCGTCATAGCTAACGTCAACTGTACCAGCTACGTAGTTTTGTCCCGCTATTAAGTTAGTTGTGGTGCAAAATCCTTCAATGGTACTAGATGTACGCAAATTTGAAGATAGTGAACTTGTGGTACTAGAAGTGATGACAGCAGACCTATCTTCAAAGGTTTCATTGTCTTCAAGCTGGTCTACAGAACAACTACTAATAACTAAACAAAGTGCAAGAACACTGTAAGTAATTAAATGTTTCATAATCTTAAAAATATTTGGGGTTGATCTCCCAAGTTAAGATTAATCGACGAACTGACAAATATGATCGATGAAATGCGTTAAAATTTAACATTGTTAAGCAATAACTTACATTTCATCGATATTATCCGACTTATTTATCTAAATGTGGAATACGTAATACTTGTCCTGGATAGATTTTATCTGGATCAGTAAGCATTGGCTTGTTAGCTTCGAAGATGACATTATACTTCATAGCATCACCATACATTTTTTTAGAAATTTTGGAAAGGTAATCTCCTTTTTCAACTGTATAAAAGCGCGCTTCTGGTTCCTTGTTTTCAACGTCCATTTGATCATCAACTCCAGAAATACCTGCAGTGTTCCCTACAACAAGTATAATTTTTTCACGTGTAGCCTGATTTAGAGCTTTTCCTGTGATAGTAGCGATATCTCCATCAATACTAATATTGAGTCCGTCAATTTCAAGTCCGAGGTCGTTTACAGTTTCAGCCATGCTCGCTGCGGCTTTAGCGTTTGACGCAGCAATTTCTGCCTTGCGTTCTGCTGCTGCTTCAGCTGCCTCTTCTTCATCAGTTTTTCCGATGCCAAATACTTTGGCGCCTGCATTCTTAATAAATGAAAATAATCCCATAATGTGTGGTTTAAATTGTTTTTAGTGTGAAAGATTAAGTTACAAAATTCTTCTTTTTAAAAGGCTTTATATAGCCGAAATAAATGAGGAATCTGCACTTGATTATTGTAGGAAGAGCCGCAAACATTATTTAAAATGACTGCAAAAAGAAACCGCCCTTTCTAATGAATTAGATGAGCGGTTTCCAACTAAATAACCAACCAAAAACTTATTATGTGACAACCCTGGTTATGGTTGTCCTCTTATAGGGTGTGGGCTTTCAGCTTTTTCGCTTTCAGCGCCTTAATTTTACTTTTAATATCACTTGTTTTTTCTCTGAGCTTTGGAAGACTGCTTTTGCCATCTTCTCCCATTCTAAACTGGATATATCCTTTGCCTCTAAATATGTAGGTCGTCCCTGTACTTACTTGATACAACTCTACTGTACTGTCATCTATAACGGTGAGTTCAAAGAATTCATTGTCTGGGAAATTGTAATCTAATGTTAAAGTTTTCAAGTAGAAATCTCCTACAACATCTTCTACATCATAGATACCGTCATAATCCCAAAATATATTATCAATAGGTGTGCCATTTTGATCTTCAGAGCTCCTAAAGTTACCTGAAAGTCCGGCTGGTAAAAACTGTAAGAAGTTCTCATTGTCAAAAGGATTTACATCTCCCTCATCACTGGTTCCTATTTTTTCCCAAGCCTCAAATTCTTGTAAGAAGTAATGAATATTGTCGTAAAAGACCTTGTCATAATCAAAGGTACTTCTTTGGTATCCTACCAACACATATCGAGAACGTGTCGCTGGGTGATAGAGTTCAATTTCATTGCCTGATAAAGTACGAACATCAAAACTGTAAGAGCCATCAAGATCATGACTTACATCGAGTTCATAATTAAAGGTATCATAGAAGCCTACATCAATTCCAAATCCACCTCCATTTTGTCCAATGCCAGATAAATTGTTATTGGCAAAAATATTTCCATTACGGAAAGACAGGGTAAATGCTTTCTGAACAAAAGGAACAATTGTCGATCCTGATGATCTATCAATGTCTACATACCAGATTTCATAATCGGTAAGGACTTCATTTAATGTAACCACTGGGATATCTATATAATCGTCATCTACAATTACTTCTGTATAACATGAAGTAAAGAGCGTGGTTACTAGGGCGAGTAGCGTAAGGTTTTTGAGCATCTTCATAATCGTTCGTTTTTGTGATTGACTTAACAGTATTCAAAGGGCGTGCCAAAATTGTAAAATATTGTTAATCAGTATAATATGTATTTTTGTTGCGCTTTCGCGAAAGCGCACTTCTCCTCATTCAGGCCTCTTTTTCTATAAATTTGTGGTATTTTTGGGTACCAACCTAACACATTACAAGACTATGTCTCAACCTACATTTGGCGTCATTGGTGGCGGAAGCTGGGCAACCGCCATTGTTAAAATGCTTTGCGAAAACCTAGATCAAGTTGGCTGGTATATGCGCAGCACTTACGCTCTCAAGCATCTGCAAACTGAATATCACAACCCTAGTTATCTGAGTGCAGTTGAGTTTAAACCAGAACAGTTGAAGTTGAGCAATGATATTAATGATATCGTTGCCTATGCCGACATAATTATTTTTGCAGTTCCTTCAGCCTTTGTTGGGGAGGAACTAAAAAACCTCACTGCTTCGTTAGAAGGGAAAATTATCTTTTCAGCGATTAAAGGTATCATGCCAGAAAGTGGTAAACTCGTAGGGCATCACTTCCATGATACCTACAACATCCCATTTGAAAATATCGGAGTAGTATCTGGACCCTGTCATGCAGAAGAAGTAGCCCTAGAACGACTTTCTTATTTGACCATCGCCTGCGCAAATGAAGAAACCGCACAACTGGTTGCCGATCATTTTTCTAGTGATTATATAAAGTGCACGACTAGCGATGATGTTATTGGTATCGAATATGCCGCCACCTTAAAGAATATTTATGCAATTGCTGCAGGGATAGCTCACGGTCTGGGATATGGAGATAATTTCCAAAGCGTACTTATGAGTAATGCAATTAGGGAGATTAAACGCTATGTAAAGCGAGCACACAAAATGAAAAGAGATATTAATGGGTCAGCCTATCTAGGAGACTTATTAGTTACAGGCTATTCTGTTTTTAGCCGCAACAGAATGTTCGGAAATATGATTGGGAAGGGCTATACCGTTAAAAGTGCTCAAATGGAGATGTCAATGGTTGCAGAAGGTTATTATGCTGCTAAAAGTGCCTTGGATCTCAATAACAAACGAGAAAAGCGAGCGCGTATTCCAATAATCGAAGCGGTTCACAGCATTTTATACAAAGGGAAAGATCCAAAAAGTGTCTTCAAAAAACTTGCCGACAAACTAGATTAATTAGATGGCAAGGACACCTTTTTTATGCATTACAGGAAGGACAACAGCATTGTCATCCATAATCGTGTTTGCAGGAAATTCCCAACGTTTTTCATACATCTTATTGTCTAAGAAATAAGTCACCGAGAAGAAGTTATTTAAACGGAAGATACTCTCTTCCATGAATTCAATCTTGGCAAAGCCTTTGGCTGGCAGTATGGCAATGGTATGTCGCATATGACTCGTCATATCCTTATCATCATATCCTTGTGCAACAATGAGTACCATTTCTAAAGGCGTCTCACCATCATTAATGATATAAGCATTCCAATCTTCTGTATTGTAATCAGGATGTAGCTCTTTGACAGCAGCTACATATATATTTTTAACTTTAGGAATATCAATGTCTTTACGCACGATCAGGAAAGTCTAAATTAAAATGCACTCTTAAACTGTTCCAAGAAACGAATGTCGTTTTCACTTAGCATACGGATGTCAGAAATCTGGTGTAAGAGCAGTGCAATACGATCAATACCCATTCCAAATGCAAATCCGCTGTACTCTTTGCTGTCAATTCCACAGTTTTCCAAAACATTAGGATCTACCATTCCGCAGCCCATAATTTCCAACCAACCAGTACCCTTGGTCATTTTGTAGTCGGTTTCTGTTTCAAGGCCCCAATACACATCTACCTCGGCGCTAGGCTCAGTAAATGGAAAATAGGAGGGACGTAACCGAATTTTACTTTTGCCAAACATCTCTGTTGTAAAGTACTGTAAGGTTTGCTTAAGATCTGCAAAGGAGACGTCTTTATCAATATAAAGACCTTCTACTTGATGAAAGAAACAATGTGAACGCCCACTAATCGCTTCGTTTCTGTAAACCCGACCTGGACTAATTGTACGAATTGGGGGTTTATTGTTTTCCATATAACGCACTTGAACCGAAGAGGTATGCGTGCGTAATAAGATATCTGGATCTGTTTGGATAAAGAAAGTATCCTGCATATCGCGAGCAGGGTGATATTCTGGAAGGTTCAAAGCAGTAAAATTGTGCCAGTCATCTTCAATTTCTGGACCTTCTGAAACATTAAATCCTATTCTTGAAAAAATATCAATAATCTGATTTTTTACAATTGAAATAGGGTGACGAGAACCAATTTCCATAGGTTCTCCTGGACGTGTTAAATCGCCTGTAGCTCCTGCTTCTTCTTCGCCTTCAAGGGATTCTTTTAAGGAATTCACCTTTTCAAGTGCGGCGTCTTTAAGCTTGTTAATTACCTGTCCGTATTCCTTTTTCAATTCATTAGGGACATTGCGAAATTCTGCCATATACTCATTAATGACACCTTTCTTTCCAGAAAACTTAATACGAAAAGCTTCTACCTCCTCCATGGAATTGGCTTTGAAGGCTTCTACTTCAGTAATGAGTTCCTTGATTTTATCTAACATAGCTTTGATTTAGCACCTAAATTTTAGGAGGTGCAAATTTAATAAACTTCTATAAAGACTGGCATGTTGCCCTTTAAAATATGCTTACGCGAAAGCAAAAAATTAGTCTATAAGTCCTTTTTCCATAAAATACTGTACAATTGCGTCTTTCATCAAGATCTGTTGCTCTCCTGCTTTTAATGGCGGTAGCGGTTCTAAAATCTTATAATGAGGCCATCCTTCAGGATCTTCATAGTCAAATTGATAGTAACCAAATGGCTCTAACAATCGGCAAATGGCTATGTGCATGAGATTCACCTTTTCATCTTTCTTGAAAGTTGCGTCTAATTGTCCCAACTCTTGGATCCCAATGAGGTAGATAATACTATCTAAATCAAGGGTGTCTCCTTCTGCAAATCTCAGGGTTAGTTTATCAACTACTGCCTTGTATCGCGTTTTTAGTTCTTCGTCTCTTGCCATATTTTCATTTTCGCTTTCGCGAAAATTTGTTTAAAACCGATTCTTAACTGAATGGACAAAGATACAATCCGTCTCTTGAAATTACTATCTTTATCCAATGAACACCATTGATATAGTTTTTGGGATTATTTTAATCCTCGGTTTGATTCAAGGCTTTCGCAAGGGGCTATTTGTAGAACTCGCCTCCCTAATAGGTTTAATTGCCGGAATTATTGGCGCTATCTATTTTTCGTATTTTGTGGGAGATTGGCTTGTTGAAAGGACTTCCTGGAGCGAGCAAACCATTAATCTAGCTGCTTTTGCAATCACCTTTGTCATAATTATTGTGGTCGTTTCGATGGCGGGTAAACTCTTGACAAGAGTTGCCGATTTTGCAATGCTAGGCATCGTTAATAAGATAGCTGGGGCTGCTTTTGCGGTTCTTAAGTATGCTTTTCTACTCAGTGTTGTTCTGATGTTCTTAGATGCTGCCAATAAGCAGTTGGACATCGTAAGTGAAGAAGATATTGAAGCTTCTCGTTTATACGAGCCAGTCAAAATGCTCGCACCGTCTATTCTTCCCTCTATTTTGGAAAAGGCGAAAGAAGAAAACCTATATAATCCAGGCGAAGAAGAGCCGTCAAATGAATAACGGCTCTTGTAATAAATGGCAATGTGTTAAGCTATAAATAACTATTAGTATTCATCTTTTACAAACGTCTTAAGGTAATTGATACAGTCATTAAAGTTTTCAAAAACGCTCTCTATAGGAATTAAATCCGGGATGATGTCAATACGTTCCATCATGTATTGTGGTTGTTTCTGTACTCCTACAATATGTGTATGGATTCCTTGTTGTTCTAAAGCGAGCACCGTGTCTTCCACAGCATAAACTCCCGATTGATCCATATATGGCACCTTATCCATTCGTAGAATTACGTGCTTTGCTGTCACTGGAATTTGCTTAGTTAATTGCTGAAATTCACTTGTGTATCCAAAGAATAAAGGTCCGCTTAGGTGTTTAATGAAAATTTCCTCCTTGAGGTTTCCTGGAAAAGAGATTTCGTCATTCCATAATAGTTCATTTTTCTCTGTGGCTTTTAGATCAAGCACAGTCGATTGACTCGCTGTGAAATCGCCCATCTTTTTCATAAAAATAAGTGATGATAGCACAAGTCCAATCCCAACGGCATTGATTAAATTCCAAAATACTGAAAGTACAAGAACTATGAGCATGATAATGACTTCGGTGCTTAATTTCAATCCGAGAACTTTGATATCTTTTGGGAGGTTAGGGATAGCTTTCAAACCTTTATAATCCATAACGCCAATTCCGACAGTTATCAAGATTCCGGCAAGAACGGCTGCTGGAATTTTAGAAGCTACAGGACCAAGAGCGAGTAGTATGACTAATAAAAGGACACCAGCCACCATACCGGACAATCGGGTTTTTCCTCCAGCATTGATATTTACTACAGTACGAATCGTTGCACCTGCACCCGGAATCCCTCCAAAAAGAGATGCGATAGAATTTCCAATACCTTGTCCAATCAATTCTTTATTCGGATTATGCTTAGTTTTGGTCATATTGTCTGCAACAACTGAGGTCAATAATGAATCAATGGCTCCCAAAAAGGCTAAAGACAATGCAGCTAGGATATAAGGTGAAATTGCTCCTAAACTAAATTCGGTAAACATTTTAGAGTTGAATTCAGGGAATCCACTGGGGATCTCTTCGATGGCGCGATATTCGAGTTTTGCAAAGTAAGCGACACCAGAAACCACTAATAAGGCGACTAGTGTGCTCGGGATTGCTTTGGTTATTCGTTTAAATCCGTAAATGATAAAAATAGTGGAAAGAGCCAGGATAAGCTCAAGCCAATTGATATTCTGTATGGCTTTTGACATTAATTTTACTGCTCCTAATACTCCTGAAGCATTTGCTGCAGCGAGAGTTGTGGCCTCTGCATTAATAGCATCTGGCGTAATCTCATTAGCGCGTTCAATGGTTTCTTTAAAGTCCTCCAAAACAAGAAGACCTTCTCCCGCTTCTTCTTTTAATATATTATCTAAAATCACCTCTTCTGCTTGTGGTTTAAAGGTATTTACGTAATCGGTATCCTCTTTAGGATAATAGCCTAGAGCAGGTAAAATCTGAGTGATTAAGATCATTACTCCAATGGCGGTCATAAAACCAGAGACTACAGGATAGGGTATGTATTTTATATACTTTCCGATGCCTAACACACCCATACCAACCTGAAATAGACCTGCGAGAAAGAAGACAGTAAGTATTGCGGGTAAAGCTTTAACAACATCTCCCTCAAAGGAGGCTATAATTCCCGCTATTATTACCATACTGACTGCCGTCATTGGAGCGGTAGGTCCCGAAATTTGCGTGGGAGTTCCACCCAATAGCGCAGCAAAAAACCCAATAAAAATGGCTCCGTATAAACCGGCACTCGGACCTAAGCCAGAAGATACCCCAAAGGCTAAGGCTAGTGGTAATGCAACGATTCCTGCGGTAATTCCTCCAAAGGCATCACCTTTAAGGTTTGAAAAAAATTGTTTCATAATGAGTATTTTGGTAGCCAATTTGCAAAAATGCAGGGCAACTACAATGGTTGAGTATTTGTGCTAAGGTAAATGGAAATCGAAAACCGAGGGTTTTCATGGTTCAATAAAAAGCTAAGCCTTTTGTTCTGGAGGTGGTGTGCTTAATTCTAAATAATTAATTAATAATGAAAAGCACATTTGGTTGGTTCGTGGATTCATTTTAAGGACCTGGAAATCCCTTAGATATAAACGCAGCTCAGAATACACAAAATTTTCTTCAAGTTCAGTATCTGCGCTTTTTTCCTCAGACTCTTTACTGTCGTTTTGTTCTTCAATATCTAGACTTATAAGCTTAGAATGATCCCCTTTAAAATCGTCCATAGTTTCATAAACAGACATACCTATATAGGCCAACATTCCTAATACTAGGATGGCTTTAAATATATATTGTTTGTGAACGTTTTTCATAGATTGTCAATACAAAGATAGAAGCTATGCGCGCGTTATGAACTACTAATACTATAATTCTTTAATGTCTTCTGCGAGAATCCAACCGGTTTTGCCATCTATAAGCTTAATACGCTTCCAATCCTTGGTTTCTTCCAACACAAGGACTTTGGTGCCCTCATGTAGCGTAAATGCATTAGTGCTAGCAAGATTTGGTTCGCTTTTTACCTCTGTTGATGCAGAGAAAACAATTGCTGGGCGATCATTTTCAGCTTTCGCGAAAGCGGAATAAGCACACACAAGACTAAACCCTCCTAGAATCAAACTACTGAAAGCAGTGATAAAAAATAGACGTTTTCTTCCCGTTCCAAAACTAAAATAGTAGCCTAAAAATAAGAGAACAAAAGCAATAATAAAAATAACCGTGGTATAAGCCCAGCCATCTACGGTGAAAATACTTAAAACCGAGTTGAACCACTTCTTAAAAGTGTTTTCAGGTAATGGATCAATAGCGTCAATTCGCATATTTTCTGCAAAAGCGACGTTGTTTCGTATGTCACTATCATTAGGAGCAAGGCGCTTTGCCTTTTCATAATAATAATTGGCAGGCGCAACATTATTCAATTTATAATGGGCGTTACCCAGATTATAATACAAAGCCACCGATTCTAAACCAGCTTCAACCACCTTCATATATGCGTCTACAGCTTCTTGATACTGCCCGTCTGCATAGTGCGTATTGGCTTTATCAAAGGAAGCTTCTGGTGTTTGAGCATTTGCCAAAAAACTATGACCGATGAAAAGTCCAAGAATGATATGAATTAGAAACTTTTTCATTTTATAACTGTTTGTCTAAGGCCGAAATAACACGTACTGCCTTGTCGTAATCTTGTTGCATTGCCACATTGCTTGACGGTGTATATCGAGCAAATTCACAACTCTCTAAGAGACTTAAAAATTCAATACTTGTGGACTCGTCTACTTCACGTTCCTTGAGGAGTCTGGATATTCTATCCTTACTCATATCACTTGTCTGAATATTTAGCTTTGCCTTCAAGTAATTATGTAATGCTTTTTCCATAGCTACATAGAAGGCTTTTTGATCACCCAAACTCATCTTGGCTGTACTCAAAAATTTTCGTGCAAGTTTATCTGCTTTTCTAATGCGATTACCTTGTATATCACTGGCGTAAGCCTCACGTTTACGACGTGCTACCATTGCTAATGGAATAAGTAAAAATGGAAGACTCACCAATGACCAAAAAGTCGTTGACTTAAAAAATCGATCTTTAGTTATTGGTTCGAGAGTGGTCTCTGTTTTTATGTATTGAAATTGTTTGTTATTTGCCACCACTGGTTGTTTAGCAGTGTTTGAATTATTGTTATCAGGAGCGCTATCTGTAGGTCCATTGATGACATCAATAACGATATCTTCTGAAGTCAAACGGGTATATCGTTCTGTATTTGGATCAAAATAACTAAAAGAAATCGTCGGAATTGGGTACTTCCCCTTATACTGAGGAACCACCGTATACAGTTGTTTCTTAAGACCACTCATACCCGCAAGGTTAGTCCTTACCTTATCGTCATTTTCTGGCTCATAGACTTCCAGCGAACTAGGCAAGGTTAATTTAGGCAGATCAAAGAGTTTTAAATTTCCTTTCCCTTCTGCTTCCACGCTCAACTGAAAAGCTTCTGAGGCATCAAGTTGGGTTTTATTAGTCTTTACCTTAAAATCAAACTGTCCAACAGCTCCTGAAAAATCATCGGGGCGTCCCACTTTAGGTAAGGGTTTTACATTGACAATTCGGTTACGAGCACTCACCGTAATATTAGCCGATTTCGTAAGCGGACGCCCAAAAATGTCCCTTCTACTCGTTGGAACACTTACCGAAATGCTCAAGCTCAATGGCTCAATATTGAGCTTCCCATCTTTCTGAGGATATAAAACGGTACGTCTTAAAACCACATAGCGATAAGGTTCTCCCTTATATTCTCCGTCGTATATTTTGAACTGTTTTTCATCAATATTTTGACTCCAGAAATCGGCAAACTTTGGAGAATCAATCTCCCTCCAATTGCTCACGCTTGTTTCTGGTGCCACATATAGCTTATACACTACATTAAAAGCCTCATTGAGGTAAGGTGATCCATTGGATACCTCTGCCACCAGATGTATTTTTTCTGAAGCGATATAAGCAACATCATCACCATCTTTTGGTTTGTCTACTGCGGCTGTAACCGTAATAGCGATGGGAGGTGTTTTATAGACTTCTCCTTTTACAACTATGGTCGCTTGATTGATGGTAAAATTTCCTCGTTTGGTTGGTGCAAGAAAATAACTAAAAGTCTTTGAAAAGGAACTCTTTCCATTAAGCCATTGCCTGCTTACAGACTGATTAGGGCCACCTGTAACTGTAAACCCTTCAAAACTTGGAGGAGTAAAATTATCTCCGTCTTGATTCATGATAAAATCAACACGAAGCCTTTCATTAACGCCTAATTTTTTCTTACTCACCTTCGTATTAAACGACACATCTTGTGCCCATACGGTAGAAACCGCAAGGAAAAATGATAAGAATATGTATAGTTTAATTTTCATTCTAGATATTATTAGCCAGTGTTACCAATCTTTCTCGGTCTTCACTTTTGCGCCTTTTGTTTTTTGAGCATTGATTTTCTCCTGTGTTTTTTGCTCTTGATCTTGCATTGCCTTTAGCAAACTCTGAACACGTTGAGGAGATAATTGTCCCTGTTGAGGGGTAGGTTTTTGAGGTTGCTCTTTTTTGTTGTCGCCTTCTCCACCGTCTTGTTTCTTTTCTTTTTCATCAGGCTTTCCATTTTCATCTTCCTTTTGTTCGCCCTCGTCTTTTTTCTCTTTGCCTTCGTCGTCTGTTTCTTTTTCTTTCCCGTCGTCACTCTCTTTCTCGTCCCCGTCTCCCTTATTATCCTTTTCGTTTTTTTCTTGATCTTTCTTATCCTGATCTTCCTTCTCCTTGTCATCATCGCCACCGCCACCGCCACCGCCGTCTTTCTCTTCTTCTTTTTTGGCTAGTTGTAAGTTATAACGTGTTTCTTCATCTGTAGGATTATTGCGCAACGCATTTTTATACGCCTCAACAGCTGCTTTATAATTTTTGCGTTGAAACAAGGCATTCCCAAGATTATGGAAGGCTTTGTGTTTTTCGGTTTTTGTAGTAGCGACTTCAGTGGCATACACTAAGGCCGCGGTACTCTCTTCCCACTTTTTATTCTTGTAGTAATTAGTACCTGCATTGTATTTAGCGGGTACACTAGCGGGATCTAATGATATGGCTTCTCTTAGGTTTGATTCCGCTTTCGCGAAAGCGCTCACATCAACCACACCTTCTTGCTTTGACATAGCTTCTGTACCTTCAATAATAAGGCTACGAGCTTCTGCTGCATTGGGATTTGTTTTTGGCTCTTTGCCCTTGTCTTGCGCCGAAAGTCCGCCCAGTGATAGTAGAGAAATAAACAGCAGGCTAAGGCATCCATTCCACCTCAGGAGCGGTTGTATAGCAAGGTTTTTATCTAAATTCATCATCACGTTTTGTTTTAATTTTCTTCATTAAACAAGTTGAGTCTTTTGATCCAAGCTGTTTTTCGTTCTAAGAAAAAGACATCTAAAAATAATAACAATATCCCAGCTCCTAAAAACCACTGGAAGCGATCTTTAAAATCTGCAAACTGCTTTGCTTCAAATTCTTTTTTATCCATTGCATTGAGTACTTCCTTTACCTTAGAAACTACATCGGCCGTGTTTTTTCCATTGATGTATATCCCATTGGCCTCTGAAGCAATATCTTTTAAGGTTTGTTCGTCCAGCCTCGTAATTACCTTCTCTCCATTTTTATCTTCCTTATAAGATTGTACAATCCCATTTCTCTTGATAGGTATAAGTCCGCCCTTCACATCGCCAACACCAATAGTAAAAATACGGATTCCTTCTTGTGCTGCTTGCTCTGCAATACTTGCTGCTTCTCCTAAGTGATCTTCTCCATCTGAGATAATAAACAACACACGATTGGTCTGTTCTTCATCGTTATAATAGGTTTTTGCAAGTTCGATAGCTTCGGCAATTGCAGTACCTTGACTGGAAAGCATATCTGTATTCATCTGACTTAAAAAAAGCTTGGCGCTACTGTAATCTGTGGTGATGGGAAGTTGTGGATAGGCACTCCCTGCATAAGCTATAATACCTATGCGATCACTTCCTAGGCCATTGATGATTTGAGTAACCAGTTGCTTTGCTTTTTCAATACGATTAGGTGCAATATCTTCTGCGAGCATACTTTTTGATACATCCACAGCAAATACTACATCGACTCCTTCGCGTTTTACAGTCTCAAGTTTTGTACCAATTTTTGGATTTACGAGAGCTATAACTATGAAAAAAATTGCCAAACAAAGGGTTAATATTTTGAGTATGGGTTTAAAAATGGACCGATCTGGGCTCAATTTTTTTAAGAGTCGTTGCTGGGCAAACTTTCGTTGGGCCGAACGTTGCCATACCAAGACACCAAGATATAGGAGCACGATTGCCGGGATTACCAACAACAACCAAAACCATATTTTTTCTTCGAGTAAGTACATAGTGTCTCTTTATACGAAACTTCTAAAAACTGTATATTTCAACAGTAGTTCTAGCAGTAGCAAAATTCCAGCGAGTAATACAAGCGGGCGAAACTTTTCTTCGTAGTTCGTATATTTAAATTCTTCAACATCTGTTTTTTCCAGCTTGTCGATTTCGTCATATATTTCCGTTAACTTTTTATTATTGGTCGCTCTAAAATATTTTCCTCCTGTCACTTGAGCAATTTCTTTCAATAAATCTTCATCAATCGTCACTTGCTGACTACGATACACAAAGCTTCCATTGGGATTTCTTGCATAAGGTGATAAGGCCATACCGTTTGTTCCCATTCCAATAGTGTACACTTTTATGCCAAATTCTTTAGAGAGCTCGCTCGCAATACGCGGATCAATAGCACCAGCGTTGTTCTCTCCATCGGTCATGAGGATGATTACTTTGCTTAAAGCTTTACTGTCTTTTAGCCTATTCACCGAGGTTGCTAGCCCCATTCCAATAGCCGTTCCACCTTCAATTATGTTGTTGTAACGAATACTGTTAAGCGAACTTAAAACAATCGTTTTATCAGAGGTGAGTGGTGTTTTTGTATAACTCTCTCCAGCATATTCTACCAAACCAATACGATCGTTAGGTCTTCCTTTAATAAAACGTGCAGCTACTGTTTTTAAAGCTTCCAGACGGTTAGGACGTAAATCTTTTGCGAGCATACTTGCAGAAACATCAATAGCTATGACAATGTCAATTCCCTGTGTTTTTTTGGTGCGTGTTGATACATCCACATTTCTTGGGCGAGCCATGGCCGTAATTAATAAGGCCAAAGTTATCAGACGAAGAAAAAAGAGGAAAGGTCTTAGTTTAGCTAACCAAGAATTCCCAGTTTTAAATCCTTTTATACTCGAAAGTTTTAGATTAGGGGTCTGTTTTTTACGCTTGAAAATATACCACGCAATAGCCACTGGTAGTAACAGGTATAACCAGAAGAACTCGGGATTTGAAAATTCAAAATTGTCAAACATTATTCGGCGGTTGCTTTTTGAAGTTCGACATTATTTAAAACGCGCTCTGCGATTTGCTTACTATAAGGATCGTCTTCTTGCCAAGAAATAAATAACTGTTGTACGATGTCTTCTGCCTGAAAAGTCAATAAGACGTATTCCCCAGAAACCTTGGTTCCTTTCTTTTTATCGACAACCACTGAGCCTGTCCCAAAGGTTTTTAAACCTTCTGCTCCGTTTGGAGTCGTGTATTTCTCGCTTTTGACAATGTCTGCCGTAAAGCCTTCTGCCTCCATTTGAGCCAATTGCGAGTTAACGAGATCCTCAACCTTAATTTCTGTTCCCTTTGGAAAACCAAATTGGAAAACAGCAATACTTAATGCATCTTTTTCTGATTCCCAACCAAAAGTTGTGATGTCTATTTTCCCTACTGCTTCCTCTGGAAGTGGCACTTCTTTTCTAACGAGTACTTCTGGAGAGCTTACGATCATTCCTGGAAAACCGTACTCACTATTAATCCAAATACCCTCTGCTAGTTCGCGTGTCTCATTTCCAAAAATGAAGTCTTTAACTTCATCATACCCTTTAACGACCACTCCAACTCCAGCAGCCAAAATTAATATTCCTACAACACCCCCGATACCAGTTAGCCAAAGTTTACGTTGACGCTTTCGCGAAAGCGCTTCCCTATAATCTTCCCGCTGCATCAATTCTTCAATGGTAGGTTCTGGTAGTACCTCTTTCGTTTCTTTTACAATATCTTCTATAGCCAAGCGATCTGCCTGTGCTTTCCCTTCAGGTGGATTAATACGTGCAAATTTGACTAAATCAGCGCGTTTAAATATATCCTTTAATGAAGCTATGGTCTCTGGGTTAAATGCAATATGACCACTGTCACGTTCAGCATTTAATTGGTCAATTAATTCATCGGTAGTACTCTCTAAGGCATGATCGTAAACCTTCTCATCATAGTAACGACGAATAGTATCTGTAAGAACTGTATAGTACTCTTTGTAATTATGGGAGTCAATAAAATCACTCTCATCTAGAGACTTCAAAGACGCTAATGCTTTATCAAATGGGGGCACATACTTCTCGGCCTCTTTTTGTTTTTTGTTTCGTCTCAATAACCAAAAAAGAAAAGCACCTATAGCGATAGCGATAGGCAGTATCCAAAGAAGATATTTCCACCAATTGCTATAATCTTTTGGCAATTCAATTGCTGGTTTGATGTCGTATAAACCTTGATTTACTGTATCTAAAACCACATTTGCCACAGCAATGTTGAAGGTGTCAGTTTGTATAGTTTTATCGCCAATAGTAATTTTTTGAGAAGGAATGCGGTAAGACCCACTGTCAAATTGTGTCAAACCATACTTTTTAATCAAGGTCATTTTTGCCTCAG